>JAJPHM010000013.1 GCA_021325295.1 Nitrososphaeraceae archaeon
ATGATGTATTATCGTTGTTTGTCATTACCAAGTTTTGCTATACAAAATATTTATGGCATTGAAGATAAATTGCTGACCTTACACTTTTGAATTTCATTTCTGTATCAGGTAACAAAATGAGAATTCGTATTGGTTATAGGAAGAGACAATACGCGATAGCTGCATCCTGCTGCGCCAGAACAGCAAGAAAAGCCAGACAAATCGCAGACCAAACCAACCTATGAACAATGGCATTTGAATTCAACTTACTAACACCAGCACAGCCAGCCAATGAAACATTACTGCTATTTTTGGCAGGTGGAACAGTATCAGTATCAGAATTCTCTCTACTGTCTGCAATCCAGCTTTAATCTTTTCTGAACATAGCAAGATCAAACATGCGGTTCTGGTCGAAAAAGTGCCTCTCAACCTTCAGGCCGCACTGCTTTGCCATCTGGCCAATCTGCCTTACGGTATACTTGTATGAATCTTCTGTATGGATGGTTTCGCCTCTGTCAAAGTCAAATGTCCTCCCTGCCTCTCTTATGTAGACATTCTGTCTGCAGGTTGACATCAGGTGCATCTCTATCCTCTTTTCATTTTTATTGTAAAATGCAAAATGGCGAAAGTGTCGTGTCTCAAATTCTCCACCAAGTTCTCTGTTTATCCTGTCAAGGATATTCAGATTGAACCTGGCGGTGATGCCGGCAGAGTCATTGTATGCCGCATTCAATACCTTTTCATTTTTATGCAGATCGAACCCAACAAGCACCAAGTCGCCAGGGCTCAGCTTTTCTGCAATGATGCCAAGAAATGATTCAGCTTCTCCGGGTTCGAAATTTCCAATGCTTGACCCCAAGAAAAGCACAATCATCCTTGCAGAAATTTGCTCCCCTGCAATCAGCTGGCCGGCCTTGGCTATGCCGCCAATATAATCTGCAGACAGACCAGTTATCTTGATTGCAGGCAGGTGGTCTGATAGAGCCATTAATGCGCGCTGCAATGCTGAATGCGAGATGTCGATAGGAAAATAGTAGAGTCTTTGCTGTACCTTCACAAATTCCTGCAGCAGAATTATGGTCTTGGCGGAGCTGCCGCTGCCAAGTTCAATTATGGCGCTTGGGACCGAACCGTACACTCTGGCGATATACGGCGAATAAGTTCTGAGGATGGAGGCTTCTGCCCGCGTAAGGTAATACTCGGGCTGGCGACATATTTCCTCAAATAGCTCCGACCCTTTGCGGTCGTAAAAATATTTTGGCTGCAGCTGTTTTTGTTCCGCGCTCAGGCCGGCGCTTACATCATGAGCAAATTCCCGAATGAACGTCAATCTGTCAAGCTGGTCCAGTACAAAGGCTGTCATGTCCTATTTTTCACCTGGCAGGGAAAGGAAAATGAGAGTGGACAAGCAGGTAAGCTCCGTTCTCAATTCTTAATTGATATGATCATTTAAAAGGAGTTGCTCAGCTAACACATTTCTGGTAATTACTGGAACCCCAGCTTTCTGGTGCCTAGCACATGCATTGCTTTTGCCAAAATGGCAGCTAAATCCGGCCACCCTAGAAGCCTGTCAAGTCAATCGCTCACTTTAGGTAGGTCAAGCACAAAATACTTGCATATTTGGGTAGGTTTATGGTAGATTGCACCAAACGCCTTATAATATTGCATTTTTCTCTTCTCTTCGAGTAACAGGGGAAATTGACACTTGCAAAAATGATTGCAATAGTAGACGATGAACCTGATATTGTCTACATTCTGCAGTCAATAGCAGAAAGAGCAGGCTATGTTGCAAAGGGATTTACAGACCCGGGCGATGCTCTGGATTATTTTAGAAAAAATTGCGGTAGCTGCGCACTGGTGATAACAGATATCAGAATGCCTTCAACGACCGGCTTTGAGCTGGCAAGGGAGATTAGAAAAGTAAACCCAACTATTAAAATAATATTCATGACAGCGTTTGAAATTAACAAGTCAGAATTTGAAAAAATGTTTCCATCAACCAGAATTGACCGGATCATCAAAAAGCCATTTCCTGCTAGCATGTTCTTGCAGACGATTAAAGACACGCTGGCCTGAATGCTAAAAAAGTTCTTGACGCATGCATGTACACAACAACAATAACAAGATGCTAAACCGCTCAACTAACTGAAAACCGGAATTGAAAAATAGATAGTTCAGAACAGACTGGAAGCATATTCCAATGCTGCAAGCGTTTTTCTGAAGAAATTGTTTGTTTACAGAATAGTTCTGGTGATAGCTTCATTAGCTTTGTACTACCTACATGCTCGGCTAACCTGAGCAACTCGTATGACTATCAAATGATAGTAAAGTAAGTTAAACGAGCATCAGGCAAATATCCAAGACTTAAATAATACAATATGTAAAATTTAACTGCTAGTAAAACATGCGGATCCAAGCAAAGGTAAGGAGAATAGGAAACTCCCTTGGAATAATAATCCCTGTCGAAGAAGCCAAAAAATACAAAATAGTCGAAGGTGACGTGATAGACATAGAGGTAGAAAAGAAAGCAAATATCAAAGAAATATTTGGATCGCTTAGCTTTTCCAGAGGAACTCAGCGATTGAAGGATGATGCAAAAACTGGCTGGGAGAAGTGACAGCAGCTGGCCAAGTTTTTTCTTGATACTCATGCCATGATAGAATATGTCAGAGGCAATCGAAATTATCTCAAATATTTTGATGCTGATACAATGATAACATCCATACTGAATTTAATGGAATTATATTTTTTAATTCTGCGCGAACATGATGAAGAGAAAGCTGACGTCGTGTATACAGTATTCAAACAATATCAAACAGAGATAGAAGAACAGGATATCAGGAAAGGGATGAGGCTAAGGCTCAAGGCAAAGCTTGACAAGATAGACCTTTCTTATGCAGACGCAACTGGCTATGCCATGTCCGAACGTTTAGGAGCAAAATTTCTTACAGGTGATAGTTCTTTTAAAATGATGCCAAATGTGGAATTCGTGAAGTAAAATGAAATTTTGCGTTCAATAAAGTTGTACAGAGGGAGTTTATGCTAGTCCTTTGGACGTCGTCTGGTATATCGCTTATGTCTAATGGATTGACTGTGATGTGGTCTCTTGATGGCACCTGTCGAGTTATTTATTATTGACCCTTGAGCTGCACTCCATTTTGAATTGTTTGCTTTCTTTATCAATTCTAAATATCTGTCCTGAAATTCAAGCCTCTCTTGAAAATTCTTCTCCTTGATTCTCTCTAGCTCTGAGGTCTATTTCGAGCAGATTCATACGAGGCACTTGTTGAATAAACCTTTCTTATCAAGCTTTAGCAGGAACTGCACCAGTAATTCTTGATCTAGATTATCTCAATAACTTGCACAGATGCCTATACTCTGCATACTATACCGCGAAAGTCTCGGTAATAGTTACAAGCCCGTTGTCATCAACCATCCTCCTGATCTCAGGGAGAAGCGGTTCCAGCTTTGCCTCTTCATCCACTACCTGAATCATCACAGGGTAATTCATTGAAAGGCCTTCAATATGAAGAGCAGACCTTCATCTCTTTCCAAACCCGTCAATTCCATTAAATACAGTCGCACCCGAAATTCCTGCATCTTTCAAAAAATCAAGCAGAACCCTGTATAGCAGCTTCCTTGCAGCTGGTCGTTCTTTTTTATCGTCACAGCAAGCAGCCAGACCTTTTTCCTCATTTCTTTTTCCACTTCTCTTTTTTCTTTTCTCTCCTTGCTTTTTCTCTTCATCTGCCTGTCAGGCTAAAGACCTGTAGGAGTCCTGACTATTTCGCCAGTCAGGGCCCTAGCACCGATAACTGCTCCAATTGACAGCCCGACGTTGGCTGCAATATTGATCGCCATGTTTGCCAGCTGCCTTTCACCCAGCATATTTGCAGTTTCAAGAGCAAAAGAGGACATTGTAGTCAGCGATCCGCAAAATCCGATTGCCACCAAAAGAGAGTAGCGACTGTCGAGGTTCCATGCGACAGACAGGACAGAGAATACTCCAAGGATAAAGCTGCCGATTACGTTTATTATCAGTATGTTTACGGAAAGAGTGCCGACCAGAATAGGCCCTGATGCAATCTTGTATCTCAGAAAAGCGCCTGCAATAGCTCCTATGGCAAGGAACGCAAACTCGATTGATTTCAATTTCTATGCCCACCTTTTTTCTATTCGGTAGGCATTATCAGCACCGTTGAAAACAGAATGAACGGGCGGTTCTGGCTTGGCTACTTACATCTGCTGACTGCAAGCCAAGGCTAATGCCATAGCCGCCATTTTATACCGCGCTAGCTTGATAAACTTATCTGTGCTGCCGTTTGAACTTCTCTTCTTTTCTCTTCCTCTCCTTTCTTATTTCATTTCTCTGGCAGCTGCAAAGATAGATGGACAGATAGACAGTAGCAGTACGGTTGTACTCTATTGTATTGATCCCGACTAACGCTGTGATGGAGGAAATAGATCAGCTGACCTCACCTCGTCTGAATCAGCAGCCAGTCAATCCTTTGCACACCTGAACCCTGCAAAGACTATTCTTTCATGAGGCTTGAAGTAATTGCGGTAGCTGTTCCTTATCTGGCCTCTTGGGGTGGCGAAGCAGCCGCCTCTCAGTACTTTCTGGTTTACAGCCCACTTGTCAGTGTATTCCGGGAATCTGGACAGGAAGCCCGGATAGAGGACATACTCAGACGATGTCCACTCCCACACATCGCCTATCATCTGGTGGCAGCCATAGTAGCTTTTGCCTTCAGGGTACGACCCGACCTTTGTAGGAGACCATATCCAGGATTCCATGAGATTTGCATGCCTTGCAGTAGGCTTGCTGTCTCCCCAAGGGTAGGGAGTTTTTTTCTGAAGGTCCTCGTTCCAGCTTGCAGCCTTTTCCCACTCTGCTTCCGTTGGAAGTCTCTTGCCGGCCCACCTTGCATAAGCGTCAGCCTCGTAAAAGCTGACGTTTACCACCGGCTCGTCGGGGTCTATTTCCCGCAGGCCACGAAAATCCTTCTTTATCCATCTTTTGCCCTTCTTGTGCCAGTAAAGCGGTGCGTTCCACCCATTCTCCTCTACCAGTTCCCAGCCGTCTGCCAGCCAGTACTTGTATTCTTGGTATCCTCCTGCTTCAACAAACTTTGCAAAATCTCCATTTGTCACGGGGGCGACATCGATCTTGTATGGCTGGAGGTATACCTTGTGCTCTGGCAGCTCGTTGTCATAGCAGAACCCGATTTTCTTTCTCTTTCTATCATCCTCACCTGCTTTTGCTCCATTGCCAAAGCCAAGCGTGTAAATGCCTCCGGGGATGCGGGCCATGCCTGCAGGCTTTTGCAGGGCTGGAGAAAGAGGCCGGGGCTGAGGCTGAGGATGAGGCAGAGGCGGAGACTCCATAACTTCTGGCCTGTAGTTATCTTTAGGGTCGGGAAAGCGCTGGAAATAATACTGGAAATCATAGACCATGAGCTCTTGGTGCTGCATTTCATGCTGGATGCCAAGAGTAATATCATAATCTACTTCAGGTGATATTGTCAGCCCCCGGGATTTCAAAAAGGAGCTTACTGCTTCGTCAACCAGCTTTCTGTATTCTAGCGTCTGTTGCACAGTGGGTCTTGGAAACCTGCCTCTCTCTGACTTTGGGAGGATATTGCCATAGCGCTGGTAGTATGAATTAAGGTATGACAGGTTGATGCCATGTCCGTCTTGTTCTTTTATTTTATGGCCGTGTTTTTCAAGCACTTTATGGAAAAACCATGTTACATGGGCGATGTGCCAGTTTGGAGGGCTGCCAAAAGTATCTGATTGTATGACTGCATCTTCGATATTGAGAGGTTTGAAAAGCTTTATCGTGGTCTCCCTTGTCTGCTTGAACAGGGATAGCAGCTCTCCAGTGTCGCTGTGAAGCAGTTGTGCCATGTAGCAAAAAGAGCTACAAGGCTAATAAACTGACCAGCCTTTCACCGCCTCCGCCAGCAGGCTGAAAGGCAGCCAGCAATTGCTATGCAGAATCTGCTGATAGACGGAATCGCAATTCAGTATGTGGTCAAATGCGCTTATTGATCTACTGCTGATCCATTCCGCGAGAAAGGCCCAACTGCAGTCAACAAAGATATAGCTAGCTAGCAGGAAAGGTCATGGCCCAGACGGCCGGAAGTAGAAAAAAGGATGGTTAGCAATCGTAAATCACACAAAGCTACACTGGCCAGATGGAGCATCCGCAGACTGATGGTATACAAAAACTCACAGTTCAGTCGTCTTCTTGCCCTTGCCGCAATGCCTATTCTACCTGAATTTGACGCGGCTCCTCACTTGCCAGATCATATGGCTCAATGTCCGGCTTCAGACTCTCTTCAGAGACCAGTTCCCCAAGCTGCCTGAACAGGCTCTGAAACTTTGCGCCCTTGTCAGTCGATTTGAATGTCTTGGTTTCTGCGTCATATTGCAGCAGCCCATTGTTCTGAAGTAAAACCAGATACTCCTTTAGCTGGACATAAGATAGAAACGCTCTGTACATTATCTGGCTTCTTGTTGCCCCTCCAACGCTTGCAACTTGTAGAATTTTTGCAATAATGCTTGCTTTGCTCCTGTGCTTCACATCTATTTTTTCAGCTCTGCATTAGTTATAAAGTGACAGCAATCACATGCAATCAAAAGCAAGTTTGCGCTACGTCATGCGAGATGCCATGAATCTATCTGCATTTTATTTTGCAAGCTACTTGCTGTTATGATGCCTTAAAGATCCTGATAAATCCAGGATATATTGCAGCGGCTTCAAAGCTCCTACCGGTTTTGTTTCTGTATCCTGTTAGAATAGGTATTGATTGAAAAATAAATAATGGCACATCTATTGCATCTTTAGATGCCTTGGTGAAAGCTGATAAGCCAACGAGCACAAGGCACATAATAAAGCAGCCATCTACATGAACCCCGTTTCTATGAAAATTACAGAGATGTAACTATGCCTATAGTTATAGTAATAGTTACTAAAAGCCATCTCATAAATGGTACAGCTGTCGATGTTAGCCATCATTACTGACCTTCCAGTCTACACAATATTAATTCAAATAAAGGCAGATTATAGTTAATACAGGTTTATCCTAAAGCATCTTTCTCCTTGTCGCTTTACTAGCTCCTACCACTCCAACAATTCCTATTGTCATTATTATTGCTAAAAGCGACATTCCGAATTCTGGAACTACGTGCGTTCCTGAAATTGTTATCTGCTTGGTTCCAGCAGGTATATCTACGAGCACTATTCTCGCAGTACTGTTGCTAAAGACTTCTCTTGATAGTGCCTGCTTTGTACCATCAAGGATAACGGTAAATGGGGCATCGTTCCCTGCACCTGAAGTGTTTCCCGTAGACTTTGCATCTATTATGTCCCTTGGAAGCTGAAATTCCAGTGTGATTTCATTCCTGCTTGGGAATGGGTTGGCAAAAGTGATTGAAGAGCCATTTTTGTCTACTGTTGCCTGGCTCCAGTCATTGCTGCCATTATGATTGCCATTATACAGTATCAAGCCGTTACTGTTCTTTTCCAATGCGAATCCAACGCATATGCCCGAAGATAATGAAGGCTCAAAAGCTGCATATTCCCTTATTGCTATTGTCTTTGTGTTTGGAGGAAAGTCAATCGTGATAATATTATTATTGCCGCTGTTGATTGCATCTGAAGATACTGGCGAAATTGTTTGCTTCACTGAGGGAAGGGGAATCTCTTTACCATCTATATTGACAAAATATGGTCTAGCTTCCTGTTGTTGATAAAGGCAATCAGTTTCCATCAGCTGCCTGGGCAGCATTACAGTTAGTGAACCATTGGAACTGGAAGCTGCAATGTTAAAGAAAAGACCATTGTAACTTGTATTTCCTTCAATATTGTTCAATGTGGCATTTGTAATTTTGTATGAAATTGGATATATTTGACCACCTAAATTGAGATTATATATTCTTGTTGTCGAGTCAGCAGAATATGCTTGAGCATGAGGAAAAATTGAAGGTATTTGAAGCACAAGTAACGATGATATTGTAGTGATGAATATTGCATACAGGTACCTCTTTGAAAGATCCATGCAAGGCTTGCTCCGACCATCCAATAAAAATCTAATTAAAAAATAGTAAAAAATAGGGATAGTATATGGATTATAAATCAACATCCATGATATGTTATTGTTGTGTTGGTCGTATTTTCGGTCAAGCAGGCAGTGCATGTGTCTGTATTGTTAATTACACCTGTCACAGTATAGGTATAGGTAATTGGATTTTGATTTATGTCATAGTATGTTATGTTTCTAAAGGTTAAGTCATTGAACTGGCTGTATGTGCTGCATGTTGGATTGTCACCTGCTTCCATCTGCAATGTCGAGTGGTTCATTGCATATCCACCAGTTGCTGGGTTTGTTATGTTGTTTTGTATGATATTTCCTGTTGAGATATTGTAGTAGATGGCTTTCCAGTAGTTTGTACCGTTGACATACTGTAGAGTGAGTCTTACAAGGTTACCAGTTGGATCATGTCCAAGAAGGAGGTAGCAGCAGTTAGTGTTTCCATCGGCTCCCCAGTAGAAATACCATCCTGGCGTTAACCCTTGGGGATTTCCTTGTGCAAAGTATGTAAGGCTTACTTCGTTGTATCCGCCTCCCAAAAGTGATTCATTTGCTACAATGTCGCCTGCTGATGCCCATAGACTTTTTGCACCGGCTGCAATTATTGAAATTCCATTTGGAACTATAAAGTCTGTGCTTACTCCATAGGCGTTGCTTGGTGCACTGATTGTGAAACCGAATTGATTGTTTGTCATTTTTTCATTTTCACCTCCTTTTTGTTAGCAACCCTTTGCGGCCGGTGCTTATAAGAAATGCTAATTTTTTATCAATTTTGTAGATAATATATCAATAAAATTGATATATATTGAATACAAATGTGAATTCCTTAAATATCAGATGATCAATCATATAAAGCCAAGAATCGATTTGCAAACTCTCTGCCAACCTCAGTTAACTCTACAACAGGCTTGCCATCTTTGAAGGTGAACCTGATATACTTCCTAGATTCTAGCCATTCCAAGTGTTTTAGCAGTACGGCATAATGCACATTTGCTGCTTGTGAGAATCTTGTTCTGCCTATACTATCGTCTAGCAAAACCCTCAACATTCGCCTAAGTATGGGAGTACTTGGCTCAAACCCGTCATTGTCGTCCTTTGCATCCCCTGAAAAATCAGATAGCATTACATCACCATGCCTTCAGCATGCTAATAAATATTGCAGGTGAGTTTTGTCTTAAAAGATGTCAAACTCTCTTGTCTACCAATACTTAAATATCAGGCATGCTTAATCATGCTCATAGCATGTCCAAAGCTGCCACCAACAAGGCCAATATCGTGACTGTCGACATAGCAAGACCAGTATACCAAAAGATATCAGAGATTGCTAAAGAGAATAACCGTCCCATAAAGGATTTTGTCAATGAGCTTTTGCTAATGAATATAGAAAAGGATAACTTTTTGAAGTCATATGCACCATACCTTTCAAAAGCAGGCTCCCACGAAAATTCACTTTACATAAAAGACCATAATGTCAACCGCACTGCTGAAGTAATACTAAAAGACCATACGCTTTTTTGCATACTGGATAACTCGAAAAACTGCATCCACGTTCACTTTGCATTGGCACTGCCAGAGCTTGGCAAGCTCAACATAAAGAAGCCTGCAGCAAAGAAAAATATCTCTGCGGCTTGACTATATTGAATGAATTGCATTCACAGCTTTGCGGTCAGAAAAAGAAATACGCGCCAAACTGTCGGAGCTGATAAAGCAGGCTGAAGATCAAGGTCCCCTTGGTTCTTGGGGATATGTAGAAGCGCTCAGGTAGGTTTTATCTGAGCGGGACAAGCTATAGTGCTGCTAGACTCGGAAATCAAGAACTAATTAGTAGTCTTACTTTAGATGGCATGTGTGCACACACTGGAACCGTTTAATTTGCTTAAATTTAGCTTTAGAGCGCAGATCTACACATCAATAAGCATGGTAAACGTTCAATAGAAAATAATGCAAAATAATATCAGTGAGCAACAAAGCTCCCATTGAAACAAGTAGTGTAAGGATTGTTACTGTGCTTGGAACAGCAGCAATAGCCTTGTTTGCTTCATTGCTTGCTGCACTTTGGGCAGGAAGTTTAGAAAAGGCTCCTGCAATAACTCCAGCACAACCCTCGCCACTGGAGAAAAGCCATCAAGCATTTATTGCAAAAAAGACAAAGGAGCTGCCTGAAGTCCAGACATTTCTGCGCTTACATCCTGATGCTACCGAGAGAGAATACTACAATACAGGCTCGGCAGCACAATACTCGTTCAATTCCACAATACCTAGTGTACGTATCGCCAATGGATTTATCCAATGGATAGAGTTAATCATATATGTAGATAGCATTCCTGCGCCGCAGGGAATGACGCAGTATCAGCATCAGAGGCAGATAGGAGATTTTTATTTTGGACCTGTGTTTGCTTGTGGCCCTTATAGCGTTGCTCATCCTGATGAATCTTGGTTTCCTGCCTGGATGTGGGAAAAATCAAAGTACTTATGTCCTAGTGAAATGACAGAGCTAAACTCAACGTATGTGCAATTGCTCAATCCTTAAGTGGTAATGGGTAGTTGACAAACATAGACTAGAAGCTCGCAAAGGTCTCAAATTTTACTTTATGGAGCAGATATGCGCAAGTTAAGAATTACGTTGTGTTCTGGCTATCGTTTCTCCTCTACTAGATGTGCTTAAAATATTCAATGCCGTGACTGCATACCAAGCCAAGGCTTCGATTGTAGCAATTCTATTGAATATGCCTGTGGTATGACTACCTCCTAACTGAGTATTTCCGCTTGCAAACAAAAACAAAGCAATCAATCCATATGCTGCAATGCCTGCTAACACAGAATAAATGCGATATGCTCTCAGGTAGCGAACATTTGACAGTGATAATCCAACAACGATAAATGCAATGGGTGGAGGAAGAGCAAAGAGCATAAAGCCAGCAATTACGTGTAGAACTCCTCTAATTGTATGCGCTACATTTGGACCTGAAGGGTCTGTTACGAAAACACCACCTAGAATCAAGCCAACTCCACCTAGTGCCAAAAGTATTGATACTGCAGCTACTCTACCTTTTTTTATGAAGCCTTGCATTGCCTTGTAAAATCCGATAGAGAATACAATGAGGAGTGTACCTGAAACAATGAAATTGACAACCTGAACAGTTCCATACTTGTATAACTCAAGCTCGCTAATAACTTGGGAAACTGGAGAATAGCCAAGAGAGATGAAGCCGAGAATGATAAAGACAGATATGAAAATAATTGGTCCGGCAAAGCCAGCGAGTGCAAGTCTTGGATAACGTTTAGGCAATACAATGGCTCGAACAGTACAAGCATATATGGCAAATGCCAAGATTTCGGACAGCTATGGCAGTGAGGTGCTCAATTTTAAACCGGCTGTGCATTCATTTTAAAGCATTATGTGCACGTAGGCAGACAAGCAGAACCCCTAGGGAAAGAGAGGGAGCCGCACGCTAAGGCGTGTGGGGGAGAAAACCGTAGCGATCAGGCAAAGGTTTCCTACCCTTTCGAAGAAACTAGCCGACACCATGCTGGCAACATCAATGGCACCATTCTGGGCACCATTGTATAAGACAGCACCATAAGGCGAAGGAACGAAGCTAGCAAGAGGGGTCGAAGAAGGGAAGCCCGTAGGGTAGTGTCTCGGGGGTGAATTGCTAAGCGTAGTGACTGAAGTGGGGTAGGCTAGTTTCAAGAAAGCTAATTCATTGTATAATACAGGAGTGAAACGAAGGCTTAAAGCCAATTAACTAGTAGTATTATTCTGATACTATGGGAGTTAGGAAAGTAAAGATCAAAGAGCGAGCTTTTGTCCTTAGGCTTCCTGAGGATCATGCTACTGCTTTGGAAGACCTAGTCAATCATGGGTTTGCAAAGTCTACTAATGATTTAATTGTCAAAATAATCGCTTCTTTTCTGGCAGATATGAGGAGGAAAGCTGAAAGTGCCCAGCGATGATGAAGGGTCGGCACTTGGAGCATTGATTGGGCTTGGACTAGCTCTATTAGGAGCTGCTGTAGTGGCGTCAATAATCGATAACGCTTCTAAAAAGAGGAAGTATTACTGTCCGAATTGTAATGCTGAATTGCTGCAAAGGGTTGAATCATGTCCTAGCTGTGGAGTACGTCTCAGGTGGGCGTAGTATGATTTTAGTATCAAAATGATACTAATCTTTATATAGAGGACAAGCGAATAGCGATGGTAATGGCACAACAATTAGTGCTTGAAGAGAGAAAAAGACGTAAAGCTGCAATCGAGTTCTTACAGTGGTTACAATCAGTAGGCGGTATCTTTCTTGCTATAGCTGAATTATTGAAACTCATTGGCTGGGCTATTATCAGAATTGCTCAGTTCATTGCTAACCTGATGGGCATAACAGAATGGAGAGGACAATACATTTGACACTTTATCATCCAACAGTAAGAAGAAGTTATAACTGGAACGAAGTAATCAATATGGTATTACAATTACCAAAGCATAATGACATAGTTATTGAAGATTGGATGGTTCCTTTTCCTGCTGATGTAGGTTTTACAGAAAGACCTGCCGACGCAGATGGGCAATCAGCTGACTACGGCATAGCACTACAGGATGGCAGAGGTATTCATGTCAAGGTTTACGAAGGCTTTTACAAAGTGCATTGGGATGAAAGAGACCCTTCTGCTGATCCGATAGGTCATCTGATACACGATGCTACACATTGGGTTATTTTCGGATTGTTAGCCCTAGCTATTGGCTACTATGTGCTTAGAAAGTAGAAATGATGCATGGAGATCGGGGTCTAAAGTGCTAAAGTAGCGAGCAGCTAAAGCAGTACACTTTGAGTTGCATGCACAAGAATATGAAGCATGATATGCATTACTTTTTGCGGCATCCAATTGAATGACAACAATATAATTTAGAAAACTCTATCTATATCAAAAGCAAAACTACCTCCTATGTCTGTTTCAAGTGGTAACATTAAGCGGATAATTGAAGCTCATAATGCACTAGCTGCTGGTTATAATGAATTGTTGAAGATTATTCCCGAAGGACGTACAAGGATAGCCAAGGGGAATAAGCAATTAGTCCTGTATTTTACAAAGAGCCATATTCGTCGCCAGTATCATAACTTGTACAACTTCTACCTAGGCGAGGTCATCTCCCAGAATGGAGAGTATGGTAATAATGATATTGAGCATTTACGAGGTTTGACCAAGGATTTAAAATCCTATTATGAAACACTGCCTGATCTAAACAGACTATGGACTTCGATCGGTTCGATAATACCTATCGTCGTAGCGGTCTGCGGATTCCTTAGTCTGACGCCACCTGCTGCTTCGCTTCTCTCTTTAGCAAATGTTCGAAATATTGCGATTCTACTTATTCCTTTCATGCTCTTCGGCCTAGTGGGCCTCATTTTACAACCTGCATTTAATGCAAAACGATACCTGTTCTCACATCCACATTTAGCAAAGGAGTACTGGATGGGAGAAAAGCTAAACATTGGTGAAAGCAATGAACCAACATCGAAGCGTAATCTCTACCAACTTGAAGACAATGTCTATTCTGCTTTGGGAGCGCCAAAGTCAAAACTTCGTGAAATTCCTATTGATGTAATTTTGAAAATTTGGGTAGGATGTACGACGATTCTTGGAATGTTGTCACTTATACTTCCACAGATGGTAACTGGAGATATTCATAGTGGTCAAAGGATTATGCAATTGGGATATCTGGCATTGTACTTTATTATCATAGGGATACCATTTATTATATCTCCGACAAGGGAGTACAAAAAGCGGTCCGAATCACATTCTTCTCTTTAACTGTCAGGCCACAGGGAATGCTTGTAACCGAATGTTAATTTGCAAGTAATAAGAGTATTTTCTATTCTTAATATTTATACACTTTATGGCCGTTAATAGAGTAACACTAGCTGCTATTGGTAGCAATCAGCTTCTTCAAGTCAGTGATGAACTGGTCGAACTTCTTGACCTTATCGCTTTCCTCAATCTCTGCTTCTGTCATGACATAGCTTCCGTCTGTATCAACCTCTACAATTGCCCTGCCTTTCTTTGCAGGATTCCTAGCCGTCAGAGTTCCATCTTCATCAGGTGTAATGAAAAAGACTTTGATATTTCTCGTCACTTCGTCACTTTGTAGCTTCATCTTCCAATAGCCTGTCTGCGCTATCCTTTCCCGTAAGGTAACCTTACTTGATAGTACAGCAAGAATGTGAAAGTTTGTGGGATTGTATATTATCAAATCTACATCTGGCAGATGAGAGCCAAATTCTCCATAATGAATCAAAAGATTCCTTCTTACCTGACTGAGCTCCTTTGATAGATTCTCAGACCTTGTCCTTTCGAGCTGGCTTCCTCCAATGACTTTCAATCCCAAGGTTGAAACTTCGTCATTTATCATGTACATTAGCAGCTTCTCGAGGTTCTTTCCTTTGAATGCACGCCAAGATTGCTCGTGGTCTGGCACTCTTCCCTCTGCTTTAGCTCGCTGGGCTGTGGGACTGTTTTCAAAGCCTTCTTTATGGATTGCTTTGGCTGTTCTTAGAAGCTCAGTTACATGCCTGTATGCATCGACTCCGTATTTTTCCTTCATCTTGTCATAGAGCTTGACAAGCTCGTCAAATTGCATTTTTCAACCCTTTTCCAAATCCACCTTTGGAACATGCTTCATGTTCTCTTCTTGTTTGCCCTTAGTGTCCGCTTTACCTCTTTGATAGTATGCCCACTTGACACCTTTCTCAGCTTTCTTTGGTTTGCTCGGTACAGCTTTCCTCATAATGAAGAGGTACTTGAAACCACGCAGATAGAAATTAAACCTAAGAGCCCTGTTGTACCAGATACCTGTATTGGATGCCTGGCTTCTGCGAACCACGCATACAATATCGACAGTATCAAAGTATTTTGAAAGACGTTTGTATACTTCAAAGCCTACTGGCGTGAACTTTTTCTTTACCCATTGGTCTCCAATAAGCCAACCCAAGACTTTGCCGTCCTTTAACACACGGTGGCATTCCCTTATTACTTTCTCAAGCTCGTCATAGAACTCTTCAGACTCGGCAGAGATATGCCCAATATTGGCAGGATGTTCATTGTACCTGATGTTGTCGCCATATGGTGAATCTATAAAGATCATATCAACGCTGCTGTCATCTAGCGGGATTTTCCTAGCGTCATTTTGGATAATTTCAGGTCTTGTTGGAACTATATCATAAGCTATGCATCTTCTTCCTTCTTCTTTGCACACATCGTAGGTAGTGCCAGAGCCTGCCATAGGGTCTACCACAAGGTCGCCAGGCTCTGTATATCTGAACAGAAGGTTGTAGAGAATGAAGGCAGGCGTTACTCCTGCGTATTTGTTATTGCCTTTAGGCGTTGAGCCGTAGCTTTGCTTCGGATAGTCCCAAAGCGTAGTGGCCTCAAGCTTGGGTTTTTCATCTTCTTTTCTCTCTTCCTTTTGAAAGCCCGTATCGGGTATTAGGCTGGACCATGACTCATCAGGATTTGCGAAAAGTCTCAGAAGTATGCTTTTCTTGGTTGGACCAGCTGGATGGTGCCAGTCAATACCTAATTTTGTTAGAATCTTCTTTGCATTAGGAATTGTCTTCTTCTCACCTTCCAGCTCAACAGGAACCTGATAAGGGTAATTGCCATTCCACGCTTCCGGGATTATGTTCTTGGCACCATCTGCTTTCGCCCTAAAAACTCCATGCAATACATCCGAATCCATATTGTAGAGGAACAGAACGTCCCCCTTCTTTGTCTTCAAAGCATTTTCAGCATAGATCTTGCCAGTGCCAAGCAGCATTCGGTCAAAACATTCTTTCTCCGATTTGTCAGTACATGCGAAAATGACAGCCTTAGTATCAGACAACTCTTGCATTGTGTGAACCTTTGTTTATCGCTTCGGATAATTATGAATAATAACTTTTGGCATGTTAAAATACTTCACTTTAGGAACATGCTGTGCACACATTCGCTTACTATAGGCATGAACACACTGCCTTGTAAAGATTTTATGTTCCTAATTATCACAATCCGCAATGGATTATAGCATTCCAGATGTTTCTGCGGAAATTATTATGGAGATAGCAAAGATCCTTGCTAATGCACCATCAGCGATGAAGAGAGACGAGATTAATTCATGTTTTTCCAAGCCTTTATCGCAACCTTATTTGACTGGTGCTATATCTGTATGTATTCAGCTTGGACTCGCAGTAGAGAGGCAGGGACTACTTGTTGGAGCTGACACATTTAGAGACGATGTTAAACGCGCAAGCAGAGATCAGCTTCATGTTATTTTCCAAGCATGCTTGAAAGACTACTCACCATTTCTTCTTTACGTAGATTTTGCAAGCAAAGGGTATGCTTCAGCGGAGGCAGCAGCTAGAACAAAAGGTATACTTCGCATAAAGGGCACTGCGGAAATAGTAGAGCAGTCATTACGTAGGTGGGGGCTTTATGCTCAATTAATAGAATATGACAAGAAATCAGACAAAGTTAACGTGAAAGTAAATGTGGAAAGATTAACAACTGAATATATTATGAAATTACTGGGTGCTTTCGAGGCAGACCTTAAGGTAAAGGTTTTTCTAATTGATATGCTAGGAGCAGAAGCATTTGCATTCATGGATCAGAAGGATATAAAAATAGATGAACTTTCTTCTGCACTTCTTGCCTACGAAGCAGATGCAGATACCGCTGCGGCCAAATGTACTAAAGCTCTAGAACTGTTCCTTTGGCGCCTTGGTGAAGAAGTAGGTAGTGATGTTGCCAAGACTCATGGGCTAATCGAACTTAGCGATCGTTTGAAAGGTGATAAAATCATTTTGAACAATCACAATCATATCTTACATGGAATGGGCGGAATAAGAAATATGACTCATCATGCTCCGGACAAGGAAACAGGGCAACCTTGGGTCATCACAAAACAAGCCGGCCTGCTTACATCTTTATTCGTTCCAACTCTGATTAGAAGTTTATACCTTTACTACCGAGAAAAGAAGCAGGAATTTTGAATATGATAAAGAAACTATATAATCCTCTGCTTCCATATTACGATGTTGCCAGACCAAGATCAAACTCAAGAGCTAGGTTTAGAATCATTCTCTGCCCAAGATGCCATCAAAGAAGTAGGCAAGTCTTCTATTCAAAGTCCGCCCTATGCTTGCAGCCCAGGATGGATCATAAAATTCTTTGAACTCGCTAAGACTATGAAACTTACAATCATTGATAGAGCCTTTGTCGGCAATTATATAGTAGCTTCTAAAAATGAATCCAAAGTAACAAATGCATTGAAGTTTCTTCAGCTAATTGATAAAGATGGAAATATTACAGCTAAAGTGAGCCTTCTCAAAGCTGAGGGAGAAGTATTCAAACAAAACCTTCGCAAAATTGTCGAGGAAGCATACTCTGACCTAATAACCAATCTGCCTATTGAAACTGTTAAAGCCGACGTTATGAACGCGTATTTTACGGATCCAAAAAGGTGTAATTACACGCTTCCACAAGCGAAGGCTGCAACTAATTTCTTTGTTTGGATAGCGAAAGAGGCCGGAATGACACTTTCACCTGATCTTTCGAATATTAAAAGTGATCCAAAACCGCGTGATCCAAGTATGGGGGAGACTAGGTCAAAGAAGGAACATGACAGCAAGGTAGAGAATCTCATCGAACCTGCACCTAAACAAGGCTCACAGACCATTGTTAACAAAGTGGTTTTACCATCTCTAGAGAAACCTAGTCTTTCTAATATACAAGCCACTATTACAATGTCACTTGACAAAGATACTCCTATTGACGTCTGGCGAATGGTCTTAAGGCTATTGGGTTTGAGTGATCAACAATCTGAACATGTCAACTAATTCTATTACTATTTATCCATTGCTAAGCTAGCAAAGTTTCTTAGTTTTGCTGAGCGCAATAATGATGCAATATTAGTGACTTCATGCGAGTTGCCCTCTACGCCAGAGTAAGCAAAGACGAAAACTACCAAGATAACAGATACCAGGAGCTTGAGAACCAATTAGTGCCATTACGCGAATGGGCGAAGACAATGAATTGGGAAATAATAGATGAGTATTCAGACAAGGCAAGTGGCGCTGATTCTGGAAGACAGAACTTCAGGCGTTTGATGTCTGATGCAATGCAACGCAGATTCTCTTGCATCTTAGTCTGGAAGATGGATCGCTTCTCCAGGGAGAATATGTCCAACGTTGTCGCTTATGTTCAGAGTCTAAAGTCAAGGGGCGTAGGAATAAAGAGCATGACTGAAAGCTGGCTTGACACTACTACAGAAAATCCGATTTCAGGTGTTGTGCTAGCGATCATGAGCTGGGCTGCTGCTGAAGAGCGCAGAAAGATAAGTGAAAGGACAAAGGCAGGCATTAACAGGCTCAAGGCAATTGGGCAGTGGACTGGTGGCAGACCGATAAACCTAAACAATGAACAATCACTCCAAGCTAAGGAACTCTTCACTCAAGGCAAAGACATTGATGAAATTGCCAAAATTCTGCAAGTTGATAGAAAAGTAGTAAAGCACTGGGCTAAAGAATCACGGAAAAGGCGGGATGCTATAATCAACCCTATAAAGCAGCATAGCAATAAAGCGGGCGTTTTTTCCAAGCTGATTCTAAAAGTATCTTGGAAAAACTGAAATCTTAACTTTGCATTAATGATTGAATTGTTTTTAAAAATCTACGTTCTCCAGTTCCTATCAAGTGATATTATGGGTATTGCAACTGTAACATACATCGTGATCCTTGTAATAGCGGTAATCAAACATTTGACTCAGAATATTTTAGAATAATTAACAAGTTCTGGTCCTAGGAATATGTTGGAATTAATAATTTTCGCGTTCTATCTCATTTCAAAACTATGGTGATAACATAGCAGCATTTAATGTGCCGGAGCCTTGGAAGTCATCTTTTGGTTGTAATACTAATTGTGTTCATTATAGTAGCGCTGCTTCCTGTTTTGCCTCATGTTTTGCATTGATTCCAAAACTATCGAATATACTTTAGAGCCTAAGCGTTCACTTAGTTTAGGTTTCAGCGTTTCAAGCTGCTTGAGATTTATTGCTTCTTTACAAGTTTTAACAATTCAACCACTTTAGCACTTTAGCAAACCTGCATGCATACGCAGTCCACTTTATCCTATACCTGTGCACGCTGGAGCCTCCCAGAAAAGTCAAGAACTGCAGTTGTGACTCCCGCCAATGCTGCTCCTATTCCAGCATAGACCAACGCCAAGGTTGTAGCTGGTTCATCGCACTGACACGGGCCTGGGCCGCACATGCAACCTACCGGACCAGCGCTTCCAATGCCAAAGACTACCAAAATAATACCTGCTACCATTGCAGCAACCCAACCAATTCTAACAATGTTTTGGCTTGACAATTGTGGAATAATGGAAGTTTGTTAAAAAGTGTCTAATAATGTTAAAGTTCTAAATTTGTAAAGTTCAAGCTAACCAAAAGTAAAATACTGCTAAAACCATTCCAAAGATATGGAGAAGCATATAGCTCTCCTTTCCATGGCCACAATTGCTATTGCCCTATCTTTTACAATGTTTGTTAACACAGCGTTTGCCCAGACAAACCCAACCCCTACTCCTGCACAACTTCAAGAATGCCATAGCCTTGGAATACCAGCAGGGCAATGCAGCGATCTTACTATAAAGTCCAAACTCATACCTAGAATCTGCTATGTACCTTGTAATACAGCACCTTCAAGTGGTGGATCTCCCGCCTCAAATTTTGATCCTACTGTTTTTGTTCTTGTAGGGCTGGCGATTGCATTTGCTGCTGGAATTGTAGCAGTCAAGAAGCTAGGCAGGGTAAGAAAGCAAGTCAACCGTTCACTTTAAGGAAGGTGTGTGCACGCACTTTACAATATAGCTGTGCACGCAGTCTATCGCATAATATCAGACCTGGTCAGGTATGCAAACGTATCTTCCAAAGCGCAACACGAGCAATCTAATTCAATGCAATCTTTACGTTCTTTGTGCTTGCAGCCAGAACACTTGCATATTTTTACTGTGTCAGAATAGTTTATTGTGATGTTTATGTGCATCCATCCAGCTATTTACGGATTATGGTCTAAGTTGTATTGGCATATCACTTCACATATTAGACTAAATATTGGATGTGTGTGCACAATAAGAAGCTAAAGTGCTCTATCCTTAAACCAAAACAAAAACTAAACAATAATAGTTATTACATGTAGAAGTAGCCTACAAGAAAAGTCCTTTGCTTTTTGTCTCTGTGCTTTACGCTAGGAAGCGAAGATTTAAGAAGCATTCGTTAAATTTTAGAAAAACAGTTTAGAAAAAGGCTGTGCACACACATCAACTCTGAATGAGTTTTCTCAATTTGTTTGCAGATTCTTCCTTGTCTTGTACTTCAAAAATTATCCTGTTGTATTTCTCATCTTTCAAGGTGACAGTAACGCATTTGTCAGGATCGTGCATTTCATAGAATAACCATCCATCCTTCGGACTGTAATACCTTCCATCCTTGACTACTCCTGGTATGTTAGAGCCAGCGAGCTTTAACTGCTTAAATGCCTGCCAGTCTGCCCTCTCAGTTGAAACATCTATTATATGCTCAACTGGCACTTTTAGCGAGCTTTTGATAGCAAGAATCCTGTCTATTCCGTGAAGCTGGAACAATACGTTCTTGCCTTCTACCTTGATTTCTCCTACCATTTCTGAATCACATTAACGCGGCATGCTCATTATGTTTTGCCAAGCTTTCCTCATACGCAACAATCGCCTCCTCTATATTCTTCATAGCTGCACGCTTTGTATTTCCACAAGATATGCATCCTGGCAGCTCCGGAACTATCGCTGTGTATTTGCCATCTTCGTCCTTCTTGTAAATTATCTTGTAATTTCTCTTAGAAAGTTTAGGTATATCGCTACTCCCAAACGATCTTCAAACCACTTACCTTGCTTATCTCTTCATAATCCCTATCAGCAGTAACAAGTGTTTTTCCGGTGTTCAAGCAAGTAGCTGCAATAATCAAATCTGCTCCAGGCTTCATACGCCCTCTCGCAGCAAGCTTTTTCTGAATGTCACGAGCAAGTTCCAAGTCAGCTAACTCTGGATACAATACCTTTCCATGAAAGTGCCTATACTCAGCTAGCATAGGGTATTCTATGATTGAAATCATCGACACGTCTTCGTCTACTGGCTTGCCTTCGTTAACCCTATCTGCTAATAGGGAGGTGTCAATTATGTTCATAATAAAATCAGACAGCTTGGTTATGCCTTTATTCTTGGCTTTTGAGCGCGCAGAACTCTTTCCTTCTCGTCTTCCCTTATTCTTTTGAGCGCTGCCTTTTCAAAGTCAGAAACTGGTATCCTGTCCCTTAACTTCTTTATTCCCAGATGCTTTCGCAGCTCCTCAATAGATATTTCCTTGACCATAATACCACATGTATATTGTGGGTCCGAGATATAAAAAACCATAGGTTAGTGTGGATACAAAGCCTTCTTTGCTAGCCTACTGGCCTTCTCTACCCCTGCGTTTTTCCATCTTTCGCAAGTTATTTACTGCTTCTATCTCTGCCTTGGTTATAGGTATCTTTCTTTTTAATTTCTTGATTCCAAACTCTTTGCGCAGTTCATTAACATCCAGTATTCTTGGCATCTGACCACACCATTATTCACGTGTTTTAGATATAAAACCAAAGGTTATAGGCAGTTAGGAAGCCTTCTTTGCTCTCTTCTTATTAGCTTCTTCTACCCTCAGCTTCCTTGTTCCCTTAGGTCAAGAATAGCCTTCTTTTCTTCTTCAGAAATCGGTATCTTGTCCTTTAGCTCTGTAATGCCAAGGAGTTTGCGTATTTCCTCAATAGGCACTTCTTTGCCCATAGTATCACTATCATACTCTGTCTTGAAGATATAATAGATTTGTGCAATAGGAGAACCACTTTAGAATATACTTGTGTTTTGAGGGGCATCACTGTAAGGATAGTTTCTCGGAATCACGAGCTGAAATGTGGATGAATTGCTGCCGCCGCTGCTATTATTGTTGTTATTGCTAGTATTGTTAGTACTACTGCTGACATTGGCATAAATGCTCTGCATGGATGTGCGTATGTCATCTACTGTTGCATTAGTCGCTTTGAAGTATACTTTGAAAATTTCATCTGGCTTTTGTGGATCTGTCGACACAAATGGCATCCCAAATCCTGCATCCGTGTAAGCGCCAAATCTGCCGATAGTATAAGTACTTTCCATCCACTTTCTGTATTGGGAACATTATGACCAGATATTGCAAAAGTATTTGAAGAATAGGCGTTCGCTGTGGGCAGGAAAAAAGAAGTACCATTGATGAAAACTGCCAATAGTAAATTGGCAATGATAGCAAGACCTGGTGGCAATGTTGAAGAAAAAATGTTCATAAAGAGCAGCCTGAATTGAAAAAATAAAAAGTTTGGGGACCTGTTCTCCATTCTAGCTTGTTGAAGGTACTTCACCTATCTCTGTTTGAACTCTTCTGGAAA
Organism: Nitrososphaeraceae archaeon; assembly: GCA_021325295.1. GTDB lineage: Archaea > Thermoproteota > Nitrososphaeria > Nitrososphaerales > Nitrososphaeraceae > JAJPHM01. The sequence continues at coordinate 22,589 of JAJPHM010000013.1, forward strand.
ATAGGCCGAGTAGCTGCCAGGTACAGCAGTAGTCACTCAATACAGGTCAGCGTAGGTTCCATCGCATCCATGCCATACTGGTTAGCCTCTGTCACCATCAGTCGCTGGGTAGTGCCGATCAGGTTGTGTGCTACTCTGCTGCCGCTACTCTTTTATATCGACATTACGTAACATGTTATGGCATAGCATGACATCATACATATACATGCAACAAGGATCATGGTAGGGCTACCAGCCAAGCAAAATCAAGGAAAAATGCATCAAACAGGTGTTTTTTGGCAGCAAAAGCGAGTTTTGCTGCACAATTTCACCCTGCACTAGGTATGCGGCCCGCTTGAATGCAGCCAATTATGCTGCATAAAGAGCTATTTTGCATGTTTAATTACCACAAAACGACGCAAAGGCCGCCAAAATGCATCATAAAGTCCGACAAGTGCGCTAAATCGCCGATTAATTGTCTTCAGCAAGCCTGCCGTCTGGGGACAGCTGCCGAGCATTTATCGCAAAAGCTCCATCACATGAACAGCTCCTTTGCCCCCTGGACCATAAACTGTACTGCAATTGCGGCTATAAAGACTGCAAATACTCTGGTAATTATCATCGAACCCCGCCTTCCAAGAACCCTGTATATCTGGTCAACAAACTTTAGCACGACAAAAGTGATACCTATTACGATCAGGATAGACAGCGCGGTAGTCACAAGGCCAGAAGTTTGAAACGAAATTATCACAGCCGTGATGGCACCGGGGCCGGCAAGTAAAGGAAAGGCAAGCGGCACTACTCCTGATTCTCCCTGCATCGATACCCCTCCAAATCTCCATTCTCCGTGAGTTAAAAGCTCGATTGCAACTATAAACAGCAGGACCCCGCCGGCAATCATAAAGCTGAAAATTGTCACGCCAAAAATAACCAGTATCTGCGATCCTGCAAATGCAAACACAAAAAGCAAAATCGCTGCAGTAACTATAGCTGTCTTTGAGACCTCTGCTCTTTCTGCCTTCTGCATTCTGCTTGTCAGGGCAATAAAGACAGGAACGCTTCCAACAGGGTCAATCACTACAAAGAGGGCAATTACAGATTTGACAAGGTCTTGGCCCAGATTTGGCGAGACAGCGAACAGTTCTGGACCTGGCACCTGAAAACAAAAGACAAATGCAAGCCGAAATAATAATACTTGTGACAGATTCTATCAGCTTGTGATATTATGGTCTGGCTACAGACTACGCTATCCGGAGATAACCAGATTATCGCAAAGCAGGCAAACAAACAATCTGAAACCTTTGCCTTCAGAATAATCTTCTGTATCTGTAAAAAGACATGTTGAGCAACCAGGATTATGTCTTCAAGCAGAGAGAATCCAGAGCAAATTCCAACCAGACAAAATGAAGCAGAGACAAGGGCAGTGATAAGCGAGCAGGGAGGCGTGGAAGGCGAGAGAAAAGATGTGGACGTAAAAGATTACCCCCAAGTAGCCGAGATAGCCCAGGCGCTCAAGGATATCGAGTTCCCTGCAGACAAGAACACCATAATTGAATACGCAAAGTCCCAGCCGCAGTCATCTGAAATCCTGCCGGTACTGGAAAAATTAGAAGATAAGGAATACATGAACGTCTCTGATGTCTCAAAAGCTGCGGGGCTAGTAAGGTAAGGAAACTCATTCGTTCATTCACTCACCTGCTCGCTCTCGCATACCTGCACAAGGGAAGCAAGCCAACAAAATAGGACCACAAATGCCCGCCCGCTGCCACTGCTGAATCGAAACTTTCCCCTGACTTGTTTTCGCCAAGGTAAGGTTAAAGAATGTATTATGGTCAGCCGCCATCTATGCTCGTATCTAATCTCATATGACCGGGGCAATTTCTATACATTAATTCACCCTAGTAAGCGGTGAAATAAATTAATTAACAGGTTGACCAAAGATCAGCCAGCAATAATAAATGTCGTCGCTCCCTGCAGGCTATAAAAAGGATATTCCTAGGGTCTCTAGGCTATCCAAGGCTGCAGGCCACAGCAAGATACTTGTGCTGTGCATAGACCGTGACGACGACATCGGCTCAAAGGGTGGTATCGAGACCCCTATAGTCGGCCGTGACTCCTGCATCAATGCCGGCACCAGGCTTGCAATAGAGGACCCTGAAGATGCCGATGCAAACGCCATCTTTGGCGCAATCAAGACATATGAGGAACTTGTAAGCAAAGGCTACAACACAGAGGTTGCAATTGTAGCCGGCAAGGAAAACCGTGGCGTCGAGGCAGACGAGAAGATAAGCTTGGAGATACAGAGTATTCTTGACAAATACCCGGCAGATGCAGCAGTGCTTGTCTCTGACGGAGAAGACGACGAAAGAGTTCTTCCTGTTATACAATCATGGCTTCCAGTTATATCCGTCCAGCGCATAATAATGAGGCATAGCAGAAGTGTCGAGTACTCTTATGCTGTCTTGGGAAGGTACATCAGGATGCTTGCATTTGACTCCCAGTACTCAAAGTTCTTCCTTGGTGTGCCTGGAATCTTGCTTTTTGCCGGCGGTCTTGCAGTCGCTTTTGGTGTTACCAAATGGCTTATGGCCCTGATACTTGGCATACTTGGCGGGGCTTTTATTATCAGGGCATTTGATATCGACAAGGCAGTCGGGTCGCTAGGAAGGCTAACTCCGGTCAGCTTTATCAAAATCTTCTCGATATTTGCCGGGGTTTTGATAATTCTTGCGTCGCTTGCAAACGGAATATCAAGCATCCCTCAGGGGACGATAAGGCCGGACGCAAGTGCAATAGACATAGCAACAAACAGAATAGTAGTAGGCAGCTTTATGCATGGCACAGTTACACTTCTCTGGATAGGAATTGCAACCATTTTGGGAGGATTTTTGCTCAGCAACTGGTTCAAAGGTAGAAGCATACGCATGATGTCAAACATCCTGAGCCTGGCTGTCCTTGCACTTCTGTATATTCCAGTCCAGCAATTTACCTCTGTGCTGACTGAAGGAACCAATCCATTTACACTGATCTCGTCACTTCTTGTAGGTCTGGCAGTATCGCTTGTTGCGGCTACTTTTGTATTCCAGTATTTCAGGAACAAAAAGGGCGAGAGCAAGCCACTTGCAGATTGAGGCAAACGGTGTTACCTTGCCTAAATGGATGATATCTGGCAGACTGGCAAAATAGGCAAGCAAGCTAAAACAAAGACAAAGCAAAAGGAAAATAAATTGGATCTTCCGCCGCCATCAAATATGCCTCAACATGGCGATTTTGACTCTGCCTCTCAGAAATGGTACTGCCGGTACTGGATGGATCTGAATGAATGGTATGACGTTCATGACTATGCACCTCCATCTCTTCAGAAGGCAGGAAATGAAGAAGGCACTGCCAGCCAAGATGGATCAGAAGATCAAGATTGACAGGCTAAAAGGATAAAAGCTTAGCAAGCTATCCCTAAAGAATCCTTGGTAGATGAAAGTTCAGCTGGGGCGATAATCTTTTATCTAGCCGGTGCAGACGAGCCGGAATACCTGCTGCTGCACTATACTTCAGGCCACTGGGATTTTCCCAAAGGAAACATTGAAAGGGGCGAGGACGAAATGCAGGCAGCCATCAGAGAGATACTGGAAGAAACCGGCATAACCGGTGTAGCTTTTTTGGAGGGGTTTAGGAAAAAAATAGAATACAGGTACAAGCGTGGAGGCAAGCTGGTGCAAAAGCAGGTAGTTCTATATCTTGGCGAGAGCAACACACAGAAAGTAACGCTGTCTGATGAGCATATTGGCTACGCATGGAAAAGATATGCCGATGCAATGAATCAGCTGACCTACAAGAATGCAAAGGATGCGCTGACAGACGCCAAGGTATTTTTGAAGCAGAAATTAAATTGACTTGGCCTGCCATGGCCTTAGTCGGGCACAGTTTAATCTGTCTAACTTGCCTAGACTTACCCCTGAGCTTGGCTTGCTGATACTATCCTGCCCTGAATTTTCTCTGCAGCCTCAGCCGGCTTGTCTGACTCTATGATGGACCGTCCCACAATGAAATAATTCACCCCGCTTCTGGCAGCTTGTTCTATCTCGCCTCCCTGTACTCCGATTCCCGGTGAATAAACGGGCATGCTATCCAGCTTTCGCTTGGAAACATCCTTCAATATCTCAAGCTGTGTGGCGCCTACTATGATACCATCAGCATTGGATTCTGATGCCCTGCTCAGAAATTCCCTGTACAGGGGGATTCTGCCGCCGTTACTGCCAGCTTCAATGATTTCAAGGCCGTAGCCTTCCTTGGCACCGGGGTGGCTCATATACACAAGGGCAAGTATCCCAGCATCAATTCCATGAGCATCAGATACTGCTTTCCGTAGAGCGTCTCTCCCGATAAATGGGTTGAGTATTGTGGCATCAAATCCCATCTGTGTCAGGTAGTCTAGCGCAACTTTGTTTGTATTTTCTATATCATTTAGCTTGATGTCGGCAATACATTGCAACCCGTAAGAATGGGCCAGCTTGTTGATTGAAGATATCTCTGCAAAGGACAGAGGAAGCAGAAGATGCAGGTTTATTTTTACTGCACATATGTACTGCTGCAAAGAACCAATCATCTTCATGGCAGAACCGCCAATGTCATGTCTGGGGGTCAAGTCAAGAGCAAGAACCAGGCTGCTGTGCTTGTCCTTTGCAGAATCCCTTATTCTGTCCCTAAACGCCCTGGCCATAGGTCTTCACAAGTGGATGGGCAGACGCAAGCTTGACAAGCTTCAGGTAGATATAGCCGTGCTCATCTATTCTTGAAGAAAAGAGGGGCTGCTCTACCTTCTGGCTTGAATATCGCAAAAACGGATCCTTTGGTTCATGATCTATCGAAACGTAGTAAAAGTAGGCAACAGTATCGTTGTCGTTCATGCTCATGGCAGCGCCTACGATAACTCTGGAGCCTTCCCTGAACATAAACAGCGGCAGCGGAGGCTCATCATACATTGTCTTGTAGGCAGCCACCTTTGCAAGGCTGGCCAGATCCTTTAGCTGTATCACAAAATACCCGGAATTTTTGTCGATCTTGATAGCCTTCCTAGCCATAGCTGGCGGAAACCTAGAGACATTTATGATGGGTGAATATACAAAGGTCGGGTTGACCACAGAATCAACAACCGTGACTTCTTCAATGCCGTTGCTGACCCTGTATGCAAGGTACTGACCTTCCTTCAGTTCAGGAGTAGATGCAAAGTAGATTACAGACCTTCCTCCAATAAAGTCTGCCTGGACGGCCAGAATGTGTTCGCCGGATAACGCAAGAGAGAACGCAGGAAGAGGAGTCCGCTCAAGGGCACAAACCAGCCTGCCAAAATCCTTGATGCTGTCAAGCTGAACATAACATGGAGCCTTCAACCGCAATCTAATCTAATTGCAACTCTTGCAGGTAGACTATTAAAGTCATCCGATTCAATTAATGGCTAGCAGTTTCCGGCTATCGTGGCCTTATGCGGGATCGCTGCCGCAGAAAAAAGCCATGACCTGACTCCGGTGTTGAGTAGTTCAGTGAAAGAAAATAATAGTAATAATAATGACAACAATAAAAGCGGTGTCAAGCTCTACAAGCTTATCGACCAGGCAACCAAGGCCCTCCAGGCCTCCGGTGAACTTGATATCTGGCGGGCATATGTCTGTGTAGAATATGCTATTCTTGACCTGAAGCTTCGATATAACATTCAGGAGCAGACATTAAACACAGATACAATAATTACGAGTGCAAATCCAGCTGTAAAGCAGACAGGAAGAAAAGGAACTGCCAAGGAGCCCAAGAGCAGAAAAAGACAAGTTGCATCGGAGGACCATTTGGACGAAGTCAAGGCAAGGATTCAGAATCTTGACCTTGACCAAGACAGAAAGACACTGCTGCAGGAATTAAGGTCATGCCGAGATATTTTGAAGGCTCTGGCAAGTCAGCAATGGTAGTATGTTGAGGCCAAGCAGATCAGCAAGTTATCCATGCCTTTCATTTTCTTGCTTAACTGTGCGGAATAAAAGTAAAGAATGCAACGTAGCGTAACGTAAAGTTAGGTCAGGGTCGCCTGTCGACTATTTCATCCAGATCAGGTCCTGTCCCAATGAGCGTCACTTTCAGCCCTGTCTCCCCTTCAATTTCTTCAATGAATCGTCTGGCAGTGCTGGGCAGCTTTGCATATTCTCTTATTCCAGCAGATTCAGGGAAGAGTACGTCAAGCTTTGTAACGGCCAGCTGCGTTGCGCTGTTTATCCTTACAGCTTTTTTCGCAAGCTCCATATCAAAAGGAGACGACCTTCTCTGCCTTCCGGTAACGCTGCCAAATTCAAGCCAGCCCCTCTTCTTTGCTTCTTCTTCACTTATCTCATTCTGCAATGGCCCTCCTCCAACGCGGGTAACATAGGACTTGAAGACTACAAGAACTTCATCTACCCTCTTTGGGCCTATACCCACATCAGCACAAATTCCCGATGCAGTCACGTCCTTTGATGTGACATACGGGTATCCGCCATGGAACAAAGAGAGAAAAGTCCCCTGTGTCCCTTCGACTATTACATTTTCTCTGCTATCCAGAGCATAGTTTACTGAATTGCTGACATCCTCTATGAATAGAGACAGCTCAGGAATATCTCTGGCAAGCTTGAGTGTCCTCAATGCCCTGTCTGCATTTGCAGGTCCTGTGCCTGTGCCTGTAGTGCCGACTCGGGATTTCAGATGGCTGTCAGTCGAATCCCTGCCAATGTGATTCTGCTCAATAATACCGCATTGTGAATCGACAAAAGTCCTATCATCTGATTTGAATGCCGCAATCTCATCCAAAAGAATCTTGGGGTTTACCAGTACTCCTGCACCTATCAAAAGCCTCGTCGATGGGTTGAGTGCAGTACTTGGCAGCATGCGGACCTTGTATGTTCTGCCATTGAAAGCAAAAGTATGTCCTGCATTTGGACCCACTCCTCCCCTGACGGCTATTGAGGGATTGTCTTGCTTGGCAAGATAAGCAATAATCTTTCCCTTTCCCTCGTCTCCATAAAACCCACCGACTGTTACAAGGCATGGCATCTAGGAATCAACAACCCAATCAATCGTCTGTTCTAGTCTATGGTTATTTAATCCTAGTCAGACGACATAGGGCTGCAAAAAAGGTAAGAGATGAGATGTGCATCAGTTTTCATAGCGTTGCAAGAAGTGACAACAATAAAGGAAGTTTGGCGCACAAACAACAGCTAGCTACCTGTCTATTCCCCTATACCATATTATATCACATTGTATCATAGTTCATTGCGAATCCACATACGATACTATAGCCATGAATAAATAATGCCTTCAATATTTCCTGATGTGTCAATAAACCCAACTACAGCCGGTAACATTATCCAGATCCTCTCAGGTCTGCCCGACTTTTTGAGAAAGCCTATGCTGCGGCGAAGATTAAGTGAGTTTTACACACTTGACCATGCTGACAGATGTGAAACAATAGCCATGGCCCTGCAAGCTGCGCCTTCAATTGAAAGCGGCAAGCTGTCAATTCTGGTCAGAACGTGGCTTGAGGTTCTGGCAGAAATGGACCGTGAAAAAAGAACTATAATGTTTGGAATATATTGTGAGGAGCTGTTGAAGCGCCCAAACATCCTGAATGGGCTTAACATAAAGTCCCTTACGGATACTTTCCTGTCACTTGACCCTGCGCAAAGGGAAAAGATAGTAGATTCGCTGAAAGAAGCAGTCCTTGCTATTCCAAAAAGACAGAAAATTCTGAAATTGATTCCACAATACTCGCTGAATGCACTTGGCCTTGACCTAGTTGGTTGACCTACGCATTGAGGAGGATATTATGAGAGTAGAACAGAATAGAGCAGAGCGGCAGGCTTGGCTCGGTTAAATGAAATCTGTCATGGTCTTTTGTCGGGATTTTTCTGAAGCTCCCCTTCTCCCTTCTCAAGGCCAAAAAATACTTTCTCATATTTGCGCAGGGCCTTTCTATGCTCGGGAAGTGACATATCAAGCCTCATTTCATTCATGACCATAACAGCATAGGTAGTCCACTCCTTCCAGCATTCGGAACATGCAGGATATTTTTCTGCAGCAGGATCTTCAATCATTTTCTCGTCAAAGGTCTTGCCGCACTTCAAGCAAGTTTTTGTCACCTGTGGGATGCTGCATAATGGTTATTTTATTCTTTTAGTTAGCCCTGCCGCCTGTTGCTGCATACCATAAACGTTATTATACTTTCTATGCGGATTTTCTTATATGAAGGTCCGGTGCCCTGACTGCAAGGCAGTAGCCGAACTGTCGGATGATTTTTCATCTGTCAAATGCTCAAACTGTTCATTTGATATGACATATGGCGAATACGTAAAATATATTGCCTACAAGGACCCGCGATACCGCGATATATTGAGCGACTACAAATGAAACAAATACTTGTTGAAGGCAGCTCTGTGTTTCATTGAGGCTGGCAATTTTACACTATTGTATTGTATTATAAGATGCCAAAATGTGGCTGCACAAATGCACCTGCATTGGCATTAGCCGGCTGCCTGCAGTAATACCCCGCTTTGTGGCGTTTGCTAACAAAGACAAGGAATTGGTAACAGCCCAGAATAGAACCGTCAAGTCTATTAATTTGAACCCTAGGATTAATAGTTGGCCAGATTTAACTGTAGATGATTGAATCTCCCGTTTGAGATTGTAATGGACCTTCTGGGCCTGAGCATCTCCGCATTTATAGGAAGATTTGCCTTTTCCGGTTACAGCAGCATTGGAAGTCCGACTCTGCTGCGCCTGACATTTGCCTTCTGTGCAATAGCAGTCGGATTTGCGATACTACTAGGTTCGCTCTTTGCCGGGTCAGAGCAATATTACCGGCTGATGCTTACAGTGGGCCTAGGCTTTCAGGCAATAGGCTACTTTTTTATTGCATTTTCGCACAGCCTCAAGTCGTTTGATTTTGTCCGAAGGCCAAAAGGATACCATATGTCATTCTTTTTCGCGCCACTAGTTACTGCCTTTATAATACCCGGTAATTCAATAGAACATCTCATAAGGTCAATTTCTTTTATTCTACTAGTATATGTGTCTATTGAAACAATGGCCTCGTATATGCAGACTAGAAAGACCAGCACTCTGCTGCTGGGTTCAGGGTTGGGGCTATTGGCGACATCTGAGCTGATGGCTTGGTATAATTTCATATTTCCTGGGTCTATCTTTTACTATATCGCAATAAGCATCAAAGTTGCAGGGTTTGCAATGATCTTCATACCGTTCTCGAGATTTGGCATGAAAAGTGGATTGGGCAGGGTGAACCCTCAGGTTGGCAGTGGCATATAGAACTCATGTAAGCATCATAGCAGATATACTGCTGACTGCAAAAGAATACAGCTATGAGGGACGCGACAATGGTGCTACAGTAACCAATCTCATCAGAAGAGCTAATGTTCCCTACCAGAGGCTAAGCTCGATTGTCTCGCAGCTGACAAGATCAGGTCTTTTGCAGACTATTCCAGATAATTCAACAAAATATCGTATTAGCGATAAGGGAATAGAATTTCTCAATGCCTACACTGACTTTAAGGACTTCGCAGAAAACTTTGGGCTAAAAGTTTAGTCTAGTCGATTTGCGGCAGGTTATAGTGCGGTGCAATAGACTACTCGTCATCGCCTTCAAACTCGTCCTCATCTTCTTCGTCTATGTCGTCTTCGTCAGCAAACTCGTCATCCAGATCTTCGTCTCCTGACATGTCAGGAGACGAGGAGAGCATGTTAATTATAAGCATTTTGCCTAGTAAGCAGCCAGACGACATCTGCTGGCCACTTCTGGGGCATGATAAAAGTCCAATGAGTCATAGGCAGAGTAACGAACGGCTATTTTATGCAGTATCGGCCTGAACTGTTTTAGAAGTGGACATGCCTTCAGAGATTATGCACAGGCATATGCCCAAGGTGCATCTCATCACCGGTTTTCTATTGCGATCAGCACTCATTATGACCTCACTATGCAAACTATAGGGGTGCAAGCACTTGTTACATAGTGGCTCATTATACAATGTATTATCTTTTGGTTCGAGGATGTATTAAGCTAGCTGGCTTGTCCGCAGTGGACAAATTAAATTTTTATACTTCAGTAACGCATCGGTAATGATCAAGATGGGCCGAGTCGACAAGGGAGTCAATTGCAGCGTCGATGGGTGCGACAAAATGGCTGAACGTTCAATGAGTGGCAGCAAGGCCACAATGGCCACTAGCATGGGTCTTGGAGCTGCAAAGCGGGTATACCTGTGTAAGGACCATTATAAAGAATGGAAGAAGGAAACAAAGCAAGATAGAGAGAATGAGCGAGCTAGATGGGGATAGATAAAAGGCAGGCAGGTATCTAGATAAGGGGAGCTACCGATCCACTTTATGCCTTCTCATCAACCTTGTCACTTATCAAGCAGTGTCTAGGCCCTTCAAAGCGCAATTGACAAGCCTTTAATTTGGCTAGAGTGGGTATTTGCTGATAATAATGCGTATTCTGCAACTACATTCTGATTTTATCGAGTATGAGCCTATCGCCAAGGAAATAAAGCTAGCAGAGGATCTTGATTCAAAATCCAAAGTCCGGCTTGATGATCTTGTTGTCGTTTTTATTGCTGTAGAGAATGCAGACGATGAGAGCATTGCAAAGGCAGCAGCTGACGAGATTGAAAAGTACCTTGGCACAATAAAAAGCAACAAGGTGTTGCTCTATCCATATGCGCACCTGAGCTCAAACCTTGCTGCTCCGTCGCAGGCAGTCGCAGTAATAAAGTCGCTTGAGAACCTGCTAGCCTCAGCAGGAAATATCAAAGTATTCAGGGCACCGTTTGGATGGACAAAGGCTTTTGACATCAAGGTGAAGGGTCACCCGCTTGCAGAGAACTCGCGGGCATTTTCAAGGCAAGAAGGAAAATTGACTGAAGCTGAAAGCAAAGGAGGGAGCAGTACGGCTGAAAAAATCATATCAAATGAACAGGTAGAGAAGGTCTCTTCTGCTCTGAAGGCAGAAGAGAGACTGCAGTCTTTCTGGTACATCCTCCAACCCGGAGGGCAGATGATTCCAGTCAGCGAATACCTGTTCAGAAAGCAGGATCAGAACCTCCAAATCCTTTCAAATTATGAAATGGCAAAAAAGAGAGCAGTTGATGAGCAGCCAGCGCACGTCAGATTGATGAAAAAGCTTGCAATAGCTGATTATGAACCCGCTTCAGATGTTGGCAATATGCGGTACTACCCAAAGGGCAGGCTTATGAAATCACTCATCGAGCAATACGTCACAAAGCGGGTCATGGAATACGGCGGAATAGAGGTAGAGACGCCCATAATGTATGACTCAAAGCACCCGTCGATGGAAAGTTACTTTAATCGATTTCCAGCCAGACAGTACAATATTACTGCAGATAACAAACAACTCTTCCTCAGGTTTGCGGCCTGCTTTGGGCAGTTCTTGATGGCCAAGGACTTCCAGATATCCTACAGAAACCTGCCGCTAAAGCTATATGAACTTACGAGGTACAGTTTCAGGAGGGAAAAAAGCGGCGAATTGGTTGGACTGAGGCGCCTTAGGGCATTTACTATGCCTGACTGCCATGCTCTCTGCAGAGACTTGGATCAGGCAAAGCAGGAGTTTAGCAAAAGATTCGAATTATCTATAAGCGTACTTGATGCCCTCGGCCTTACGACAGAGGATGTCGAGATGGCCATAAGGTTCACAGAGGAGTTTTACAATGGAAACAAGGATTTTGTACATGGGTTGGTAGACAGATTTGGCAAGCCTGTCTTGGTAGAGATGTGGAAAGAGAGGTTCTTTTACTTTATCCTGAAATGGGAGTTCAATTATGTCGACGCTCTTGGTAAGGCGTCTGCTCTGTCGACGGACCAGATAGATGTAGAGAATGGCAAGCGTTACGGAATTGAATTCGTGGACGAAGACGGCAGCAAAAAGAACCCCATAATATTGCACAATTCACCAAGCGGAGCTGTAGAACGGGTCATCTATGCTCTGCTGGAAAAGTCTGCCAAGGTGGCAAAAGCTGGCCAGGTGCCGTCTTTTCCTCTATGGCTTGCACATACCCAGGTGCGCGTGATTCCTGTCAGCAAGCAACACATGGCATTTTGCGAAAAGATTGCTGCAGAGCTTGACAGCAACCAGATACGCACAGATATAGACGATAGGGACGAATCTATCGGGAAAAAGATAAGAGAGTCAGAGATTGAATGGATCCGTTATACTCTTGTAATCGGAGACAAGGAGCTTAATTCAGAAAAAATCGCCGTCAGAGACAGAAACGAAGGCAGACAGCGAGAAATGTCGTTGCGTGAGCTTGTACACGAGATACAGGCACAGACAAAGGGCAAGCCTTACCTTCCGCTTAACTTGCCAAGGTATCTTTCAATCAGGCCGCAGATAATGGTCTAAGTAAGTTCATAAGGCAAGCGAGGGAATCTGACCGCCAGTTTATTTTTCTGCTTTTCTATTTGTTTCCTATCTCTATGAGTTCCTTTTCAAACTCCGATATCTCTTCAAGCCCATCTTCTCTAACTATAAAGTTTCTTTCATACAGAATGGGACCATACTCTGTGGTCGTAAACCATTCCGGTGCAATCACCATTCCAGGCTGCAGGGAGATATCCGGTGACGTAAAGGAGCCAAAATAGGGCGGCTCAACCATTTCATATCCTAGATTATGGCCAAGGAAAATCTCCGGGTCAAGTGGGTTGGATACACCGTGTTTTTTCATCGTAGCCAAGACCTTTCTTGATATGTCCCGAAATGACTCTCCAACTTTGAAGTGGGTTATACCTTCGTCATAGACTTTTTTCATTGTATCAAATGTTTGCCTCTGTTTTGAATTGGCACTGCCGTATACCATGAGCTGATCATAGTCAGCATGGTATCCATTGTAAACAGCTCCTCCATCGACCCACTGCACGTCTCCGTCTTTTACTAGCCTGTCTGGGTACTGCTTCTTGAAAAGTGCATAAGAAGGGTGAGTCCACACCAGAGCATTGCCTGACTCAGTCGATCCGCATTCAAACTGAAAGCGCTCCATCATAGCAGTCAATTCTACTTCATTCATGCCCTTTCTCACCGCAGAAAAGAACTTGGCAAAGGCCCTATTCTGAATGTCAGCTGCTATTCGAAGAAACTCTATCTCTCTGGGGCTCTTTATCATCCTGAGAAGCTGAAAAACCGAGGTGGCATCAATTATTCTCGTATCCTTTAGTTTTGTTTGTATAAACTGGTATTGTGGAACAGACAACGATTCATAGTCACCTAAATCAAACCCAATTTTTTGACCGCTGCCGGCAAGGCCAGCTTTTCTGAGAGCATCAATCAGAGTCGGCGGCCTGTCTGCTGTTGGGTGATGAGTTACAATCCTGCTGATGGTGGTCTCTTTTTCATATGATTCTATGGCTCCAGCATTTCCAACAGCCATTACCTCCCCTGATCTTGGAATGATTATCCATGGATAGCTTGCGGCATGTATAAACTCGGGGGTCTTTCTGTGTGATGGTGAGCCAATATACCCGGATGTCCAAAAGATATTTACCGGCGCGAAGGCAACTACTGCATCAAGACCTTGCTTTGCAATTGCCTTTCTTACCCTGTCATGGCGGCTTTCAAACTCTGATCCTGGAAAAAGAGGTTTCATACTAGGTCTCCTTCGCCTTCTGTTCTGCCCAAAATCCCACCAATTGCATGCGCTGATGCAGGGACGATAATAATGGTGCTTGCAGACATTTTGACATGGTTATTATGGCATTCTATTAAAAGTAGTGGCAATCTGACCGACAAGAGTGATATCTATTATATTCTCTCGGAAAAGAGAGGGCAAGACAGATAGATATTATTATTGGTGAACTGATTAGGCTTGATACTTTACTTATGCCAATAAAGTAGTTCAACGGTGTCATGACCCAATTTCTGTTTCTTACTTTTTGGCTTTGCTGACATATTCTCTGCATAGTATCCTCAAAAGGGTCTCTGTAGCCAGTGTGCCCTCTCTATAATCGCCATTTTTCAGCCCGACTTCGACCATATCCATTCCGACAAGTTTAGCAGAGGAGTCTATAGATTTGAGAAGGCTCTGAACCTGAAAAGGGTTTAGCCCAAATGGCTCAGGTGTCCCAGTGCAAGGCACGTAGGGCAAGTCATATACATCGATGTCAAATGAGATGTAGATATTTCTATTTGCTGTAATTCTGCGCAAGTGCTCTGAAGCTAAGCTAATATCATCGTGAATCTGCCAGGCATCAAAAGTGGTGACGCTATTCTCCTCTGCTATCCGGTTCTCCTCTTTATCTGTCTGCCGTATCCCAATCTGGATTATATCTTGACCTTTAATGTATTCCATTATATGGTAAAATGGAGTTGTATGGCACATCTGCATGCCCTCATATTGAGGCTTCATGTCCCTGTGAGCGTCAAAATGGATAACAAGCGGCCTTTCATCTGCCAGTGCCTTTAGGTGATAATATGCAAGTGTATGTTCTCCACCAAGAATCACCGGTATCTTGCTTGCTTGGCGAAGTAAGCTGGTTACTCTGGAGACTGATGAATCAATAAATGCCAATATCGCTCTGGTGTTTTGCTTGTTTTTTTCAAGCTTCAGATCACCAAGGTCATAAATTTTCACAAAATCATAGATATCGGCCCGCTCATCCAACAGGAACGTTTCAATCTGCTGGGCTGATGTTAACCTGATTGCCTCTGGTCCTTTGGATGTACCTTTGCCAAAACTTGTAGTAGCATCCAGAGGAATGCCATAAACTACTACCTCAGATTCATCAAGAGATATCTTGACCGGTATGTCTGCAAAGCCGTAACCAGCAGCTGTCTTTTCTGGAACAGTAAATAACTTTAGGTCAGATTCCAGCATACGCTGAAAGGGAATATGTGCGTAAATAAATAGTAGCGGGTGCCCACTTCACTTCTTTCCGTCTTTTTAGTTCAGTTCTATTTCTTGCCCCAAAAAAGCTCATCCAAGCTCTGTTGTCTGGGCTTGCCCAAAACAGACTTGAAGTCAAAATTAAGGGCAGCGAGCACCTGATCAAATGTTGCCTCCATGGCTTCGAGGTATTTCTCTGTATCAATCTCGTCAGCTTTTGCCAGTTGAACAGGCTTGACTCCATCCGTTGTCTTGGTCTTTACGTATGAAATAATGTCACCTGCCTTTATGTTCTCTCCCTTTTCGACCAGCAGCATCGCTGCCTTGATATGTTGAGGCAGACCCTTGTACTCCACTTTGGTCTGTGTACCATCTACCATTTGAGACGTAGCGACCTTTTTCCCATAGTCTTTTGGAGATTTGCCTACCATCACATTGAAGCTTAGGTCCTCCATCGGAATCTTACGAGATTCCAAGTTCTTGGCGTTTTGTTGAATAATATCCTTTATTTTTTCCTTGGCAGATTCAAAATCCTTTTCTGAATTAACGCTTCCAAGTATCCCCAAGATCTCGTAGAATGCCCTGCGAATGAATGGAGGCGTATGGGATTTTTTGCCCGTCAGGCCTTTGACATCTACCGTGCCATCGTCTAGCACACCGATATAGTTTTTCTTGAGATCGCTGAACACTACATAGCGGTATTGCTTATCAATTTCAAGGTCTACACCGAGGCTGTTTCTTGCCCAGCTGGATAGCTCGTCAACGCCTTTTGCAGAAGGGTTTTTCAAAAAGATGCTATCTGTGTCGCCGTATACAACCTGGGCGCCTATCTCTTTGCATTTATCAATTGTCTTGTTAATAGTATCTCTTCCCAAGGCGGCGGTAGCATCTGCAACAGGAAGGCAGTAGAGCGGGAATATTTCGGCACCCATGACACCGTAGCTTGCATTGAGGATTACCTTGATTGCCTGACTGACTACATTGTACAAGTTCCGCTCTTCCGGCGGTATAGTCTTGTCCCTTGCCAGATACTTGTAATAGTTTACCCTAAGGTCGCGCAGAGAGCCTATCAGCAAGGACGTCAGACCCCTGCGCTGTTTGCAGACCCAGTGGGTAGTCTCTGGTATTCTCTGCGCAGGATCTGTTCTGCAAGATTCATGTGCACAGTTGATGGTTTCATATGAAAGATTGTGCACTTTGATCAAACTGGGATACAAGCTGGCAAAATCAACTACCACTACATTGAAGTGTATGCCAAGGGTAGGTTCAACTACAAGGCCTCCTCTGTACTTTTTCTCTTTTATAACAGCAGTGGTAGATGCAGTCCCTTTTGCTTCAAGCTCGTCGCGGCGTGGAATGAGCTCGTTTCTCTGGCGATGCTCGTAATACAGAATCCCTCTTATCCATTGGTTGACGGCAAACCGAGCAATATCGTCAAGAGATAGTCTTCCTATCCTTGCAATTACTACCAGTAGCTTTATCAGAAGGTTATCGTTGAAGCTTGTGAGCCTGTATGTCAGGTCAGCATCTTTAAGGCAGTACTCTGCAAGTTTTTGCATCGATAGCTCGCTGATATCGCCTTCGAATTCGATCTTGGTATCACCGAGTAGGGCTTCGCAGATAGAGTTCAGGGTATAATCGGTATATTTGCGGCTGAATGCATAAATTTGAATAGACCTGTTCTGGAAGGTTCGGAAAAGGTCCAGATGCAAGCCATGCTTTGTGGAGACAGGTTCTGCCTGTGCTCCGCGCTTGATAAAAGATTCTTTCTTGACAAGTAGAGGGATTTCGTCTTTTGGAATGACTTTTCCCTCAGGATCAATTTTTGACTCCTGCGACCTTGCATACAGGTAGGGAAGGTCAAAGTCGTCGCCGTTGAATGTAACGATTATGGGATACGAGCCAATGATCTGGAATGTCTTTTGCAAAAGTTCCCTTTCTGTCCTGCAAACTTCAGCTTCTGGAACAAGTGGTGTGCCGTCATCATGGGCCTTGTTTTCAAGGACCAAGACCTTTCTGAACCCATCGCTTGCGACAAATGCAATCGCCGAGACACGCCTTGTTGGATCACGAGGAGATGGCATCTTGCCCTCTTCTGATTCTACCTCGATATCTATTGAAACCCTCCTCAAGTTCGGGATGGGCTGGTTCAGAAGCTTTGCCCAATTTGTAATGTACTGCCTTGGTTCTTTCCCAGATTCGCCGCTTTCCTTAATCTTGTCCCATAGCAGATTCTTTAGCGCGGCTTCGACCTTGTCGGAGATCGGATACTCGAACCAATTTATCTTGTCATCTTTTCTGATGTAATAGGTGCCGGCAATAAGGCCTGTATCGTAGAGGTAATTTTCGTGGTATTTTATGTCAGCTTCCCAACAGGTAACTCTCTCTCTTATGCTGTCTTCTCTTCCACCTATTGAAAGCGGATCTGGGGCGATTATCTTTTCTACCTGAATTTCTTCGTCAAGCAGGATCTCACGCTTTTTTACTTCCTTTTTGGTATACTTTGGGTCCTTTGCAATTATCTCGTCGAGCTGACCTGCAAACTGCATTTTTGTGTAGCAATATGGCTTGTGGTCGGTTCTATCGCGCCACAGATAGATAGTGTTGTCCTGAGGATCATAAAACTTCAGATAGACCTTTCTCTCCTCGCCAGAGTAGACTGCAGAGAGCAGCAACGCCGGTCGGCCCTCTGGCAGCTCCGGTAGATCATCAAGTCTCTTTCTCTTGCTACTGCTATCCTTCTCAGCCAAAACCTCTTGGGCCAAATCGTGCTAGGTTCTTTTAGATTCTAAATCATATTAAATGTTGCATCTCTTCTAGACAGCAAGTGAGCAGCATCAATTTACTTTTAAATGAGAGCCTGTTAGCAAGCGTTGGTTGCTCAAGGAAATTTACTTTGGAGCCATCAGAGAGCACAAAGACAAGATTGCGCAGATAAAGGATTCTGATTTTGGCAAGATACTGTCAGAAGCATCGTCTCGATGGATCTGTTATGAACCATCTCCAACAGGTTGCACTACAGCAGGAGTGGATAGCAGCTGGAACAAGCGTGCATTTCAGGGATTGGACCTATACGTGGTGGATGCAGCTGCAGTAACAGCCAAGAATGAAGTTCTAGCATCAGAGTGGGAAACTAACTTTGGCTTGGCAAGAAGCGAGCTACTGGAGCAAAAAGCCATGTTGATGGAGATGACCGTTCTGGAAAAAGCCAGCAGACGGGTCGATATAGTTTGCGTTGATGGTTCCCTTGTCCCGAGGATAGCCAAAAGTTCTGCTGCCGTCGCATCAGAAACCTTGAAAGTTGCCACAAGATGCTCAAATGCAATTTTTGTTTCAAAAACCTCTGACAGCAGAATCCAGTTTGCCAACTTGAATTCAAAAGCTGGCGACATTTACTACTTTAACCACGCTACAAAGTCTCCGGGGTTCAGCCGGCCAGTAAAGAACCTGCAATCTGGAAATTTTGGAAGTATAGTGGTGGTAGAATTTTATGCCAGAATAAAAGAGCATACGCCAATAATCAAAGTTCAGACAATCATCTCGGATGCCAGCGAACAAGAAATCAAAAAACTGCTTGATATGCTCTGCTACCGGAGTGTAGCCGGATATCCATACTGCCTGAGGTTGGCACATGATACCTGCAAGATAAGCAATGAAGATATAGACAGGCTAGCAAGCATATATGGCCTACAAAATGAGCCGGGGGCAAGGGAAGTTTTAAATGAATGACAAAAAAGATCAACCCAGCAGGCACGAGCTTGGCATAGTAGTTGGCGAAACCAGTCCTTCCAAGGTGACTTTTGAGTCACGCCGGCCGGTGAGCATAGGCGAATACGTTATTCTGACCTATGAGAAAGGAAATGTCCTTGGACTTGTTGAACGCTCGTTTATCGGCAGCAATGCCCTTGGAGATAATATTTGCAATTACGAAGAGGCATTTGAAAGCAAGCAGGTGGCTCTGGAAAACCGTCGAGATAAAAGCTACAAGGGCTTTGTGCGTATCCTTGGATATCTTGACGAGCTGAAAAAATGTAAAGCAATAATACCCGCACTTCCGCCAGAGCCGGGTACAAGCATATATGAAGCGACTGCCGAAGACCTGCAGACAATTTTTTCGCCTCTTGGCCTTCAGTGGATCAGGATAGGAACTCTGCTAAGAAACACTCAGGTCGATGCCAAGATCAATGTAGACAAAATTGTTTCAAGACATCTTGCAATTTTGGCAATGACTGGGATGGGCAAAAGCAACCTGGTATCTCTGCTTGCTAAAGAGATTGCAAAGATAAATGGCACCATGATTATCTTTGATTACCATGACGATTATTCTACTCTGGAAATAGGAAGCAGTATGAACTTGGTCAACGCCAAGATAAATCCAAGAATGCTCCAAGCAGACAAGTTTGCTGATGTTATCGAAATAAAGGAAACAGCTACAAACCAGATGCACGTTCTGAGAGAAGCATTTGGTACTGATGTAAAGCAGAGAAAGGGTGAGGAATTCTGGACTGCACTTGCTAATGCAGTAGATTCCATAGCCGATAGAGAAAAATCCTATCGGGAGGCTGCAGCAAAAGTAAAGGACAAAATAGACGATGCAAAAAGAAAATTCAACAATATACTTGACCCCGGTCTTGCCGATCCGCTTGCGCTGGTAAAGAATGGCAAAGTAAACATCGTCAACCTAGTAGAGCTGACAGAAAAACAGGCAAACATTACAGTGTCATATTACTTGGAGGAGCTTTTGGACGATAGAAAGAAAGCCACCAGGCAAAAGAAAGATGGCGGCAGAATGACCGGCTCAAATTCTTCTACAGGCGTGAGCTCTCCCCGATTTCCAGCACCTGTGCTTGTTGTAATAGAGGAGGCACATGCTTTTATCCCCAAAGATGAAGATACAGACACAAAATATTTTGCTTCAAAGGTTGCAAGAGAGGGAAGAAAATTTGGCCTAGGGCTTGTGGTAGTATCCCAGAGGCCGAGGGGAATAGACTCTAACATACTCAGCCAGATGGGATCGTTAGCAGTAATGCGCATAGTCCAGCAGGATGACCAGATGCAAGTGTCTGCGGCAAGCGAGGCGTTGAGTAAGGAGCTAATAGACCAGCTTCCGTCGCTCAATCCCGGGGAAGCGGTCTTCGCCGGCCAATGGGTCAACCTTCCTGCATTTGTGAGGGCAGATGAGGTCAGAGAGCGCAAGATAGGGGGCGACCAGATGGCAGCAGAAGAGTGGAAGCAACTTGCAAAGATTAAGGAAATATCCAAGGAATCAACAGAGTCGTACATACCGCCGGGGTATGTATAGTATAGAAAAGAAGAACAAGGTCGCAAAAAGGAATGCAAACACAGGGTAATATTATTATCCTGCATCCAAACCGGTGATTCGTAGCAAGAAACAAGATGCTGATCTCACATCTATCAGACCTGCATCTAGGGTATTCGCAGTTTAACCTAGAGGAGCGAGAGGAAGACGTTTACGAAAATTTCAGGGAAGCTCTGGATATATCGGTAAAGGAAGGTGCACAACTTGTTATACTGGCAGGGGACATATTTCACACTCCAAGGCCAAATGGAAAAGCTATAGCTACTTTTGCAAATGGCCTGAAGAAGTTAAAGGAAAAGGAAATTCCGGTTGCATTTGTGCTTGGAGAGCATGATATCAGCAGGATACGCGATGTCCCACTTCCGCTTGTCTTCAGTAACTTGGGGTTGGCCAGAAGGCTCAGACCTGATGAAGCACTTGTAGTTGGCGATTGCATGGTGATAGGAATTGATAAAGAAAGAAAAAGCAACCTAGATGCACTCATCGAAAAACTCAATGTTGCAGGACAGACGGCCAGATCTATCTCTTCCTCCTCGCCTGAATGTAAAAAAATACTGGTACTGCACCAAGGTCTGGTAGATTTTAACAAGTTCGCTGGTGAAATATCTTCATCGGATCTGCCGAACAACTTTGATTATTACGCATTGGGACACTACCATGATCATATTGAAAAAAAATTCAACTACCTACAAGGACCTCTGGTCTACCCTGGCTCGATCGACCTGACACCAAGTGAAGGAATAAAGGATGTAGACAAGGGCTTTATTCTTGCCGATCTATCAGGCGATGAGCCATCGACCCAATGGATAAAACTGGCAAGCAGGCGGCCGCAGTTTTCTGTAACGCTAGATTACGCAAATATTGCAAATGAAGTTGCAAAGATTATCGAGAAAGCAAAAATGTATGGCAAAAAGCCAGTTATAAGCCTAAAGATAGAGGGCAAGAATATCGATTCAAAGGTTATTGCTAATAGTTTGGTAGCATTAAATGATGATTGCCTTCACTATACCTGGCGGCCAGTGGAAGAGACCCAGCCGCTGACAGTCTATGATGGCAGACCTGTGGATATTGAACAAGAGCTGTACCGCCTTGCAAATGAAGCTCTCAAATCAGATGAGCTGGCAAAATTTGTTGTGAGCGATATCCTCCAGCCTGCTGCTGACGGGGATGCAAGCACTGTACTTGATATTGTATGGAAGGCTTACAAAGGCGCAAGGTTCAAAAATACAGCATAGGGGATTTCCTTTCTCTGCGTTATTTTGATGACGCTCATCCATAAATTAGGCTAGATTGTAATCTGTAGAGTGGTCAGATCACACTTTGCAATCTGCAGGGTGCTTTATGATGGTGTCGCAGTTATATGATAAAAGATATTGAGCTAAAGGACTTTATTTCACACAAAGATACTAGGCTTGAGTTTGGCAAGGGAATTACAATTTTTGTAGGCCATAATGGTGCAGGGAAATCGTCAATAATAGATGCCCTTACATTTGCGCTTTACGGTAAGCATACTCGAAGATCCAACAAGAATCTGATAAGAAGGGGCACTGGATTTGCTTCAGTCCAGATGAACTTTATGCTAAACTCAAAAGAGTATCAGGTCAAACGTGCACTGAATACAAGCGGTCCGATCATGTCCCAATTTGAGCTTGTTTCAGATTCAGGCAAAATAGTTAATCGAAAGATTGCCTCAGGCGAAAGGGGACTTTCACGTGGAGAAAAGACAAGCAGCGAGGTTGCAAAGGTGCTTGGATTAAGTTACGAGAAGCTTTGCGTGGCAGCTGTTGTACAGCAGGGAGAGCTTGTTAGAATAATCGAATCATCTCCCAAGGAGTTCAAGGAACTCTTGAACAGCCTGATTGGAATCGAGCGACTTGACAGCGCCTACCAGACGATGCATGAGGTGATTCAGGGATTCCGGGAGAGATTGCGCGACGATACTGCGGGCTACAGTGATGATGATATACGCAGAGTTGAAGAGGAGATAAAGAAAAGTGAGCAAAAGTTCATAGAGTCAGAATCAGTGCTTGAAAGGCTTGACGGACAGAGGAATGTTCTGGAGGAAAAGTTTGCCGCGCTGAATAAAGAAATTGAAAGAATGACTCCGCTGAGCCATATGGCTGGAGAGCTTCAGAGAGCAGAAAACTTGATTGTTCGCCATGTAATAGATGTTCGGGATAGAATGGATCGTGAACTAGTAGGGCTTGAGAGGTTAATGGCAGAGGCGCACAGATCGCTTGAGATTGTCAAAAACAAGTCGGAAGCTAATATGCGCTTGCAGATGGTCAGGGCAGAGCTTGAAGACAACCAGTTGCAAATGGTAGAAAATGAAGGATCAATTGGCAAGCTAAAGGGGTTTATCGAATGTGCTGGCCGGCTACAGATAACCGACGGACGCTGTCCTGTATGCAGCTCCCCTGTAACAAAAGTAAACAAGATGTTTGATATTGTACACATCAGAAAAGAACTTGACCTGAAAGAAGAGCAGAAAAAGAAATTACAACACGAAAGACTTGACCTGAAAAAAGAAGAGCAGCTTTTGGTTGAGCAAACTAAGCAAATTGCAGCTGCGGAAAAGTTTCTGCAAAACAGTGGAATAGGATCCGATGAAGATCTGCTCAAAGTCAAGCTTGATCTAGAGGGCAAGAAAAAAGACTTGGCAAAGCTTCCATTGCAGATCGTAAAGGTGGGAGAAGACCCATCCCAGCTGGTAATAGATGCCACCTCAAAGTCCCTTGCCACAGAAATAGCAGTCTTGAGGGAGAAGGTTAAAGGCTTTAATCATAAGCAGTACACAGATGCCAAGCTGGAAAGAGATGATATTTCCCGGAAACTTCTTGACCTGAACAGAGACATAGGAATTCATCAGAAAACAAAGGCAGACGCAAAGGACCAGCTCGGTCAAGCCAAGCAGGTGCTCAAGCAGCTGCAAGAAGCTTCAGAGTTTATTGGTCTTCTTGAAAATGTGCGCTCTGTTGTTTTCAATAGAGACGGTCATGTAGGGAAAAGCCTCAGATCTTGGGCTCTCAAAGTGGTATCCTCGAAGGCATCGGAGTATATCGCCATGTTCAATATTGGAATTTCAAGGATAGAGCTAGCTGAAGAGACCAAGGAAGTTCAGGTGAGTTGTTATGGCAGGCATGGCGAAATAGACATGGATTCTTTAAGTGGAGGAGAAAAGGTTGCAGTTGCGCTTGCTCTGAGGCTAGGAATAGCATACATGATGGGCTCAAGCCGGCTTGACTTTATCATACTGGACGAACCTACTACGCACTTGGATGAAGAGAGAAGAAAGGCGCTTGTCAAGATTATCTCAGAAGCATTTAGGGAAGGTGCGGGACCACTTTCACAGCTGGTAATAATTACTCATGATTCCGATATTTTTGAAGATTCAGAGGTTGATCGAGTTTACCGGTTTGCCATGACGGCTGAAGGTTCAAGGGTTTCAATTGAATAAATAAAATAAAAAAGGAAGCAGGAGTAGAAGAGAGCATAAAGTGATGCAGCTGTGATGTTCAATCTATCTATAGCAATTGAGGCGGAAAAATGAATTATAAGCCTTGGATTGTCTAATCTATCTATAATATCTCTATTGCCTTTCGCTATATGAAGAGAATATATCCGCCCCAATCAGGGGTTCGATATTGACATATTTTATTTTCAGCTCCATCTGTCTGATTTCTTGTTCAAGCTGTGAAGCAGGTCCTGTCGTTATGTCCATTTGTAAAATAAATCTAGAATTGAGCTCTTCTTCTATCCTTTCAATAATTGCTAAATCTTCTGTACCTCTGAAAATTATGTGCAAGTTAACATTGGCCCGGCCGGTCAGATCTCCGTAAAGTACTGCACAAAGGATTTTGTCTTTTTCTTGTTCTAAACGATGCTTGAGCCAGTCTCTGACTGCTTCATAGCCTGCAGACCTTCCTTCTGGCTTTGCAGAAAAAGAAGTAAAAGAAGAAAATGGTTCCTGATCTTTTGCTTTCATATTTGTCTTCTTTGTTACTGTGGCTTCAGCCTCAAGAATAGGTTTGAGGATCTTTTGCCAGATATCATTGTCATAATTCAATGATATCATGAAGGCTCTTCCCTTAGGCTTCGATTTAATAATTCCTAGCTGTGCCATCTTCTTTACTACGGCTGATGCCTCGCTTACTGACATTCCTGTACGAAAAGCAAGTTTACGTATACTGTACTGCCTATCTGGTCCTTGTGAGGACAGTTCTCTAGCTATTGTAATCAAGCCTTTTCTTGCAAAGATTTCTTCTAGCCTGATGGTCAAACAAGTGAATGCATGCTTTAGCGTATATACGTTTTGCTGTACATACACTTTATAGTACAAATGATGGTTGGTTCTCACATGGTCACTCGTACCCAAATGTTAACAAACCAAGCTAGCCCTAACAAGGCGTGCACCAGAAGGACAGAAACCCAAGAAGAGTAGATCTTTGCTTTATCATCTTTAATTGAAAGACTGTTACCGATACTGCTTACATACCTCCTGTGGTTAATATTTGATCTGCGAACGTACATGTCAGATGACCCTCAGGGGATGTTTACGTGATTTGCGAAAATGTGCATTATATTGCAAAATAGCGGGCTCGGAGGTATCCGCAAGGAAATCCTTTTGAACCTTGCTTAAGAGTTCGGATTGCAACTGACTCGCAGTCATTTACGTCAAGTATTAGAAATTACTATTGCGATAAATTTAAAGAGATGCCTTAAGTTAGAATAATTTACTAGAAGATGTCCAAAGAAAGTTCCAAAAGCTTGGATACTAGCGGCATAACTAGGCGTCTTGATGCGATCATTAGACTATTGATGGAAGAGCAGAGGTCACAAGAACAAGATAAGAAAATTACCCAAGTTGAGCAAGTGCTGATGCTACATGATATCGGACTCACCGATACTGAAATCGGAAATATAATTGGTTATGCACGTAAGAATGTCGCTGCCATACGTACCAATGCAAAGAGGATGAAAAAGAAATGAATAATACAGAACTTAAGGAATTACAAGCAATCAAGAAATTATTAGTCCTCCATCTCTTGGCAAGTGGAATCAAAGCTAGCGAAATTGAAGAAGTATTAGGATTAGGTGAACGCAATTTCGGCAAATCTTTCGATGCAGGTAAACTGATGTCACGACTAAGAAAAGGTGAGAATGGAGGCAAGAGAAAGAATCAATGAACGATAAAGAGTTCAAGGAGTTGCAGAGTATAAAGAAATTGTTAGTTCTACAATTGCTCAATGCTGGCATCTCCGCAGGAGATATTGCAAAAACCCTTGAAATGGATAAAGGTAATTTTAGTAGAATGTTTCCAGCGCGCAAACTAAAAGCTGGAAAGAGTAACACAGGAAAGAAAGATGCTAAATCCTGAAATTTTGAAAATACTTAGGAAAAAGCTCAAAAGGTCAGAGAATACCATAAGAAAAGATATCTCATTACTAAGAAGGGATTTTGGAGGCCTACCCATAAACACAGTTGCTCAAATCTATGCACACAAGCATAAAACTTCAGTAATTTCGAAACTCACTGATGACGAACGCAGCAAACTTCCTAATTTTGAAGTGGAAAAACCTATCAAACTTATCCAGAAATCCAGAGGAAAGTATAAGGGAAAACAGCTAAAACTACTCGTTACATTCAAGTCCACTGATTCTTTCATTCAAGCTCATATCGATGAGGTTAATCGTTGCTATACCTATCATTGCTATACTGCTGCATTTATTCTTTGCAGAAAAATCATTGAAAATATGCTTATCAACATAATTAGAAAGAAGTATCCGCAAAATTCCCAAGCAAATGTTGAGATCTATTTCGACACTTCAAGGCGAAGAATAAAGGACTTTTCGGAAATAATATCGAATCTGAAGAAGACAAGTGACTTTGGAGTTGACCAAAAATTATTAGAAAGAGTTCTCAGTCAAGCTGACCAATTTAAAGATGATGCCAACGATAAGACGCATTCATTATTTCATATTGTCAAAAATCCAAAGGAGCTCGAGGACAAAAACGTTCAAGATATCATTGAAATGCTCATTAGATTAGAAAAGAACATTTGAATTCTGAAAATCCTTATTACTACATGGATGGTTGCTACCTTATTAGAGGAGCCGAACCAAAGGTTATCTAGATTGTGGCTGAAAATGCTACTTAGATATGGTAATGATACTCGGCTGCTCAAGTTCGTTCTCGCTTGCGCTTGCATTCCAAAGCAAAACCACAATATTTGGTGAAACCTGCTTGAAAGTAACTATATGGTAGTAGGTTCGAGTTACATCGAGAAAAATAGGGTTCTTATAGTAAAGATTCTGGCATACTGTTCCAAATGAGATTTCTGCTTGTTAGGGAAATAGTACTAAAGCTGTGATAATAACTCATTTGCCCGTGCAAGCCAAACACTACGCGAGTTTTCCACAGTATTTTTAATATAGTACATGATACCACCGTATTTTAGAATCATTATGGCTACTAGGACGCCGGCCCATCGAATGCCTTTCAAGCGGATAAGCAAGCGTGCAACATCGAAACCTTCCAAACGCAAACCCATCAGACAAGCTTCTAACGAGAGGCTTTCAAATGAAGATAAAGCAGCTCTTGAAGAAATAATGGCTGGAAAGGCTGAAGTAACTACCTATGATGGCGAGGAATACATCCAAAAGCTCAGAGCCATGATAAATGAATCAGCATAAGCCTGTCTACTGGAAAGTTAATGAACCCAAAAAGTTCTCGACCGCAGTAAGTAATCTTCCACGGCAGATTAAGCAAAGGTATTTGGAAAGAATTGACAATATGGTACATTCTGAGAACCCCATAGATCGTAGTGACAAGTGGGAAAGAACTAGGTACGGCTTGGTTTGGATGGCTCGTCTGAGTGATTATTATCGCTTTTCATACCTGCCTGACCACAAAAATAGGGTTATTCATCTGATACGAATAGGTGGACACAAAGAGGTCGGAACAGAGAAATAAACAAGATAGATGTGCTAATATCGTCTAAACGCGAATTCCTTTTACAAGCAATCTATACTCATCTAACAAAATCTATAATTTAGCGGGCTCGGAGGGATTTGAACCCTCGACCTGACGCTTAGGAGGCGTCCGCGCTGTCCATTATACGCCTGTCCTTTCATGGAAAGACAGTCTGCGCCACGAGCCCGCAAGGATTCACCTTTTATGCGCCAATTTAAGTATTCATGGTATAAACTGCCAGTATAACAAGTCCAGAACAGGGGTATCTTTGTGATTATATGGATGGATACTCTATTAGAACTTTAGAGCTAGTTACTGTACCTCGGACGAATTGCATCTTGTCTTATCAATGGCGATGGCTGCCAGAATATTTGTGCATTCTGGAAAGAAGCATGCAAGCAAAGAAGAATCCTTAAATCTGTTTATATCTGATGGTGATTAATTTAATACGACTTTGGGGTTTATCAGGCAACTTTCACCATCATCAAGTATTGCCTTGTATTCCGCAACAATTAATCAGAAAGGGTGTTTTGGCTATGCTTGAAAAATTTATGGAAAAAATGCTTGAAAATGCTGCAGCTGCTTACGCACCCATGCTCGGAGGGATGGCCGAGAAACGTGCTTGCGAGCTCCGAGAGATGAGAACCAAAGTCAGAACTAGTCCAGAAGAAGTTGAAGCGTGGTTCGATAAAGAAATAGAAAAAGTTTGCAACATAAAAGTCGAAGACATTATCAGAAAGGTTGACGAAAAACCAGACTATCTGGAGCAAAATGGTCTCGAGCCCAAAAGCAGCAAACTCATCTGAGCATTGCCAAGAGAAACGGTCAATTCAGAGTAGACAGTATGATCTGAAGCTATGGCCAAGTTCAACCTTTGCTTCTCAAACAGTTAGCCGGAAGTAGCATTCTGTCCAGTGCTATTGGTGCCGGTGACATTTCTCAGAGAAGGAGGAATTGTAGCTTCCTGCGGGCTTATAATTGGCGCGGGAGGCAGACCATACTGTTGTCTTAATGAATTTTGCTGCTGTTCCAGAACGCTGGTCGCATTTGCCGGACCTACATGACCAAACCATATCCAGAGAAGCACGATTATCGCAAGAGATATGCCCATAGCAAGAATTGCCCATGCAGCACCGGTAAGGTGGTGATACCCTGACTCCTTGTCATCATGCTTTGCACTCATTATTATTCTACTTCCTCCTTCCCATCAACGCTATCCTCCAAGGGATATGAAAAGATTTGCAAATAACCTCATTCTTTCATCAAACCAAGGTCCACCTTTACTTTAATTTCGAACCTCTAGGCCTGAAGACTAGCATCTCTGGCCTGTTCCATGAACTAAAATCCTGGTCCTTCCAGTCTCTGGGAAAGTACACCTTTTTAGTCTCACGGGATTGTTCAAAACCAGCCGCAAGTGCAATAGCTACAAGCGCATCAAGTTCAGGAGCATCTTTTTTCATGTCTGTCAATAGATGCAGGGCTCCTTCCTTGGCAAGCTTTTTCTGCATTAATACAAACAGGGACTGAAATTTCGTCTTTTCTTCATCTGTCGATGGACTGTACTGCATCGGGACAACCATCAAAAAATTATCAATTGATCCGTCCATGATGTTTGGCAACAGCTTTTCAAAATCTCCCCAAAAGGCGGACGCGTTCTGAGGCGCCAGCTTGGCAAAGTTTGACTTTGCCTTCAGGATCTCACTTTGATCTTTACCAATACCTATAAAGTACTCAGACCAGTTGTCTGCTGCAATTCTCTGCAAAAGCTCTCCCCTGCGCATACCTATTTCAAGGTTGACTTTAGAATACAATTTCCTTGCTTTGGTTATTGTCTTGTTGATCTGGGTTGCCGGATTTCCTTCATGGAAGAACTGGTACACAACTGCCCACCTTGCCCTGAATACTTCGGGGAATTGCTTTGAATTTATCAGCTCTTTGAAAAGCTCTGGCACAGATAGCTGAGGGTTGGGTTCTGCAAAATCTGTAAAGAATGCATCAGTTCTGGATACTGCCTCAAGCTTTGGCAGGTACAGCTCGTCATACAGGTTGTTAACCCTGTTCCACGCCCTTATCGGGTCAGACCCCATGTAAGTCACAGCCAGATCAGACAGCCATAGAACTTCAGCCAGCAGCTTGAGCTTGTCAGAGTCGTAGCCAAGTGAAGTCAGCTGGAGCAGAAGGCGTGCAAACCTTTCCTGGGCAATCTTTTGTTTAAAAAAAGGAAAATCAGTTCTCCATACAAGCGCTTCTACAATAAGGCTCTCAGTGGGGCTCCATTCTTGCTTGACGTATTCTGGATGGGTAGTTGCAAATTCTTCCGGGGGAAGCAAAACCGACCTAAAATACCGAAAATAGTTTTGAAATTCATCCTTGGTCATGGTAAAATAGGCGTCAAGAATTCTGGTCCTGCGTATCTCATCAACAGTCCGGATAACATTTGGGCCTTTTTGTACGGGCCTTTTGACTTTTGTAGCGGCTGGATTTTTTGACCCCTTTCCTTCTCCTTCTCCATCTCCTCCCTTTTCCACCTGACCACTTTCTTCATTCTTGCCGACGACCTTTACTCCTCTGTCATCGGTTGCTGCTTTATCACTACCGGACTGCAAGGCCAGATTCTGATACGGATCATAGTCATGCAATAACCCTGCAACCAGTATTATCTCGTAATCCTTGGGACCAAATGTAAAGCTGCGAAATTCTCTTGGAAGCATGTGAAGAGCCATGTAAGAGACTTCCAACGAATGATGGAAGCTGTGGTATTCGCTTGCCCCTTCACCTATGCCCTGCTTTGTATATTCATTTTTCAGGAATTTCATCAAAAGCTGCAGATTTTCTATTCTTTCCTGAGGGAGTCCCCTCTGCAATGCTATTTCAATTATGCTTGAAGCAAGTTCGTCGTCCCGGACGATTGCCAGGTTTGCACTTGTATAACCTATGATATCCTCCTTTACTCCCGGGATATGCTTTATAGCTTCTCTGTATATCAGCCTCAGCGGCAGGCTTTTGTTGAGGTAGATCCAAAATGCGGCTGACTTTAAGTGAAAACGGATCCTCGGACTTTCCCGCTCGATAACTTCGTCAGCAGCTGAAACCATTTTTGCATTGAGGTCAGAGATGGCAGCGCTCAGCTCGGTGTCATCTATGTTCATCCTCTCCTTCGTATCTACAAATCTTGCCCTTTCTGTATTCATTACAAGCCACTGGGGGATCTTGACTATGTACGTATAGGGCCCCTGTTTCCTTGTGCCTTCTACAAATATCCTTTCCCTGGATGTGGTAGCAATGTTCCTGCGGCCTGTATGAAGAGGAAGGTCGCGGTCTCTGACCACCTTTACAAGCACTTCATTTTTTGCGTTTTGTTGCAGCCTGAGCAGGATATGCCAATACTTTCCCTTGTCCATCCAAATAGGTGTCTGTGTTTCCCTGTCCCAAAAGTCGGTTGGCCCAATCGGAACAAATCCGTTCTCGTACAGCTTTGTCATGGGGTTGTACGAGCGGTATTCATAATCGCCAATGGACGGATCAAGCTTGCGCGCTAGGTACCTTGCCTCAAGCACCGTGTTAGCTGATTTTGTAAATTCGCGGTAGGCCATCACGCCCCATATTGTTCCAAGTGCGCTGAACAGGGTAAATAGCGCACTTGGAAGGTCGATGCTATGGTAGAGCAGGTACTTTGGAATAAGGGGGATTCCAAACCACCCTGTGGATAGCAGGCCGGCAAAGGCAAGGGTGATGAAAAGCCACCTTGCAAGGTCATTATAGTAGAGGCTGAACGACTTTTCGCCACTCCTGTCTCTCTCCTTGGCCTTGCTCACTATCTGCCCCCTTCTTTTGCTCCGTCTTTGCTCCACAGCACAGCTTGCCTGCTCACTTTTAATTTATCGCCTCGCCAGATGTAAAATTCAGATAATAGCAAACTGTATTGTAAAGACCTTTGTCAGTACGAGCCAAGCCTGTATTGAATCTGCCTGCCAGTACATCCTATCGACAGCTCGGACCATATAATAATACTGGTTTCAACCAGAATGCCAAACGTGTTGTGCCGAGGCCGGCAGCATGGGCTGCTTCCAGCTCTTGACTTGGCAACAGTCACACTACTGCAAATCACTGTGTTATTTCTGCAGTTATACACCTGACTTACTTGCCCATTATATCGTAGGAACCCTAACCTAACCTGACCTTCTGTTTTCCTTTGGTCCTTGATCTCGAATCTCCCTGACGGAATTACAAAACTCTTTCCAAGAATCCGCTCTGCTCCTTCCCCATTCCTCAAAATATATTACTTCGTCAAGGCTCATTCTTGGAAGCCATCCTGCCTTCTCCAAGTCAGGCTTTTCTGCAAATTCATGCACATACCCAAGGCACAGGTAGGCCACGGGCCTTATGTGCTCGGGTATATGCAGTATCTTGTTGAGGTCTTCGTTTGCAAGGATGCTTACCCATCCCACACCTATCCCTTCTGCTCTGGCAGCAAGCCAGAGGTTCTGTATTGCACAGCATACGCTATAAACGCCTGTTTCAGCAATGGCTGTCCTGCCAAGGACAAATGGGCCGAACCTTGTATGATCGTAGGTAATGCATATGTTGAGAGCTGACTCCATTATTCCCTCAAGCTTTAGGGAAGCATACTTTTCCTGTCTTGGCCTATCTCCGTCGAGCATAGAAATAGATCTTTGCCTTTCCTTGAGGAAAGATTCTTTGACTTTTCGCCTGGTTTCTCTGTCTCTTATCATGATAAAGTTCCAGGGCTGAGAAAAGCCGACAGAGGGGGCGTGGTGCGCAGCATTTAGGATCTTTGCCAGAACATCGCTAGGTATGTCCCTGCCAGCTGCGAAATGCGACCTGACATCGCGCCGTGAAAAAATTGCTCTGTACAGGCCGTCCTTTTCGCAGTCAGTAAATAGGGAATTGCCTAGTGCACTTCTGCTCTCTCTGTCGTTGTTGCCCTCACTGCTGACCATGCTTTACTGTTGCTACATGCCTGTATTTCTTTATTCATTTTCTGTTAGCTATCTGCTCAATTCCTGTCTGCCGGCTGGTTCTCGCTTCTTATTGCTCTGTAGCAAGTGCATGTTTGACCCGCATTAGGTTCGGATTTGGTCTTATTTAGCTGCCTCTGTATACCGCGGTCAGGGTCGATGCCCCGGGCCCGGCCGTCACCAAGTGAACCCTGCTTGTTGTACCGTCAGACCAGTGGTCAAAGACATAACCGCCATAGTCTTCTGCTGTAACTTGGTATGTCTGGCTGCTGTTGACAGTAAACTGCGCCGGTGAATACGCTGACTGTATCTGCTGGCCGTTCTGACCCAGCGCGATATAAAAGCCGGTCACCTCTGCGCCTGCTGTATTGACTGTGCTGACTGATACTGTAGATCCAGTGGAGGCCTGGCCTGTGGCTGTTGAAGTGGGTGAAGGAGTAGGGGTTACAGCTGTTGATGCTGACGCGGCCACAGGTGTACCAGTGTTCGCAGCCGCAGGAACAGGAACAGAAACGGAACCTGTTGCGCCTGAACTGTAAATCCCCACCCAGTCAGGCAGAACGGTAAATGCTGGAGTGCTGTACTGGTATGCAATTCCAATGCTATGCGCCAATGCCAAGTTTTGATTCGGATCTCCCACTCCACTTCCTGCATCGCTGCTCAATCCCATGTATCTGTCAGGGGGATACTGTTTGAGCCACGGGATCTGTCCCGCCTGGCTCCACTCATGTTCAAAGGATAGGATGTCGCAGACTGACATGAGGCTCCTATCAACATAAACCATGCCTGGATTGCATATGACAGTCTTTCCTTGCCCTTTGAGATCAGAATAGAGCTGTGATTGGTAACTGTCGCTGGACGGGTTAGAGTTATCCACAAAAACTCCATCTGCAATTCCTGCTATCTTGTTGGCTTCAGAGATTGCAGTCGAAATGGGTACACCTTCGTATCCTACACTCATGTACCCGATGACCTTGGTTCCTGCGCTATGAAGCTGGTTTATTCCAGCCGTAGTGATCCCGTCGCTATTTATGTCAAGAATTGCCATGGTTGGATGTACCGATGCAATCTTGGTTAGGGTTGCCTGGTCAGCCGGCCCGTAGTATAGAATCATTGACGGATACGCCGGATCGGCAAATGCTCCGATGGTTGTGCACCCTGCTAGAATCATTGCAATGGTGCCAGAAATAATTCCCAGCACAGCTTTGCCTGCTTCCCTTTGTTGTCTTGCTGACAAGCTTCTACAGATCATTTTCGCCGCTGTGCAGAATTCTGGCAAGTTTTATAAAAGGTCCGAAAGATTTTGCTGACTTTAACCTTCAGTTGAAGGTAAAGGAGCAGAGCGAGAGAGACTATTTTTGGCGAAAATGGTCTGTAGAATGCCTGCCGCAGCATGCATCCTTCCCGTGCTCTGCTCCCATATCATATTGCCTGATAATTGCTATAATGGTTATGCAATCTGGCTCTGGTCAAACAGTAGGTCTGCAGGTTGTGAAAAATAGATTTTGAACATGAGTCTAAAAACTGTCTGTACAATCTCCTCTCCGCATTTGATAGCCAAGTCAATTGCAACTGTCGTTTTGGTTGATGTTAGAAAACCAAACCAAACTCTTTTTGCAAAATCCTGCGCAAATATATATTTGGGCATCCTAGGTATGGAATCAAATCAGGTAACGGGCCGGTGGTCTAGCCTGGTTAAGATACCGCCTTGACATGGCGGGGGTCGTTGGTTCGAATCCGACCCGGCCCACTACGGATTTGTTGCTATTCTTGGCTTCAGATCAGATCAGTTAATGTCCAAATGCTTCCCTTTCTATTGACTCCTAAACCAAATCAACTACAAATTTATAGTTAATCCGACCCGGGACATTTAGGTCGTTTGAGCAACTTTGATGGCCAGCAGACTGATGGTCACTTGGTTCATTACTTTAACCTCCCAGCTAATCCCCTGGTGAGTCGGTGCAGTGCAGGTGACTTATCAAAAGGGTCTAGCCTAACATCTAGTATTGAAAATTCTTCAACGTAACTTGTGGCAGCTTTTATGGCGTTATCAAACTGTTCTTCTGTCTCTACAACACAGCCTCTGCCTCCACCAATCAGCTTTGGGATATTACTATATTGCCATCTTTGGATGTCGTTAAAAGGTCCATCAATCATCAACCGCTCGGTAAGGTATCCACAATTGTTAAGAACTATAACTATTGGATTGATATGGAACCTGAGGGCCGTTGATAGCTCTATCCCTGTCATTTGAAAAGCTCCATCGCCTACGATTACTATCGGGCGAAGGTCTGGCTTGGCAAGTTTTGTTCCAAGGCTTGCCGGGATAGAGAAGCCCAGTGACGCATAGTATGCTGGAGATAGAAATTCGTTGTTTCCTGTAAGCAAGAGATCTGTCCCGGCAAACAATGCATCACCAACATCTGTGATAACAAGCATGTTTGGTGTCAGAAATGAGTTCAGTCGTTCAAACACGTATTTGATGGTAATTTTTTTTGCGCTATTGGAGGGGTAAGCAATCCGGGGACGAAAATGGGGGATACTCTTTCTTTTGTATTTTCGCGGATGTACTTTTGCATGAGTTAGAGCCTGAATAAAATCCTGTATAAGAATATCACTGTAGTGGTGATAGCTGATAGAGATCCCATCTGTTGAAACATTTATTGTTTTCTTGGAATCGATTTTTGCAGTAAAAATTCCGAGATCAATATCTGTCATCATGGCACCCAGCATTATAATGCAGTCGCTTGTTTCAACATATTCTCTGACAGAGCCTTGCCCTATGGCTCCCGCATAAACACCGATGTAAAGTGGATGAAGACTGTCTATGACAGATTTGCTCAGGATAGTAGTTGCAGCGGGAATGCCAGATTTGTCGATAAATTGAATCAACTGTTTCTTGAGCCCGAATCGCTGGATCTCCACTCCGGCAATTATTACAGGCATAAGGGCCGAATTTATCATTGATACTGCTTCGTTTACTGCCTCCCTGAGGGCCAAACGATCGCTTTTTTGCGATGATTCTGAAAGGGATTCTGCTGTATAGCTGTTGTAGTTGTTGTTATGACGATTTGTTATTGGTTTGGAAATTATGTCTCTTGGTAACTCGATATAGGCAGGGCGCTTGTATCGTATCGCAAGGGAGATGGCATTATCGATTTCGTTTTTCGCGTCCTCTGGTTTGTCCAGCACAGTAGAAGCAACGGTAATCTCGTCAAAGACTTTCTTTTGAGTATCAAATTCCTTAACTTTATGATGAAGCAACGGGTTCTTTGTCCGTTCGTTTATCCCTGGTGAACCGCTTATAACTATGACAGGGGACTTTTCTGCATAAGCCTGAGCGGTAGTGTTTATTACCTTTAATCCTCCAACCCCATAAGTGACACATACGACTCCCAGCCCGTTAAGGCGAGCATATGCATCGGCAGCAAAACCAGCACCTTGCTCATCGCATGTATTTACAACAATGAGCTTGGATGCAGTCAACATATTATAGAACTTTAGCACATAATCTCCAGGTACTCCAAAGACATGACGTACACCTTTTTCGTAGATCTGTTGAATAAGGTAATCTCCAATGCTGACTTGGTCCAACTGCGATAGCTGCAATACCTTTGTAGATATTTAACTTAGAGGCCATTCAGATGCATGAGAGTGCCTGATGTGGCATCTAATCTAGAATCCAAAATTAACTGCAAATCTTTAGTTAATCCGACTGGGACCGTTTTGATAACAAAGTATAGCATATTCGAGCTCACTACTGTTGAACTATCGAATTTTTTCTTCAATTGCATACCAGTTTCAGTATAATCGCCCGCCAAGACATAGACCGAGCAAACAAGCAAACAAACATCTGCATCTACAACTCACTCACTCTATACAACATACAAAAGGCAAAAAGTGTTAATATGGATATGAGAAGACAGCATATATCTTCAAGCAGCATACGTTCTGCAGGATATGATAAAGAGACAAAAACTCTGGAGGTTGAATTTGTTTCTGGTGGCGTATATCAATACAAAGGAGTGCCAGAGTATGTCTATACGGAATTTCTAGCCTCTCCATCAAGAGGGGTGTATTTTTCAACCGAGATAAGAGATCATTATCCTACCACAAAAGTGTCTGAAGCATAGGAAGCAACTGCTGTATTGGGATAAATCCGAATTCAAGCCTGACAAGACTGTCAAAAATACAAGCTTCTTCTCCCAATTGCTAAAAGCAAGATTGGTAGTTGCTCTCATGGGGTTGCTTGAGAAGCCTGACTTCATCATATTGACAACTATACGACTTTTTTTTTTCACTTCATTCACCTGCTGTCTATATCATCATTAAATGCCTAGAGAAAGGTATATTGCTATGCCAGATATAGGCAAGGGACTTGGACTTGCCTTCATTACCGCTATTGCATGGACTTTTTGGTCAATACTTTCAGACATTGTAGTGTCGATTAACAGCCATACTGCCATCTTGTATCTTACCATAATCGAGATCGCTGTGGCCCTAATTAGCACAATGATATCCATAATTTACATCTTTTTGCTGGGCAGGAAAATAACCTCTGAAGACCGCAGGCTGGTAAAATATCCTGTAATTTCGGGTATTTGCTTTGGCATCGGGACAATCATATACTTTAGCCTGATTGGAAACCAGAACTATCCCCTCGTCTCGTCATTTCAATTCGGTTACATCGTAGTGCTGGCCCTGCTCATAAACAGGATAAAGCAAGAGCAGCTCAAGCGAAAGTATCTGCTTGGCAGCATACTGGTCGTTGCAGGATTTGTACTGCAAAGCTCAGCCCTCATCCAGTCAAATACTTCCGGTTCGATTGCTGGGGTTCTGCTGCTTTCAATAGCTCTGCTCGTTCTGTATGCTATAGGGTTCTACTCTTCTTTTTACTATGCTTACGGAAAGATGCAGATCCCGGTTGCAGGACCAATAGTTGTTGGAATGATACTTGGCACTACAGTGATCTATGGCCTTGCCACCAACGCCTACTCGTCATTTGGTCTTGTCAAATTTAGCGGCGTAGGGCTATCGCTGGTAATAGCTGTAATGATAGTGCTGGCATACTATAGCGAGCAGTTCAGTTACAGGCTGCTAAGGGACGCGAAGGCAAAATTTCTAAACCTCTCAAATATAATTTCTAACCTCGAACTTGTCGGAGTGACCCTGTACTCGGTATTTTTTCTATCAATATCCTATCCACTGCTGATCATAGGGCTTGTCGTGACCTTTGCTGGAGTGTTGATCGTCGCAATCTCCGAGTAGCATATCAGCGGTGCAATTAATTGTATCTGGAATATGAATATCAATGGATGGCTATTTTTTTTGAATGCTGCCTTTCATATAATCAAAAGCCGACGGACAGGCCGCTCATATCGTATCGAATCGAATGGGGTAACTTGCTGGCTAGGTAAAAGCCCATCTTCTATCAATCCATGTCTTGTGCAGGTTGGTTGGACTACTACACTGCAAGCAAAAAGAAAGAATCGTAAGCAGGCTGGTGCCCAAGCTCAAAGCAGCCAGGTAGACAGGTAAACTGACGATCAGATTAGTAGTAGATCAGCTGCAACTGAATCAGACAACTATGTACTCACTCCTTTCTGCTGGCTGTCCATCTTAAATTCTTGGTGTGCATACTATATGTTGGAATGAATGCAGTAGACAACGCTGCTGGAGCAGGACGGTTTCTTTATGCCGACTACACGCCGTTTGATGAAAACAAGAACTTTTTGGAAATGCTCAAGGACCTTGTATCGATATCAGAGCAAATATTGAGGATAAAAAATGAAGCCGGGGCAGTGTCATCGGCCCTGACCGGTGCTGATATACTCTATAATGACTTGAACTCAAAGTTAAGGCAGTTCAGGGCAAATGTTTTAGATGCGATGGATGCCTACAATGACAAATTTAATGAAATACTGAGAACCGGCGGTCGCGCAGAAGGATCAGACCTTTTTTACAATTCAAAAACCGCCCTCTCCAAGCAGCTTGATGATACCGAAGCAAGATTCATTTCAGAATATAACAGATACAGAGATTACCTCCAGTCAAGAATGACGCAGCTGAGCGAAGCCGCAGTGGGTTATCTGCAGCAGTGGCTGCTAAGGGACTATTATGACCTGCCCTATACCCTGACATCAAGAATGCTAACGACAATAGATGCATCGATTGATGCAGCTTCAAAGAAATACAGAGTCAGCAGGTCAACCACTATATCTCTGGGTGAAAAGGGGCCGACAGGCAGTGCCGCCCCTGCTTTACTGTCATATTCATTTCATATCGACAGCACAGAACTTGAGTTTTGGAACCATAAAAGAAAAGTCTCCGACCTTGGGCTAAAAGACATGGTGGTGCCGGTGGGATTTAAGGTGCCAATTTCAGAGAAGCTAAAAAGGCCATTCAAGCTATCAAGAAAAGTTACCGGGAAAGAGCCTGATTTTGTCGATATAGATAGTTACTACCTAGTCTCTGTCACGCTGCAGGAAAATTCTACCCTTACAACCATTGTGGCTGCCGACCCTTCAAAGCCTGATTATGACATGATAAGAATTGCCTACAGCCTTGATGGGCTGTATGTAGACCCTGCCAAGGCGCAGCAAGCCAGCTCTGCTCAAAGCCTGCCCAGAATTGATTACTTTACAAGAGATGGTGATGGAAATGCTATCGAAGAATCAAATGTCCTCCAGCACAGGGAAATCCTGGATGCCACAGATACGAGCAAAATCCTGCTATTTGGCAGGGTGCTGGCTGACAGGATGAGCCTGCTGTCAGACCCGCGGGTCACAACGCCGCGCAGCAAGCTCGTCTCTGTCAAGGTCGACGACAAGCATGCAATAGACCTCAGAGAAAAGGAAAAGGAGAACCTTCTGACTTTTGACCCTGTGCTTGTTGTTCTTTTTTTGGAGTCGATAGCAGGCGGGTTTTCGCCGATTGTATCTAAATTAAAACAGAAAAGCATTGCTGGAGAATTGATATTGCGGCAAGAGCTTGAAGGCGGAAATAGAAGAGAGCATGTTGTAAGAATAGCCGACCTCAGGTCAGCTCTTTCTTTTGCGCCAGAAGGCAGGACAATAGCCAGCCAGCTTGGGATTGACCTCCAGCCAGAGACAAAAGGAGTCGCTTACCCAAGCTGATGCACCTGATGAAAATTAGGCAACAAGAACAGCAATTAACTCGCTGGCCTACCTGTCGGGACTGTCTGATTGACCGACTGGTCGACAGGGCCGGTTAGTTAGTTATTTAATTAATGTCTGCTTGACGTCAACCCCAACTTCGAATCTCTGTCTGATTTACAAAAGGCATACAGTGCGTCATAAACATGGAATTGCTTTTGCATATTGTCATAATCGTCTTTTGAAATCAGGCTAAAGCCAGCTGCAATGGCGACCAGACCTTCTGACTGTGGAGTCAACGATCTGTTCTGGGTATCCGCGCCCCTGACTATTCTGGCCAGCTCGACCAGCGCAGGGTCTTTTGCAAGATTATACTTTTTCAAAATCGCATCAAATGAGCATTCCTCGCCATGGTGCCCCAGCTCTGCATTTGGAACATCAAACGGTATGGCACCATGCTCTCTGGCTACCTCGATCACTTTGTGAGCAGGTACAAATAGAAACTCGGCGTCTTTGTCAACAAAATTTTTTATCAGCCAAGGGCAGGCTATCCTGTCTACTTTGGCATGTTCTCTTGTTATCCATTTCATCTAGTCAGTTTCATCCCGTTTCATGGAATATAGCAGGATCGGCACATATATTCAGACATATATGCATACATGCATGCATGCACGCATACATAGCTGTAGCTGCCATCATCTGCACTGCATATCTGACAGATACGCAAAAAAGAAGAGAAAACGGACATTCAGCTCAAGCATGGTAACTGTGAATTTCGGGTAGTTTTGAGCAGTTTAGCCAGCTGTTTGTGCGACTTTGCTGTTGTTTATCTGGATATAGAGTATTGTTGAGCCACTTTCATTGAATTTGGGAGCAAGTTATTCAGCATTCGCGCTTGCCGCTGCAAGGTGGTTGCACATCAATCGAGTTTTTGCATGCAAATTTGGGTGTTTTGCGTGCATTTGAGCCAGTTTGTTACCGATAATTCTACATTTTTTCGCTCATCATTATGCAACCGATGCCAGTGAAGAACATGCTGCAAGCCAACACGGTAACCTGCTGTACTGGCCTGTGATTTTGCGAAAAGGGCTATCGCAGAGAAGTACGAATAGGTAAATAGACGGATGGATAGAGTAGCAACCGGCCCATTCTTGACTTTTGTTTTCCATTGACCTTTCGATCTCCTCGCCAGCCTTCATTTCCTTATCAACCGGCTATCTATAAGAGAACTAATTTGAGGATCGGTTTGTCGATCCTTCCTTCCCTTCTTTCCATCTTGTTCATGGTTTTGTTCTGATGGTAGCAGCCGATCTGGCAATCAGCAATAATAATACGTGATGGTCTTATAAGAATTCTTCCTTCTTGATCTATTTTGCTGCAGTTCCAGTGACAGTAAATGTATGCAGGCCACTGCCATAATCCAGCTGTATATATGTCGAGTTGGACGACGTCCTGTCGAGTATGGCCGTATATCCAGTGGGACTTCCATCCATTGTTGCAGAATGCGGCTGTCCTATTATCTTGCCTGCGTCCATCACTGTAAAGCCGCGCTTACCAGTCTCCACAGCCTTGAAAGAAATCTGCTTGGCTGGCTCGTTGTACTGGAAATCGGATATTGCAGAGGTTGTTTCAATCTGCACCGTAGAGGGCTTGCTGCCAACTGTCACCTGCTCGCTTGTGTGATTTGCATAGGCGGCAGGCAGAGTTGTAAAGTCAGACAGGTCTGCGGCGCCGCTTGCAGAAAAGTTCCCGGCAATTTTTTCAAATTCAGGCGTGTATATGGTAAATGAAGAGTTTGAGCTTGCAGTAAAGACCATAAACACTGTCCTCTGCGCAGTGACCAGTTGATATGTGTCTGCCAGAGTCCTGTCTCCTGCAAAGTTGCAGCCTGCAATGTAGTGGAGCGCCTTGACCTTGTTTGCAAGGAATACTATCTCTGACGACTGCGGCGGGGAGCATAGGTTCTGTGCATGGCGGATCTGGGGCAGATTCCTGTTGTCGTCTGTTATTATGCTCATTGAAGCATAGCCTGTCTTGTTTGTTGAGCCGGGCACAAGCTCTACATGGGAGAAAGCAACGATGTGAGTGTTGTTCAGGTTATTTCTGTCGGCATACTGCAGGCCAGTCCATGACGGTGGCAGAGTAAAAGACAGCCCCCTGACAGGGTCGCTAAACTGCCCGCTTACACTTGGTATCTTTGATGTATCTATCTGCAGCGACTTTGCCATGGCCTGAACCTGCGGCAGGTATTTCTGGAAAGTCCCGGGAACTGCAATAAACTGCAGGGCATACTCTTTGCCGCCCTGCATCGCTATAAAATAGAGGACCTGAGCTGTGTGGCCATTACTATTCCATGTGACGCTCAGCTGTTTTGCAGCAAGCCCGGAGAGCGTAGTGTTTTGCTCCTGAGCAGCGGCAGCTGCTGCCTGGTCTGTATTGTGCCGGCTGGCCTCCCAGCTGGCAATGTCTTTGAGACTGTTGCCATATGTTGGGTGGACAAGTAATGCCACCCAGGCAAGCCTGTCGGTGCCGGAGGCGTTCTGCGGTGGCGTAAAAAGCACGATGGTTCCCTCCTGGAGCCCTGCAGTGCCAGCAAGCCAGCCTGCAGGGTAGCTTATCTTCTTTATTCCATAGACTGGGTCGCTGTATGAGTATAGGTGCATGGAAGTGGAAGTGGGAATGGAAGCTGCTGGCTGCGCATTAGCAATGCCAGCTGCGGCGCCGCAAGTAATTATGGACAGCATAATGGCTATCTGTAGCCAGATTTTCAAATATATTGATTGTATGCAGGCATATTATATGAAAAGTTCTACTCTTTGTGCGGTAAGCGGCTACTGGGAAAGCAAATAAGCAAGAAAGCAGGAAGACAGGGAGGCAGACCGATAGCCAGCCACCCTTTAGCCGTAACTGGCTACCAATCCCTTAAGTATCTAAGCATCACACTATCTCTAATGTCTGGCAGTAATGCTCAAAATCAGGGTCAAAAGGTGGCTGTGGTAACGGGAAGCTCAAGCGGGATAGGCTACGAGACTGCCCTGCTTTTGGCAAGGAACGGCTTTCTGACATATGCCACGATGCGAAACCTGCAAAAAAGCGATGCTATCAAGTCGGCGGCAGATAGGGAGCGGCTATCACTTCGGGTCAAGCAGCTTGATGTCAGGGATGACGATTCAGTAAGAAAAGCTGTACAATCAATTGTATCAGAAGCAGGAAGAATAGATGTTCTGGTTAACAACGCCGGCTACGGGCTTGCCGGAGCGTTTGAAGATTCCAGCATTGACGAGATAAAGGACCAGTATGAAACAAACGTGTATGGCCTTGTGCGGGTCACACAGGCTGTCCTGCCGACCATGAGAAAGCAGCACTCTGGCGTGATAATCAACATAAGCTCCGGAGCTGGGAGGTTCGGCTATCCTGGCGGCTCTGTATATGTTAGCAGCAAGTTTGCAGTCGAAGGGCTGAGCGAATCGCTGTCATACGAAGTCGAGCCCTTTGGCATCAAGGTGGTGCTGGTAGAGCCGGGTGTGATCAGGACGGACTTTGGCAGGGACATGGTTATTGCCAAAAGGGCGCAGGATCCAAGTTCACCGTATGCACAGATGATGCAGGCGATGGGAGCTATACTCAGCAAG
Organism: Nitrososphaeraceae archaeon; assembly: GCA_021325295.1. Taxonomy (GTDB): domain Archaea; phylum Thermoproteota; class Nitrososphaeria; order Nitrososphaerales; family Nitrososphaeraceae; genus JAJPHM01. Next base: position 65,498 of record JAJPHM010000013.1, read on the forward strand.
CTGGTAGAAAACGGTTCCGACCCTGCCCTTGTAGCAAATGTAGTGCTGGAGGCTGCAAAGAGCGAGAACCCAAAGCTGAGGTATCTGGCTGGAAAGGACGTGGAGCAGATGATGGCGGCGAGGAGTAGCATGTCTGACGAAGAGTTTCATGCAATGATGAAACAGGGCACAGGCTGATAGTTAAAGGAGAGCAAACAGGCAACCAGGCAAACAAGCCGGCCAGCATAGAATACCGCAGGCACGGAAATTGGATAAAATACATTTTTATACCCAGAATAAATCCTCAAGTTTTGCGATGGGGCAGACCCAGACCCATTCTCATTCCATCTATGTCTTTGATGCAAGAGTACCAGACAGAATTTACTGGATGTCACACATTTACGCCAAGATCCGCCAGCATATCCTGGATGGATATGCGGTAATCTATGTCATGGAGCAGGATGTGACTGCGGCCGTTCAGCACATGACCAAAATTTCTGGGTTCGAGGTAGAGGACTATATCGGCTCTGGAGCCCTGACCATTATCAGCAACAAAGACTTTTACTCACACTCTGTAAGGGAGGAGGTTTTGCTTGACCAGTGGTACAAGCTCATTTCTTATGTAGAAAGGAAGAGCGGCAAATTCAGGGGATTTGTCGCAATTGGCATGCCTGTAGATTCTTTCTTCAGGTCGGCAATTTCTCAGGAACACCTGATAAGGTACGAGGCAACGGTAGCGTCAAGATATGACGGCACAGTCGAGGCAGTCTGCTGCTACACGACTGAGGCTATTGAAAAGATGCCACTGAGGTACATCATGGGGCTTTTGAATGCCCACCAGAATACTGCCCACAGGGAATCTGTCATGAAAGAGTGGACGGTGTCAAGGGGCGTATCTATCATAAGAAGAGGCCTTGATAGCGCTCTTGGAAGCCAGGTGTCTGAGCTTGTGTTTGCCATGCTGATGCGCGACTTTGAGATGAAACCCGCTGCCATCGTCTCGCATCCGGACCAGTTTGAAAACAAGCTCAGAATACTGTACGGCGAGCATGCGGCTGACATTATCATTGCAAAGATAAAGGAAGAGCTGATATCTGAGATCGTTTTTTGATCGTTAGAGCTAATGCCACTTTTCTTCTCTCATCTTATCTAATATCATATCATGTCATATTATGACACATTCTGAGCAGGATAATGATGTATCATACAGGCTTGCCCGCAAGACAAGACTGAGGTTCTGGCTGAATAGTGCCTGTCGCTGGGATAATGCGAAAATTCCAGCAATCAAAGTAGCAGTTAATAGCTATAGAAATGGCAGAATTGTACTCAATTGAATCTGTCCGGGTCGGATTAACTACAAATCTGTAGTTGAATGAGGATTCAAGAGATAGTTTCAGAGGATGTCACATCTAGAAATGCGCTAAAGGAGTTTACACCGATACTAACTATAAAGCTGAATTAAAGTGTTTTCGATACCATAATAATTAGATAGATGGAATAACTGTTGCAGAAAGAGTTCAGAAGTTAATTAGCGCAGTCATTATGGATTGTTAATAACTCTAGTGGACAGTACAGATGTTGTATGGAGGAATAACAAAGAGCGTGCTTACAAGACAGTATTTCAGATCAGACTTTGAGCAGAGTTGTCAGAAGATACAGGGGTCGTTGGCGAAGTTGCAGGAGCAACTGCTGGATTGAGCCAATTAAATCAAATAGTTGAGAATAACTATTTTAGATTCTGCGAGTCTATGTTCCTGTGCTGCTGCGGGTTGTCCTACCAGTCGCTGCATTGCTTCTCATGACAGTACTACTACCTCCTACAGCATCTGCAGCCCCTGCTGGTCTATATGCCTGTGCACCAGATTATGGATGTACCTTTGTGCCACTTTATTCATTTGGTGATAGAGTACCAAACCTTAAGTTCAACGCAACCAGCTATCATATGCCAGCCCTATCACATGGTAGTCTAAATGCTACAGGCTTGAAACTACAGTTCGACCTTGTCGATTCTAAAACTAATAAAACCTTTACTTGGGTTACATACAATCTTACTATTAGTAGAATTGATGGCAATGGTAGAGGAAAAGAAGGCAAGGTCATTATTGTCGATTACTTTCAATCAGAAGACGGTCCCCTAACACTGGATATTCGACAAGGAACTCGTCCCGTCACAATAACAAATGCCACTCAAGACCCATTCACAAATGCATGGTCACCAATTCCTAATTCCAATGATACAATCTCAATAACAAGTTCAGAGCTTTTGCAAGAAGGAACATACAAAGCAAGTGCAAAGATTGTAACAATTGATAATCCTCGAAATATCTTTCCTGTGAACCAGACACGACAATTTGATGTAGAATGGACAATAAACAATAATGGAATTGCAACTGTTCCAGAATTTTCGGAGAGTTTGTTAGCTCTTGGTGCTGCTTCACTGCTAGTTGTTTTTATGCTAGCTAGAAGGCATCTTGCTATGTATAAGACGACTCGCAATAGTTAATAACCAAAATGCAGCTCCTGCTATTTAACAGCCAGATTCCAAACTTGACAAGCAGACAAATTCATCCCAAACTCCTTCTTCCTGACAGAACTGGAAAAATCACATTGGTGAAAATTAGGGCAAAAAGCATTGGCTGTTGATTTTAGGTGATAGTTTGATTTTGAGTGGTGAATTAGATGGTTGCAATATCATTTATGCATTTGATTTTTCTATTCTATTGTTAAAGTGGTCTGCCTCGCTACTTCTCAACTATTCTGTTATTTTTCGGTTGATTGACGATGACGTAATAATGAACAACTACGCAAACGGCGAAAGTAAACCGCATAGAAGAATACCAAGCAACAGAAGTATTCAAATAGTTAAAACTGTATCAGCCGCAACAATAGCCGTCATGGCACTTGCCATTATAATGCTAGTGCCGATAACAAATCCATTATTAACTGCATTTGCCGATAACTCAAATCGTTAAGTAATCTAGATCGCTATTAGCTGTGATGAAAACAGCAGCTATTATGGTTTCTGTATTTTACGTTAGGTAATACCCAAGCATTTGGAGCAGAAATCAAAGGATAATTTCTGGTTATCCATGCTTGCTGCATGCGTGAATTCAGTCCAGTAGAATTGGCATCAAGCAGTAAGAAAAGTAGGGCCTATTTTCGTCATGCCAGATGGAGTGGAAAAAGAATCTGTCCAAAATGCGGCTATCGAATGCTGTACTATCTGACAGGTGATAGATATGGCTGCAAGCGTTGTAGATACAATTTTGGAGAATTTACAGGTACTTATCTAGGAACCCTGCGGGTACCATCTGATGTAGTCTCCCATCTTCTTCACTTGTTTGTACTAGGAGTACCTGCATACAGAATCAGGTGGTATGTTCCAGTCAGCCTATCCACAATAGAAAGGGTATTTCGGATTTTCAGACAGGCTATATATGACCATCTTCTTTCAGAGCTGCAGGAAATCAAACTATCCGGCCAGATAGAGCTGGATGAAGCGTTATTTGGTGGTCGCAGAAAAGGCGGCAAACGCGGCTGGGGCGCTGAGGGAAAGAGCATGGTATTTGGTATCTATAGGAGAAATGGCAGGGTCATTACATTTCCTGTCTCTGGCAGGAGACATGAAACATTGGTTCCTTTGATTCAGCAACATACCGGAAAAGGTTCCTTGTACTACTCAGATGATCATACTGCGTATGCCGCATTGAATCTGATCGGCCAGCATCAGGTGATTGCTCATGGTAAGGAAGAATACGTCAAAGATATTCATATCAATGGTATAGAGGGCTTCTGGAGCTATGCCAAAGCATGGCTGTACCATTACAGGGGCGTGCCAAAGCAGTACTTCCATTTGTATTTGAAGGAAATAGAATTTCGGTTCAACTACAGGGATGAAAATTTGTATCCAATACTGACAAAAATGGCTGTCAGAACTGCTCCAGATCTTTAGGTATTACCAAATATAAAAAGTAGGAGATAGAGTTATGCTGAAGTTATCTTTGTCTGAGTAGCCGTAAGAAGTGTGTAGTATCATTCTGCAGCTCGAACCTTAATACCCAATTTTTGTATAATCACCTTGTGATACTATCTTGAATCTGGCTCAGCTCTGCAATGCTAGCCGCCATCTGTGCTTTTTACAAGGAAATTGTGAGCAGAGCCGACTCCGTGGGAATTAAAAACAACAGTCCATGCTACAAACACGTTGTTGCCATAGACAACTATCTGTAAATTCACAAAAAATGCGGCATTGAGGTTCCCTGATATTGGGATGGGGTTTTCAAAGCTCTTGCCAAAGTCGGCGCTTTTCTGTATCAATATGGTACGTGAATTATTGTCTGTGTTGTTCTCACAAACAACGGACACATAGTTGTCATGGCTTGCAATTAGCGAAAGATACGGGTTGGAGCCACTTTTTTCTGCATATGAACTGCCAGCTGTAATTACAACTGGCATAGCAAACAAAAAAGTCCCATTGTGGTAAAGACTGTGGCAACAGAGCATAGAAACAAGTTCTGCCTCTATTTCTCAAGATACTGTATTATTAAATTGCATATCTGCCTCCCTAAGCGCTGTGTTAATAACTATCTCGGCTCGAGTGCTCCACTTTAGACAATGCTCAAGCTTTTGAATTGATAAAAGAGCTTCGACAGGGAGCGAGAGAATTAAGGTCTACGGCGAAGTGCTTTCAAAAATCTCTTCACTCACACATCATTAGTGTACCGCCTTCAATCGCTTAAAATAGAATTCTGAACATTTAACAAGGACTTTTAGGGAATATTTGCCTCATGTAGTGTAGAGTGGATACCTTGCTCCATGCTCGTATCTTTGCCTGCGTTTTAATTTCAGCTTTGGTCTCTTCATACTTACTCACAAACGTATTTGCAAGCATTCCCACTTCTACTCAATCAGCCTTGCCTTCCTCTTTCCCATCTCACTACATTTTGAGCAAAGCCATCAAAATTGGCAACTCGCCCCGAGAGGTCGCAATCAATCCGGCTACAAACAGAGTTTATGTGACAAATGGAGACACGGTTTCTATGATAAACGCTACGGACAACACTATCATCCACAATACCTCAATTGAACCGAACTTGTGGGGCATCGCCGTCAACCCGGCTGCTAACAAAGTCTATGTTACAAGCCCATGGTCAAAGTCAGTCATTGTACTTGACGGTGCAAGTGACTATGTATTAGACCAGATTAAACTTGACACAGCACCGCTTGAAATAGCGGTCAACCCAAAGACAAACAAGGTGTACGCCACGACATGGAATTTTCCCAATGGTGGATTCTATGTGATAGATGGCTCAACAGACAGGGTGATAAGCAAAGTACTTGACCTGCATGGCAGCTCCTACGGTGTAGCAGTCAACCCCCAGACAAATAGAATCTACATAAACAATTACAACCCATTCAAAGGTGCGGCAAATACGGTCTCTGTAATTGACGGTAACTCTGACACGGTGATAGCCTCCATAACAACAGGATATGGCAGAGGTGACATTTCTACATTCCCAGATTCACTGAGAATAATTCCTGTTGCTGTAAATATTAAAACCAATACTGTTTATGCAACATTTCAAAAAAGTTTCATTATCGAGACAGACAAATCTCCACAAATACTTGATATAATAAACGGCAGCACAAACAAGGTAATAGCAAATGTTTCAACAGTTGCTGTGGATTTGGCTCCTGACCCGGTGATGAACTATCTTTACATCGATAACTTTGCTGAAGCTTACACTGGAGCTTCTCCAATACCACTGCTTATGATGAATGGAACTACCAACAAAATATCAGATCCGATAAGCAATCTTCCGGATGTTGCTGGCGGCGACTCAACTGTATTCAACCCATCAACCAGCAGAATCTACGTTGCTGCTGAATTTCTTGACGCCATTATAGTGATTCAGAGAACAACCAATATATCTGAATTGCAATCTCCTCTGCCGACAGAGCAGCAGCTAGAGTCCTGTAAAGAATTATCAATAAACCAGCAAAATTGCAATGACGTCAGCATTCTGATAGCGCAGCATAATCGAGCACCACCTCAACAGTCTCAGCAGCCTTCTTGGTATCAGCTATTGTCCTTCCCAGAATACTTCTTTTTGACCATGGGCATTATAGCAGCAGTTATAGGAGCTGGCATGTTTGTAGTATTTTACAAGGCTGCCAAAGCAGGAAAAATGATAAAGAAATAGATAATGAAAAGTTTGGTCTGGTAAAAGGATTTTGATTATTTATTTATGGTTTTTTGGCTTTCTTGTTTCCGGACTGGTACTGACAAGTTGGGGATTGATTAATAGGAGAAAAAGAATGCTTGCCCCAAAGCTTGTTCGCTTGGCAATTGTGATAGGAATAGTATTTTGCTATTTATCTGCAATGGCCGCTTTGGCAAGCGCGGTAACCTATCCAGCAGGTGTCACTGACCTTGCTCATGCCAAGAAGTTATGTCCTACGCCGATATCACCATGTCCTCCTGTCCTGTCTTTGTTTATTGAAGACTTTCACGAATCCCGGATAATTGCCATTTATGCTGCTGTATTTGGCTTCATTGGTATTGGGGCATTTGTCTTGAACTGGAAATATCGCGCCCTTCATGCTCGGTAGATGCGTTGAATTCTATGTTTGTTTAAACCTCGCTACAAGCGGAACCATTTCTTTATGCCTTTTCTCCCCATAGACTCTGGAAATACTTCTTTAATTTTCTCTTTCACCTCATTGGGCATGTTCTTATCTTCCAATATTTTGTGCAAATCCGACCTGTTAATGGATAACCCTGTCGGGCTTATTTTGTAGAACCAATCGATATCCATGGAGCTCTTTACGTTGACGGGTTTTCTACACTCTTTCATGCCACAGTAAACTAAATTATCTTTGCTAAATGAAATGTGATCGCTATCGCACTCATAAATCATGATGAAGCCCTGCCTCCAGCTAGGTAGGATTCCATCCGATAAATAAAAGAACTGCTATATTTGCAGTAATCCAAACTAGATTACGAACATAAAAAGAAAGAAGTATCTTTTTGCAGGTCTGGTGATTACAGGTTTTTTGATTGGATGGTACCTGATTACAACTTTTGTAGCCAAATTGGAGCTCTATGTATCAACTGCCTGTACTGTAACAACATCTTCCAATCAGCAAAGTGCATTCGCGACGGCAAACAATAACAATGGCACATCTGCCAATGGCTGCTATGACCCCAATGCATTTGTGGTAAATGACTCTAGCCTGACTGTTGTGCCCAAGCTAAAGGAAGCGATGCTCAAGGCCCCTTCAATGCCGCCTGATGTATTTGGAGACCACTCTTATGCTGTCATAATGAGTGGATATGAATTTGACATTATGAACCAAATGTTATTACTGGATACAAAGGAAGGTCACCAGATTTCAAAGCCAAGCCCATATACCAACAATCCTACACAGGTATTGTGGCAAAATCCAGAAGGTGATAGCTATAATGTATTCTATGGTGGTAGGTTGTATGAGCTATCAGTTTATGGAATTCCATTCACCTTTGATGTTTATGGAGAGTATTGGCTATACTTTACCCCATTTCTTGTTACCGGGATAATCGGCGCTTTGGTAGTTTGGTTTGGCATAATGCAAAGAAGGCAAGAAAGTAGAGCATTTGTTGGTACAGTAATTGTCGGCGAGTCTGTTCTGCTCGCTGTTTCGCTACATTTCTTGGCGCTATTTTAGACCCTGATGACTGGCCTAGTCGAAGTATTCAAAAACGTTTTCTCCAGCTTGGTCTGCAATTTCTGCATCTGGAATTTCCCATAGCTTCAGAACCGATTCTGAACAGAGCTGCAAGAGGATACAAGGATTGTTAGGCAAGCTGCAGGAGCAGATTCTAGATAACAACCGATAGCTGAAATTCTTCACAATTTATGGTAGGTGTTCTAAATTAAGGTTTATTGCATAAGGTGTGCGATATTTAGCAGGCAATCATGAATGAATATTGCTCTTGCATTTGTCTTGATAGTTTCAATAGCTGGTATCTTTGCGATAATTGCTCTATATGCTTTCTTTCATCCTGAGAATACCAACATACCGCTTCCTCCTCCAGGTACACAATCAATATCAATCTACGATGACATTACAGATGAGCTGCCGCATATGCAAATGGGCAAAGCAGTAATCCAAGTAAAGAAAGCATCTGACTTTCCACAGCTTGGCATAGGTGCTATTTCTACGCCGGCACCACCACCGCCAAACTGCATTACGAGAGTTGACAGAGAAGGCAAAATTCCATCAGGCAATGCGAATTCATCAACACTATATTCCATACTGTTGCAAGCTGACAAAAATGCCAGAAAAGAAGTAAAGCAGAGACTTTCCCCAGACGAGTTTATCCCCGTGGCAAAGCAGCTTTGTATCTACAATACTGCCTACTATGCAAGTGGAGAAAACAGAGCATACGACAGTGACAATTGGGAAGGATTCACTGGAGATATTGCCACAAACGATGGTTCCAAATACACATATTCTCTTAAGGTATTCTGGAATCTTCCGGGATTCAATCCATTCAAAGATATTAGTGCAAACTACCATGGATTGATGCCCAAGCACGATAGACTCGAGGTCTATATTTTTGCAAGCAACCAAACCTTTTTTGACCAAAACCATCTGCTACTAGACCTTCAGAAGGTTGTGAATTTCAAACCAGTCGATGAAGAGCCTTTTGCAGTCTCTAAACAAGGCATAGTGATAGTTAATATTACAAAGTTCTATCTCATACTGCCAAACGCAACTGAATTTTACATTGACCCTGATTTGAAAACACCTGACGGCAAGAGCATAACCGTATCAAATCTGTATGAAGGCAGCTGGTTTTCAAACTTCTCTGAAGGTATAATGTCAGTTCAGTATGACTATGAACCCTTTCAGTTTCCAGCCATATGGTTTGTCGCTGATGCGAAAAAGGATGCACCCGCCATTGATGCTCATTTGGCAGAATTTAAGGAAACAATTCAGACTGACATTGCAAAATGCTTGGAGTTTAAGCAAATGCATCCCGATAAGGCTCAAGGGCCTTGCCCATAATCAATCTTTTATTATTATGATAAAAAATAACGATATAACAATGACTACTGGTCTTTACTTACAAGAAGCTTTATCATTCCACTGTTTCTCCATACTGTGACCCCTGCCTGAGGATGCAAATGATGGCTTAGAACAGTGGTTACTGGGTTGTTATTTGTAAAGACTCCTTGAAATCTTGTCGGCCCATCGATATGCTGTTCAGAAGCAGAAGTCTCTTCTCTGGTGCCATCCTCAAACTCAAAGATAGGATCTATGAATCTGCCAGCTGATGGAACAGGTAAAAACAGACCATCCGGGATTATGATTGTTACATTATGGAACCTTATCTTTGCCAGTTTGTGACATGCGTCAGGTGGGGGAGTATATTTTAAGATGAAAAATTCTTGGTCTTGTAATTTAGCCACTCCCTCTTTCTCCTCTCCTTCATTCATACCATCATATTCTCCATAAACTACGATTGGCATCCTAAAGTTTGGATTTGTTTTCATTGGAGAACGCATACTGGGTGTAGTCCTTATCAGGTGATCTTCTAAGCTAAATTCATAATCTGACAGTTCTGCAAAAACAGCCTTTACCTTTCTTTTTGACTCTATTGGTATATTCTTGTCTTGTAGTATCTTGCGGAGATCCTTTCTTTCAATAGCCAATCCTGCAGGACTAATCTGATAAAACCATTCAATATCGGTTTGGCTGATAACCTTTGCTGCTCTACCGCAACCTCTCATGCCGCAGTATATCAAATGGTCTTTGCTGAAAGATATGTGATTATTATTACATTCGTAAATCATCGCAGGCTATCAAAGTCACTTATGTTGCTATTCATTATTATTATTTGTCTTGTTGGTTTTTCATTCTAGCCAGTATGCTAACTGTGACGACTGCTAGGGTACAGGCCATCACCACTCCATCAAGTGAACTGCCAAATTCTGGCAGAGATGCTGTATCGGCAATCTTGATCGTATCATAGAATGTCTTGCAGCCATCATCCCTTTTTTTGAAGGGGAGAGTATCGTTACCCGTGCCTGTGACCATGTCAGAGCCGCTATTTGATTCTTATAATATGTAGAGGTTGTTGCCTGATACAACTGTCTTTAATGAAGTTGTATTGCCATGTGGATTATCCATGGTCATCAGCAGGATGATAAAGTTCTAATGGTATTGTAATTATTGCAAAACAAAGACTAGTCAGAAAGCCCACATGCAGAAAAGCAGCCTTCTTAATAGCCACCGCTATTTGTCTTGATTTATTGTCACTAATAACCATAATCTATCCCGTGCATGCAATTGCATTTGCCTGCAATTATACGAGCCAAATGCTTCCATATCCTAGCAAAGGTTGTGATGATAATAAAGTGCAGAATATCAAATTTGGCAGCTTGTGAGGTAAGATAATTGAAAGTTACCATATTGATTGTGATAATTGCAATTCCCTTTGCCATTTGCATTGTATCAAGCTCTGCCAATTCTGCATTTGCTGATGGAATGCCAAATCCTGCAATAATTACCGTTAATGGTACTAACTATGAAATTGAGTTCAATACAGTCAATGCGGCTATCAATACAATATCACCAAATTTTCATTCGTACATTCGCAATTCTCTTGATATGAACATAACGGCTGACAAACTACATTATGGCAACATAACTATGACATTAACAAAAGATGCAATAGCCAACATTTTCTGTATTCCCCGATCTGATGTGGATCGTTTTCTGAATGGTACCAGTGATTATGACTTTGGCGCAGTGGTTGATAACTACTTTGAAAGTATTACAAAATCAAGTGCAGGTAATTTGGCATCCCTGACGTTTATAATTCCGCCAGGCTCTACAAATGCATCCTTGGCTAATCAATTCGTAGGAATGGCTGTTGATCCTCTGGTGCAGTTTAAGGGAATTCCAGATGCGGGAATTTACAGGCCGGGTCAGCAGGTAATGCTGAATGGTACATTAGTAGATGGATGCGGCCGAAACCTAAATGAAGGTAATGTGGAGCTTACTGCCGATAGCTTCAATGTAACGGCAGCAACAGAAAAGCAAGTTCCGGTCAACAAAAATGATTCTAAATTTAGCATAGCCTTTACAATTCCAAAGGATATCAAATCTGGATCTTACAATGCAACACTTTACGGTACAAGTGGCGATTTGACCGGAAGCGCTACCATCTATTTTATTGTAGAAAAAGCTGGAGAATCCAATATTCCTTTTTCGTTAAAGACAGATGTAGGCACCTATGAGATACCATACCATTCAAAGCAAGGCGAGATAATTGATGTCAGCCCATATTTTGCTGGCAATTCTCTATCAGTACAATACTATGCCACCCAGAATGGAACTATGGAGATACTATTTCCCAGAGAATTGATGGATTTTGTAATAGGAAACATAGGCAAGGTGACTGTCCAAGATAATGATGTAACTTATCCTTCCTATCCAGAAAGTGCTGATCCTCTATACAGGATATTTGATGTACCTATCGTTGCAGGAAGACATTTCATTGATTTTGAAGCGTCAAAGTACGAAAGTTATGCTCCACTGGATAGATTCGGAACACAGGCTATCAAGCTAGGTGACAGATACTATGCGATTCCATACAGCATTACAGATGGTATAATCCAGGAATTTGATGCAGATCCTTATGAAAAGTATCTTACAGTAGAAGTTATACGCTCAGCAAACGGAGGCCACTTACATCTGGAGCTGCCAAGAAATGTAATAGACTCGGTTCGAAATGGCAAAGATTCACATTTTGTCGTTACTGACTCTATCAACACCTTTGGTTACGGACGACCAATAGCATATACTGAATCCCAGAACAACAGCTCAAATTCACGGATACTTGATATAGACTTTCCAGCAGCTGACAGAAACTTTATTGAAATTAGAGGCAGTCAAATGATTCCTGAATTTCCATTTGCAATTCTCATTTTCATAGTCAGTATTATATCGCTGATTGCTTTTTACAAAATACAAGCTTGCTGATAGAGGGGGAAGAGTTGTTGAGCGCTTTAAAAAGGTGGTCAGCTCGTCATGAAATTATTAGCTTATGAATGGTAGGAGCCATCAGTTAATCACATGGGGACATTTATTATAAAGGGCAAAAATAGCGTTTGTGGAATTTGTTGAAACACAATAAACCTTGTCGTTCATAAATACAATATAAGCTTCTATCTGCTCAATTACTTGGTTACCGTTCATTCTGGTTTCACCTTCATGTACTAGATATGCAACCAAGCCAGTATCATTATTGACATATTTCTCGCCTGTGACTAACGGTTGAGAGGAGGGACAGGCAATGCCCAAATCAGCGCAGTATTCGCCACCAAGAGTACGGGACGTTTCATTTCCTGCATAGTGCCACGAGGGACCAAAAGTTAGCATCGGATGGACAGGTACTGGATATGTAATCAAACTTGTAGGATGATAAATTATCGAGAGTGTAAGGATAAGAGCAATTGCTGCTGCAAACCCTGCTATAACTGGAAAACCAATATTATTATCAGCCATTGTTGAATCTCCTTTTGACAAATATTCCAATACTAATTATCTGCAATAAAGCAGCTTTCTTTACCGCTACTGCTTCTTCGAGGTTTTTGTTGCTAATAAGATTATTTTCGTCATAGATTACAATTGCAAGTAAATGCAATTGCAATAGAGCTCAAAAGCTTTCATATTCCTACTTTTAACATCTAATCACCTGCTATTGAAAGAAGATATGGGCCACTCTATGAGATGTTTCTTGCAATGATCTTGTTGAACTGCAAAGCCAATGAAGCTTGCATGGATAATCTGAATTATAATTGATCAGAATGGCTCGATATGAACAACCACTCTGGAAACATGCATCGCCCGGAGAATCAGATTCTGAACATCAGTGGCTATCCTGTGGGCTTCATTTAGTGTGATCGACCTGCTTCCTGGCTGGGTCTCATCTGGCTTATCGCTGTGAGTGCTGTTGTTGGCAGGTAGCGTCAACGATGTCACTCCTGTTCTTTTATTTGCAGCATCAATTACAATTGTCAAAGTGACATGGAGTTCATTGTTGATATTTATGATGCTGACATCTTTGCAATCAACTACTGATTCAACTGACAAAGCAAGCCTTATTATCTTCTCAACAGTCGATTGGTCAGCTACAGTCTGTACACCAATAGTTGTATTCTCACTGGTTTCAGTTTCCATGTGTGTGGTGACAAACTTTATTCTGGGTACTTCTTGCTTTATGCGCCGCTCAAAATCATCGATTATACTGTGGGCCTTTTTGATGTCAATGCTTCCTTCCATTTGCACGTCAAGGTATAGGTGCAGGCCGTAGTCAATTTCGCCCTCACTCTTGGTTACAGGCTCGCTTGGAATAGAAGGAGATGGAGATGGAGAAGTGGAAGAAGGAGGAGAAGAAGGATGTATTATCTTTGAAAGGAATATTGAATGAACATTTTTTATCCCTTCTGTCTCTGCAGCGATAAGCCTCACCCTGTCAGTAATGGTCTCCTGCCCTGTCTCCACGGCATCCACGTGCACCAATACACTTGAATTGGGAAGCGCCTGCCTTACCCTATCTTCAACTGATGTCGCTACTCTGTGGGCCTTGTCATGAGTATAGGTTCTTGGAACTTCTATGTGCATGTCCACAAAGGTTTCTTTGCCCACATTTCTGATTCTAATATCGTGAGCATTATCAAGCCCTTCAAGTCCAGATACAGCTTCGACTACTCTGGAATAGACACCCTTCGGTGCTCTATCTAGAAGAACATCCAGTGTGCGCCTGCCAAGACCCAAGGACGTATAAATCATCATTGCAGCCGCAGCTATTGCAGCAAATGCATCTGCATTTGGCACTTTTGCAAGTAGAACCATAAACAGGCCTGCAATGATAATGCCAGAAGTCAGCATGTCTGCTTTGAAGTGAAGAGCATCTGCCTCCAGTGCCTGGCTACCATACTTTTTGGCTGCTCTGTAAAGTGCTCGGGACCTTCCAAAATCCACACCAACCGAGATGAACATTATTGCAAATGAAAAGACTGTGACTTCAGGCTGTACATTTTTGAAGAATATCCTGTCGAATCCTTCGTAAAATATCCACCCCGCGATGGCAAATAGCAGGATAATCTCCAACAAGCTAGAGAGGCTCTCATATTTGGCATATCCATAGGTATACTTTTTGTCTGGAGGCCTCATAACCATACGCACAGCGTAAAATGTCATTACAGCAGCCATCACATCCAGCCCTGAGTGCATCGCTTCAGACAATATACCCAGACTATTGGTAGAGTATCCGATTGCAAGCTTGAGGGCTGTTAGACCGGCCGAGGCGATAATAGAAATTATCGCAATCATCAGCTTCTCCTTATCCATCATCTGTTTTCGGGCAGAGTCGTCAATCCTCGATGATGGTTCCTGCTGGCCAGACTCCAAGTTGTCATCAGCGTTGGCTGGTGCCTCTACCACTGGATTCACAATACTGGCAATTTCTTAAATAGATTTGTTATTGCCTGGGACTCTATTATTTGGAGCCTATCCAAGTATTGCCACCGTGTATGATTCAAGAATTCAATATCTTGTGTCTAACTTTGTCAAGATAGCACAGCTGTTATTTGCCTGATGATACAGCAAAATAGTGCAAACATTGTTCAGACAGTATTTTTGGGTAGGATCTTGGTTACTAGAACTTGTCTTTCATAAATAGTCAAGATGCAGAAAAAATCCATTGCAGCATCAGAACATGCTTGAACTCACGAACGGCCATAGATCTATTGCCTTACAATGCCATTTACGAGACGACTTCTAATTAATTAATTAATTTCTACTTTCCAAGTTAGGGATAGCATCCTTATGGACAAGCCGCCTATGCTCTTCCATAGACTCTAGTTTGTCAAACTTTGCATTACAGATGTCGCATCGATATGACTTGTGCCTTCCGATTCCAAAGAAGAATGAGCGCACATCTGACTATGGGTTATACTGGTTTTAAAGACTTGTGGATAAATTATACAACATCAGTTTTAATTAGTTAGTTGCTTTCTCCATTATTATTCGTAAACCGGCTTGCCGTCAGATGTGTACTTTTTTATGCGCCTTGCATTGGTTGAAGAAGAAGGCTGGTTGGAATTGCCAGAAGAAGGTTGAGGTTCATTTTGCTTATGCTTATCATCTTGGCCCTCTGCTGAATCTTGTTTCTTTTTGCGAAATTTGTCAAGAAGACCCATGGATAGACTGTTTTGCTCGGATCAAACTAATAAACTCATTCTCTATAGTCTGATGTCAAGTTACTGGTTGTTATGTTAACCATTTATAATTGCGGTTCGATAGATAGAGGCAGTCTGCCAGGCTTGACAGCATTCTCACAGCTATGCTAATATTCGACAGTAGCCTATAATTTACATGGCACATGAGTATCTGCCGCCCTTACAGCCGGCATACAAGGAGTGCAAATGCTGCGGCAAGCGCACAGAATCTATATGTACAAAATGTGGCTACTGCTACGAGTGCCATCCGGAGATAGAGGAAATGGAAAGGAGGACAGTAGTGACTATGCCCGGTAATTTGAGATCTCTGACAGACATTGAAAGCAGCTGAACGCTGTATTTTGATATTGATTTTTGGCTTTACTCTTTCAAGTCTTTCAACCTACTTTCTGTACAATTTCTTTCTGACAGACCCTATACAGAAAAGAATCTTGAGCAGCGTCTAAACTAATGCAAGTAGGTAAGTAGTATTCTGTCACTTTACTTCCATTTTCCATAAGGTCAGGCCTGACACTTTCATTCATTCTATCTGGAACATTAATGTCATGTCTATACAAGGCAGCCTCTGCAACTGCTTTGCAGCTAAGGCAACATCTACTCTTTGGAGAATCTCTGATTTCTGGTTGCTTATGATATGAACGAAATATTTGGGCAACTCTAGTCTAGTCGACCTCCACTTTCTGCCAGCATATTCTTTAATTAATTCATTGTTAAAATGAGATTTCCCACGCTCGTTATACAACAAAAGCGTTGCATAACTTGTTGCACAATCACGAACTGTTCAAAAAATTACTAATACTAAACTTCTTGAAGCAAACAATCAAGTATGACTATAAAATTTTCCGACTTTATTATTTGTAATATGGTATATCTATCCCCCTACCAAGTCAGTGAAAAAGAGAATATGCACACCAAATCTCAACCTGTTACTCAGGCTCTCTAACTCGAAAAGACGTATTCATTCTGTCCTATAGACCTAAGGCAATAGCTTTGATTAGATGTCCATATGCGATACTACAGAGAATACTTGTGGCGATCCATGAACTAGCCAATGACAAAGCAGAAGAGGTAGAGTCCTTACTTAACAGGAAATTCTGATAGAAATTGATGATAGCTTTATGGCGAAATGGTGGGCAATGTCTTTATCGCATCCTTTACGAGGGCTATTTCGTTATCTATCCTCTCTAATTTCTGCTGGTTTGTGCCCAATGCATGAAGGATCTTTGTCTTGTGTTCTTCAAGGAACGTACAATAACTCTCAAGGCTGGCATTCAATAGTCCTCTATTCCAGTTTATGATTTCTGGTAACTCGGAAGATAGAAATACACTTCCGGCCCGTCTTTCTATATTCTCGGCCAGAGACTTAGCATATTGAGGTATTTCTTCTAAGTCTTGGGATACGAGCTCCCGTATAGCCTCGCTGAATTTCCTTTCTGCTTCACTCTGTTGGGGAGATTCTATGGTTTGGGACACTACTTCGGAATAATGTACTAATGCTCTAGATAGTACTCGACAAAGCTCTCTCATTCCGGACCTTAGCAATTGCACGTTTTACCTAACAACTTGGTTTTAACGTTTCTTGGGATAAACTGGCTTATTTAATGTTAGTTTGTATTAACTTAACTGTAGTTAACTTATTAAATAAGGAGGTTTACATATACCCTGTGTCAGGCATAGCGCAGATAGCAACCAAGATAGCAGGAAAGTTTGAGGTACTGTCTAATCCATATCGTACACTAATACTCGCCTTTCTACTGAAAAACAAGGAAGCAAGTTGGTCTGACATTAAGCAATTCCTAGAAAGTAATGCAGGTAGTATAAATCCTAACACTTTGCAGTTTCATCTAAAAGCGTTATTGCATGCAAACATGGTAAGACGTTCTGGAAGTGAAGAAAATATCGTATACACGCCCGGGATAATCTCGGATGAGATCTCAGGAATGTTGGATGAAGTTGTTCAGAAATTAAATTCCAAGGAGTAGAAAGTTGTCAATTCAAAGATACAGCGAGTATCAGATTAAGCAAAAAATTGTCAGTATAATTAGGAGCTTCACCAATACGTATCCATCAGATACAGATATCAGAATCAATGAGCTACAAAGAAACGCGCAAGGAGACTATATTATCAAGGGACAATACGCGTACAAAAATGTTCTTACAAGTGTCGTCTTGGAGAAGGGGACCTTTGACATAACTCTCAGTGCCCAGAATCTGGATATACTTGCAAGCAAAATAACCAGAGCCTAGCTTTTTATTTTGCCTCTTTCTGGCAGATGTAATGACAGCTTCCTATAAGAGTAGGTTCAGGGTGGTACTTCTGCTAGGAAGCTACGACCCAGATACAGAGAAGGTCCTATCAAAACTAAAAGAAGACATACCAGCACACATGATGACTGAAGAAGAAAATGTATTGATATTCCTATTGCGAGATATCGAGATCTATCTAGTAGATTATTCAGATGAAAATGGCAAGGATGCACGCATTATTCTCATTTCCGACAAGTACCGAGACAAAATTACCATCATTGCATTAAATGAACGTGAAATCATAGATTCGACTGAGTTTTCTTCTTCAGGTACCCACCAAGATCAAATAATAGAAGAATATGCAAAGCGGTATCCGAATCCACGTATAAGCAAGCTACCTATTCTTGAAAAATTACGGCAGCTTGCTGCAAGTGCATCTCTTACAATGCTAGTACGCCATAAAGAAGAGACAAGAGGCGGCGAATACATTGAGCTCGCCTTTCTTCTTGGTACAGGGACTCTAAATCCATCTAGAGTATATTTTCTAAAGAAGGAAGGTTTTGATATGTCTGAAATGGGTTGGGAATTACTTGACTTTTATGGCGTTAACTTTCGATCCTACAAAGATGAAAACTATCTTTGTAATGAAATGGTAAGGCTAATCAGATATTCAATACGCAAGGATCATTGAATAGCAAATTTACTTCTATCCTTAAAATGTGTAGAGGAATATCTGCTCCACACTACTGCTTTAGCTCAGTGATTATTCCAATTTCTTGATCCTGATGATTTTCCTGCCGCCTTGCATTGTAGTTTCCCAGTCCAGAACGTCGCCAACAGTTATCTCTATTTCCCGAACAATCTTTTCTGGGATAGTAGTTCTAACGGAAGATGACTTGGTATTTGCCTTGGCCACAATAGATTTTTCGCCCATTTATCTGTCTATACCTACAATACCTATATCTTTAAATAGATTCTCTATAGATAGGTATCATAGGTAGCGCCATAGTTGCAAAATAGCCCGACAGCAGCTAAAAAATTTGATGGTCATGCATACAGACAATTGCATCCGCAGTTACACAAAAAGAGCCGCTTGCGGGTCAAGGGTATCAAAGTTAGGGACAAAGAAAAGATCAAGGAAGCGATCATGATCAGCATACAAAAGGGTAACTATACAACTAGAGAAATAGGGCTTGACGTAGGCAAAGACTACAGTACAATATCGCGGTATTTGTCAGAGATGGAAGGAGATGGCAGGAGATGGCAAGTGGGGAGTAAAGCGCGATGCAAATGGCAACATTGTCATGTCTTTGCAACAGCAACTTGCTCAAGAGTATTCAAAGCTACAGAATGAAAATTTCAACCAGCTTCCTTCATTACAAAAATGGATAACCTATTTGAAGGCAGGAAAGACGCCGGCTACCAGAATCAGGTATATGATAAACATGATTCACGGGATATCTGATCAGCTGATGGTCATGCCGGAGACTCTGGTCAGCCACGGCGTACCAATAGACACAGCAAAGCGCAAAGAGATAGCGATAGAGTATTGGCAGAACTTTCTAGCATGGTTTAACACTGCATATCCTCAAATGCAGCGTACAAACACCATCGTTGCTTACCGCAGCTTTTTGTCAGCCCACAGCATCAACTTTGCTCATGGGGAAGGCAAGCGTTATGGTCTATCAACCACGTCTGAGAAGCTTGGAGAGTATAAGGAAATCATGCTCACACCAGAGCAGATTGAGACGGTAAACAGGCGGCTAGAAAATGACAACGACTGGGAGGCATGGTCATTTATGAACATCGACCTTCACACCGGAGCTAGAGCGTTTGCCATGGCATCTACGAGCTGGGACAGGGTAGCAATGTCTCCTGTTTTCCGGGTAGAGCAGTTTGAGCCCAAGATAAAGAAAGGTTCATGGTACCTGACAAGGGAAGGCAAGTGGTGGGTCAAGTACCCAACCGAAGAATGCAGGTCGATTATTAAAACTGTTCATGATCAGCTGCCAAAAAGAGATTGCATGTTCTTTGACAATGCCGGAAGTGATAAAGCGAACTGTCTGAGGGCAAGCTACTTTACGAAGAGAATGACGGCTAGGTTCAGAAAGATATTTTCAGAGCTTGATAAGAGCAGCTGGCTCAATGAGAAGACCCGGACCTACGCGCTTGGAGATGGATTGTATTTTGACGGGCGTCCATTACATCTGTTCAGACATACAATGGCTCAGTATTACCTAGCTGCAACAAACTGGTCGCTTGCTTATGTAGCAAGCTTGGGTGGATGGGAAAATACAGAAGTATTGAACAAATGTTATGGTGGAATTCCAGAGCATATCAAGGCACACGTAGCAAAATCCGTACATGTAAAGTTCGATACTTTAGAGCTTAGCGCTTCAATAACTACAAGGTTATTGTGATTGAAAATGTATTGACATGAACATGGCGATTATGGCTCAATTTCTTTGAATGTTTGCTTAATTTTGGCAATATCATCTCCACATTTTCTTGTTGTTTTACTCGTAAATTTTCTAAACTCCTTTAAATCATCATCTGGCGCTCTTTTGTCCCACTCCTCCTTATAATACAGGTAATAAACATCAGGGTGCCCGTTTGCGACCCCCACTCCCAAGGTAGGATAGTACTTTTGAATGAATTTTATTGTAAAGTATCCTCTACGTGCAAAGTCTTTCATGCTCATTTTGGCATAGGCTAAGCTATCACAAATGAGATCAGCCTTTACGCTACCACTCCCTATAGATTTGTACTTTCGGACTTGTCGTTTACCAAATTCATCTATATGATATAATTTTAGGTCGCTCTTTTGGCTCTGTTAACTTAAGCCATCACCTCCAACAAGCATGTCATAAATCGTATTCTGTCTGCGCCTGTATGTAGGTACAGTACAAACAATCTCAACCAATTCCAGACA
>JAJPHM010000068.1 GCA_021325295.1 Nitrososphaeraceae archaeon
AGGCTTGCGAACAAAGCAATTTACTCTAATCTTTGGGAACATCTTTTTGAATTCATCGTAATAGATTTCAAATGCCGTGATAAAGCATATCTTGGCTTTCTGGTCTAATTTGTGAAGCTCTCTGTAGAGCTGAAAGCCGTTTATTTTAGGCATCCTTATGTTATGTCTGGCAGAAGCGACTAGGTTAGGTCTATCGAGGCTAGTGTAGTGCAGGCAAGACGTACAATGAGAGCCTCGGTCGCAGGCAATCAAGTGACTGCAGCATCGATCCCGATGATGTTGGCAGTAGTAGTTATCTGGATCCGTTGCAACCAAGACTTTAGGCAAAACCATATCCAAGAACAGGAAAAAAGTGACTTGTTCTAATCACCAACCGCGAGGTGAAAAATGGAAAAAATTAATGGTTTTTCCTATCCAGTCCAACCAAGTTCTAATTGACCCGCGTGACTACAAATGCCACCCCAAATGACACAAGTCCACCAAATACTATCCCCCATCCAAGCAGTGGGCTCACAGCCGGCAGCTGGATGACAGGAAGGTGTGCCTGGCTCAAAGCATAGATCCCGATTGCTGTAAGAAATATTCCAGCAACAATCAATGCCATTACTTTGAACATTGGCACAGATTTTGCGGCTACGGATAAGAGGCGCCCAGCTTGAAAGTTTTGATTCTGTAGCTAATGCTTCTTGTATGCAGCAAGTCATCTGTCGTGCCCGACAAAAAGGCACAATAGAAAGGTAAAATAGTGCCCTGAATCGAACCTAATCCAAACTATGCCGATAACAGATGCAACAAAAAAGCATATTGCACAGCAAAGAAGGCTTTTCTTCAAGATTTGCTTCAAGTGCGGAGGAAAGAATCCGATCTCTGCTCTCAGATGTCGCAAGTGCCACGGAAGCCAGATGAGGCTAAAGAACAGGACACTGGGTGCCAAGAAGTAGCAGTAGCAGTAGCATCGAGTATCTTTCAAACCCAAGCGAGTTCCTCCACGAGCGGCAGCCCAGTTAAAGACTGTCATTGCGAATGGTTTAGTGCGATCGCATTCACTTCACCGCATCGGGGTAGGGCGGGGCCGGGCATATTATGTGCAGAGTGGATATGCATAGAAGTGGTTCGCGCCAGATTCGAACTGGCGATTTTCGCTGTGTGAGAGCGACGTCTTAACCAGGCTAGACCAGCGAACCTATACAGTTAGGCTGTTGCCAGAGGGGTTTTTAAAGTTAATTCGCCTTTGGCTGTTTGTATTTGTATGCAGACAGACAGAGAGATATACATCCATACATGCATCTTCTTCTTACCTTCAATTGGCTGGTCTGCCGGATTATGTGCTATGACAGGTTTCCCATGATATAGCCAGCATTGGAATGCAGCTTGGCTTAAAGAAAGTTATGCTGTCAGATACAGGCCAGATTCAATAAGGTTCAGGTTAATGTTCACGTTCCTTCACTGAACCCTTCAAGGTATGCCTGCTGCGCAGGCGAGAGGCTATCGATAGAGACCCCCATTGATTCAAGCTTGCCAGAAGCTATCTCCCTGTCCTGAGCAGCATCAATATTGTAGACACCCGGCTTCATCGTGCCGCCTGACTTGGCAAGCCGGATTACAGACAGGAGCTGATTGGCAAAGCTCATATCCATCACTTCTGATGGATGGCCTTCTGCTGCTGCAAGATTCACAAGCCTTCCTTCGCCAACAAGGTAGACCCTGTTCCCGCTCTTGAGTTTGTACTGCTCTACAGAATCGTTTATCCTCTTCTTGCTCCCCTGCCTTTCAAGCGCATCAATAGAGATCTCGACATTAAAGTGACCGGCATTTGCCAGTATGGCACCGTCTTTCATTTTTTCTATATCCTTTCCTACGATAACATCTTTGCATCCTGTTGCAGTTATGAATACGTCTCCTATCTCGGCTGCCTTTACCATCTGCATGACAGAGTATCCATCCATCTTTGCTTTCAGGGCAGCAATGGAATCAACTTCAGTTACAATGACATTGGCACCCATACCTGATGCGCGCCTTGCTACACCCTTGCCAACATGACCGTATCCGGCGACTACAACATTTTTCCCTGCAAGAAGCACATTGGTCGCCCTTATGATTCCATCAAGTGCAGACTGACCGGTGCCATAAACGTTATCAAAATCATGCTTTGTCTCGGCATCGTTGACTGCGATAATCGGGTAGAGAAGTTTGCCTGCCTTGTTCAGGGCCTTTAGCCTGATAACACCTGTAGTAGTCTCTTCAGTTCCGCCGTAGACAGGATTTGCATTGCCGCTGTTGTTGTAGCCTCTTTCTTTTTCTATTTCTCTTTCTCGTTTCTTGGCCTGCTGCTCTGACATGGCCTTGTGCATCTCGACTGTCAGGTCGGCCCCGTCGTCTATTGTTACGTGGGGGCCAAGCTTCATGGCGGAGTGGATGTCGTCATAGTACTCTTTTGCAGTGACACCTCTGCTTGCATAGACCATTATTCCTTCATTTGCAGCCAGCGAAGCCGCAACGTCATCTTGGGTACTCAGGGGGTTGCATCCGCACCAGGATATCCGGTCTGCCCCTGCTGCCTTTATTGCCCTGACAAGGACGCCCGTTTCCTTTGTAACGTGCAGGCAGCCTGTAACCTTGATACCAGCAAGCGGCCTGGTTTTTTCATATTTTCTCATTAACGATACAAGGACCGGCATGTGAGCTTCGGCCCAGTCAATCTTTTTTTTGCCGCTTTCTGCCAGCGAGACATCTTTTACTCGATAATCAACCATACAGATTCAGATCTGGAAGAAACGTGGCTTCAATATATTGCATTAGTTGCTGGTTGATCTGCTGGAAACTTGTGGAAGGCTGCATTCGCAGCAGGTATCTTATCTTGTAGCCACCCAACCATCTTCCTTTATCCAATCAGAGGTTTCTGGTCCTCATAACCTCTATTACCTGTTCGTCTGTTACTGTCTCGAACAGATCGTAAAACTGGCCCACCGCGCCGAAATCTCCAGGTGCCTCAAGAACTTCGACATGGTCTGCCTCCTGCCGTAACAGCTCGATAGTCTTGGCAGGTCCCACGGGCACTGCAATTACCAGCTTGCTGGGCTTTTGCTTTCTGAGCCACCTTGCAGAGGCAATTACAGTCGCGCCTGTTGCAATTCCATCGTCTACCAGTATTGCAATCTTGCTTTCTATTCTGGCGCGATAATCATTTGATGTCTTGCGGTAGACCGACAATCTCCTAATAATCTCATCTGCCTGCCTTTTCTTTTCCTCCTCAAGGTAGTTTGGCGGCACGTGCAGGGCACTGACGATGTAGTCGTTGATATAGGATGTACCATCTGCCATTACTGCTCCTATGGCAAGCTCTTCGTTTGCCGGAGCACCCATTTTTCTTGGTACAACAATGTCAAAATCAGCCGAGAGTTTTTTTGCAATAATATCTGCAAGGATTACGCCACCTCTGGGGATACCGAGGACTATAATGCCCTGGTCCTTCTGCCTTTCCATTTCTAGGCTTGACACCAGCTTTTCGGCAAGTTGCTGGCCTGCGTCAACCCTATCATGGAATCGCCTCATATCCCTGTCATCTATTGTTTACATTCTATCTATTAATGAACTTGCAGGTATTTGACAAGAAGGCTCTCTACTCTGAATCAATTAATGCACAAATGGCCAGACCTGTCCTCTGACCCAGCATCTACTCAGGCAAGAAATAAAGCTGCCTGATTCCTTACCGAGCCTGCCTGCCAGTCAATCAGTGAGCCCTATCCTATCCGCCTATACCGTGCTTTTCATACACCTAATTCAATCCCTCATCAACTGGTTTAGGTCAGCATGTCAAAATAGCAGGCATGCAGCAAAAACCCTTTTAAAAGCCAAGTAGACCTAGGTAATTAATCAACAAACAAATACAAAGGCAACAGAGGGGATTGTTCACATGTCTTTAGAAATCAAAAACATAACTGTCCTAGGTTCTGGGATAATGGGCCACGGCATTGCCCAGGTATCTGCTACTGCCGGCTACAATGTCAAGCTGCGTGACATAGAAAAGTCCTTCCTTGACAAGGCGATGGACAAGATCAAGTGGTCGCTTGACAAGATGGTCGAAAAACAAAAGATTTCCCAGCAAGAGGCAGCAAATATACTTTCAAGAATTACCCCCATCGTAGACCTGAAAGAGGCCCTAAAAGGCGCTGACATGCTTATCGAGGCGGTGCCGGAGGACATGAACCTGAAAAGAAAAGTCTACGCCGAAGTCGATGCTCTTGCAGATCAAAAAACGCTTTTTGCTTCAAACACAAGCACATTGCCGATAACCGAGATTTCATCCCTGACAAGTCGGCCTGACAGGTTTGTAGGCCTGCACTTTTTCAACCCGCCACAGCTCATGCCGCTGGTTGAAGTGATACCAGGTAACAGAACTGCAGGCAATACAGTCAACTTGGCGATAGACTATGTAAGCAAGGTAGGCAAGCAGCCAGTGCTATGCAAAAAGGACGTTGCCGGCTTTATCGTCAACCGCATCTTTATCCCCTTGGTGCATGAAGCCGCATACTGTCAGGAAAGGGACCATGCCAGCATGACAGAGATCGACTCTGCTGTAAAATTCAAGATGGCATTTCCCATGGGAATATTTGAGCTTGCAGACTATACAGGGCTTGACGTAATTTACAAAGCTACTGTGGAGATGCATTCAAGGGATACCAAAGTCATAAGGCCACATCCAAAGATAAAGCAGCTTTATGATGAGAAAAACCTAGGCCAGAAATCAGGCAGGGGTTTCTATGAATACGGAGGAGGAAAATACGAGCGGGTAGCGCTGACTGAGCAAGAGGCAGAAAAATATGATCCTGTAGCGCTTGTCGCGGTTGCTGCAAACAATGGAGCCTGGCTTGTTTCAAACGGCGTCTGCAGCCTGCAGGATCTTGAGAAGGCGCTGAAGCTTGGCATGGGCCTCAAGAAAGAGCTATTCTCCACGGTGAAGGAGTTTGGCCCGGCAAGAATAGTCAGCTGCCTGCTGGACCTTGCAGCAAAGCATGGATCGTTTTACGAGCCTGACAGGTTCCTTTTACAGCTATCAGAGCAGAAATAATAATGGCTGCTTGAAGCCCATGGCGGGTATGACCTATTAATTATCTGCCGCCTTGCCTTCTTTTCCTTTTTTCAATCCTGCAGTTTTCTTTTCTGTCTATTTTGCCCAGCGCGATAAAGAATTGGTAAATCAACTTGTTTTTACGCCGGTCTTTTCTTGAGATTTCTGCAACGCGCTCATGACAAGTGCCACAGCTGAGTGAGCATCATTTGCCACTACAATAGGAACCCTGCTGCGCTCGTCAAGATATTTGCCGCCGTACTGTTCTGCAACGCCTCCGCTGCCTGCGACTGCTACCAGCACTTTTTTTGCCATATATCCTACTCCAAGCTCTATCAGTGTACCGACTCCGCCACCAACCGCAATAATACCATCGGCAGAAGAAGAGACAATAAAATCCCTGGCAAACCCTATACCAGTGCAAATGACAACGTCACAGAATCTGTTTGCATAGGCAAACTCCTCCTGCGGTATTATTCCTACAGTGAGCCCTCCGTTTTCCTTTGCACCCTTGCAGGCAGACTCCATAACACCACCAAGCCCGCCGCAGACAAGTGTTGCGCCAGAGAGTGCAATTTCTTTTCCCACTTCATAGGCAATCTTTTCTGCAGCTTCAGAGCACCTATCAACATTGTAGCCAATCACTGCAATCTGCGTCTTTCGCATTTCATACTAGACCAGAGGCCATGCGATAATAAACAATTCTTCTTCCTTCCTTCAGGTCGGACCAGTCAGCCACTCTTGCTTGCAGAACAAGCGAAGCAAAAGCATCGGATCAGTGGCAATTTATCTGCATGCATAACTAACGTGCTGGATGCAGGTTTTGTTGCTGCCGAAGATGGCCCTTCCAAAACATTAGACACTTTTAAAGAGGAGTATTCTGATATTTATCAGGATCAGTTGGATCTCGAGAGTTTCACGGCAGACGTTGCGGCGCTTTCTGATAAAATGGTCGCAGGCGAGTCTGATGAAATAGTTCAAAGGATGAATTTTGTAAAGTACCGGCTCATAGAGCTGTACAAGAGAAACCTTGTCAAGATAAACCACTCTGCAATGGAACTTGTGTGTGCAAAACACCTCATCCGCTATGGATACATGGTTGATGTCGAAAAACAGCTCACAGACATCCTTGTCTGTGACGTCCATGCAACGAAAGGAGACGGCGTGGCAATAGTGGAGATAGAAACGGGATTTATACCACCAGAACATGCTCTGGATCCACTTGCATACTACGCTGCAAGGATTGCAAGCAAGATCGCCAGATACAGCAAGTATGCAAACCAGTTTGTCCTCGCAACTCCTCCGGTGAGCATTCTTCCGATACCAGAACTATTCAGGCGACCTCCGAGGGACAGGGATGTACAGTCAATAGGCAGGGTGAAACTGCTCTGCGATAGATATTACAAGAACCCACCAGTATCTGAAGATGAAATAATAAATGGCAGACTCCACATGGTGTACATCATAAATATAGACGATGGCAGGGTTATTGAAATGGACGTCGACAGTTACCTTGACCAAGTGGGGCAGATGCTTGATAGCACAAATAGACTGCTTTAGAATACAGTATGTATTTTCAGCAGGTTTGTCTTGACTGCAGTCGCTGCTGATCAGGCTGATGCTTTCTTGCCTCTCTTTCCTTCTTTATTTCTTTATTTTAACCTAAAACTGATTGCAGCTTTTCTTGATCACTGCAACAGAAAATCAAAATCTATCAAACTTAATATAAGGTAAAACATTAGCGCATTTTATGCCACTGGAAAAGGGTTCTCTCATATTAGTAGATTATACTGCTAAAGTTAAGGATACTAACGAAGTTTTTGATACTACGGTAGAAGAAGAAGCCAAGAAAGCAAATCTGGATCTCGCCAGAAAATATGAACCCCGGCTTGTCTCTGTAGGCGAAGGATGGGTGCTGAGGGGGCTGGACGAAGCACTGGCAAATTCAGACGCTGGACAGAAGATAAATGTTGAAATCTCTCCTGACAAGGGTTTTGGAGAGAGGGACCCAAGCAAGGTCAGGATGATACCTCAGCGCAAGCTGGGCGAAAAGGCAGACGAGGTAGGCGTCGGAGATACTGTTGAACTTGAAGGCAGGGAAGGAACTGTAAAATATGTAGGCTCCGGCAGGGTTCAGGTTGATTTTAACCACAGGCTGGCAGGACGGACTCTGATTTATGATGCCAACATTATAAAAAAGCTGGAAACAGACGATGAAAAGATAAAGGCGCTCGTCAGAAGAAGGCTTCCACTTGACGACGGAAAAATAAAAACATCCACATCTGGCCCGACTCTGGAAGTTGAGCTGCCAGAAGAAGTCTACCTAGCAGAAGGGCTTCAGATAATCAAGCGCGCCATTGCAAGCGACATATTCAAGTTTGTAACTGCAATCAAAAATGTCAAGTTTATAGAAAACTATGCTGCTCCTGCTCAGGCCAGCACACCGCCTGCTGATAAGGATAAGGAGAAGGGGCAAGCACATGATCACGCACACGACAAGCAGGTCCAGCAACAAGAGGCATCACAAGCAGAAAAGCAGGTAGCGACGAAGAAAAGCACGGCAAAATAGCACATCCTGAACCTGAAGAAAAACTTATTATAGTAAAAAGTCAACCTAAGTACCATGGAAAGTATTCAGACTCAGAGCATAACGATTACTCCAAAGGCAGCCGAGAAAGTTGCCGAGTTCATGAAGCAGGAGGGCAACTCTGGCCTTTACCTGAGAGTATATGTTTCGGGCGGAGGATGCGCCGGATTGTCATATGGAATGGGATTTGAAGAAAAGCCCGACGAAGATGACAAGGTTATTGAGCAAAATGGAATCAAGCTTATTGTTGATAGCTATAGCCAGAGATACCTGAAAGGGGCCAATATCGATTATATCGAAAGCCTCATGGGTTCAGGATTCAAGATCAATAACCCAAATGTAACGAAGAGCTGCTCTTGCGGGCACTCGTTCAGCACAGAATAAGCAAGCAAGAAAGACTTTTCTTTCTTTTCCTTTTTCCTTAGTCGACCCTTATGGACTGGCGGGCTGCTTTGCAAAGCAGATAAGATAATATAAAGTGGAATGAAATAGAGGTGCAGGTTTACTCAATCTAGTTGGTCGGATAAGTTAGGCTTTTTAGTTCAGTTTAGTTTAGGTCAGGTCAGGGCCACAATCCCCTTATCTTGATTGCCTCTACAACCCTGTTGACTGCAAGAAGCGTACTTGCCTTGCGCATATTCACCCGGTACTTTTCATGAGTTTCGTAAACATCAGAGAAGGCCTTTGTAATGTTTCTGTCCAGACGCTGATTTACTTCATCTTCGGTCCAGTATTCGCGCCTAAGATTCTGGAGCCATTCAAAATAAGATACAGTAACCCCTCCTCCGTTGGCAAGGATATCTGGGATGGTCAGGATGCCATTTTTGTAGAGTATGTCGTCTGCTTCAGGAGTGGTTGGACCGTTGGCAGCCTCTGCAACTATCTTGGCCTTGATCTTTCCGGCATTCCGGCCCGTGATCTGGTTCTCAAGCGCTGCAGGTATCAGTATCGTGCACTCTATTTCGAGCAGTTCTTCGTTGCTTATTGACTTTGCGCCGGCAAAGCCCGTAACAGAGCCAGTTTTTTCCTTGTGTTTTCTGAGGGCACTGACTGAAATTCCGGCCTTGTTGTATACTCCGCCTTTCGAGTCAGATGCGGCTATCACCTTGGCGCCCTGTTCTTCTACAAGCTGTGAAGCAAACTGTCCGGCGTTGCCAAAGCCTTGCACTGCAACAGTTGCAGACTTCATGTTCACTTTGAGCCTTTTGGCAGCCTCTCGCACTGTAAATGAAAGCCCTCTGCCGGTTGCTTCGTTCCTTCCCAGAGAGCCCCCGATTGCAAGCGGCTTTCCAGTTATCACTTCAGGCTGGACATAATTTCCTTTTAGAGCAGAATAGGTGTCCATTATCCATGCCATCTCTTTGCCTCCCGTGTATACATCAGGGGCAGGAATGTCGGTCATTGGTCCTATTATATCGGCAATGCCGTAGGCGTATCTTCTTGTCATGCGTTCCAGCTCGCCGTCTGACATCTCTTTTGGGTTGCAGATTATGCCACCTTTGCCTCCGCCGTATGGGATGTCGGCAATCGCACACTTCCATGTCATCCACATCGATAGTGCTTTTACTTCGTCAACAGTGACCTGCGGGTGATACCTTATCCCTCCTTTGTATGGGCCGCGGGCATCGTTATGCTGTGACCGAAAGCCTGTGAACACCTTGACCTCGCCATTATCCATTCTGACAGGAATTGAAACAGTAAGAACCCGTTTTGGATGAGCAAGAACCTGATGTAGCCCTGCGTCCAGGTTTATCAGCTTTGCAGCCTCGTCAAGCTGCTTGAGGGCGACTTCAAAAGGGTTAATAGCGCCAGCGGTAGAAGTAGAAGTAGAAGTAGTTGTAGAACCTCTCGATTGTCCTGACATTACAGCGTTGTAGAAAACTTGATGTTATAAATATTGTGGGAAGTGTCTGGCAGGCAGATTTGCACCCATCGCTGCTAAACAGACGATCCGCTACTCTGCTGCATCCTCTGTGAAATCATCGCCTTGAGCTGATCGTCTGTCAGGCCTGCAGGGGTAATGCCAAGTGACTTTGCTATTGCATCAAGCTTCTCCCTCTCCGAGGAAACTGGGCCAGTAATTCTTGGGATTCCGTACTGAGGTCCAAGTGACCCGGCGCTCTGGATCTCGTTTCTGATCATATCCCGGGCCTTTCCATATTCACCCATCGCCCTCCCCAGAGTTCTTGAAACCTGCGGCAATTTTTTGGTGCCAAATATAAGAACAAGACCAAGCAAGACTATGATTATCAGGTTTGATCCACCAATAATCATGATAAGCTGTGAGGCCAAGGGCAAGTTGACTTCAGCATATCTTTCAGGTCTTTCCAGAATTAAACTTTCTGCCGATATCGTTATCTACCTTGGTTCCCTTCCTTTCCTTTCAGCTTTTCATCTACGTCATTTAGTGCGTTTATCATGGCCCTTCTTCTGTTTTCTTCGGTTACGGTAGCCCTGACATCTTCTATCAGCATCCTCGCAACATCCAGCTTTTTTCTCACGCCGCCGACAAAGTTGTCATAAACAGCAAAGGGGTAAATTTCATTATAGATCTCCTCCATAATTGCAAAGAGCTTCTCAGCATCTCTTTCTCTGCCTGACCTCATACGGTCAAGCACCAGCCGTTTGATTTCACCTATGCAGTCTAGCAGGCCCGTTATGTACGATGGACCGGTTACCCCCAGATCGTCGATGGATGGTATCTGCAGGTCTTCCATTACGGACCGGAGCCCATAGGCTTCTACAAGTTCCTGCTCTGCAACAACTATGTACCTGTACAGGTCTGCCTTGGCATATCCTCGAAATTCGTCTAGCATATTCCTTGCAGTCTCCATCTTGTCCCTAGCCTGTTCCATTTCGTTGTGGTGAAGAGAGACTATTGATTTGCTGCAGAGCATAATGATGTCGCGTGTGCCTTTTATCAGCTTCTCGCGCCGTTCCTCTGTGTCTTTCATGTCCTTGTTGATCGATTCAAGAGATGAGTGAACCTTTGAGAGCATGGTCATCTGGTTTCTTCTATCCTATCTTGGCTCACACCAGATTCATTAAAAAGACTTGCTCTTTTTTACGATAGAAGGGCCAGTACAGAGCAGAGAGATAGAGGCACACCACTTCAGTTTTTGCACAAAACTTTAAGGTGAGGTTATACGGATCGAGTCCAGTCAATGGGCAACATTCGCAGGAGCAGAGGTTACAGCTACGAGCACACGCTTGTCCAGAGGCTCAGCATAGGAGACTGGCAAGCGCGCAGGCTGGGCGGATCCAGCACAGGCCTTCCTGATATCGTCGCGGTCAACAACTCTTCGCCAACTCTGCTCACAATAGAGGCCAAGTCCGGCACTGGCGACCTGCTATATGTTCCCCAGGATCAGATAGAGCGCTGTCTTGTTGTGCAAAAGATGTTCAGCTACTATCCTGAAAGGCATGTAATACTGGCATTCAAGTTCATGAGCAAGAAAAGATTCAGGCGGAAAAACATGGTGGTATACGAGCAGCGGAGGCTGGTTGAATATTACAAAGTTGCAGATTCACTTGCCGCCAGAGCCAACAAACTGCCGATAGTAAAATGCACCTATGATGGCAGGACATTTGCACTGTACGGAAAAAGATCAGTCGAGCTCAAGCTGCCTGATTATACGATGCCTTTCCAGCATCAAAAGTCCGTCTCGGTAAAGAATGGAGAAGCGAATAAGTACAGCAGGCTTGAAATTATCAACAGTGCAGAGCAGATAAGCAGGCGACCCTCAAAGAGCATGCAGCAGAGGCAGTCACTGCAGTTGACATCCAAGATAATATAGTACATTACATGACATCTTGACCTAAACTAGACAAGATAGAATAGAGTAGCTATCCAAAGGATTGAGCTGTTGATTAGCAAATTAGTTAATTAGTTAGTTTTTATGTTACCTTGTCCGGACCGATTTCGATATTATACAGAGGTGTACTGAGTAGAAATGGAAAATTATCGGCCCGACTTCGCTCCAATCACTTCAGATGAGATGTACAGGATTGAAGAGAACGGCGATTCAATTTTTGGAATGCGCAGAGTAATGATGATGGAAAACGCTGGCCACGGCGTTGCAGATTTTATTGCAGCAAAGTTCAGAGACAGGCTCAAGTCAAGAAGAATAGTTGCTGTCTGTGGGACAGGAAATAACGGCGGAGATGCTTTTGTTGCTTCAAGGCATCTGGCAGGCTATGGCGCAAGACCCACTGTAATCCTTCTTGGCAGCCCTTCCTATCTTAGGTCGGAAGAAGCAAAAACAAACTGGTCCATTATTGAAAAGATGGATTCTATTGAAATCATATTTGGGAGCGAGATCACGCCTGAAGTGAAAAACAGGATTCTTTCTGCGTCAATCATTATTGACGGCATTTTCGGAACAGGGATCAAGGGTCAGATCAGAGACCCGCATGGCACTGCGATCGACCTGATAAACCGGTCCAAGGCATATGTTGTGGCAGTCGATGTTCCTTCGGGCCTTGATCCAAATACAGGACAGGTTCAGGACAGATGTGTGATGGCCGATGCCACTGTGACGTTTCATAGAAAAAAGACAGGACTTGTAGATAGAGGCAAGGATAAAGGTAATGGCAGGAAAAAAATTGGTAGCCATTCAAACAGCAAAATCGCCAAATATACAGGCAGAGTTTATCTGGAGCTGATAGGCATTCCGCCTGAAGCCGAGAAAACAAGACAGGCATAACAGGTGGCAGTGAAGACTAGAATATGAGAGAATAAAATAGAATAGAGTATGGTGTGCTAGTAGTGCCATGAGTGAAAAGCCAAACAAGCCGGAGCCGAGAATAAAGGTTCTTCAACTTCAGGTAGGCCAGATGGCCAACTTTACGTACGTCATAGCCGACGAGCAGACAGGAGATGCAGCAGTCATAGATCCGTCATGGGATCTGGACAAAATTTTTGATGTGCTGAAAAAGAACTCTTGGAAGGCAAAGTACATAATCAATACGCATACTCACTTTGACCATGTTCTGGGAAACGATCAAGTTGCGGCAGTGACAGGAGCAAAAGTGGTTCAGCATAAAGCCTCCGATGCAAGAAAAGATATCTCAGTCTCAGACGGCGACACCATTAAGGTGGGCAACATTGCGCTCAAAGTCATCCATACCCCGGGCCATTCAAAGGACAGCATCTGCCTTTTGACAGGAAATCTCCTGTTTACCGGCGATACACTCTTTGTTGGCAACTGCGGCAGGACCGACCTGCCTGGAAGTGATCCGAAGGAGATGTACCAAAGCCTTTTTGATAAATTAGCAAAGCTAGACGAGCAACTTGTTGTGTACCCTGGCCACAACTACGGATCCACACCAAAATCCACAATCGGGCATGAAAAAAGGACAAATTTTGTGCTTCAGCCCAGAGCAGAAAACGACTTTGTTGCTTTTATGACAGGCGAATGAGCATGAAGAGTGGTGGCTGGCATACTAAATTGAAAGTAGCACCAAAAAAAGTACAGAATGGAGGCAGGCATAGATTTCCGGACATTCTGGATATTGCAGGACCCAGTACAGAGAAAGTAAGAGGATCTGTTTTGCCGCTATTTTCGTTTTCGTCATCCAGGCCGTTTTTTGTCTGCGTTATCTCACATTCAAAGACAAGTGAAATCCCCGGCATCACTGTCGCAGGTGCAAATAAGGAACTTGTCAAATATACCTCGGCGGCAGATTCTGAATTTCTGTACTATGGCAGGTGCGAATGCATAGAGGCAATTCCAGCTACGCCAGATGGCAAGCCCACTCCAGCAGTAATCACCCGCGCTGTCCTTCAGCTTGCAAGAATTCCGTTTCTTGTCGTAAGGGCAGGAACGCAGATTGAACCTTCAATACCATATGTTTCATTTGGTCTTGGCCCCGGCGAGAACATTTCAACCCATGATGCAATGGATAGATCGAAGGTAAGGGCTGCATTCAGATATGGAAGCGAGCTTGGACGCCAGCTCGCCTGTTCTTCTGACCTGCTGGTTATTGGTGAGAGCATACCAGCAGGGACAACCACTGCTTTGGCTGTCATGTGCGCTCTTGGAATTGATGCCCGGTTCAAAGTAAGTAGCAGTATGCCAGAGAATCCACACCAGCTGAAAAACAAAATTGTTGATATGGCTATGCAGAGGTCTGGTATAGAATTTGGAGATCTCAAGGACGATCCCTTTGAGGCGATATCGCTCATGGG
Organism: Nitrososphaeraceae archaeon; assembly: GCA_021325295.1. Taxonomy (GTDB): domain Archaea; phylum Thermoproteota; class Nitrososphaeria; order Nitrososphaerales; family Nitrososphaeraceae; genus JAJPHM01. The sequence goes on from JAJPHM010000068.1 coordinate 13,846, forward strand.
TGATCCAATGATGCCATCCATCGCAGGAATTGCAGCCGGTGCCACTGCGGCAGGGGCAAGAGTTATGCTTGCTGGCGGAACCCAGATGGCTGCAATAGTTGCAATCATGGCAGCACTTCATATCCCACTCAAAGGTGTATGCATCGGAACCACCTCCTATGTTGCAACTGATCATTCGTCAAGCTTGGGTTATCTCCTTAGATCTATATCAGACGAGGTTCCAGCATTTGCCGCAAATATCCACTTGGCAGAATCAAGCAGACCAGGGCTGCAGGCTTTTGCAAAGGGGTTTGTTAAGGAAGGTGTAGGAGCAGGCGGTGTATCAATTGCAGCAATGCTAAAATCAAAAGGGAAAATAGACGGCAAGGCCATCTTGCATGCAGTAGAGGAAGAATATGATCTGCTAATGCAGGCCGGAAGGAACCAAACCCGTTGATTGTGAAGCAGCAACAGACAATCAATGTAACAGCAGGTCTAGGAAGAAAGGAATGGGAAAGAAAGGAAAAGGGAAAGTGAAACTAGCTGGCCTGTTCCATGTAGGCAGTTTTACAATTTGATGTTAAAGGACAGAGGTTCTGGGCCAAACATCTGGGACATCAGCTGTTCCTGAAGCTTCTGGAAATACAGCCCAAAATCCATGCCGGCTTTATGGTCTATCTGCTGCTGTATTGCCTGAAGCAGGTGAGGGGCCATTCTGTTGGATACTGTCACATAAAACTTGGTTTTTATTCTGCCATCTTGCACTATCTTGAGTTCATTTCTGATATTCTCTGGTGCAAGCTGGCGAGCTCTGGCATCTATTGCACTGTACGCCTTGAACAGTACATCAGGTTTTGCCTCAAATTTGCTGTCATCCATGGTGATATGTAATGTGGAGACAGTTTCTGGCTTGGAGTAGTTTTGCATCAACTTCAAGTTTCTGTTTTGGATAAAAAGCAGCAATTGAGATCAAGTTTACTCGATGGTCAAGATGAGCTATCTATCCATCTTTCTGTCAGATTCTTATATCATACAGACTTTCGTTTCCAGTTCTTTTCTTTTCTTTCCTTTCCTTCACTTCTCTCATCTTTCTCATACAATTATGTGTATATGGCAAAAAAAAGATAGACAAGGTTTCAACAAAACAACCTTTTGCAGTCCATTGCCTTTCTGGGAAAATCGATGTCCTAGAGCAGCAAAGGTTTCAGCACAGGACTAGACATCCTTGCCAGCAACCAACATCCGTTCAGTATGAGTGGTATTCAAGCTTGTGCAGCCTCAGCTCTTTAAATGAGCAGAATGTCTTGTCGCATTTTTCACAACGCCACTGCTGTTCTCTAGCCTTCTGGTAGTCCTGATACTTCTCGGTTCCAACCCTGTAACTGCCCGATCTAAAGTCGTAAACTACGGGATTGTAGTTTACTTTGTATTTTAACATCCCCATTGCTCAGCATTTGCAGGCTTTGTATTTAAAAAGTCAGTGATACGTTGATACAGAACAATGCTCAATCGACAGTTGTGTTACCGACTATTTGCTTGCTTGCATAGATAGTTTTGAAGGCCACAGGTTCAGGAATCTTCGAGCAGGCTAAGCGGGATGGGGCAGATATTGAAGAACAGGCTCAAGAGGCGACAGGGCAATGCCGCAGTCGTCCTTGGCTGTATTTGCTAGTAGGTCTCCATGGTTTAAATCGATTGACTATTATTATTCTAATCAACCAACCCCGCGTGTGTTTCCCTAACAAATCTAGATCTGGTTTATTTCCATTGATGCGCGTCTGCAAGTGATGATATGGTCTATAGTGTGGGCTATCTTGGGCATAATAGTGCTGATAATCCTGCTCAAGGTACTATTCGGGATATTGTAATGACGACGATGTATTGATGTATGTCCCAGCAGGCCTGCCAGGTTGCTCATTTAGCAATATTCCGACGCTGCAGTAATCCATCTGTCCAGATAATCTACCTGACAGTGACTGACTTTGCCAGATTGCGTGGGTAGTCTGGGTTGGCGTTTCTTTCAAGTGCCATATAGTATGCCAGAATCTGCAGCGGCATCACTGACTCTATCGGATACAGCATCTCTTGCTCAAGTCTTGGTATTTCAATCCAATAGTCATAGATCTCTTCCTTGCTATCAGAAATTCCAATCACAGTGGCGCCTCTTGCCTTTATTTCGTGAGCATTAGAAATAGTGTCGCCAAAAGTAGAATCGTGTGGATTTATCAGAATCACCACAGTATTCTTTTCCATAAGCGCAAGGGGCCCATGCTTCAGCTCGCCCGCGGCGATACCCTCAGCATGAACATAGGCCAGCTCTTTTAGCTTCAAAGCGCCCTCAAGTGCAATTGGGTAGTGTATTGACCTGCCGAGAATATAGACATCTGTTGCATCTTTTAATTGAGCAGCTATTTTGGCTATATTTTCCTGCCCCGCAAGAATCTTTTCTGCAGCGGCCGCAAGTTGCGATGCAATATCTGCCCCAAGGCAGCCACCACAGAGCCTGTTGATTATGTTATAGATTACTGCAAGCTGGCCTGTAAAGCTCTTTGTTGCCGCCACGCCGATCTCGGGACCGCAATTTATCAGGAGAAAATGATCGCTTTGCAGTGCAAGCGATGACGTGGGCACATTTACTATCGAGAGGATCTTGGCTCCCATTCTCTTGACCAGCTTCGCAGAATTCAGAACGTCGGCAGTCTCGCCGCTCTGCGAAATGGCAATCAACACTGACTTGGAATCCATCGACTCTAGCACATACTGAAACTCACTTGATATTACTGCTTCGACTCTTATCTTGGCAAATTTGGCTAGCACTTGCTTTGCCACCAAGGCTGCGTGGTAGCTAGATCCGCTTCCTGTTATGTAAAGGCTTGCTGCTGACTTGATGGCGTCGCAGAATTTCTCGACAGTATCGACATTCTGACTCATAGCATCTGCCAAGGTGGACTTTTGCTCGTTTATCTCCTTTAGCGTATAGTGAGCATATTTTCCCTTGTCAGCAGCTCCAAGCTCCCAGGCCACCTGCGCGATAGGCCGGGCGACTGCCTCGCCTTCAAAGTTGAACAGCTCAAGTTTGGTCGAATCCATTATGGCAATATCGCGGTTGTCCAGAAAGATTGCCCTGTCGGTAAACTCGATAAATCCAAGCACATCGCTTGATAGAAAATAACCACCGTTTGCCACTCCTATAATTAGCGGCTCCTCATACCTTGCGCCGGCTATGGTTCCATCATTGAACACTGCTACAAATGCAAATGCGCCCCTGAGCTTTTTGCAGGTTTCTGTCATCGCCTTTTTGACGCTAGAGAATTGAGCATAATAGACCTCGAGCAGATGGGCAATAACTTCGCTATCAGTCTGGCTTGTAAACACATGCCCAGAAGAAATCAGACCCTCCTTTAGCTCTTTGTAGTTTTCAATGATTCCGTTATGCACCACAACAATATTGTTATTACATGCCGAGTGTGGATGGGCATTGCTATCTGTAACGGCTCCATGGGTGGCCCACCTTGTGTGTCCAACTCCTGCATGGCCTGCCATGCTCTCCATCGCAAGGTTGCTGTTCACCTTCTCAACATTTCCCACGCCCTTTTTAACCAGAATCTTGCCGCCTTCTAAAGTTGCGACCCCTACGCTGTCGTATCCCCTGTACTCCATTCTCTTGAGACTGTTAACCAGAATAGGCGCTGCCGGGCTCTTGCCTTTGTATCCGATTATGGAACACACAGGATAGCAGTATGCCAATTGACTTAAATCAATTATTCAACTTGTCCTTGGAGCGTTATAATATTTTATATAACCAAATGGCCAAAAACCGGAGCATACAACCAACATCATCAAGTACCGCTCAATAACAATATATAATTGTCAATCAAGCCTGAACTTGTTGAAGACAAAAGAAAAAAGGCTCGTATATGAGGGGACAAGAGGAATATTTGAAAAAGAGATTACTGTCTTTGATGATGTGGAGAAGATCCGGGTGCTTTCAAACCCGGTAGCATGGAAGATTATGCAGATTCTGGCTTCAAAGCCCTCGTACCCTGCTGAAATTGCCAAATCTTTGGGGATATACGAACAGAGCGCCTACTACTATATCCACAGGCTTGCCAGCATCGGTGCAATACAAGAGTCAGGCAAGACATTGGTAAGGGGCGGGACTGCCCGCCTGTACAGGCCCTCGACTCCTTCATTTGGCCTTGAAATGGACTGGGGCGAGAAGCAGATTGGGCAGACACAGGACAGCAAGGCCATGCTCAGCAGGCGCTACAGGAATGCAACAAGGTTTTTCAAAGAGTACATTTCTGACGAGTCGTTTGGCGGCCTTATCGTGGTAGGGGCGCCCGATCCTCATGGCCCATACAAGTCTTCAGCACGTGATGGACATTATGCAACCCACCTTGCGCTGCTGCTTGGCGCAATCACCAAGAGCGTTCCTTCAGAGTTTATTGTAAAACTTGATACAGATGCCAAAGCGGAAAAGGTCATAGCGGGCAATAACATCATATCCATCGGTGGCCCAGGGACAAATATTGTGACTGCGGAATTTAACAAGTACCTGCCTATCAGATTCAGCGAGGAGAACTTTTGGGCCGGCCTTGTAGAGGCCAGAACAGGCAACAGATACAACATGGATAACCACGGCCTGATAGCAAAAATAAAAAACCCTTACGATGGCGGAAGCGTCATTGTGGTGGCAGGTGTCAGGTCTATAGGGACCAAGTCTGCCGTAATTGCACTGGCAAATTATAGCGAGCAAGTACTGGAAACCTATGCAGAAGGAAAAGATTGGGCACTCGTAGTTCAGGGATTTGATATGAATTCAGATGGCAAGATCGACCACGTAGATATCGTGAGTACCCCGTAAAGTAAATTATCCAATCCAATCAGCTATCGGCATGACGCAAAGCAGTGTCAGCGCATCAGGCAGGTGGCGCGGCTTCTGCAGCTTGCGTAGCGGGTCCCTTTGCCCCTGTATCTATATGCACAAGGATCTGGGGCTCCTCGTCCTTTTTCACAAGATAGCCGGGGATATTGACTATTCTGTTTCCTATCGAGACATGGCCATGCGAAACTATTTGTCTGGCGTAATATGGAGATTTTGAAACCGTCTTTTTCATAACTATGGTCTGTAGCCTTCTTTCAAGCAGGTCCTCGACCTTTAGATTGAGAATATCATCCAAGGTCGCTGTTTCGTTGACCAAGCCGTACCTGTTGAGGAACCTGAGAAGCCTTGTCTCCTTTTCATGCCGAATCTCAGTAGGCAATGCAAGTAGAGCCCTTGCCTGGTTTCTCATTCTTGCAACCTCGGTCTGGGCTTTCCATAGCTCCCGTTTGTTCCTCAGGCCGTACGAGCCTGCGACATATAGCTCGGTATTTAGAGATTCAGTAGTCCATATCTGCCTGGGCCTTCTGAATGTTTTCTTTGCTTTACGAGGATCTCCCATCTATATCACCACAATCTTGCCTTTTGTTACTTCTTGGCAGGCTCCTTGGCTGCAGGTTTTGCTGCCGGGGCTGCTCCTGCTGCTGGTGCTGCGCCTGAAGCTGGCTTTGCTGCTGCCGGGGCTGCTCCTGCTGCTGGTGCTGCCGGTGCTGCGGCTCCAGCCTCCTGAGCACCTGGTGCCATCTTTACTTTCTTTACACCTACTGCACCACCTTTTCTTCCGGTGGTTCTGGTTCTCTGACCTCTGACTCGCAGACCAAACATGTGCCTGTAGCCTCGCCAGCTCATTACATTCTTTTCTCTATCAATATCGTTTGAAATTGAAAAATCAAGATCAGAACTTATCATGTGCTGGTCTGAGCCAGACTCGATATGCCTTCTTCTGTCAAGGTACCATGCAGGGATTCCCGACCTTGAAGGGTTTTTTATCGCCTCTTCAATCTCGGCCACTTCACGGTCGGTCAAAAAGCCGACGCGCAGGTTTGGGTTGATATTCAGTGACTGAAGTAAAACCTGTGCAAAATTGTATCCTATGCCTTTTATTTCGCTGAGAGCAACGGCCATTTTTTTGCTACCCTCAACGTCCTTGCCTGCTATTCGAAGGATGTGCCTATACTCAGACGCCGACAAATAATTCAACCAAGAGCAAAGAGAATCGGCAATAAAAACCATGCTGGGTCTTTCGGTCTTGTCATGATATGATATGATGTGCTACCATACGATAAATTGCCAAGAAATAAAATGAGTGGCGTACGAGATAGCCGATTAACTAGCCTGCCAGCAGGCCAGCCAGTCCAAGATGCTGCCGGGGCTGCAAATCAATGCAAGAATTTCAATATACGCCGTTCACTGCTCCTCGGTTTGATACAATATTGAATACAAAGCCCGCTTTTATGTAAAATCTTTACACTTCCGTGCGCTTTGAGTCAGGTAAAACATTATATTCGCAGGTTTTCATGTTAAAGATGTCGACGATGGTAAAGGATAGAGCTGGAACAGCAGGCCCGCAGCGGCAAAAACTGCTTTCAAAGCCGGCAAAGACAGAACAGGAAATTGCAGAAGAGGAATACCAGAGACAACTAGAGCTGGCCATAGAGAACCATTAAAAATTCTCTTCCTCGACTCTTGTAACTAACTGGTTAGCAGTTGCTAACAATCTTTAAATTGAGTGAGAGGTCCAAAAATTTTACCTGAAAAGATCAAATGAGTTCTAGAACTATTGAAGAACTGGTTCACCGATCATACAATTCAAAACCAAAATACACCGAGCTAATGCCAGGAGTTCCAGAGGATTACAAGCACCTAAAGACACTCGGCGACCTGCTCAAAATAAACTACAGGCATGTTCCAGTCGAGCAACAGATGCGCGGCAGGCTCATCGCAAAGCTGCGAAGCGGAGAAAATCCATATCCGGGAATTATAGGTTATGATGAGGATGTGGTGCCTGCCCTCAACAGAGCTATTCTTGCGGGCCATGATATTCTTCTGATTGGTCAGATAGGCCAGGCAAAGACCAAGGTCGCAGAATCGATTGCAAAAAATCTGCTCTGCCCTATTCCTGTTGTCAGAGGGACCGTAACAAACGACATACCAACCAGCATACCAGAAGATCAGATGCTGGCGCTTCTTACAGATTCTGAACTGAACAGAACCAGCCCGGAATTCAGTGTATCAAAAGAGTGCGAAGAGGCCATACGGAACAATAAACTCGATACCAAAATTGACTGGATCGAAGGTCATGATAGATACAAGTACATACTTTCTACGCCCGATATCTCTGTTAAGGATCTTGTAGGACAGATAGACGCCATCAAGATAGCAAAAAAAGGCGTCGAGCTGTACAGCATTGACTCGTACTCTGCAGGACAGCTGCTCCAGGCCCGCCATGGCATACTGTGCATAGATGAGCTTCCAGTTCTTGACCCAAGAAAGCAGGTCGCACTTTTGAGCGTCCTCCAGGAAGGCAAATTCACTACAGGAGCATATCCGATAGTATTTCGCCCTGATGTAAGAATAATAGCCACAGCCAACCCGATAGATTATACTCATTCAGGCAAGATAGTCGAGCCCCTTCTTGACAGGCTCCGAAGCCACATCGATACCCACTATCCCAAGACTATAGACGACGAGATGCTCATAATATTGCAAGAGGCACGGATCATGGATTCTGGAAATGTCTTTCTTCCGTCCTTTATCCTCAAGACGATCGCCAAGATAACCCAGACCGCTAGAGCTCACCCCGACGTCAATCAGGACAAAGGAGTAAGCGTCAGGATGGCTATCCACTCAATGGAGGTAATGATAGGCGAAGCAGAAAGGACAAGGACTATGATCTATGACGTTATGGCAGTCCCGAGATTTTGTGATATCTATAGCATCCACCAGTCGTCCAAGTTTGAACTCTCTGAAATTGAAGACAACCGCCAGAACAGGCAGAATCTGCTCAATTCAGCGATTGAAAATGCAATAAAAGAAGTCTCACTTCAGTATGTGCAGAAAATAAGCGAAGATCAGCTGGGCAAGATAAAGACAGAATTTGCAAAGAACAAAGCCTTCCAGGTCTCGCAGACAATGCCGGGCAAAAAGGCCGCCGGGCAAGATTATGAATCACAGCTTTCCAAATTTGCCGCTCTAAAGCAGGCCGTAAACGATGTGGCCATCTCTGTCAAGGAAGAACACAGGCAGCTTGTCGAGAGGGCCAAAAATTATGGCATAAAGGCAGAAAGCATATCTTTTACTCAGGACCTTGATGGCGAATTTACCGCATCAGTAGCTGAAGTGGTACTTGAGGGACTCAGGGCGATGCAGCCGCCCCTCCTTGACAAGAAGGATAACAGCAGCTATGAACTCAGTCAGTGATAGCAAAAAATTTGTCTACGTGGCGGCGGAAGATGGCGGACAGGATGGCCAGAATCAAAAGCAGAATCAGGACAGAGATATTCCGGACGATATTCTGGATCAGATTCTAAAGGCAGTTGGCAGGGAAGCTCTGAGGGAAAAGACGCCGTCTCTGTACGAGCTTGAACAGATCCTGCAAAACGTGGTTGCATCGCAGGGTCGTGGAGAGCCATCCGAAGATGATCAGGCAAAGAGGCGCCGGTCGGGCCCGCAAGAACCAAGTAAGGAACAGGAAGAGAGGCGCGACCAGGAGGATTCAGGACTTGCGCTTGTCAGGAAACTCATGCAGAAAGGCTACCTCAAAGACTCTCACAAATGGCTCTCCACAAAGGGCTTTTCAGATATCGGAAGCAGGATCTTGAGCGATGTCATGAAGGCCCTGAAAACGGGAGACTTTGGGCTGCATGAAACCAAAAGTATGGGACAGGGGTCAGTCATCCTTGACACCACCAGAAGATATGAGCCGGGTGATGACATCAGGCTGCTAAATGTCCCCAGATCATTGCTCAACACAGTGCAGAGAACTGTCAAGGGCGGCAGGAAGCTGCAGGTTCCGCTTGATATCGACCCTGAAGATTTCGAGGAATACGAAACTATGCAGGATGTGAGGGTCGCAATAGTCTATTGCATTGACCTCAGCTCGACCATGCGCTATTCTTCAATGTACGGCGACATGAGCAGAATAGAGGCTGCAAAAAAGGCTCTATGGAGCCTGTATCTTTTGAATCGCAAGTTCTTCCCCTCAGATTCTATATACATAGTTGGCTTTGGTGCCCTCGCATCGAAGGTTCTGCCATATGACATACCCTATCTGAAGACTTTTGAACCCGGCTCTGACTTTTTGCACTATACAAATTACCAGGCCGCGTTCAGGCTCGGGAGCAAGATATTGCAAAAAGACGGCGCGATGAACAAAAGGATCGTTCTGGTTACAGACGGCCACCCAAGCGCATGCTTTATCGACAGCAAGGGAGAACAGGACAAGATACTTTCGGAGCGACCCTACTCGCATTTCTATACGCCAGACAGAGAGACCATAAACACTATCAGGGAAAGCCAGAACATGGAGATAGACATTGCATCAGGTGAGCTTGTCTATCTATGCTACAGGTACAGGCAGGTAGATCAGTATATCGGTGAAAAGACCATACTGGAGGCTAAAAAATGCCGCTCCAAGAACATAGCAATAGACACGATAATGATAAGTGAGGAAGACTCGCTTCTTGGCTATATCAATGAAATGGAAAGGTACGTCAAAGGCAGGTCGTATTATATCAACCCTGCAGAGATTGACAAAGTGCTTCTCACCGACTATCTCTACAACAAAAAGCAAACAACTATCAGAGGATAGGATAGGATAGCATGGAATGGTTTTCCTTTTCAGATTATGCAGGAAGAAGGCAGTCAGAGCATGACAAGATAAGATAAGTTAGGATATTGCCGCACCATCAGGCCGACTTGTACTCTAGGCTAGGGAGGGCAACATTGTTTGCATAAAAGTCTGCAACATCAACACCAGCCAGCATATGCAAGAAAAAAAGACAAAAAAAGAGATCGTGTCAGGATGACCTGTTCGTTTCTCCGCTCCATTTCGCTTCGTCTTATTTGCTCTTGTCAGTTCAGCTCAAGCTGACTTTTGAGGTTCTTGTACCTGTTCCTGACTGTTACTTCCGTGACACCTGCAGCGTCTGCAATATCAGTCTGGGTCCGCCCTTCGCCGGTGTTGAGGCATGAAAGATACAGCACAGATGCAGCAAGGCCCATCGGGTCTTTTCCTGCAGATATGCCCGAACGAGTCACATCATGCATTATATTCATGGCCTGCCGCTTTGTTTTTTCGCTGAGATTTGCCTTGTTTGCCACCTTGACTATGCATTTTAGCGGATCGACCATCGGGATCTTGAGGTCAAGTTCCAGCACCAGCAGCCTGTAGGTCCTGGCAAGATCTTTTCGCTTGATGTTTCCTATCGCTGCAATATCCTTCAGCGTTCTCGACGTACCGCTTTCCCTGCATGCAATATACACGGCCGCCGCAACCACAGACGATATTGTCCTTCCTCTTACAAGCCCTCTTTCCTGAGCCTTTCTGTATATGTAAGCAGTCTTTTCTATTATTGGGTCTGAAAGACCGAGCTTGTCCTTTAGCCTGTCAAGCTCGCTGAACGCTTGCCTCAGGTTCCTGTCCGTGGGCGTATGGGCCTGCGTTCTAAAGTCCCATGCCCTGAGCCTGTCCATAGTTGAGCGCATTGATACATCCAGCCTGCGCCCGCTGGCATCTTTGTCGGTCTTGCCAATGATTGTGGACAGACCCATATCATGTCGCGCAAGTGACCGGGGAATTCCAGTCCTGCTGCGGTCATTTACTTCCTCTGTAGTAAATGCCCTCCATTCTGCACGGCTCTCCTGAGCCTTGTCAGATATTACCAGGCCGCAGTTTCTGCAAATAATCTCTCCAGATTCTGGGTCGGTAACCGTCTGACCTTTTTTACATATAGAACAGACGATTGACGTTTGCATATTGTAAGAAAGTTATTATTTTTATCGCGTTTTAACCATATAAACACTACTCAGCAGCCTTGCTGCCTCGCTCTTCAAGCACTGCTACAGGCGCCTGGTCAAGTGTATCTATCAGCCTCGCTATCTTTGACAGCTGGACTGGCTTGACCAATATACCAATCTTTTTGTCTTCAAAAAACTCATTGCTGGCAAGCTCTTCACTGGCCTGCTCATGTCCTGTCACAATGAGAATTTTGGCATATGGATGCTTGCGAAGAATCTGCTCGGCAGCCTGCAGGCCATTTAGCTTGCCAGGCAGCCTATAATCCATGACTACAATATCAGGCAGGGATGCTTCAAAGGCTTCGAGTGCCTCATCGGCCGTAGGCGCGCTATCTGTTACGATAAACCCCTTGCTTCTCATATAGTCTTTGAACGTAAACAGTATATCTCCTTCATCTTCAATGATCATGATCCTGCGACCTTTCCCTGGTTGCAAAGCACTGTTGCCCATGGCCTTATGCAGCCAATCATTATTAAAAAGCCAACAGTAGAAAATTACAGAAAATTCTAATCGAAGCCAAGTTTCAGATTTTCTCGAATTCTGCTCCAGCTGTTCAGCAGACCTTCAAGGATTAGGCTTGAGCGAAAGACGAGTGCCTTGCCGCAAAAGGCTTCTCAATTACAATCATCGTAAGAGTCGACTTGACCTTATCCACATTTCTTATATTCCAGCTGATAATTTCCTTCAGCTTGTCCATTGTTTCGGCAGTAACTTTTACAATAATATCATAGGCACCATATAATGCACTCACTTCTTCTACCTCAGGCAGCCTCTTCAGCTCCTGCTGTATTTCATCTTCTGATCCAAATTCGCAGTTTATCAGAACATACGCTGTTGCCATAGGATACTACTCTTCTATTGTATGCACGCAACCGTATAAATGGTAGAAGGATAATTTTCTCCTAAGATCGATTCTATCTTGTACCGTACCGTTCTATCATATCTTGTTCTTATCTTTGCCAAACATGCACATGAGTACATTTTTGTTAGAGCTATATGCAGTACTAGAGCAAGATGTCTGATAGGCTGCAATACAGTGGCAAGGTATACCTGTATAGTAGTGGAATGCCACAAGATATGATAGAGACAGGCAAGCAAAAACTGGTTGAATTTGGCGTCAATATCGACGATATAGTTGTTATAGAGGTGCCGGAGGGCGTGCCCGAGGGCTGCATAATGGTCACCATATGGCCCCATTACCTTTCAGTAGCAAAAGTCAAGCGCGTAAGGGATGGGTCGATATATGCTCCACAACTGTTCAATATTCAACTCTAGCCTCTCCTATTTTGTTCGTCCTGCTTTATTTCATTTTATTTCGACCTGCTTTGACAGGCTTGATCAGGCTGCTCCAAAAAAAGTCTGTGCTTCTTTTCCAAAGCATTAAATTAAATTGAATCTGGTCAGATCAAGTAGCAGTGGCCTGGGATGCTTACATTCTTTTGCCGAAGAAACAGGCACGGTGATTGCCCGGGGGAGTGGCCCATAAACGAGTCATGTGGTCCCAACCATGACTGCTCATTTGACATAAAGATGACGAAGTGCCAGTGCGGCTGTCATGCCAGTTCAAAATGATTCTAACTTTATGACCAGCCAAGAAATACCCTGCCGGAACGAGCTATGCCATATTACATTAACATTAAAGTAAGATTTAATTGAGCTTCTGATGCCAGTTCGGTCTGGTATAAAAAGCAGGTTATGTTATTGGGTGGTTTGGGTTTCTATGCTCTTCAGCTTGGTGCCCTGTTTGGCGGTCCTTCAAGCTCTGGTTCTGATGCCAACAACCCGTGGATGTACATTGTATGGTTCGCCCCAATTGTTGTCCTTATGCTTTACGGGCAAAAGTTTCAATCATACATGATACTTAGCGACGTGTCAAAGTCTCTGGCAAAGCTCAAGACAATGAAAGAAGAAGCCAGAGACGAAGCAATCAAGTATGTCAAAGAGTACGTAAAGTTGCCATCTGATCCAACTTCAAATATAGACAAGTTCCTGGAATACTTTGCAATTATGCCAGTCGATATTGACCCCTCCGGCCTTGTAAGCAAGCTTGACCATGTAATGAGGACCAAAGACGAGCGGATCAGGTCTGAAGTAAGAAAGATGGCAAGTGGAATAGACGAATCAGACATATCCAGAATCGAAAATATCCTCGAAGCCGCAACTGCGCTCAATTCTATATACAAAGTGGTAAGACACTTTTACCTGATGGGCAAGCGCACAACAAGCATGTTTGTCTTGGTGCAGCTCCAGATGGCAATGCCGATGCTGCTGCAAGAGGCAGAGGCCCTGAAAAATGCCATAGGTGCATTCAAGAAAGGACAGCCAATTGGCGACAGCATAGGACCAATGGTTGTTGGAAAGATGATGCTTGGAAAGGAAAAGCAGCTGGTGGCAAGGGAGACTGTTCTCTGTGAACAGGAGTTTATGAAAAGAAAGATCTACCTTATGAAGGCAGAAGGACCGGGTGGCACAGTTGGCAGGCCCGGAGAAGCCATTGTCCGCCTTGTGCAGGAGCTTGGGACAAAGATTGACACCATCATTATGGTAGACGCCGCGCTAAAGCTTGAGGGAGAAAAAACAGGAGAAATAGCAGAAGGGGTAGGCGCAGCAATAGGCGGCATAGGTGTAGAAAAGTATCAGATCGAGGAGGTAGCGACCAGGTTCAGCATACCGGTTTATGCAATAGTGGTGAAGCAATCGATACAGGATGCAATCACCATTATGCGCAAAGAAATAGCAGAGTCTTTTGACAAAGTAACAGAGGAGGTTTACTCAACCATACAGGACAAGACCGAAGAAGGTCAGTCTGTGCTTGTAATAGGTGTGGGAAACACAATCGGGGTGGCCCAATGATTGTTATTCATGAAAAAAAAGGACCCCAAGCCTGAAATCTTTAGCGAGGAAACATGCCAGTCTTGTGGCGAGAAAATAAGGAGAAGTTTTGAGGAAGGAGACTATGTTTTCAGGGCTGGCTCGCCGTGCAAAAAGTGTTCCTCAGACACAATAATAAGCTCAATCTACGGAGAATATCCTCCTGAAAAGCAAGAGAAAAATTGATACCTTTTCTATGGCTTTTTTGTGGTAGTGGCATGACAGGTAGTTGCTTAACTGTAACTGTCTGCTGTGGGCACAACGGTGGACTAGAGGGTGATAATATCTGTGCCGGTATCCTTTGTTATGATAGTATGCTCTGCTTGGCTGACTACTTTTCCGTTTCCTTCAACCAGTATCGGATATGCATGAATGTTTCTTTTCCTGACAAGCAAGTCTGCTAGCTGGCGCACCTTTTTTTCTTCATAGATATCAGTCATCCACCGCAAGGCAAACGGAAGGGTTCTAAATCGCTCCCAGATCTTTTCGAGGAACTCATCTGCATCCGGCTCCTTTACCGGCTTGCGCGAGGTTATCCCGTAGATATTTCTGATCCTACCTTCGTATACTACGCCATGCCCATCCTTTGTAGTCACAAATGGCTCTATGGCATAGGCCTCGTTTGCAGCAAGGGAAAATGACGAGCCAATAGTGCGGATATTTGGTATAGACCTGCCGGCATGTATAGTATACTGCTGCAGCGAATGGCCGCTGAGGTTCTGGATGGGCCTGTACCCGAACTTGGCAATCGTAGATTCTATTATCTTTCCTATATCACCTGATTTTGTCCCGACCCGGGCAATTCGCACCGCCTCGCTCAGGGCTGCTTCTGCTGCCCTGACAAGCCCCTCATGCTTTGGATCGTAGCAGACAGTGACAGCAGTGTCTGCAATGTATCCCTGGATCTGGACGCCGATATCGATTTTCAGGATGTCTCCATCCTTTACAACAGTCTGGTCGCCCGGCTCCGCAGTATAATGTGCGGCTATTTCGTTGAGGCTTACATTCACCGGAAATGCGGGCTCTGCGGTTTTGCTTTTAATTTCATGCTCGATCGATTCGCAAATTTGAAGGAGGGTAGAGCCGACATGGTATTTCCTTCTGGCATTCTCCCTGACTTCAGACGCTATCCTGCCTGCACGCAGGTACGAGTCAAGAGAATCCATTTTCTGGAATCTTCTCATACGATATATATAGAGATATCCGGCTGGCAAGTTTGCGGCCCATTTTCCTTTCCGATTTGCCAGCAGTCAGATATCCTGGTTTAGCAGGCAATTGTTTAGTAAGCTTTGTACTGGTACGACATCTATAGCCGTTATAAGATAGAAGCAATGATGGCTAATAGACAGAGGAAACAGTCAGGTAGGAGGCAGACAGATAAAAAATTGGATATCGCAAATGATCAGCACGAAAACATATTTGAGATGATAGAAGAATGTAAAAACTCCCAAGAGATAGATAAAAAGATTCAGGTCCTGTACAGAATAAATGCAATGCTGCCAGAAAAGCACCAGCTTAAAATTCCATCGTTGATTACCAACGACTATATCAGCTTGGCGCTGTACAGAATTGAAGAAAAACTGCTCGTGGTCTAGATAATTCATGGCTGGCTGAGGTTAGGCGGTCCAGCCGTCCTTGCCATATATTTTTACAAGCGATGACAGTTCAAGTGTGGTTATCGGAAGCTGGTCTTTTTGTTCCCAGTAGTCAAATCGGGGAGACATCAAATACCCTTTTTCTGTGAGCATGTGCGCAAGACCAAGTGCATGTCCCACTTCGTGCCTGGCAGAGTTCCTAAATGCGTAGGGAGGCAGATTTATCACAGTTTTGCCATCTGCGTGCAGCACTACGGGTGCCAAAAAGATAGCTGCACGGAGCACTTTTCCTGTGCCGTCGTATTCTACAGATGTATATGATCCTGTTTGTTCAGGGTAGCCGGGAAATTCTGTATAAGATTTCAGAATATAGAATTGAAGAGGACACGACTGGGCGTCAGAAACTGATCTGGAATATCTTGCAGTTATTGTCCATCCATTCTGGTCGCCGGTATATTCACGAAGGGCCTGACGCCAAGCCTGTACCTGGAGCTTTGTCCACACATAATACGAGTTCGGGATCCCCGGCTCTTTGTAAATACACCCTTGTATTGTGTTTGTTTTCCAGTGGTAGTTTGCCAGTGGAACTGTTGTCTCGTTGAAATTTGTTTGTGGAGAGTAGTACAGTGCTGCATCTGCAGTTGTAGTCTGGAATAACGTGGAGGGCAATGTCACCATCATGGCTAAAAAGAATGCTGACATTGAAGCAGATGGAAGAGGATTGCCTGCCCGATGGCGGGATTTCATTACTGCAAGCAATCTTTTCAAAATAAAATAGCACAGGACATGACATACACGGTAGACCAGATTTCGCCTTTGAGGCAAAATGCCCACAATATCCACCGTTGCATTATGCTTACTTATGCTTTTGCAGCCGCCACTTTGTAGATTGCTCCTGCATTGTGCCAAGCTATCCATAGCATCATGTCATTCAATTTCTCTTGCTATCAAATCGATCAACGACATACAAAAACAAGTTATGATAGCATCAAATGGCAGGGTAATGCTGCTAGCAAAATCCTTGCCCTAGTCAGGAAAGCAGAATAGGATAGAATAAAACAAAAAGGAAATAAAATAAAATAAAATAATTTTTAAGTGCTTGAAACAAAGAAAAATGGAATTTGGACAATAATGATAGCGGCAACGGGACAAAATTTGTCTTGGATACAAGTATTATCATAGATGGAGAAATTACAAAAATGCTTGAATCAGGCCAGATTGCAGAAGGAAGTGAGATCATAATTCCTCTGGCAGTTCTTGATGAGTTACAATCACAGGCATCTACCAACAAAGAGCATGGGTTTGTCGGTCTTGGCGAGATCAAAAAGATGCGCGAGATTTGCTCAAGGAAAAACATCAGTATCAGATTCGTTGGCCAAAGACCTGACCTGTCTGATATCCAGCTAGCAAAGCGGGGCAGAATTGACTCGATAATAAAAGATGTTGCTATACAGGAAGATGCAACTCTGCTTACTGCAGATTATGTCCAGGCACTTGTAGCTGAGGCTCAAGGGGTATCATCTATCCACATCAGAGCTCCGACCAAGACGACTGGCCTTGAATTTGAAAAGTTTTTTGATGAAGGCACAATGAGTGTTCACCTCAAAGAGGGTGTGGCACCCATGGCAAAGCGCGGCATGCCTGGAAACTTTGATCTGGTCAAGTTAGGGGATGAAAAGAGCACCTATGCAGAGATAACAAACATTATCAAGGAAGTGTCTGAAGCATCACGCATCGCTGGAACAGGCTCTGTAGAGATAAGCAGAAGTGGAGCAACCGTGATACAGTTTGGCAGGTTCAGGATAGCTATAACAAGGCCCCCATTTTCTGACGGTCTTGAAGTGACAATTGTCAGACCAACTGTCAAGCTCTCACTTGCAGACTATAGCCCAAGCAAGAAACTTATGGAGAGACTGGGTGGCAGGGCAGAAGGCATTGTAATATCAGGCCCTCCGGGCTCCGGCAAGAGCACACTTGCAAGCAGCCTTGCAGAGTTTTATGTAGAGAAGGGAAAAGTGGTCAAGACTTTCGAATCCCCGCGTGACCTCCAGGTGCCAGATGAAGTGACACAATACGGCCCGCTTGAAGGAAGCTTTGAAAAGACCGCGGATATCCTGCTTCTCGTAAGGCCAGACTATACAATATTTGACGAGGTAAGAAGATCACAGGACTTTGAGGTATTTTCTGATATGAGGCTTGCCGGCGTAGGAATGGTCGGCGTCGTGCATGCAAGCAGCCCGCTTGATGCCATCCAGAGGTTTATGGGTAAGGTTGAGCTTGGCATGATACCTCACATACTTGACACCATAATCTTTGTCAGAGACGGACAGATAAAAAAAGTGTATGACCTTACTTTGACTGTAAGGGTTCCGACGGGAATGACAGAAGCTGACCTGGCAAGGCCCCTTGTGGAAGTCAGGGATTTTGAGACAGGCAAAACAGAGTACGAGATCTATACCTTTGGTGAAGAGAACGTTGTAGTGCCAGTAGACAGGCTGCCAGTCAGGCAGGAGAGCGGCGTAAAAAAGCTGGCTGAATCAAAGATAATGGATACAATACGAAGGTTCGATCCAAAAGCGCAGGTAAACATAGTATCGGATGACAGGATACAGGTTAAAGTAAGCAAAGACGCTGCGCCCAGGCTTATCGGCAGGGGTGGTTCGACTATTTCAGAGCTTGAAGAGATGCTGGGGGTCAAGATCGACGTCGAGGTCAAGACGCCCACCCTTGGCAGGGAAGTGGAATTTGAAATCAGCGAAGCAGGCTCTTCAGTTACCGTCCTGCTAGGGGATGAAACCATCGGCAAGTCTGTTGATGTATACATAGAGGATGAATTCCTGTTCAGCAACCAGGTTGGCAAAAAAGCCAGAATCAAAGTCGACAAGCGGTCAGAGAATGGCAGGAGAATTATAAACGCATACCTTGCAGGGCAACAGATAAGGGTGTTTCTCAGTAGGCAATAGCAAGGTAGAGCAGAAAGGACTGTAGTGCGCCTGATTTGCAGCTTGTGCAAATATTTCTTTGTTAGTCTGGTAGTTAGTTGATTAGGCAGAAGACCTGCTGTTTGCCTAACCATGCAGCTGGCTGGCAGCTGAAATTGGTTCGATCCCGATCCCGGTGCAGATTGCGGCCAGAATATGATATTAGTCAGTCAATCAGTTAATCAATTAATAGGCGAACCTCCGGAAATTCAGTCATTGGAACCCGTCATAACTGCGCTTGATCTAAAGCCTCTCCTTGAACAAAAGAACCCAAGAACAAGGCCTCTCTTGGTTGATGCAAGACCCTTTCATGATTATGCGGCAGGCCACATACCCGGCGCTGTCAATATTGACCTTATGCAGTTCCACTGGCTTGATACGTCCAAGAAGGGAATAAAGGATTTTAACCGCCAATCGAGGCTTTTGCTTTCAAACATCGGTGTTACTGAGGGTAGACCAGTAGTATTTTATGAAAGCATATCTGGCCCATCTGCAGCCAGGGGCGTATGGCTCTTGTCATACTTTTCTCATCGCAAGGTCGCAATGCTGGACGGGGGCTTTGAAAAATGGAAGTCTTTGAAATTCCCTGTCGAAACAAGGACAAACCAGTTTGTCCACTCTGAATTTAAGGGCAGAATTGACCCTCGCGTCCTGGCAACTGTAACAGAGGTTAAATCATTTGTATCGTCCAAGCGCGGGATTCTGATCGACTCCCGCTCGATTGAAGAATACACAGGCAAAGTAAGCCGTGCTGCCAGGGCGGGCCACATACCCGGCGCAATAAACATAGACTGGAATGACAACATCAGAGACGGCGTTTTCAAGAGCCGTAAAGAGTTGCAGCAATTGTATCCTTTTCCAAAAGACTCTGAGGTAATCACGTATTGCCAAGGCGGGTACAGGGCTGCAAATAGTTTTGTTGCGCTAAAGATGATGGGTTTCAGGAGGGTAAAAATGTACCTAGGTTCATGGGGAGAATGGGGAAATAGCGCAAGATTGCCGGTGGATGTTTAAGTTTAAAGTGCCAATAGAAAAAAAGACTGCCAGAGTTAATTTTCGACAGGGCTACCGGAAGCCACAGCATAGCATAAAGCCACGACCTCAGTAGAGTTTGCTGTCCTTATTAGAAAGGCGAATTTGTAGGCAGTTGAATAGGATACTGCTTGCTCAAATCATGATGCTTTGGCGGCTAATCATAATAAATTAAATTTGAGCTGGTTCTGAACAGAGTTTTGCTGATTGGAGTATTTTGCAGAAAATAGCACTCGTTAAGGCGATATTTCTTTGCGAGACTCAAAATGACAAGTTGCACAGTGAATATGCCACTCAGTAATGATTCTAGAGGGTCAGGATTAGGATCAGAACTGGAGCTGCATTCTACAAAATTGCAGCTAAACGTTGATTCAAGCTCTTTTGGGATATTGTTGGTACTTGTTTTGCTTGTATTGCTGCTTTGGCCTAAAATTATTAGCTGGTCTGACTTTGTAGTCCCAAAGATCGGGGAGTGACAGAATTCGTCTATATCGTATGCATATGCTCTTGCGCCAAAGACTTCATTGAATTTTAATGCCATATACGACGCTACAGGAAAGAACATACCGCCGGCCAGCACAATACAGGAGCATGGTCTTGGCATTGCATCTGCTACTTCCATAGCGTTTCCCAAGGCCTTATTGTAAATGTCGGCAAGTGGTGGCAATCGCGTGGCATAGCCTCCAAGAGACAGGCAGGCGACAAGACTTGCAGTAAAACTAATAGTCCCTGATGTAGTTATGCCACAGCTTTTGTAGTTCAGTTGTATTGTCTTATCGCATGTTTTTGCAAGTCTACTTTCAGGCGATGATGTCAAGGCAATCGTAGTTGTATCTGCGCTCCGGGCTGCCTGTGCAGCAAGAATATTGGCTCTTGTCCTGCCTGAAACAGATATCAAAACCACTGCTGAACGATCTTTTGCAAGATCGGGATTTGTAACTATATCCATTGGATGGCAACATACCGAGCGGTATTGTGAAAGATATTGAACCTCAAGTGCTGCAAGATAAGAATCACCGGATCCTGTAAAGAGACAATTTTCATACTGTTTGTCAAGTATCGATTCGGGCAAGTTGGTAATCTGGTATCCAATTTCAGCTTCCATTGCATCTATTGAGTTCATTATACAATCAACCATCCATAGACCGCAAAGACTTACTTAAGGTTCGTATATATTGTCTAGAAAGAAATGGATTAAGCGCAGTTTTACTTTATACTTAATACATTCTTGCTATTTTCCCTTTGCCTTCTCCTTCTCTCCCTGACCTTCTATAACAATCATAGTCAGAGTTGACCTTACCTTGTCAATTCTTCTTACATGCCAGGTTATTGTCTCTCGCAGCCTGTCCATAGTATC
>JAJPHM010000019.1 GCA_021325295.1 Nitrososphaeraceae archaeon
ACAAGTACAGTCCATACCTTACTATAGCTGGGTTTGTCCTGGTTCTCATGGCAATGAACAGCTAGGACAATCCTAGCTATACGAATTACCTTAAGTTAACAGAGCCGTTATGTCATAGGAAAGTGTCAAATACCATAGTAAAAGAAATCAGCGAAGTAGCAGCTTATCCTCAGGGAGAGGACATTCAGAATAGTTTACATGCTTGTCGTCATAAAGCATATTTCTTTAATTTTTAAATTCTTTGGGATGAAGTACTAACAAATGGCAAGCAATAATGTATCGCTAGACAGCATATGTACATGCAGGGCGTGTGATCATGGTCTCGCAAAGGATTGCTTGGCTTCAGAGTGTATCTGCTGTAATGCAAGTAATCATTCTATGGTAATGGATGGCATCGAAGGTTTTCATCCTAGTACGATAGGCAGGATGTGATCTGAAAAATGCTCCAGCGAAGCGAACAACCTGTCAGCATTCCTGTAGATGCAAATCTGTTTATCTCAGGCGATTTAAGCATTCCAGATAACTTTAGAGGAATGGTGTTATTTGCCCATGGAAGTGGAAGCAGCCGCCACAGTCCAAGAAACAGGTTTGTTGCTAGGGAGCTACAGCAAGCCGGTCTTGGCACTTTGCTTCTTGACCTGCTAACAGAAGACGAGGAGGCGATCGACGAGCAAACCGCCCACCTTAGGTTTGACATAGATTTTCTTGCTGATAGGCTTGTAGCAGCGACAGATTGGCTTGTTAGGCATTTTGACGTTTCAGACGGTGATAATATTACCGGCATTGGATACTTTGGAGCAAGCACCGGGGCTGCGGCTGCTCTGGTGGCTGCTACAAAACGAGTAGATATTGTCAAAGCAATTGTATCCCGGGGTGGCCGACCCGATCTTGCAGGGGATTACCTGTTGCAAGTTAGAGCACCAACGCTATTACTTGTTGGAGGAGACGACGGACCTGTAATAGGATTGAACGAGGAGGCTTACGGTAAGCTAAGACTACTCAAAGACGAAGAGAAAAAACTGACAGTCATTCCTGGTGCTACTCATCTGTTTGAAGAGCCAAGCAAGCTCGAACAGGTTGCTAAATTTGCAGCAGGATGGTTCTCATGTTTTCTTGTTTCCCGCAGGAATAGAAACAAAAGTGCAGAAGCAACACAGTAGATGGACAAGTCAATGTTCAGCAGATGAGTAAATTATTTAGATCCCAGAGAAAGAAGGCGGCGATGGAATAAATCTATGATCAATAGACTTGAACAATTCAGCGACCTAGATCACCTTCTAGAACGCATAGGCGATGCCCAATATGTTCTGCTAGGAGAGGCTTCACATGGCACATCAGAATTCTATGCATGGCGCGCAGAAATTACAAAACGGCTTGTAGCCGAAAAGGGTTTTTCATTTATCGCACTCGAAGGAGACTGGCCTGATTGCTACAGAGTGAATCGTTACGTAAAGGGTATGGCAGGTTCTGGTGCAACTGCTTATGACGTATTGTATGCTTTCAATCGCTGGCCGACTTGGATGTGGGCAAACAGAGAGATTGTGGATCTGGTTG
Organism: Nitrososphaeraceae archaeon; assembly: GCA_021325295.1. Taxonomy (GTDB): domain Archaea; phylum Thermoproteota; class Nitrososphaeria; order Nitrososphaerales; family Nitrososphaeraceae; genus JAJPHM01. Next base: position 1,555 of record JAJPHM010000019.1, read on the forward strand.
AATGGCTACAATCCTACAATAGCAAGAAAGCTGAAAAACAAAGACAAGGAGAAGAAGAAAATAGGAATCGAGTTGGGTTTTATGGCCTAGATGTGTACAGCTTATGGGAATCGCTAGACGCCGTCATGCATTATCTGCAAAAGAACTATCCTGATGCCATGAAAAGCGCGGTTGAAGCTTATCGATGTTTTGAGCCTTATGGCAGAAATGTTGAGGAATACGCCAGAGCGACTGCATTCATCCCGGAATCATGCGAGGATGAAGTGATGAACATGTTAGTAGAATTACGCGCAAAGGCCGCCGCTGATGATAAAAAGAATTTCAAAGACGATGGAAGAGAAGCATACTTTAATGCTGAACAGAATGCGGTAGTGGCAAAGAATGCAGAGCTTTACTACAGGACAATGGTGAAAGGGGGCGCCGCGTCTTGGAATGTTCGTGATCACCATATGATGAACACTCTGGAACGTCTGATGAAATTTCATGGTGCGGAAGCAAAGTCAATTGTCTGGGCTCACAACACGCATATCGGCGATGCAAGGGCGACTGATATGAGACAGGCAAAAATGGTAAATCTAGGCCAGCTGGCTCGAGAAGAGGCCGGCCGCGATGCAGTTGTCTTGGTTGGCTTTGGCACATACAAAGGAAGCGTTATCGCAGCAAAAGATTGGGGAGAACCGATGGAGAGAATGCCAGTCCCTGACGCAGTTGGTGGAAGCTGGGATAGCTTTTTACATAATCTTGCTAACAAGGGCAGGAACAAGCTGTTGACATTTCCTGATGCAGTTAAAGAAAACGAAATTCCTGCAGAATCAAAAGGACAGAGAGCTATTGGTGTGGTCTATAACCCTGCATACGAAAAGTATGGAAATTACGTAGAAACAATCATGTCCGCAAGGTACGATGCATTTTTGTTTATTGACGATACTCACGCCCTTCATCCACTCCATATGCCACAATCTGTTGATGAAGAACCTCCAGAGACTTTTCCGACAGGATTGTAATGCATACAGACAAGCGGATAATTCTGCCTTTTTGATTCGTGGCAATTCATAGACTATGTTACACAAAATAGGATCGAAGCAGCCATGACTGAAATTAAAGAAACAGTAAAGATAATCAATGCTCGCAATACCGTTCTTTGGGATGTTTTTCATAAAGGAAGTGGCAAGGGCCGCCTCTAAATCCACAGATTCATGGCTGTCTGATCGTTTCGGGAGTAGTCAATCAGATCACCTAGCGCTCCACGCCAAATGACATTTTGACGCATGTGCGATAAGTAGTGATTTTTCCTGTATTTGGATCCACCTGTGCTGTCATATCCGCGACTTCTATGCCTCGTATTCCATGAATTGTCTTTTGGGCTTCCTCTATTGCTTTTTTCGCAGCATCTTCCCATCCTTTATCCGAGCTTCCAACAATTTCTACAATTTTTGCTACCGAAGACATGCTAGAACTGCTACTTTAAATCATTTAGGCACTACTGAAAAAAGACATAGAACTGCAAGATACAGGCATGAAAGCGGGAATATATCTTGTTTATAATTCTCAATGAAGCCCTTTCATTTGGTACCGGATTATGTTACCTGATCTTTTTGCTGGAAGAAAATAGTACTCTGTTTTTCCATCCATTTCCATTCCTATTTCAACTTTTGATTCCTTGGCCTGCTAAATCTTTGGAGCTTTTCTTCTCTCTCTTGTCTTCTTTTCTTGGGCTCAGCTGTCCTTCTTTTGCCTTTGGGCCTGTTATATTTATCAAACTTTGATTCCCTTTCTCTCATTGCCCTTTTCCTGATCTTTGAACCCTGCGGCACTCTCGTTTGACTTGAAGCGATGATGCTTGGATCATTTTGGTCAAGTGACAGGCCAAGCGAAACAGAATCCAACCTCAGCAGACTGCCATGTGATGCAAGCCATTCAATCTTGCCACTGACTGATTTTGCCATCTCTTCATTTTCTGCCACCAGGAATACTTTGTCAAGTCCGCTTCTAATTCCTCGAACTGCAGCTTCTTCTATCTTTCTCAAAGAGATCTGGTTATCCTCAGTATCCTGGCTGCCGCCTCCCTCTGTTGCATCTAGACTTACAAAGCCGCACTTGACTTTGGGTAGTGCAGGATGAATATCGATATTCCATACCACATCTATGGGACCAGCACCATAATCTCTCATTTCCTCGACTTCAAATCCTTTCTGTAGTCCGATGTCTGCCAGCATGTCTGTCTGTACCGTCGTATGATTAGAGTCAAAGATGGACGCATTGTCAACTTGATTTGATTTTGTGGGTTCCTGTTCCTGTGCAGCCATATCTTTTTTCATACCTCCTCTACTCTTCGGTCAAACCGCCTCGCCGGTTTGAGCTGACCTGCGTTCGGCCGATCGTAGGATTTCAGATTTTGATACAAGTGTTGATGGTGTCAGGACTGTAACATATTTTCGGAGCTGCAGTATGCTTCTATCGGGCATAGATTCTATCGCATTCTTTATCGAGCGCGTCATTTCCTCTGTTGGCACTACAAAGACTATCTTGTCCATGAGGTTGAGCATTGCCCTTGCAATCGCTTCATTTACTGACCTGTTTGAAAATTCAGTGAGGCAGATAAAGCCAAGCCTCATATCTGGCAGAGATTCAGAGCCGGGTTTGAATATCCATGCGACATGTACTGGTCCTGCACCGAGGTCATAGTTCTCCACAACCTCGTATCCTTGGTCCTTTCCCATCTGGATGATGGGGGCCTTGAGCATGTCTATCAGCTGGGCCTTCTCTTCAGGTGCTTGATATAGACTCATTGAGCATATCTGCATGTTATGCCTTTTTACAGTTACACAAAAAATTGGCAAGCTGCCTCAAAGCAATGAATATTGCGCGCAACTTCGATGCTAGGTAATGAAACCAGCTTCCGAATTGATGATCCGAATTCTGCATCAGAGTTGTCGATGCTTTTTTGAGGATCATGATTGTAATAAAACGCCTTTACACAAGCAATCAGTGTTCTTGGGTTATTGCAGAGTTGATTGCTGCCTGGAGCATTGCCTGCCAGTTAATGTGTGCAGGCATATGGTCATTTCACTACAAGCACAGGACATGAAGAATATGTTACCACTGATGATGCCACGCTTCCAAGAAGCAATTTCTTAAAGCCTGTCATTCCTCTTGTACCGACGACTAGAATATCAATATTCTTGTCTTCCGCATAATTAATTATTGCAGAGCCTACAGATGTGGGACTAACTATAACTTCGCTTTTTACAGCTATATTTCTTAAACGAGCCTTCTTCTCTACCTCGTCGAACCATTTTTGTGCCGCTTCTCTTGCCTCTGCGAGTATCTGCCTTATTACTGCATCAGTTGGAGCAATAGTGGCGAACATAGAGTAATCATAACCTGTAGCCGAGACCACAACATATAGAGCAAAAAGCTCTGCCTGATACTTTTCTGCAATTTGGATTGCCATATCTGCAGCCTTGAAGGATGTGTCTGAGCCGTCAATTGCCACCAGAATTCTTGATACTTGGGGCAAGCTATATTTTCCCTCTATACAATTCTGACATCCTCCCTGCTCTAAAGGGTTTGGGGTTCCTGCCTGATCATCTCGTTGCTGTCTACGCTCACAGAAGGTTCATTGCGGCATGTCAGAAGGCCGCCTGCTCTTGATCTACTATGAAAAGCTCTACACGATATATGTTGCTAATATGGTCGGCATTTGTTTCGTATCAGCATTGTATGCACCTGAATAGTATGTTGCAGTGGTTGTAGCATAAAAGCAAAAGGCCATGTATATGGTTTACAATGGCTGCTCTCCTGATTATCTGCAAATCCTTATTCATTATAATGCAGTACTATTCTATAGCCTTGTTTGAAAGATTAGGTACTTGCGATCAATGTGGAATGGCAAATGTTGAAGTAAAGACTATACATAACGGAGAGAATGGTAAAACTCTGACTTTGTGCAACCAATGCAGACCAGCTGATGGAGCATATGCATATTGATTTAATTTAATTAATTTGATTTACCAAGTTATGGATTGCCTTGTCCAGAGGAATTGGAACTGAAGGATAAAGCTTCATCTTCTTAATTTCTGGTTATGTCTCTGACCTCTATCCTTGCTTGCCTTCTGTCCTAGGTCTTGCTCTTCTGTTCTCACTTTTGCTCCTCTGTTCTCTTCCGTATTTGTTGGGTTCTTTTGCAGGTTGGGCATACCTGTCTAATGGCATCTATCATTTATGAATGGTAAATGGGAGAATTATGTAGGATCAAGAATTCCTTGTAATGCACCTTTGTGTCGCACGGACCGCGTTGCAGGTATGCTTATGTTATGGTTGCAGCAAAATTAAACCGCAAAGCGAGGTCTCTAATCGCTCAATATGGGTATATCGAGGAAATGTTTCATGGATTCATGGCAAGAAATGCAATGTGGTTCATTAATCCTAGAACAAGATCTTACTGACTCGTTATCTTATGCTTATCTGGCATTGCATGGGTGATTATTATCTCATTGCCTATCAATGACATGATATTTACGACTTATCGGTATAACCTAACTTATGCTGCCAGAAGAAGGGGCCACTCTGAAAAAGATTGATTGCTTCATTTCATTTAACCATGTAAAACAAGGGCCTAATTATATTAGCGAAAAGTTATGCATTATCTATTAAATATCATTAAAGGTTGTCATTTTTGTCATGAGGCACAGAACGGTACAGGACATTGCTGCAAAGTTACTATCCGCTGCTGCCGAAGGAGCAACAAAGTCTAATCTGATGTATAAAAGTTTCTTGTCATATGGACAGCTGATGAAATATATCGATATGTGTATTGAAAATGATCTATTAGCATTTGATTCACAGAATAGACTATTCAGGACTACAGAAAAGGGAAGACTCTTTTTGGGTGCATACCAAAAGTTAAAGGAATTAGCTCCAATGAGCTGGCCGGGTCAGAAGAGGTCTAATCTGCTGGCTCATGGGGCGTTCTAGATGCAACAAAACAACCACAGAGCGTCATCTTTCCTTTCTATTGCAACCGAGTTTGCAGCAGTACTCGATTGGTACAGGGAAATAATGTCTTTCCCATATCCTTTGAACTAGCTATCCTGTCTCATTGTTACCAAGACAAGAATATTTCAATTCTTGAAATACACCGGCATTTTAATTGGACCAGTAGGACAAATCAATAATACTACCCATTGTTGCCAAATGTTATTGCTGGCTTTGCATTTTGATACCTTGCAATGAAAGCTTTGACCTGGATGAGACAAATTTGCTGTTTTATCGACCATGTATTGGTAGCAGGACCGGGCTGCAATGCTGAAAGCATTGGAGATGCATTGAAAGTGACATTTGTTACGAGGAGATTCCTGCTACAGATCTTCCTATTGCGAATCTGGTTATGCTAACGTTTACCATCCTAAAATAAATATTCATTTTAGGATTCTTCTTATTCCAATTCACTTGGCAAATATCTGCTAGCTTACTAAAACCATGGATATGATAATTAGGACCAAAAGATCAGAACTGTTCATATATAATAGAGCACAATGGTGGTAAATGTTTGCTAGCATATATGGGCTAGAAATAGCTCATGGCATAAAGGAAATGCTCGTAAACCATGGCTTTACTTTGGATGCATTGCTTAAAACTCCACCGGCTGAACTAGCTTTGATTTTGGGAATTGACCTTTATGTTGCAAGGCTCATTTACGAGGCCGCCAAACATCACCTAGAAATCAAGAAGAGCAGCATACTGTAGAGCATGCTTGAAAGAAATGTTATAGTCACTAGCATGAGAGCAGAATAATACATCTCAGCCCGTGAGCTTAGCATTTAGCAACACGTTTTAGCCTATAGACAAGCAAAAACAAGGTTTACAATATGGCAGTTTATTTAACACAACACTTTCAATTCATCTTGTCAGTCGCTACCACTGACCAAAGAGGCTGCTCTTGCAACATCAAATACGTTCGAATAATTCCTCTCTTCTATCCTGTTCAGCGTAGGCAATATTTCATACCGTTCCAGACTGTTTGATTGATTGGCAAATTGCAATATTCTTTTCTTCTCGGCAGGGAAATTCAAATTTTTTAGTACCTGTGCTAAAGCGGCAGTTTTTGGGAAATCACTTATTGTCTTGCTTCTTCCCTCGCCATGTATCACGCTCTGCCTCCGTATTATGCGAAATGTCTTCTCCTCATTGCATTCAGTTGGTATTTGATCGGGATTGTCTCTGTGTGAAGACATCGGGACTGATTGCACAGCATATCATTTTAGAGTTGCAAAAGACAAGATGTAGTTTTTCATAAAAAATTGTATCTGGCTCCTTCAGGAGGGGTATCCTGAACCTCGTAGTTTTCCTGAAAGCTTCTTTAATCATTCTGTATCTCATTACTCATGAGCCAAGATAATTCTACAAAGAAATCTCCAAATGAGGGTGACGAGAATGAACAGGACAACAAGCATTCCTCAAGTGGCCATGTCAGCAATGAAGAAATAAAGAATTCCAGTCAAGGTACGAAGCTTGAAAATGTCGATCCGGCCAAAGCTCTGCAAAAGCAGGCAGATAAGGATGTGTAGGGGCAAAGATACATACTAGATCTTATATTCAAACTGGCAAATCTCCTTTTCATGTCGTTTCATAACAACAAACCGTACGAATCAAGTAACAACAGTAGACTGACGCCAGAATCCGTAATGGAAGAAGAGACACTAAGGGCCGCAATGGAGATGGCAAAACCTCAAGTTTCTGTCATTGGAGCTGGAGGGGCAGGCAGCAACATAGTTTCTTGGATAAAGAGCAAGGGTGTAACCGGAGGAAAACTGATAGCAGTCAACACAGATGCTGCCCATCTGGGCATAAGCAAAGCTGACAGAAGAATACTCATAGGTCCCAAGCTAACGCAGGGAAGAGGCTGCGGTGGCTATCCAGAGAAAGGCATGCAAGCCACAAGAGAAAGCATTGCAGAGATTGTACGAGA
>JAJPHM010000023.1 GCA_021325295.1 Nitrososphaeraceae archaeon
AGATATGTGAGATATTCATAAAGTGGGACGGACTGTGGTGTCCATGCTGTGGCTATAGGTTAAGGACAAAGCCCAGAAACCTAAAGTACAAGGCAAAGCTGAGGGCTAGAAATAGAAAACAGCAGGAACCAAAACCAAAATTGACCAAGCCAATTACAGTTAGGAGCAGGTAGGTAACAACCGCTCGTCCCAAATGAGCGCGCTTGGGCAAGGAACCAAGATGGAGACAAGAACTAGCCAACTGGCTCGCGTTTCCTAAAGCGTGAAGCGAGATGGCTACAGAGCCTGACCGTCCAAGAACTGTCCAGTCTGAGAGCGGTAGGGTTTTTTTAATTCAACCGCTTTTTTTTCAAAATGGTTGCTTTTTTCTTATATCTGAAGGTCAGAATAGAAGAATAGGCTCAATTTCTATCTCGATAAGCTCTTCAAATAAAGTTAATACGGCCAAGGTCATACCAAGCAAGTTTGATTCGGTTTTTATCAATACTATAACGGAAAAAGTATCTGCAATGATAAACGGCATCTGTCTTGCATCACTATATAGCAAAAGCCAGCTCTCACTGGATGATATGAAAGCAATTATGGGAGAGGTTATGGATATCGTCAGGGATAGAGGAGATAGCGGAGCTAAGAGAGGAAATGAATTCAACAGCCAGGAAAAATGAGACAACCATAAAGACAAAGGCAAGAATGGGGATAAGGGCAAAGTCAAAGTCAGCCAACAGTAATGGCCGGACTAGCGACGTGCTGACAGGTACCGATAGTATTGATTCTGCGGGACTTAGGGGATACTTGGAGATTTTGGTAAGAGAAAACGAACTTGTATCAATATCCAAGCCTGTCAGGACAGAATTTGAGCTTGCGGCGGTTGTAAGCAAGCTTGATGGCAAGCAGGCAGTGCTTTTCGACAGTGTAATGGGCTCAAATATAGAGAAAAAAGAGGATGACCGACGGATAAGAAAGGTCATAAGCAATTTATGCGGCACTAGAAGAAGGTTTTATCTGGCGATCTCGGCCAATGCTGATGCTGACAGATCGCTTGGAAAAAGCTACGCCGGAGAAAAATATCCCATTCATGACAGAGTCATGCAAGCAATTGCAAACCTTGCCGAACCAGCGGTGTTCGCAGGAGACCCACCTTTTGCGCAAAATAGATCTACAAATCTAAATGCCCTGCCAATTGTCACTCATTTTGAGAAGGACGCAGGGCCTTTTATCACTTCATCTATAGTCTTTGCAGTGGACCAAGAAATGGGAAACCAGAATTCATCGACACACCGGCTTTTGCTTCTTGACGAAAGGCATATGGCAATCCGCATGGTCGAAGGCCGGCATCTTCACAAATGCTATACCTATGCAAAGGATCACGGACAAGATTTGCAAGTTGCAATCGCCATAGGAGTGCATCCTGCCGTCAGCATTGCCGCAGCCTACCAGGCCGCATATGGCCTTGACGAAATGAAGATAGCATGCTCACTTCTTGGCGGCAACCTGGCAATGAGCAAGGCCGGTCCCAATTCTGATATACTAGTTCCCGCACACGCCGAAATTGTCTTGGAGGGCCGGATTCTCAATGACGCGAGCCATGAGGAATGGATGGTAGAAATGCTCAGGACCTATGATTTCAAACGCAAGCAACCTGTCTTTGAACTTGACGCAGTCAGGTTCAGAAAAGGAGCAATCTATTATGACATCCTTCCCGGATTCATGGAGCATAGGCTGCTTATGGGCCTTCCTGTTGAATCAAAAATGCTCTGGGGTGTCAAGAATGTCGTGCCTAGCACACAATCTGTAGTCTTAACAGACGGTGGATGCAACTGGCTTCATGCTGTTATACAGATCAAAAAGCGGCTCGAGGGCGAGCCAAAAAATGCCCTTCTTGCTGCCTTTGCAGCGCACCCTTCACTGAAGATGGCAACTGTAGTGGATGACGATATAGACCCAGAAGACCCTGTTGCGGTAGAGTATGCGATAGCGACGCGCTCCCAAGCAGACAGGTCATTTATTATCATTCCGAATGCAAAGGGCTCAAGCCTAGATCCATCAAGCGATCAACAGAATCTGCTTACGACAAAGGTTGGAATTGACGCCACCGCAACACTTGCAAAACCAAAGGAAAGATTCGAGATAGCCCGGATCCCTGGCGAAGAAAAGATTAAGCTGCAGGATTACATCCATAGTTGCAAAGAATAGCAGTTCCTTTGGTGTACTTGTGAATTCCAATTCCAAATTCAAATTAAATTCCAAAGATTTGCCGAGTTAGGAAATGCACTGACTTGAAACGACCAAGAAATATGCCTGTGCAATACTTAGCAAACAAGAGATTAAATATCCTTTACTAGTACAACAATCGAAGGCAATGTATTATGAAGCCCAATAATTTTGCAATGAAAGATTGGCATTTGGAACATGTTGAAAAGGTTATTATCCGATTTGTCAAGGGTATTTCCCCTGACGCTTCCTCTTTTGAGAAGCGCAACTTCAAAAAGTATAGCACTGTCTCAAGCTGCGCCAAACAGATAGAGTACGATATCAAGCACGGCGTAACGATGGATGAGGTTATGTTAGTTATCAAGAGGATAAGGCATGACAAGCCATTTGCAGAGCTTCGAAAAAATCCCGAGTCAATTCAGAGGCTTGACGAGCTGGAAAGGCAGATATCTGCCCCCAAAAAAATAGCTGCATGGTACTGATGCCCCTGATTTTCTGCAAATAATTTTTTTATTTTTCTTGCTATTTCCTGTCTTGTCTGGGTCGATGCTTTTGGCGAAGCAAGGTATCAATGACTGGCACCTTTATCCCGAAGACAGTTTATATTTACCAATAAAATGCAAAGTTTAGCAGATGTCAGAGTACCGCTTTACCTATGGAAACTTGATAGTGCTCTATGCTATATTCAGGGGCAAGGCATCAGGAGATGATCTCCCTGACTATGTTAAAGAAAGAATCAGGGCTTGCCTTGATATCTACAGAGTAGTAATGAATTCAAAGCCTGACAAGGAGCGGACCATGGTAATAATAGTTGGAAAAGAACCAGATTCACAAAAAGTAAAGCGTATGTTAGTTGAGGGAGGAGTACAAGAAAGCATAATCGGTATTGATTCTGGCTCTGAAAGTGTTGCACAGACCTTTGACCATATTTTGCATCTGATAGGTTCAAAAGCCAATCCGCCATACATTTACTTTGTTGGCTCTGTATGGCTGCATGACATTTACAATTCTACAGTGATTTCCAAAATGAAAGGCTACAGGACACAGTTCATTGGCGCGCCAGATCACCGGCCTGTTGATGAAGTTGAAAGAGAAAAGGCTCTGGATGTGCCAAAGAAGGGGAAGGAATACTACAAACAAAAGATAAAAGACAAGGCAGTAGACACTTTGCTAAACATTATATTTCCTGAATAAAGTAGTTTTGGATTACAGAATCCTGTCCAAAAGGTTCTGAACTCCTGTTGTTTCGTAACCGAAAGATTTACCTATAAATATCGAATGATGTTCGGCTTATTCTGATGCGGTCATCGTCTAGTTTGGTCTAGGACACTGGCCTTCCAAGCATTCACTGAAAGTAAAAGACAGACACTGAATGCGGAGCAAGCCCGTAACCCGGGACTCAGTCCGGTAAGCAGACTGAGCGGGAGTTCAAATCCCGGTGACCGCATCTTTTTCAAACCAAGAAGTATTTATCTGCCTCTGCCAGTATTCAACTGTTCTAGATTGTCGAGTCAAAAGGTCTGTCAATCTCAGTCAAAGCTGTTGCAATAACTGCATCGCCTGTCACATGCCACCTAATAGAAGATGGATCTGCCTGTATCTTGTTAAATATAGAAGCAATTGAATCACTATACTGCAGAGAGAATGAAGATGTCAGGTTCTGTGAACTTGCTGCAAATATAGCAGGCCTTCCATTGACAGGCACATCTTCATATGACAGGTTGCCATTGCCTACAGGAATATCGTTTGCTGCTACTGCGTAGTTGATGCTTGATGTAGTAACCGACTGGTTGGTTGGGTTGTCAATTGTAAATGTCACCTGAAGCTGAAGATTCTGGCTCGTCGAGTGTGCAGAGTCAAGCTTGACCGACATAACTCTGACAGTTACCCTGTTGATGTCAGGTGCAGATAGACTCTGGATATATGGAACAAGGATAATCGCAGCTGCCACAGCAGCTATAGCGCCAATAAGGACGATCTTGCGTGAACCAAGAACCAATCTATCTTATTCACTTTATGCTAGCTGCAAGGCAGATTGAATTAAAACCTTTCTAGCTTGCATATTGAGGGGCAAATCAAATGGCAGTAGCAGCAAGTATTATACCTGTGAAAATAACAGTCAGGCTTGATGGCCCTTGTTGACGGCCTTGTAATGTGGTTACATCTGCTGTCTGCAGCAATATGGGTGGGCGGATCTATTTTTCTTGGAGCCGTCTTGGTGCCAGTGCTCAAGACCACAACCAAGTCCACAGAAGAGCTTGTCAAGCTAATGATAAAAGTTGGTAGAAGATTCAACAAGATAGCTATTCCGTCACTTGGAATACTGATAGTGACAGGGCTTTACAATTCCAGACCGTTTCTGGAAAATCCACAAGCTATGTTTCAAACAACATACGGCATTATACTTCTTGCCAAGATCATCTTGGTTATAGCCACTATAGTAGCCTATGCCGTTCATGTCAGGTTATTGAATAAAGATACGGAAGAAAAACTCATGACAGGAAGTGGAGGGGGGCTCTATGTCCAATCTCTGAGGTCAAGAATAATGAATCTGGGCAGAATAGTTGTATTTCTATCAATTGCAATTCTTCTGCTTGCCGCAATGCTTGCCCGGGGTGGCTTTTAGGGTCCGAGTCTTTTGCATCACACTACACCAATCTATTGTATCCTGTCGAAAAGTTCTGTTTTCCCGCTTAATGCAGAAAGAATGGGATTACCAATCAAGTAACCAACTCAAATGCGGGCTCCTTCAATTTCAACGATATATCCCTTTTCTGCTCTATTTATCTTGTAACTGCAGCCGACCATCTTGCTGGCAACCACTAGGTTGGTTTCAAGATGTGCAGTGACTCTAGCTACCCTAAACCTTGATCTTCCTTTAGATAGAGCCAAGGGAATCACCAGCATATCTGAAAGAAATGGGTCAACGGCCATGCCCTCAAGGTGGCTCTCCAGAAATCTCTGCGCAGCTTCTTGACCGACGTCTTCTGCCCGTTTGCTGATCTCTCCGATTGAATCGCCGCCTATGTAAGGACCAAAATCTGAAACGGAATAAACAAGGGCCGACGAGCCGGGCGAAAGTGAACTTTCAAAGGATGCAGAGTAGCTGTTGCACTTTACTCCACTCTTTTCCAGCCAAATGAGAGCTGAGGATATCTGTCGCTCAGCAACATGCTTTGGCAAACTGCTGCAAACACTGGCGACCTTGGGCTCAAGGCTCCTTATATTAAGGAGGTCGACTGTCTCAGGAGATTTGCAGGAAGATATTTCTACCCTTACCAATCCTCCACCCTTTGGATAGTAACCCCTTTTTATCACCTCAATGTCAAACCTGATACCAATAATTCTGAAAGCTGCCGCCACCACGTGACGCAGATAATCTATTGTAGGACTTGCCTTTACATCTGTCCCCCCTGCAATTTCAATATGAACTCCTGTACCAGAGAGCGAAACAGCAGGGATAACAGTCAGAAGAACCATTGGGATGCTGCCTGCAGTTCCGATGTCTATCTTGGCACTGGCTCCAGAAAATCTTGTAGGGGCAAACCTAATCCAGTCAGATCCTATTTTCAGGTTCTCTACTTTTGCAGAAAATAGATCCGCTACAGCTTTTACCGCGCTCAGATGTTGGGGCCGCAGGCCTGGGTTTGGACGTCCTGCACGTATATTGACGACTTCAACAGGCAGACCCATGATTGCAGAGAAGGAAACTGCACTGCGGAGTATCTGCCCTCCTCCTTCGCCAAGCGAACCATCAATTCGCAAATGCTGCAAAAATTACAACCCTTGGTGTCTCGTAGGACTGTTGTAATACAGGTTAATAACGCTTATGAATGAGTTTTGCGTTGCATTCTAATGTTCTGTTATCGAAGCACAACCTAGTCTGCAAAAGGCTCGTTTGTTTAAATTAAGGTATCATGCACAAGCCATATTGACGACCGGTCTTTTTATCGGAAGGTTTCAACCTTTTCACCTTGGCCACCTTGCTACTGTAAGGTTTGCACTAAACCATGTTCGATATCTCGTAATAGTGGTCGGAAGTGCCCAGAAGAGCCATGAAGCTAGGAATCCATTCACGGCTGGCGAACGTATCCAGATGATCAAGTTGTCGCTGGACAGTGATGCGAAAATAGAAAGTAATAGAGTCTTGATAATACCTGTTCCTGATGCCGATATACACAGGCTCTGGACCCATCAAGTCGACATGCTGGTACCAAAATATGATGTGGTGTTCACAAATGATCCTTTTAGCTCTCTTCTATTTCATGAAAGAGGAATAAAGGTAGTCCAAGCTCCACTGGTCAGACGAAAGGAACTCGCTGCGACAGAAATCAGGAAAAAGATGATTCTTGGAGAAGACTGGAACAAACTTGTACCCAAACAGGTAGCCGCGGTAATCAAAGAGATCAACGGACTTGAAAGGCTAAGAGAAATAGAAAGAAAAGAGCTGCCTGCAAGAAAAGGCAACCACTAGATCTTCAATTGCCATGCACACTTGCAAAAGGAATAGAAAATGTATTTCTACCCCTTTGTGCTATTGACTATGGCCTATGGCGCGGGGCAACAAGGAAGAAAGAATGAGCGAGATGCTTGAAGTGGAGCGGATCAAGAGCGAGCCTTGGTATTCTGATCTTTCAAAGCTATCCAATGACGAGCTTATGCGCATGTACAATGTCCTTACCGATGGAAGATATGAATTTGCCAAGAACGCGTGGTACATACCTATTGGAGGAGACCAGAGGTGTCCGCTGATGGTAGCAAAGGGCTTCAAGTCGCCCAGTACACCGGAGAAGATGATTCAATTTCAGGATACTGCAAAACAGATGGAACAAGAGTATCGTCACTTTATAGATGCATGGGACTTTGGATATATAACCGAGCAGGACATAGAAAAGGCAATACTGGCTATACTGGAGTCCCGGAATATCGAGATAATAGAACGCTCCAGCTAGTTGGCTGGCTGGCTGGCAAGGCTATTCTCTAATGGTTTGGTACAAGCCTAACCATAATGCTTGTTCTGGTATCTTTATGCCAGTGCTATCGATCGGAACATCAGCTTGCTTTTCCAGATGTATTAATATTTGCCAGCCATTTGTACAGCATCTAGTCGATGCCAGAATCCAATGGTGGATATAGGGGAGCAAGCTATGAATTGCTTTCAGCCAAAGGAATATCCGTCGGAGACTCTATAATCATCAGAACCTCTGATAGCGAAGTTGCAGGCCTGTTGATGCCAAGATACGAGTCAGCAGGTGCAGACCATATTGTAATCAAATTAAAGAGCGGATACAATGCTGGATATGAAGTATCAAAAATACGTGAGATAATTAAGGTGCCTGCTCAAGAGGGCCACCAGTACCAGAAGCTCAGTAATCCAATAGTTGCCAGTCAAGTGAAGGATACTCTGCCGCAGCTGGCTCTGATAAGCACAGGTGGCACAATAGCTAGCAAGGTCGACTACCGGACCGGTGGAGTACGCGCTGCGCTCACAGCATCAGAACTATACTCTTCTGTACCTGAACTTGCCAGGTATGCATCTATCGAGCCAGAAATGTTGCTAAACGAATACAGCGAGAATTTGGGGCCCGAGCAATGGACGTTGATTGCGGACAAGATTGCTGAAAAAGTAAGGTCTGGCAAATATTCCGGCGTACTTGTATCCCACGGCACAGATACCATGCATTATACTGCGTCGGCACTAAGCTTTGCTCTCCAAAACCTTCCCGTCCCTGTTGTTCTCGTAGGTGCCCAGAGATCATCTGACAGGCCATCCTCTGATGCTGCGCTTAATCTTTTGGGTGCAACAATCTTTGCAGCCAGCTCTGGACTGACTGGGGTATTTGTTTCAATGCACGCAGGTACTTCAGATGATGTTATTGCCTGCCATACTGGGACAAGAGTCCGCAAGAACCATACAAGTAGACGCGATGCATTTGAATCGATAGACGCATCCCCAGTAGCGCTTATTAGAGGAGATTCAATAGAGGTGCAAAACCCGCATCCAACAGGGCAGATTGCAGTCAAAAATAAGGCTGCCTATTCGGTTACAGGAGAGAATTTTACGGCGCGCACAAGGTTTGACAAAAGGGTCGCTTTGATGAAATTTTATCCTGGATTTGATCCTTCGATTATATCGTGGGCTGTGAGTGCAGGATATAGGGGAATAATTTTGGAAGGTACTGGCCTTGGCCATGTAAGTAGGGCCTGCTTTCCAAGTTTGCAAGCCGCAATTAATTCAGGGGTGCTTGTCTGCATGACTTCACAGTGCATATGGGGCAGAGTAAGAATGACAGTATATGACACAGGCAGAGACCTGCTTGACATGGGTGTAATCCCTCTTTCCGATATGATACCAGAGACTGCGGTAGTAAAGGCCATGTGGGCTCTTGCAAATACCAAAGATCTGAAGGAAGCCAAAGATATAATGCAGAGTAACATTGCAGGCGAAATCTCACGGTCAATTCCTATCTGAAAGGTTAAAATAAAAAATGCATTACTCTGATTGTGGCTATTGGCAACGCTGGATCTTGCATCTATTGGCCTGAAGGTCGGCTTTGAGATACATCAGCAGCTGGCTACAAAAACCAAGCTCTTTTGCGAATGCAGTTGCAGTGAAACTGACAAGTATGGCTATGCATTTACAAGAAAACTCAGGCCAACTCAGAGTGAGCTTGGTATCTACGACCCGGCGGCAGTATTTGAATTCAAAAAGATGCGTACAACAAAATACTACTCTGCGCCAGGCTCAAGCTGCCTGGTTGAAGCTGACGAGGAGCCTCCGCATGAAGTATCAAAGGAGGCTCTAGAATCTGCACTTGTTTTTTCTCTTGCCCTGCGCTCTCGGATTGTAGACGAGGTACATGTGATGCGCAAGATCGTAATTGATGGTTCCAACACAAGCGGGTTTCAGCGCACCATGCTTGTGGCAAATGGCGGATTTGTAGAGATTGCAGATAAGCAAGGAATCAAAAGAGTGGGTGTCCAGACTATATGCCTTGAAGAAGATGCAGCCAAGCTAATATCCGACGGTGAAACTGCAAGGGAATATGGGCTGGACAGGCTTGGAGTTCCACTTGTGGAAATTGCACTTGAGCCTATCAGTGGCACACCAGAAGAAATGGTCCAAGTGGCCTTGACACTAGGTCGGCTACTCAGAGCAAGCAAGAGGGTGGCACGCGGTCTTGGAAGTATAAGACAGGATGTCAATGTATCGATACAGAACGGTCCTGTAGTGGAAATAAAAGGTGTACAGCAGCTGGATCAACTTGCAAAGGTGATAGAACATGAAGCCAAGCGCCAGCATGGCTTGATAATGATAGCAGACAGAATAAAGGCCGCCGGAGTGAGTCTGGAGCAAATTGGAGACAGGTTAGAGGATATAACTAACGTTTTTTCCCAGTCAGATTCCAGCATGGTAAAGAAGATCTTGTCGGACAAGGGGGCCATCTTTAAAGCAATCAGGATCAGAGGGTTTGCAGGGATAATCGGATTTGAACCGTATCTAGGCATACGCCTCGGAAAGGAGCTAGGAGAGCTGGTCAGGTTTTACGGACTTGGCGGCGTGTTCCATTCTGACGAGCTGCCTGGGTATGGCATCGATGAAAAGCAGGTCAAGGATGTAAGGGACAGGCTGCAGGCAAGCAGCAGAGATGCATTTGTAATTGTAGGAGGCAGGCAAGAAATAGTAGAATATGCAATACAAGCGATAATCCAGAGACTAAAGGCAGCTATGGCTGGCGTTCCTGCCGAGACAAGGGCGGCCACGTCAGACGGTAGAACGGTCTTTAGCAGACCCCGGCCTGGAGCTGCAAGAATGTACCCCGAGACTGATATTCCTACAATTCCAGTAAGCGAATCTATGCTCGAGCCACTCTATGGTCTTGTTCCAAAATCGTGGGAGCAGGAAATAAATTTACTTGCTGCAAAGTATGGCTTGAATCGAAAGCTGGCTGAACAGGTATTTGACTCGGACTATTTAGCTTTATTTGAGGAGATTTGTTCCAGCCAAAAGGCCGACTCCAAAATCCAGCCGACCTTTGTAGCATCAAAGCTTACTGAAGACATTGTCAGTCTAAGGCGACAAAAGCTGGATGTTTCTTCTCTTACAGAAGATATGATAAGGGAGATTTTCGAAAGGCTCGCAAGAGGTGTCATAACAAAAGAGTCGGTGCCTCTTGTTTTTGAAAAACTGATGAAAAAAGAAGTCGGCAGCGTTAATGACGCAATTAGTGCACTTGGTATTTCTGTACTGACTGATGCAGAGCTTGATAAAGCGCTTGACAAGGTAATCCGAGACAATATGCCTGCAATAAAGCAGAAAGGTATGGGGTCCATCGGTATGCTTATGGGTAGAAGCATGGCTGCTCTGAAGGGTCGTGCAGACGGCAATAGAGTAAATGCGATGTTAAAGGAAAAATTGGAAAAGCTTTTGGCTTCTAGCTAGCTGTACAGAATTGCACTAAGACTGGCTGCATAAGATTGCAAAATATGTCCTTTTTATTACCCAAAGATTCTACAAGACAAGAGCAAGGTCTGTCTGAACACAAGTATACCAACGAAAGGGTAGATTTCAACCCTCGATCATGGCTTTCAAGGTACCGCAAGACTTCAATTCCTTACTTGTTAAAGATGCTCCTTTTTTATCATGGAATAGGCCTGCTGCTAATGACTGCAGGTACTTTTGCTGTAGGGCAGCTCGTGCCGGGATACGAGGAACCAAATATCATCCACTCGCTTTTGTCAGTAATATTTGCGGGCCCAACAGAAGAGACTCTCTTCTTTGGCATTCCCTTCTACTTGTTTGGAAGCCATTATGCTGTACTGATAACAGGAGCAATATGGGCAACATTTCATGTTTTCAATACAAACACCCTTGACATCAGTCATCTGGCGTTTGGAAACTGGCTCTTTGTTGTTCCATCGCTTTTTTTCAGCCTCAGGACTTGGATAAGTGGAAAAGGATGGTTTGCAATAGTTACCCACTCGGCATGGAATGGCATATTCTATATGATTGGGTGTTCAAGTGGCGAAACACGATGCGCGTTACTTGATACCGGCCAAGAAATGACATCTCTGGCATCAGGCGTAGTTGTTGCTGCAGCGCTGGTGGCAATAACCTACATGCTATACAAAAGACATGAGGAAAAAGAGCGCAAGCGACTTGCCGCCTAAAAAATATCAGGTGGAATGCGAATGCGCGGTACTTGCGATAGGTTTACAGGCTCCATTCAGTTGATCATTATTGCTATGAGCACAAAGGAGAATCAATCTAATCTCTGCTTTTTTGGAATTCGACAAAGTCACCAAGAGTGCGAGGTTTTTTTTGCGGCACATTTATCAACCTGCATCTTTACTCCGGTGGTATAAGAATGGATAGCACTATTCAAGGTGAAAACGTACATGTTTCGATAACCGTCGGTGATGTAAGAGTTCAGTTCAGCGGCTCTGCGGATGCAGTGATGACGTCTGTCATTAATTTCGTGTCAAAGCAGCTTCCTTCGATTGACTTGGCAAAAAGGATCTCGCTGAATTATTCAGTTACAGAGCTAATAGAGACCTATTCAGATCTTGTCAAAATAACACCTGAAGGTCCTAGAATAATCAATGATACACAAATCAAGCTTTCTGACAAGGAATTGATAGCACTGCAGCTGGTTGCATCCAGAATAGCAAAAGAGCTAGGCAAGATTGCAGATGACGCATTACAAGTCTCTGACATACAACAGGCTACTGCACTGAACCCAAAATCGGCAAGCTCAAGGATATCAGAGCTTGTAAAGTCTGGTATGGTCTCGCGGGATAGTAATGAGCAGGGTAAATACCGGATCACAACGTCAGGAATACATTGGCTCAACTCTGTAATAGCCAAAAAACCAAATTCCCAGCGACCTACAAAGTAGCAGAATTGTCAGAAGCCGGCCGTTTCTGGATATACCTATAATTTCTCATGCTGCCAAGTCTAGTCAGAATACTCTCCCTGACCATGTCAGTAAGTGAATGCGAGACCGCAGTTCTATCATAGTTATAGCCTCTTCTTGCCAGTTCTTCATGAACCTGTCCAAGAGACCTTTCTGATCCAAAATATCCTTCGATCCACAGGGTTTCAAGCAGACCTCTACATGTCTTGCCGCCACCCTTGTCGTTTCCCACTGCAGATTTGAAGCCTACCTCTGTATTATTGGCATGGGGGGTGGCTAAAATAGCTGATTTTAGTGAATCGATCTCCTGCCTCAGTTCTGCAACCTCGTCTGTGTTTTTGCCAGTGGAGCTAGTGTCAATACTTGATAGAACTCGCTCCACTACTTCCTTTACCTTGGATTCAGCACACCGTATTTCTATTTCCCAATCCTTGTGTTTCAGCTTGATAGTGACATCATCGGAACCTGAATCACCCATCCGTACACGCTTGACGATGCCATCTCATAAACTTGTTGCTGACCATATTGGGCATGTTGCGCAATATTAATAAATAAGGCCAATAATATATTGTTGAGCAACATGGTCACGCAGTTAGGCACATATGACGATTCACTTGACTTTGGTAGTCTCAATCTGGCCAAATCCGTTGGCATCTGCTTGGGATCAAGGCTCGAAAGGCTTCAGGGAAAGAAAGTAATATTTAGTGACGAGGAGAGGTCCCTCGTTCCGATCGATGGATGGGGAACTAGATCAAGTCCATATTGCGCAACAACAATAACAACAATAGCCCCTCTCATGGAAAATACAATCATTGCTTCAGTCGATTCAAGTAGTATTCAAGTAGCGGAAACCGAAGAAGGAGCGTTGTACGGAGTAAAATGTGGAATTGCTCTGGCTTTTGGGGGGCATTCTTTGATGCATTTCAAGATTGGTCCAATTCTGTTTTATCTAACTGAAGAAGCAGCCAAAGACTCAAAGCTAGACAGCAGACTAGCCAAACTTGTTCTGCTTGATGGTGATTATGCGAAGAGGTTATTGAGAGTGCGGGTTGAGCGAGTAGTTCAAACCGAGCTTTCCGCCCATCTTGTAGGCTCTGTATTACTTGTAGACGGATCCCTGAGATCTTCTATCTTTGAAGATCAAGATAATAGCATGGCAAAGATAGCCGAAAACTGCACTCTCTATAGAAATAAGTTGGTGGGAATAAGCAAGAGTACAAAGTTCAAGATCCTTGATAGAATTTCAGCTCCGCTTGCAAAGGTTCCAAGCCCTGCCTTCATAGAGGTAGGCATGGTCATCAAGAGCCTAGTTAGAAATTCCATAGGATCAAACCTTTTAGTTAAATTTGAGAGGAGCAGCCCAGTTCTCAGGGCTGATGTTGTCGGCAATTGCGAAGAATCTTTGGGGAGAATACTTGGAAATGATTCTGTAGCGAGGGGATATCCTGAGACACTTCGTTTGGCACACCATATCTCCACCTTTACCGCTACAGAAGTTACCTGCCTCAAAAGCCATATTCTGACAAAATATGACGTTACGGAGCTTGCAACAGAGGACATTCGCAGGACCCTTCTCAGCTCAATATCGGTGTAGTGATAGTTTATGCAGATTCTGTCAAAGACTGGCAATGAACTTGCTCTGCTTGCCCTGAAAAGCGACTTGGCCTCCAAGGGCGACTATTTGTTAATCGAGGATGAAAAATCAAAAAGAAAAATGATCGTTCAGGTATTTGACGAAGAGTACCTGTCGTCACAGGCACTGCTGGAAGACATTGTCAAGGACGAAGTGGTCAATGCATCAAGCAATGAAAATCTTCATGATCCGCTTAACATAGGCATATTGTCAAGGATGATAAGGGATGCAAGGATATTCAAAGCAAAGATAAGAGCTGCTGTGAACCAATATGGCAAGTTATCAAGCGACATAACGTGGCTTCCCTCACGCGTAGACTCTAGAGTAAGGCTGCTTGGTATATCCGAACTCTGCGGATTTCTTGGTAGATCTGGTGTCCTTCCCATACCTGTAGGCAAGTCTGCATCAAAGGGGAGCGAGGAGGACTTTGAGATCTATGCAGAAGATCTGGATGGCAGGCTAAATATCATTACAGGCAAAAAAGAGTCAGGAAAATCTCATCTTTCAAAGATGCTGGTCAAGACACTAATCAAACATGGTGCATTTGTCGTAGTCTTTGACCTAAATAATGAGTACAGCGGTCTTGCATGGAACAAAGACGGCTCGCCATCAGACGTGCAAAAAAAGATCATGATCCTCGAGCCGGGAAAAGGCTTGAGATTCTCCTTGCGCTATTGTGGCAAGGCGGCAATTTCAGATATGCTCAAAAATGCACTTGATATGCCAGCTGCATCTCTGCGAGAGTTTTTCAGGATTTGGGACTGGCTTGAGAACAAGCAATCCCTGGGAATAGATGCAATAGGCAATGCAATCAACACATGGAATATCAACGAGTTGGTAAGGGATGCCCTTGTCTCAAGGTACCATGTAATTCAGGCATCAGGATTGTTCGCAGATAACGAAGAGGCTTGCTTTCAATTTGAAAATGCCATCAACCACAATAACGGTCTTGCAATAATAATCAACATGGGCAGAGTAGGGCCCACCGTAAGGCGCATGATTGTGGAAATAGTGCTGAGCAAACTTGTAGACTTGCTGGAGCAAGGCAAGATACATCCCATATTCCTTTTTGCTGAAGAAGCCCATCTTTACATACGGGATACCTATTGGGAAGATATTATAACCCGTATGAGGCATTTTGGGATTTACACCACATTTATCACAAACCAGCCAGATGCGATAGGAGATGGAGTATACAGGCAGGTCGATAACATATTCCTGTTTAATTTTACAAACGATAGTGATCTTGACAAGATCTCACGCGTGTCGCTGGCAGATAACGATACAATTCGCTCAATAGTCAGAACCCTGCCACAGAGGTACTGCTTGGCTATAGGGAAGGTCGTCTGCGACCTTCCAATAGTGATAAAGGTAGCGCAGTCCGAAGTCTTAACTCTGGGTGAGACCAAGAAATTCTTCAAGAAATCGGCATGAAAAGATGTCCAAGTAGCTACAAACAATCAGCCAGGGGCCAAGATATGATATATATTGCTCTACTCTATCGCAGTCTGTCCTCTTTTCTTGCTGCCAATATCCACTGCTTCGGCTACTGTTGAAATGAATATCTTGCCATCGCCAGGAGCTCCTGTGCTTGCAATGTCAAGTATAGCCTTGATTACCTTGTCAACTTCAGAGTCTTGCACAACTGCAATGACGCTTGCTCTTACTGAGAATTCAGCTGGAAGCCTCCTTGTGCCTCTGCCTGCTTCTATCATCGGCTTTTCACCCTTGCCTCTACCTTTTGCATCTATGACTGTCAGTCCTCCTATACCTGCTTTTTTCAGAGCATCGTTGACTGCCAGAACCTTTTCACTGGCGATTACCGCCTCTACCCGCTTCATATTTTCTAGTGAAATAAAAGTTATGATATAAGGTTTTAAGTGGCTATTAGCCAAACTCATAATATTAAACATAAAAAATTGCTCTGGAACAATTATCATAACATCTGTGGTTTATAATACCATGATAAAACCGGATAATCAATCCATAATATTTCTCCGCAGAATTGATAAATGCATCATGTTACAGCTAAGGACGTGACAACAAGAATCAGCCAATACTATGAGAACGATGAAAAAAGTCCGGCATTGAAAAATAGGTCCAAGCTGGATATTATTTATGATATTCTTTCCAGTTCCTCTGCCGGGATTAAAAAGACGCACATCATGTCCAGAGCCAACCTGAGCACAGAGCAGATGAATTTTTACTTTAATACTCTTATCTCGCACAGTCTGCTTGATATAGCCAAAGACAGCGACAACAATCTAATATACAGGACAACGCAAAAAGGAGCAAAGTTTCTCCAGTGCTGCGCGCAGATAAGGTCGCTGGTGCACCCGACAATAAAAGAAGAAGGATTGGCCGGCGAGACAACTATGTTAATGGTTCTGTAGCGACGTCAGAGATAATACGAGACACCTTTTCATAAGCGTCAATGTACCCAAGGCCGGCCTTGGTAATCATAAACATCTGCTCCTGATTGCCCGAAATCACGATTCTGAGAAGAGAAAGGTTTACCAGCGTCATTGTGCAGGCAGCCAGGTGCTGGCCGGTCATATTTTTCAAAGCTTCCGTGCCGGCCATGTCGGCGAGCGTTGCGCCTTTTTTACCTGTTGCGTTCAGAATGCTAAACGCAATAAAGTAGTTGTCGTCATTTTGGTCCATCCAAGGTTCGATATATTCAGCAAGACCTAGCTTGCCTTCATCTCGTGCTGCTCTTTCTTCTCTGTCTCTCTTGTCTTTTCCTATATGCCTGAGCGCTTTGCAGTAATGTCGAATTGAATGCAAGGGCTAGCAGTGTCATTTCACATTGCAATTAAAGAATTATGATAATTCAAAGTGTAGTCTTCCTCCGGCTGCACCCAACGATCCGAAATTTTTGTATAGAAAAAGACAAATGCTGTTGTATACTGGCCAAAAACTAGAGCAAATCTAGACGCTTTGCGTTCCGACCTGCAGTTTGTATGGGGCATTCTTGCTTGGACCCTGGTCTAGAAGTTTCTTCGCATATCATTAAAGGAAATATATACTCAGGTTATACGTGTCACAACCACAGGCGGGCTCTTCGACCAGATATCCAACCCAGGAAGATGAACTGAGGGCAAAAGAAGCCCAAGCAGAGGGCCTGAAAAGTGAAGCAGAGGCAAGTTTTTTGTCAACCTTCCAGACTGTCCCCAAGCAGAATGGTGAAAAGCTATCCCGGATCTCGAGGAATATCGTTGAGAGCTTTAACAATATCATGATACAATCACGAACAGAACCCTACGAAAAGCAGGAAAATCTGATGGCGGGTCTAAAAAGGCTCATCAGGGAGGAGATTAACGTCATTGAGGCAAGGCGTTTATACACCCTGAAAATCAACCACGAGACTGCCAGTAGCAGAAACATGTAAGAAAAAGACCGCAGTAACAAACAGCCAGGGGCAGAAAGAAGGCTATCTTAGCTTTCTTCCGATGTATACCTCTTTCATGATACTCAGTGCCAGAATTAAAAGCACTACAGTTGTTATTGCAATTGCAGCCTGAGCTGCAGATATGACTGTTCTGTCTAAGTGGCTGCGTCCCAGCAGGGTGTCTATCTCTGGAACCACAGTGGCAAGAAATGCTGCAACTGCCAGAACCATGAGCCAGACAATAACAATAAAGCTTCCAAGCGCAGAGACCTTGGGCTTGGTTGAAGATGGCGATGGCATCTATTTTTTTATTCCCTTTCCACTTCCAGTTCTCTTTCTTTCCATGTTCTTTCTCTACTCTATCTTATAACATCCTTGAGGAAATAATATTGGATGCCGATAGAAGCAAGCGCCATAATGGCTGCAAAAACTGCCAGCTTGAATATCTGTATGCCAATCTCCCGCTCGCCAAGCGGTCCGTCTGCCAGAATGAGCCTCACCAGGGTTATCGGCGCACTCTTGTCCTTTGATGCTGCAAGCCTGAAGTCACCAAGGAGCGTCACAGGCCGGGCTTTTACCTGCCTGTGCTCTATTATCTTCTTGACACTTGCCAGAAACAAAAATGAATTCATTACAGCAGGAAGCAGGACAATTACTCCTATTATTTCAGAGCTGCCTGCAACGGC
This sequence comes from Nitrososphaeraceae archaeon, assembly GCA_021325295.1. Classification (GTDB taxonomy): domain Archaea; phylum Thermoproteota; class Nitrososphaeria; order Nitrososphaerales; family Nitrososphaeraceae; genus JAJPHM01. The sequence continues at coordinate 17,839 of JAJPHM010000023.1, forward strand.
CAGTGCACCAAACAATGCTCCAAGAAGAACTGTGCCAGAATCACCCGGAAATATTCTGCTTGGAAACTTGTGATATTTGTAGAATGCAAGAGTTGTGAATAGCAGAGGAAGCGCAGCAAGAAAGGTATCCTGATTTCCAAATATCGCTATGCTGACCAAAAGAGGTATGGTCGCTATTATGAGAAATCCGCTGGCAACGCCGTTCAGAACATCAATTGAATTGATGGTGTTGCCTGCGATGGGGATGACAATAAAGACAAGCGGTATGTACAGAAGCGGTATAAAGACTCGACCAAATATCAGGTTAAGGTGGTCAGGGTGTGCGCCCAAGACGATGATGGGAATAGCGGCCAAGAGCAGAGCGCCGGGCTTGAACCAGCCGGGCATGACCTTCCTGTCGTCAACAAGACCAACTACAAACGCAATTGCTGTTGTAAACAGAATCGCCAGCACTGAACTATCAAGAGTCAAAATGTAGAGGATGATCTCTGATGCCGCAATTCCTGCCATCAGGGCAGGCCCGGCGGGCCGCGGTACCTTGGGTTTGTCAGGTTTATGGTAATCTTGTACCACATGGCCTGAAGCAACAAGGCGCTTTATCATGACCGGCACAAGAAAGTAGACTGCAAAAAAAGAAACTGCCGAAACGATAGCTCCGTACAGTACAACTGTGATGGCTTGAAGCAATATGATGCTACCGACCCCTTTTCTTCATATCAAGCTGCTCCTTTAACTTAGCTGCCACCGCCGGGCCTATCTTTGGCACAGAGGCCAGCTTTGACTGCGGAGCGTCGGCCAACTTGGCAACATCAGTAAGGCCTGCATCGTAAAGCGCTCTTGCCCTTGCTCTGCCTATTCCCTCAAGCGAAACTAGCGGCACAAGCTCTTCTGATATGCCGTACTTTACTCTTGTGCGCAAGGTGTAAAGCTCAGACAGCAGGCCGGTTCTTTTCAAAAGCCTTGCTACCTCGTACAGGCAAAAAGTCAGCCACTCGCCTACCTCTACCATCCTGTGCATGTCGCCCGGTTCTACTCCGAGTTTTTCATAGAGGTGCCTCTCGCTTTTTTCTTCAACCCAATCATAGAGAGCCAAGAGGCTTCTTGAGAAATCGTATTCAGAAACTTCGGCAAAGAGCTCATTATGGTGGCTCTGGTAAAGCGCGCTAGCCAGTTCCATGTCTTTTTTCCTAAGCGACATCTTGGGATAAAAGTCCTGACTATCAGTTATTAGGTGAAGGAATCCCAGAGTATGCATGGTTTTTTTCAGCCGTCCTCCTGTCCTTTCGCTATTCTCGGCCGCGCTCCAATTCTGCTTTTCAATTTCAATTTCAATTGATTCTATTGCTTTCCTGAATCCTACAGCAGTCAGCGGGTCAAGATAGAGCTGCGATGCCTTTCTGCCAAATTCTGTAGCGACATACCTTTCATTTCTTGACCTTACCAGGTCCTCGCGCTCTAGAAATACAAGTGCAGTATTGATCTTTGACGTTACGGCTTGAATGCCCTGCTGCATTGCAAGCAGGGTTCTTCCAAACAGGTCGTCAATTTCCTTCCTTTTTATCCCCGGAACTGTGGCGATGACGCTCAGCAGGTGAAACCTTGTGGCCCTGTCGCTTGCAAGCTGCGACTCTAAAGGCTCGGGGCTGCCCAATATATAATGGTCATAAATTTCGCCGGCACCAGCACTTCCATATTCTCCTGCTACGATTATCGCCTCTCCTTCAGTATCGTACTTGGGCCTGCCGGCTCTGCCGCATAGCTGCTTGTACTCAAGTACAGTAATGGGGACGCTTGATCCATAATCAAAATCATATCGCAGAATGCTGGCCACGACAACCCTTCTTGCTGGAAGGTTAACACCGGCAGCAAGGGTAGGCGTTGCTACAAGGAGCCGAATCAAGCCGTCCCTGAAGGCCTTTTCGACTGCTTCCCTGCAGGCTGCATCAAGGCCTGCATGGTGGAAGGCCACGCCCTTTGATACCATCTGCGCAAGTGTTTTGGTAAGCTCTGTGTCACTTCCCTTGCTTGAAATGGCTGCAGCGGCAGCTCTGGCTGCCTCTCTTGATTTTCTATCAAGCAGCGTATAGGCGCTGGGGGTTGCCTTTGCTGCAAGCGAAGACGCTCTTTTGCGTGTCTCTGCAAATATCAGCGCCTGCCCACCTGTACGCACAGAGTCAAGTGCGACATCGATTGCCGGCGTCCCCGACTGCTGTATCTCAAAAATTCTGCCATCATTTAGCCGAACCTGCCCACCTGCATATACTCCCTCCACAAGCCTAGTCGGCCTCCAGTTGCTCTCGATGACATCACATCCAAGCCATTGTGCAACTTCGTGCGCATTGGCTACAGTCGCGCTCAGGGCAAGAATCTGCGAGTCAGGGTAAAGTGTCATGATGCGCGTTAATATCATCTCAAGCGTGGGACCCCTTTCCCTTTCACCTATTATGTGAACTTCGTCGGCGACAAACAGGCCTACTTCTGCAAGCCAGGATGCATCATGTCTTATCAGGGCATCCATTTTTTCATTGGTCAGTACTATGATATCAGCTGCCGCCAGACCTTGACCTGAAGAATCATAGTCGCCGGTTGCAACCATGATCTGCAATTTCCTGCCATCAAGTTTTCTGATAACCTGCAAGTCGTTGTACCTTTCAGCTGCAAGTGCTCTCAGCGGAGTGAGGTAGACGGCCTTCTGACCGCGCTCTATTGTTTTTGCCATCGCCATCATTGCGATCAGTGTCTTGCCACTGGCCGTAGGTGTAGTAACAAGCAGGTTCTTGCCTTCAAGGACACCTCTGGAAATGGCAAGCTCCTGAGGAGGGTAAAGGGTAGAATATCCGAGTGAAGAAAGCAACAAGTTTATTGTATCATCTTGTAACAATGTCATCCCGCGATGCTTTGTCTGTTATGTGGGAGATGCTGGCTCTATTAAATCTGTGCCTTGAGGATATTGTTGACACTGGACTGATGCAAATTTGAGATGCGGCCGGGTGGACGTGCAGCCGAGTCCGCTGCTGTCATATCTTGCTCATCTACCGTTCAAGAGCACAGCGCAGCAACTGCCATAAATCGAGAAAACCTACCTATGCCTGTCCTTCCTCACTTTCATTTGCAGCAAGTCCGGAGAAGGAAGTAGCTGCAATACAATACAATAATATAATAATAAGATACAATACAAGCAGCACAAGAGATTTCTTTTTTTATTTTATTATATTCTGTGATTTACTGCAAAATAAAAAACAAGTGCAAGAAATATAACATATGTCAAGCCTTTGCCCAGAAGCCGGGCCTTCTTTCGTAGATCTGGCCTTCGCGCTTGGCCTTGTTAAAATAGTTCTTTGCTTCTTCTTCGGTGAACTTGCCTGTCTTCAAGAGCTCGCCAATAAAGAGCCTTTCCTCGACATCATTATTTTCATTTCCAGAAAGCGCCTTGAATACATCCATGAACTGCTTTAGCTTTGCTACTTCGCTATGGGGTTTTCCGTGAAGGACACCAAGGTCCACCTTGCCGGTATTGACGTCTATTCCGGCAGTCTCGAGCATGGTCTGGACAAGGTGGATTGCTCGCTCGGCGTCGCTTTTGTCGACTCTGTCTTTTAGCAAAAGCCTTGCGCGGGCCGTTGCAAGCCTTACAAGACCTTCAAGCTGTCTTGGAGTGACTGTGATCATGCCCTCAGACTCGACATTTCTCATTTTCATGTAATAGTTCCTGATTATGTCAATTGCCTCGGGTGTCAGCACCGGGTCTAGCCGCTTTGCATACGAAAGGTACTTGCTAAAAATGCCTGTATCGATTGCAGGTTTTGCAGCGTGTTCGGCATCTCTGTGGATTTCTAGAATGTGGCTTGCAATGAGGCTATCTTTTTCCTTCTCAGGGGTATCGCGAACGACATATATCAAATCAAACCTGGTAAGAAGCGGGATAGGAAGGTTTACGTTCTCTGTGATATTTTTGAAAGGGTCATACTTGCCGTACATTGGGTTTGCGGCAGAGAGTATCGATGTTCTTGCGTTTAGCGTAGCCACAATCCCGCCCTTTGCTACAGAGCAGGTCTGCTGCTCCATTACTTCATGCAACGCAGACCTGTCCTCGGGCCTTATCTTGTCAAACTCGTCTATGCACACAAGCCCTTGGTCTCCCAGTACCACCGCACCAGCTTCAAGCATGTATATTCCTGACTTGTCCTTGACTACAGCGGCAGTCAGGCCTGCTGCAGTTGAGCCCCTGCCAGAAGTGTACAACCCCCTGGGGGCTATCTTGGCTGCAAACTTGAGCATCTCAGACTTGGCTGTATTGTGAGACACAATTCCATTGGCTATGAATTTGTGAGAGATAGGGATCTCTACATCATACACGTCTTCCAGCTCATCACGGAATATGATTTTTACAATCTTTTCATGTTCCTCGTCATGGCTTTGATTGCGCCTGATTTCAAGTGCCCACTTGACCAAATCATTCAGTCTTTGAACTTTCGACTTGGATACAAACCCAATGTGCCTTGCATATCCTGCGATGGCCGGTCCACGTCGTATGACCAAGTTATTGCCTGTCCTGTGTTCTATTATTCTAGAGTGTATTCCAAACCTTAGAAGCAACAGCTGAACATCCCTCAACAATTCTATACTGATCGATTTCAGCTGTACTGCTCGTCTGGATCTACCCTTACAAAATACAGTACCGTCGGCCTCGAATAACCATTTGAGGTAAGCAGCAACTACGCTGTTTGGTGACCGGAATATTTGTGACGGCACTCTTCGCTTGGGCCGCGCTAGAAATTCAAGCATTGCTGCCATGTTTCTGGAATCATATTCAACATTTGTTACATACATTGTCCTGCATATTTGTCTGCCATCATTCATCAGCACAACTTGCCCTGCATAACCTTTTTGAGTTAGCCTATGTTTTACGCCAAAAAGTTGATCGCCCATCTGTAACAGCGGTTCTAGCAGCTCTTCTTCTCTTTGAGAAACGATGAACCCGACCCGATACCCATTTGTCCTGCACCAACCATCACCAGTAAGGAAGCCCATAAATGCTGCCAGTTTCTCGTCTACAAATTCAGGTATTTTTCCATGGTATGTGGTCAGCGTTACTTTCCTAAAGTCAGTTGGAACATAATTGACGAGTGTGCATGGTATTCTGGAAATAACCTTCAGCTCATCACCTATTTGCATTTCATCAAGTCTTTTCCATCCCTTTCTAGTCAGCAGGGGATGATTGTATGTGCCTACGATGCTCTTGCCTGTTTCAGTTATAATCTCGATAACCTTCTGTTTTTCATATTTGTGAAATGCAGTGGCTACATCATCACCCTCATCATTTTGCATCTTGATTTGTATTTCCTCAAGATGATTCTTACCAAGAGATCCGAGTTCGACTATTCCTCCATCTTCCAGAATCACTTTTGACGATCCCCTCAGACACCCCGGGTCGCCTACTAAAAGGACATTGATATCGCCTCTTCTGGTTGAGCCATCTTGGAGCTTCTTTGTTACGGACCCTACTATCAAAAGAAGCGCAGCTTCTTTTATGACTTCGTGGCCGTAGATATGAGGAGCAAAGGAAGCTACCAGCTTTTCGTATGCATCGGGCCTGCTTGCAATAGACCTGATCTGCTTTTCGTCTTCTGCACTTATTGCAATTCTTTCTGCTGTTCTTTCGTCCTTGTCGCCTCTGTACCCTCCCAGATACTCGATGTTGTTTCCTTCCATTCTCAGCCTAAACAGGCTTGTCTTTTGCGCCAAGATCTGCTCCTGCTCTATTCTGACAATGCCAGTCAAGATTATCCTGTCTCCGGGCCGGCACCTGTCTACAAGGTCGCCCATGACTGTCACTTCAACATAATGCGGCAGCTGCCCAGCCGGCAGGTCTTCGGGAAGCTCTTGTAGTCTCACCATCTGAAAGTCAGTAAAGACACTGTTCTCGGGATCCATTTCCAATTCTCTGCTTGAGCATGTCCTGCAGAGCAGGGGCTTTCGCAGGGCAAGGCCTTCCAGTTTGACTTCGTTGTCATGCCCCTGATCGCAGCGGTAGATAACCTTCTTTGCAAGCGGCTTTACTTCCGAGGTCCTCACAACCATTCCTGAAACGCTTACAAGTTTGTTTATCAGTTCAGCATTGATCTCCCTGAGGCCCTTTGGGACAGTATAGTTGCCTATCCTGACCTTGATGCTGTCGCTGATTTCTTTTGCATAGTCTGGCTGCGTCTGCTCCAGCTTTTCAAGCACGGCCCTGCGAAATGCAGCAAGAACTTCGTCTGGATTGGTAGTAAGCTCCTTGGCCAGAACGGGATTGAATGTACTAAAATCGATATAATCCACAAGGAGGGAATTTTTGCCCTTGACCATTTCTTTGATCCGTTCGGAATACTTCAGGTTGCCATCTTTATCCCTGAATGCCCTGAGAAATTCTTTTAGCTCGTCAGCATATGCAGACTCTGTCTTTTGCTCAGCCAATCTTTTTCAATACCACCTTGCGAAAATCCGCTACTGCCCTGTTTATCGACATGTACATCTCACGCTCTTCAATAGATAGCCTGCTTTCAAGCTCTGCAGTGAGCGGCGAAACTGCTGCAAGCTTGGCGATCTTTGAGACCCTGTAATCTACAAATTCATTCAAAGAATTCACAAGGCTCTCCCTCTCTCTCTCCCTCTCTCTCTCCCTCTCTTTCACTCGCTCCTTGAGGCTTTCGAGGTAGTCGCTGGCCCTTGTGTAAAAGTCTGCATCTACTCCAGACAACTCGTGGGCCTTGGCAATCCTTTCCCTGCTGATGGCCCGCAAAAGATATGCTGCAAGGTCTTCACTTTGGACCTCGACAGCATCCTGGCCTGCCAGAATCTTTGCGACCCACCTTGGGATCGAGGACATGTCGCCGGCCTTGGCATCTATAGAGATATTGCCTACAGATATCTTTACGTCACGCCTGAACGCAACCCTAACATCTTCGAGAGCATAGCCCACTCTGTACGAGTCGTTCAGAACCTCAATTCTGGGCTGTGCGGGTGCGCCATTTGCCATTGTAGGTAGATCGTTTAGCGGCGACATCTGTTATATCTTTTATCAGGACAGCTTTTGTTAAGCTAAAAGCTAGCTTGAGTAGCAGTTCCGATGATTTATCTGACTGTCGAGAGGAAAGGAGAAGCAAGAAATCTATTGATTAATAATGCCGACAGGTTACAACCAATCAGATAGAAAAAAAGCAGGTGTTGTGTGAGAAAAATGTCATCTCTAAAAGGCGACCTTGGGGGGCTCATGTGGTCAGAAAAATACCGGCCGTCAAGGCTTCAGGATGTCGTTGACCAGAAGGAGATAATTACTGCACTGACAAGCCTGATCAGGGGCTCTGACGTACCTCATATGCTCTTTGCAGGTCCTGCAGGGACCGGCAAGACCACCACTGCTCTTTGCGTCGCCAGGGAACTTTTGGGCGACGATTGGCGCAGAGATACCCTTGACCTCAACGCCTCAGACGAAAGGGGAATCAAGATGGTCAGAGAGCGGGTAAAAGAATTTGCATCAGTTATGAAGCTGACGACAGATTCAAGCAAACAACATGACCGTCCATTTCGAATCATAATTCTCGATGAAGCTGACGAGATGACCCCTGATGCCCAGACAGCCCTGAGGAGGATAATAGAAGATAGCTCAAAGACTACGCGTTTTATATTCATCTGCAACTACCTGTCGCAGATTATAGAGCCAATACAGAGCAGATGCGCCGTCTTTAGGTTCACTAGGCTTCCTGAGGAAGAGGTCGTCGATTACCTGAAGATGATATGTGAAAAAGAGAAGGTCAGGTACGAAGAGAGGGCTCTCTCTCAGATTTACAGCGCCACGATGGGCGACATGCGCCACTCAATTAACATACTGCAGACTGCTGCAGGCATGGGCTCTGTCTCTGTTGCAACCGTGGCCTCATCTATCGGGCTATCAGGCAGAGCGCGAGTGGGAGAGGTTATCAGGATGGCTCTGGCCGGAAGATTCAATGAATCACGCGCCAAGCTGATGGAGCTTGTACAGGTGTACGGTATGTCAGAGACAGACTTTCTCAGATACGCCAACCAGGAGGCCTATGAAATGAAACTCGACAGGCCTGACGAATTTGCAGAACTGATGGCAGAATATGACTATAGGCTGGCTTCTGGCGCGCACCCGGAAATCCAGCTTGCTGCGCTCTTGGCACAGCTTGGAAGGATTGGATTAAAGAGCAGGGAAGCCAAAGCAGAAAAGGCCTGAGCACGACCTGTAAGCTAAACTTGAGCATCAAGCAAGCAAACGCCAGTTTGTGCTTTTAGACACTTTTTCTTCCCTTTTTGTCACCTGTAATGTCAGTTTTAGACTGCGAAGGGCCCACTTTGAGCCAAAATGGCGGATTTTGTGACAAATATTATCTATGACGCAAGAGCTGCATGCGTAGACGGTGGCACGACAGCAAGATTTGCAGCGTAATTTCCATGCAAACTAGAGCAATTTGAGCCGATCTGACACGTTTTTGCATCGTTTTTTGTATTCTGCCAATGCGTGATACAGGCCACAGAGCAGGTGAGCACCACTATTTTGCAGCAATTGTCTCTGCCACAAAACTGCACTATCCTGTGCAATCTGGCGTGTTTTACATCTGTTAGCAGATGCTGCTCGGATGGGAACTAATTTTAGGATCGGTTCGTCGATCCTGGGACTGTTCTTCCTGTACCTGTTATCATACGGCAGACAGACGTATAGGTTTTACTGTCGGCTCTTTTCAGATCTGCCCCTTCCAGCCAGCCAACCAACCGGGCAATTAACCTGAACTGTAATCTCAACAACTTTTTTTCATTTTCATTTCCTGTTGCAATACCATGCAGCAAACTTGTCCAGTGCATGCCTGCGGTGTGAAAACTCGCTTTTTCTGGCGCCAAGCTGTCCAAAAGTAAGGCTGGAATTTTCAGGGATAAAGACAGGGTCATAGCCCCATCCTTCACCTGCAGGTTCCATTGCAATCATGCCTTTCGACTGCCCGACAAACACTATGTTTTGCTTTCCATCAGAATATGCAATTGCAGACACAAACGATGCGGCCCTTGCCTTTCCTTCTGAGCCATCAAGGAGCCTGAGCAATCCCTTGTTTCCTATTGTCCTGAATACATATGACGAATACTGACCCGGAAAGCCTCCGAGGATGTCTACAAACAACCCATCGTCTTCTACAATTACCTGCCTGGATACTTTTTCAAAAGCACTCTTGGCCTTGTTTGCTGCGATCTCTTCAAGCGACTCTGACTGTATCTCGACAAGGCTTGCTTTGGCAAATGTTACGGTTATGCCATAGCTTGAGAGAATAGACTGGACTTCACGGAACTTGTCATGGTTGGTGCTAGCAAAGACAATTTGCGGCAAATGCGGCCATCGTATCATGCGGCGTGGAATAAAAAGTGAAGGTCAAGAAGCTTGGCTGAATCTTGGCTCTGGCGGTAGGTAGTAGAATGTCTGGCAAGGAAACAAGAAAGAAAGCAAAACACCTCTGTGCTAGACCTGAAATCTGGCATACCTTCCCCTCCTCTCTATTTCTGCAACGTTTTCAAGAACCTTTTCTGCTTTGCGCTTTCCCATTTCAGCAGCATATCCTGATACAAAGCTGTCAAATGCTTTTTTGAAGATCTGGACATGGGCGCTGCTGAAAACCTCTTTGATCAGCCTGATGTCAACTGCCATGTCTTCTGTTCTTTCGGAATAATAAGCAAGGCCAAAATCAAGCAGCACCAGCCTGCGGCCGTATACTATAAAGTTTGAGGTAGTCAGGTCGCCATGAATTATCCCGGCTGCATGCAGCCTGCCGGCATAGGTTCCCATCATTTTGCAGACCTGCAGAGTAATTGCATCTTTGACGCTCCTGCCGGGCACAAATTCCATGATAATCTCTGCAGCGACAGGGTCGACAAAGTACACAAAGGGCGAGCGTACTCCTGCAAGTTTTGCCTGTGACATTATCTGGGCCTCATGGATGGTCCTATATCTGCGGATCTGATCGTCAAGCAGCTTGTGCCGGTATGCCCTTGGTGTCCTGACCTTGGAGACCGCAGGCTTGCCATACCAGTCACTAAGGTAAATGTCGGCTTCTGCGCCCCTTCTTAGAACCTGCCCCTGTCTGGTCTGCGTTGACTGCTGCAATAGTAATATACCCAAGCCCGAAGAATAAAAACGTGAGCGCCTTCAGGCCGGAGCCGGGGGAGAAGAGACTTTTTGACGAAGATTGCTCTGAGGATACCCTAAAGAGCGGCATACTCGTGCTTACAAACCACCGGATAATATTCCAGGAAACTACAGGCAGGATGGCCACTTTCTCAAAAGAGGAAGGGGAGGTGGTGCTCCAGATCCCCTTGGACAGGATATCTGCAGTCAGGTCAGAGGGGTTTTTGGTAAAAAAGCTGGTAATCGAATCAGAAGGCAAGGCATACAAGTTTGGGGTATTTAGCATAGGCAAGTGGGAAAAAGAGATAAAGGCGCAGATGGCAGCGCGCAAGAGCTGAAGGTCCAAGGGAAGACCAGAAGCAAGAAAGAAGAAAACGAATATTATTTTGTTTTATTTTCGCAGGCTGCCTACCGCCAGCCAACATCAACCACATCAAGTCGCCAAGATTGGTGCACTGACGACTTTTCAACATCTATCTGCTTTTTTGTAGCGGCATAATCAAGAAGTGCAGTCCAAGCTATCTGCGCGCCGTTGTCTCCTGCAAACCCTATCGGACAGACGTACAGCTTGGCGTCCTGTCTGGTGCAGGCAATGTCAAGCATTGATGCCAGCCTTTTGTTTGCCGCCACGCCACCTACTATCATCATCTCCTTTTTGCTAGTAAAAGATAGTGCCCTCTCTACTGTCTCGGCCAGCATGGCAAATGAAGTCTCTTGCAGCGAGTAGCAGACGTCGACCAATTTTTCTCCAGACGATGCCGCTCTTATGGCTGCAGTCAGCAAGCCGGAGAACGAGACATCATTTCCCTTGACAACATATGGCAGCTGCGTGTACCTCCCGTCTGACTGGCCTGCCAGATTCTCTATCCGTCCTCCGCAGGGAGACGCAAAGCCCATGGCTCTGCCAAACTGGTCAAGCAGTTGCCCTATGGTGATATCAAGTGTCTCGCCAAAGACTCTCCACCTGTGCTGCGCAAACGCAAGTATCATGGTGTGTCCGCCAGAAACCAAGAGAACCAGCGGGTCTGAAGCACCTGTGAGCATAGTGCCAAGCTCAATGTGGCCCAGCGCGTGGTTCACCGGGACAAGCGGCTTTTCATAAAAGCCCGAGACTGTCCTTGCAACAACAGCTCCCACTCTAAGGCACGGCCCTAGCCCGGGCCCGGCAGAATAGCCTATTATGTCAATGTCGTCCATTCTCCTGCCTGCTTCTTTTAGCGACTGTGCCAGAACGGACGAGCAGACCTCTGCGTGGTGCCTTGAAGCTTCGCGCGGATGGATGCCGCTGCCCTCTGGAGGCTTGTATATTCCCCTGATATCAGAGAGGACCTTGCCCTTTCTCTCGCTGTCCTGATACATCTCTACGACAGAGCAGCCAAAAGTGTGCGCAGTGCTTTCTATGCCAAGGCAGAGCAGCGCTGCTCCTTTGTTATCTTTATCTCTTGTTCCATTTTGTTTTTGTTTGCCGTTCACCCGGATCATCCTCTGCTTGTAGCAGAAACTACCTTGATAACATCGTTATTTTTCAGAACATGATCGGCGCCAACCCTCTGCTTGGTGCGCACGTCCACAGCATACAGAAACCCCTTTGCCAGATCTGCATGGATAGTGGATGCCAAGTCTTTGGCAGTTGAGCCGGTGGGAAGGAGGCGCGCATCAGGCAGAACGTTGCCCTTTTTGTCTGTCAGCTTCAGCTCATCCTCAACAGGGTAGACCACTATCTGCCTGAGAAGGTTAAAGCAGGCAAGGTTGATTGCTTCCTGAACCCCTGTCGAGCCGTATCTGGCGATAAGCGACCTTACTATATCGAGGGCCTTTTTTTGCAGGTCTGTAAGCTGCACGCCGGGCCTGACTTCAAACGACCCGTCTCCAGGCAGGTAGTGCAGCACGCCTTTCTTTGCAGCCTTTCTGAGCAGCGCTTCCGCCTCTGAAGCACATGGCACTACCTGCCTTCCCGTTTCTCTTATCTTGCGGATGTTGGCCTCTGCAGATGGAAGGTCTGCCTTGTTTGCTGCAATCAGAAAAGGCTTTGTCCTTGCTCTGATTGCCTTGCAAAATTTCAATATATCATCTTCTGTCCATGTAGTGGGCTTTTTTGATTCAAGCCCTGCTGCATGTATGGCTCCCGCGATATGCTGCTCGCCAATGGCAAGGCCCGAGAGCCTCTTTGCAAGCATCTGCTCTATTTTATTTCCCTGGCTTTCTGCTTCCCTTGAGCTTTTTGACCAGTCCCTTCCCATAATGGAGGCAAGCCACATGTCAAACTCTTCTTCTACAAAGCTGATGTCAAAGAGCGGGTCTCCTGTACCCTCAGGTATGGGCTTGCCTCCGCTGTCAGTAGATCCTGATGCATCGACCACGTGTATAAGGCAGTCAGCCTGCCTTGCGTCGTCCAGAAACTTGTTGCCGAGGCCCTTGCCTGTGTGGGCTCCGGGCACAAGGCCAGCAACATCGATAAGCTTTACCGGAATGAACCTGTTGCCGTCAACGCACATAGAGTGGACGGGGTTGTCCTGAACGCCAAACTCCCTGCATACGCACTTTGTGCGCGCATAGGCAACTCCGATATTGGGATCGATTGTGGTAAATGGATAGTTTGCGGCCTGCACAGCCAGCTCTGTCGCAGCGTTGAAAAAAGTGGACTTGCCGACATTGGCTTTGCCGATGAGGCCTATCATCATAAATTAGACTTACCGACGTGAAAATGCGACCGATCCGGAATTAATGTCTTTCAACAACAGCTTTCAAGCCCAAGGGGGTTTGAACGCTAAATATTCAGGATTCGAGTACCTTTGAAAATTGGGTGATTTATATAGTTTAAAGTCGAGAAGACCTCTAGTTTTAACCAGAGGATAAATCGCCACCAACGCAACTACAGGTTCAGGCTGTACCCTTCACTTTCACATTGCAGGAGCAGCAACTTGTAGAAACATTGGATGGCTGTAGGTGGATATGCATATTGCGGAGCGCCTTCTTTGTAATTAGTAGATTTGATCGTCTGTTTTCTTTTTTGAAATGTAGCAATGAAAGGTAAGGTAAATGTCATCCCAGTCCAGAAGATCGATAAACTGTTGTTTGGTTCTGGGTTGATGGGAACTTTAATCAAATTGGTACATCGCTTCGTCCCGTCTACTATCCAACACCTTCAGCCCAAGCACAATGTCAATCTTCAACACATCAATCTGCTCGCTGCCGGAAATTGTATAGTTCTTTCTTAAAGTCTTCATTTGGTTTTTTCAATCGTAAAATTTGCAAGTTATGTGAGAAAGGATCAAATGCTTTAATTTTAACCAAGGTTTCCTGTAGGAAAGCCCCTCTATTTCAGTGGTTTAAAGTTCCAATGTCGCTGTGTTCATGTACATGCCGGGTCAATTAGGAATTTCAATAATTATTTTCTTGTATTTCTTCGCAGCGTCTTCGAGAGTCTCTAGCACAAGCTGAATTGCTTCGGTCATGTTTCTCTTTAATTCTTCTATCGTATCTCCTTCGCTAATGGCTCCTGGCAACTCTATGCACTGTCCAGTATATCCACCCTCAGGAGATTCTTGGATTCTAACAGTAAACTTCCGTCCACCAAGATTCTTGGCTGACACTCTGGCACTATTATCTTGATCTGATTATAAAAGTGTTCAAGCAGCGCTTGTTTAGTGGCTCTCAAAGCTCGGAAAGGAATTCATCTTTGGTTATCCCCGCTTGGTCAAGGATGGATTTCAATGTTGTCTCTTTTATGGGACTGTGCCTTGGGATGGTGGCGTACCTTCCGTCTGAATGAATCATAATAATATGGCTACCTCGCTGCCTCTCAGGTTTGAAACCTTTTCTACCGAGAACTTTCATGACATCGCGGTAATCATGGTTTCTAAGGCTCACTTGGCATATGTCTGAATCTCTTGGTAATTAGGGTTATTGCCAATGCCGTCAACAACCTAGCCCCTTCAGCTATCGAGTGGCTTGGAATTTGGTTTCTTATTACTAGAAATAGCCGCACCATCACCATTTCAATGACATGCCAGTAAATCCGCGGAACAACGAAAGCGTAGTAAATGTGGAGCTTTACAAGTCGATTTATGCAGAGATATCGAAGCTGGCTTAAAAGGAAAAGCTGACGATAAAGGACTATGTTAACCAGGTACTGGAATCACACATTTCAACCGTCGACCTTCTTTCCAAGCGGTTTTCAGAGATCTCTCAGGTGGGCTCAACAGACGATGCCGTACTTGTACAGGACAAAGCCAAGAATAACGTCATTGCATCGATAACCCTTCAGAAGGACGGCAACATGTTCTGCTCTGTCTGCAAAAGGACTTTCTGCGAGCACATCTTTAGGTCGCTGCTATCGCCGGATTGGGTAAAGATTTTACAGAACCTTAACAAGCGATAACTAACTGCTAAGCAAGCCCAAGAGGGTCCGGAAGTGCAAGACAACAATACTCCGTTCAAAAGAGACGTTCGCAGGTTAGCCGAGAATGCTGCAGACGTGGCAATAGCCCGTAACAAGAAAGACTGTGCTATCAATGGCAAGGTCTTTGGCGTAAATAGACAGGTCCTAGTGCAGATTTTCATCGATTCTTATCAATTGACAGACATATCTGACCCTGTGCAAAGAACAGCTTACATTGCTTCAAGAATTGCGGTGGATTTTATCACAAGAAGGCCATTTGCCCACTTTAATCGTAGTACTGCTTTTGATACCTGGCTGACTATGTGGAGAGCCAAGGTTTTGTGCTTGCCGAAGAAGATAAGAGAAATCTGTATTCTATGCTGAAAGTAGTCCATCAAGGGCGTTGGTTGAAGCCAATCTTAGGTTGCATCTGAGACCAGAATAAAATAACTAACTAGTTAGTTACTCGTCATCCTTGTCATATTCTTGGCCGATAATTCTTCTGTTCTCTTTGTGCGCTCTTTCTAGGCTTTCTACTGTTGGTATCCAGGGCTTGTCTGGATAGAGCTTTTTCTTTGTTGGCTGCGCAGGTGTGGCAGTCATGCTTGGGTATTGGATGGCCTGCCTATTTAAGCTTCGTCAGGCCGGCTAG
This sequence comes from Nitrososphaeraceae archaeon, assembly GCA_021325295.1. Taxonomy (GTDB): domain Archaea; phylum Thermoproteota; class Nitrososphaeria; order Nitrososphaerales; family Nitrososphaeraceae; genus JAJPHM01. The sequence continues at coordinate 33,040 of JAJPHM010000023.1, forward strand.
CTCAAGTCAACTCTCCATTCCCAGTTGGTTGGGACTAACAGTTAAGTGGAAATTTAATTTCTGGTTTTTGACAGAAACGGTTTGTTGGCAGCCAATTTCCGCAACTCCTTCGCATGTATAAGCTATAAGGATTGTGCAATCCGTATCAAAATTAACGTGGGCCCGATGCAGTCCAAACTCTAAACACCAAAAGCAGATCCGCAATATTTGTATCATGAATCTACTCCAAGCCATCCTGCCAAATGGCGTCGGCATAGTTAAAGTAAGCAAGATTGTTTAATAATGGCCCGGATGCAAGCCGGTTAAAGCTGATATATGAGGAACCAAACCAGACAGAGCGCAGTCTGCATAGTCAGCGGCGGCTTGGACTCTGTATGCACTGCTGCATACCTTGCAAGGGAAAGAAATGCTGACCTGTACGTGCTGACGTTTGCGTACGGCCAGCGCGCAGAGAGGGAGATAGGCAGGGCGGCGTACTTTGCCAATGTTTTGAAGGCCAAGGATCACAAGACACTGGATATTGGCTTTATGAAGTCACTTTATGGCACAAGCAATGCTCTGACAGACACAAATCAAGAGCTTAGTCAGAACTTTGCCAAAAGCTTGGTTGTACCCGTGAGAAATGCAGTGTTTCTGGTAATTGCCAGCGCATGGGCTTTTAGCATCAACGCCAAGTTGGTGGCTTATGGCGCGCATTCTGGAGACGTTGTGCATTACCCTGACTGCCGGCCCGAGTTTGCCGAATCGATTGCAAAAACACTCAATCTGGCAGAATCTGACGGGATTGCATCGGGCTGGAGGCAACCAATACAGGTCTGGTCACCAGCGGCTGCCGGGATGTCCAAGGCAGATCTTCTCAAGGTTGGGTACAGTATACTTGGAGACAGGCTGTTTGAAGCATGGAGCTGCTATACTAATGGGGTAAAGGCAAAGGTAAGGGCAAAGAGCTCAAAGGCTGCAACGTACCTTCACTGCGGCGTCTGCGAATCGTGTATAAATAGGAAGGTAGCATTTACAAGCGCAGGAATAGAGGACAAAACAGATTATGCGATTGGCCGCCACTGAGATAAAGGTAAACCTGAGCGAGATATTTACAAGCATCGAAGGAGAGGGAATCCTTTTTGGCACAAAGACAATGTTTGTGCGGCTTGCAGGGTGTCCATTAAAGTGCCACTGGTGCGACACAACCTATGCACTGTCATTTGACAGCGGAACCCAGTACGGGCTTGACGAAGTCAAGGCCATGATATCCACAAGCCTGCTTCCAAACACCTACAAGGTCAACTTTACTGGAGGCGAGCCACTTGTACAGCACGAAGCGGTAATAGAGATTGCCCGGTTTATTCAGGAAAAGGGAATAAGGACGTACATCGAATCAGCCTGCTTCGACTCGTCACGATTTGCCAAGGTTCTGCCATATATCGATATTTGCAAAATAGAGTTCAAGATGAAAGACTCGGGCGCTGTTGACGGAAGGCATTACGACAACTTGGTGAGAAACGAGCTTGAGTGCCTTGAGGCATCGATCAAGGCCAAAAAAGTCACATACATCAAAGTAGTAGTAACAAACTCGACTGACCCTGAGGAGTTTGCAGGACTTGTGGCAAGGATATTCAAGACAGTGCAGGGCAGCAAGTTAGCAGGATTTATAATACAGCCAAGCCATAATGTTGATGAGCCATCCTTGGAGAGGCTTTTCAGCTTTTATGATGCAGTCTATCCATTCTACCCCGAGGTAAGGATAGTGCCCCAGATGCACAAGATGATTGGAGCCAGATAGCAAGTGGGAGATAAGGAAGCTACATCGGGATGGACAATCAAGGGCAAGGTAGCAGTAAACGATATGCATGACAGTGACAGATTGAAGAAAATGAACCAAGAAAAGCCGGGCATCAACAAAAAAAAGGTAGAGAAGCTCGTAAGGGAGCTTTTGGTAGAGCTGGGGGAGAACCCTGACCGCGAAGGGCTTGTAGGCACACCTGCACGCATAGCAGACATGTATGAAGAGATATTTGGCGGCTACAGGATGGATGCGGAACTTGATGTAAGCTTTAGCGAAGAAACTGACGTTCTGATAGCAAAGGACATCCAGTTTTACAGCATGTGCGAGCACCATATGCTGCCGTTTTTTGGCAGGATCCACATAGCCTACATCCCATCGGGGAAGGTGTTTGGAGTATCAAAGCTGGTGAGGCTTGTCGAGAAATACTCGCGCAGGCTACAGATTCAGGAGAGGCTGACAAAGCAGATAGCCGACGAGCTTGCCCGCATGGGTGTCAAGGGTGCGCTGGTTATAGCAGAAGGCGATCACCTGTGCATGAAAATGCGCGGTGTGAGAAACGACAGCTCGATAACCACTGTAGCCCACAGGGGAGTAATGGAGCAGAAGGACCTCAGAGAGCATACTTTAGCACTAATCTATACGCCAAGAAAAGAGCTCAAGTCAGTTTAGTAGCATTGTTATAACTGTCTGTCCTGACGCTTTACTTCACGCCACGGTCTCTAAGGCTGTTTAGCAATAACAGAGCAATTATGATTGCATAATAACAGATGACCAAAAGTTTATTGATCTAATAGATGGTCTGGGGATCCCATTCTTGACACCATCGGCACTGCTTGTATATCTTGCCAATCAAAAGAAAATATCACTGGAGCAGGCTCTGCAATATTTAGACAAAATGAAACCTATGATAAGCAAAGAAGAATATATTTTGAGCAAGGAGGAATTGCGTAAATAATGTCATCTGGTAGTGATACCACTATAAAGACAGTCAGAATTCCAAACAACCTTCTCAAAGTCATAAGGCATAGAGCCAAGACTGAAGGAATAGATGAGTCTACTGCTATGAGCCAGCTAATAACAATTGGAGCCAGAAATTATGCAGTGGATATGTACAAAAATGGCAAACTAACTCTGAATGATGCAGCTGCACTTGTGGGCATGACTGTTAGGGAAATGATAGACCTGTTGCTTGACCGGGGAGTAACCGGTAATGTAAGAATAGATCAGCAGCAAAAATCGATAAAATTTGCGTTAAAACAGCTCTGACGGTTTTTATATCGTTCTAAATTTTAAGGGCCTACTTTAATTGCACTTTATCTTAGATATTCATGCACCTGGGTCAAAGCATCAGTAATAGGAATATCCACAATTACAACTCAAGGTCAGGCCACCATTTCAAAAAGTAAAGTTGAGGTTGAGATTGAAATCGAGTGATTTTATACAGTATCTGCTGATAGCCGACTGATGTGTAGATAAGGAAATTTGAATTTAATATGAGTTTGATATAGGAAGAATGGACCTTTGACTGCTGTGATGGGTTAGTGCATTCTGGAGCTATTCGGTATCACCAAAGAAGACATCTATATATATACGTCTGATTATATGATACCGATTATGAATACATCGTCTATTGCAATGTTGCAGGCTTTGAGGGCCGGTGTACTGGATCTAAAGGCTCTTCAACACAAGATGCACCTGAGCAAAAGCCGATTCTACAGCGTGCTCAAAGACCTGATAGAAGGAGATTATATTGAAAGATCTGGTTCCAAGGTTGCTCTCAAACAAAATTCCAAAACAATCCTCTTTCGAGATATCGATTCATATTATAATGCCGAAAAACTGCTGCATGATTCAAATGAAAAGGTCTTTCTGCATCTGATAGAACCCGTAACGATAAATGAACTCCAACACCTTACCGGATTGTCTATTGCAACTATACAAAGGTCATTGACAGAACTTCAATCTATTGGAGCTATAACTAAGGATCAGCTAACTAACAGGTTCTCGGTAAGCAAAAACGATCCAAAAGGTGAAAAGTTGTATTATTTTGCTCAGGTTCTAAAGACTGAAAAACTGAAGAAAGAAATGATTGAACCATATGTGCAAATAATTTTTCAAAGTAATTCGTTGGTTCTAAAAAAAGTCCCGGCAGGCAAAAAGACAGATGGACAACTCAGTGGCTTTTCACTTTTTACGGAATATGGAGTAGAATACCATACAACATACGACTATTATGCAAAACAGCAAACAGACCTGACGTTGCAGGATGTATTGCTACATGCAGTTATCTCAGCAGTCAAAGACAAAGACAAAAACGGTATGGTAATGGCTGCAATCTTTTACCTTAAAAATAAGAGCAAGCTTGATCCGCTAAGTATAAGGAAAGGCGCAAAAGTCTGGGGAATTGCTAGCGAATGGCTTGACATCGAGAGTTTCATAAGAAACAACGAACCAAGCAATCAAGAATTATTTCCATCGAGAAAAGAATTTGAAGAAAAAGCAAAGCTGTATGGAATTGGCTCAGATTTATTTGATCTTCCAGCCGGCTACCCGGACCTGTTCAAGGATATGGGTAATAGGCTGAAGCAGCCAATCGAGGTATTTCTGATTGGCGGAGAGAATATGCGCCTCAAGGGATTGAAAGCACGCACCAAAGATCTCGATATTGTTGTAAAAGACGACAAAACACTCAATGACTTGTTCTCTGTCCTTGGGAAGATGGGTTACAAAAGGTTAGGCGATATTTCAAAACTATCAGAGGGTGATATTAGATTGGGTGCCTTCACGATACTGGAACACCCAACAAGAAGCAGAATAGATGTATTTCATAGGTTCATTGGTAGAAATCAATTCTACCTGTCTGATAGAATGATACAAAGAGCAGAGATTGAAGTATTTGGAAAACTAAGGCTGGGATTGGTAAGTGTCAGTGACATCTTTCTTCTAAAAGGCATTGCAGCCAGAGAAGGGGACATCGATGATATGGCAACAATTGTTCGACAGAGGAAAGATTTCAGCTGGAAAATTGTATGGGATGAGTTGGTAGAGCAGGAAAACGAAACAGGTCTTTTCCTCTCTGCAATATTTCTTGATGGCATCGATTTTCTGGTTGAGCACAAAAACATCAAGCCTCCATTTTACCAAAAGCTTGTAAGACGAGTTTTGGACAAAGAGATTGGTAGAGCATTAAGAAATGGAGAAAAACCTCTTAGAGAGGTGGTTCTCTTGCTAGAAGGTAAAGATATCTCTGAAAAAACTATCAGACATAGAATAGATTATCTTGAGAAAAAAAAGTATCTGAAAAAAATTACGAGACGAGGAGAAGTATATTTGGTGCCAAAAAAACAGCCGGCTTTTCCTTAAGTGGTGCTATCCTGTACATATTGATGAGTAAAGCTACGTAAATCGGCTCTGGCTTCTATCTATATTTTTGTCAGAAATGACAGGATGTATGAAAGAGTCAATATACCTCGCATTCGCCATCCAGTGTTTTTTTGATGTCTGTTATATTGATTTTCTTTAGCTTTTTGCCTCTGATAGAAAGGAAATCCTTTACAAAACTTTCTGGGTCGGTTTTTGGTTTTAGGACTGTAGAGTTATTTTTTATCTCAATACTTGCTTTCTTGGCGGGTTTGAAATTAAAGTATTCACGCGGCTTTTTTTGGCAAAACAATCTAACCTCTTGTCAATTGTTGTCCGTCCGATTTCCATACCGGTGGCATAAAATACAACCTGATTGTATTTAAGGTTGTAATGCTGCTGTTACTTTGAGGATTATAAGACATATACTAAAGCTAGAAGACGCTGTATAACCCAGCATTCATTGTTATAGCATAGATTGGCTCTCTTTGATTTGAGCTCGCATTTTTGCAATAGCATTTGCACATTTCTGCTCAGGTCAAAGCTCTATCGGGACAGACTATAGCCTCTAGTCAAACTTCCTCATATTGAAATTTTTCCTCAGCTCTGTCTTGGCCTTTTTGGTATTGCTGGCAAAGTCCTCTGGAAACTGAAGGGTTTTCAAAATTGACAAAATATGATCAGCACTCCCGTGACCTCCAAATTCTCTTAGTATGAGATCTGTAAATGATTCACCATGCCTTTTCCTTCTTTTTAGTGCCTGATATGCTTCCTCTGATAATGTGATTGTCCTGTAAGGCGTGTACCATGATATGCATATAATATATTTAAAATCTCAGATTGCTTGTCGGCGGCCTTCAATAGTCAAGATTTTGATCAGTCATGAAATCACATAACATTTAGAAAAATCGCTCTTGCAAATGCGAGTGATTTTGAACCAATGTGTCTAGTAGTGTGCCTTCCAATTTTTCTGATATATCGTTTGATCCTTCTTGGCTTGCCAGATAACCACACAATTATGACCTCTGAAAGCTAAGTTGAGAAAATAACATAGAAAAATACTTAAGATATGGAAATCCACATTCCTAGCGAATAATTTGAACTCAAAGGAAGTGCCGGCATGGCCTCCAGAGGGTTCGGCCAACACCAGGAGAATCAAAACGGTTACTGCCAAGAAAGTCACTGAACAGCAAAGAAATGCAGCCATTTTGGAAATAATTGGACTTTTACAAGAGAGCCGAAGGGACCAAGAATGGGTAGCAGAGCAGCTAAGGTTGAAACGCCAAAAGGTGCCAGTCAACCCTGCCATGACACTTGTCGACCTCCTGATGTCATGTGATCATGATTTTATTTTCTATCTGCGTGACCTGCTCAGGGCAAAAGAGCATGTCATTGATGCTCCGCCTGCACTGACCAGGACCTATCACTGGTTCTTTACCGATATTGTAGGCTCGTCTGATCCGAATATGGCCGCAAACGAGCAGGTAAGCAAGATAATTGCACTCAACAAGATAGTCGAAAGGACTGAAACTTTCAGGCAGCGTGACCCTGAAACTACAATTGTTCTTCCGACAGGAGACGGCATGGCGATTGGCTTTGCAGACAGCGCCGAAAAGCCTTTCATGCTTGCATTTGAAGTCCACAGGGCGCTCTATGATCTTAACAAGGGCAGGAAGGAAAAGGACAGGATAGAGATAAGGATAGGCCTTGACATGGGGCCTGTGTATCTCATAAAAGACATTAACGGCAATGAAAACGTATTTGGCCCCGGAATAGTAATGGCCAGGCGTGTCATGGACCTTGCAAGGGAGATGAATATCCTTGCGACTTCAAGATTTGCCACCGATGTAAAGAACCTCAGGCCGGAGTACAGAGCATACATGCATGAAGTGGGCGATTATGAGATAAAACACGGAGAAAAAGTCTTTATCTACAACATCTATGATGGAAAAAAGGTGGGAAGCAAAAAGGTCCCTGACCCAGACAGGAAGCAAAAAAAGGGTTCTGACAACTTCGAGCCAGCAGCAAGCAGGTTCCTATTTACCCACATTGGCCTTGAGCTTGAGGTCAAAGATGTCAGGACAATGCTGACGCACCATGTCTATGACTGGAGTGTAATCAACGTCTCAGACAAGCCGATAGAGCGCATATTCTATTACATTGATGGCGACGTGCCAAGAAGCTTCCCTGACTTGAATGTGACAGTAAAAGACGAGAATGGCAAAGAGCTTGAAATTTTGAGTCTGAATGTGAACAAGCCATACCACAAAGAGTTTTTCGTCAGGGCAAGCAGACCCATAAAACCAAAAGAGAAGGGAAGGGCGTTGAGAATGGAATTTGACTGGGAAGAGCCAGATAGGCATTTTGTATATACGTTTGCCTCGAATTGCAAAAAGTTCGACTATCTGCTCAAAGCACCAAAGGGAATGGAGATGAATCAAAAAGTTGTGAAAATAGATAAGATGTCAGGAGATATGGTTCTGGCTAGCAGCCCTCCCACAGTTCAGTATCTGCCAGACAAAACCATTGTTACATGGTCGGCCAAGAATCTGAGGACTTTTGACACTTACAGGTTTGGCTGGTAAGACAGTTTTTTTGAAAGACCAGCAGTTCATTGTCATGCATTGCTACTTTTGAAATCTGCTCTGTCAGATAATTTACATTGTCTATAAACGAAAATAAAAGAAAGAGGAGAAAAAGAAAATCCGGTTCTTTGTATTACCTGTTTGAGAACCATGAATTTCTATTGTGTCTTGCAGCGATTATCGTTCCGACTATGGCTATTGCAAGCATTATAGACACGATTGCACTTGCCCCGAACTCGGGTACTATGTGAGTACCTACTATTTCTATTGTCTGCGTGCCTTGGTCGAAGTTAATGTATATCGTCCTCTGAGTGCTGTCACTTCCTGATTCGTTATAGTTTGCAGTAGGAACGCCATCAGCAAATATCACGAAATCATCATCAGTGCCGTTTGCAGTCTTTGAGTCCAGAACGTTTCTTGGAATCTTTAGCGCAAGTGTTCCACTAGATGTTGAAGTTATGCTTGCCTTTAGCGAGACTGCACCAGTGTCAGCAGAGATACTGCTTATTGTTCCTCCCGCGGATATAGCGTATTGTATTTGATAGCTTGCTCCGTTTACCTGAACAGTGACTATATGCCACGGCCCTGGTGAAGGGGGGATTGTATTTGTATTCGTATAGCTAAAGGTCGTCTGCGCCTTCTGGTTATTGTAGTACACAACAACAGTGTATGTCCCAGATGGGCCCAGCCTGCCTCCGATCTTCATGTCATAGCTGTAAGTGCCGTCAGAAGCAGGTGTAATAGTATCTGCCCTGTATAGTACGCCATTAGGATTGAACACCTCAATCAATAACGCCTGACCGGCCACTGGAGTGACTCCACCTGAAATTACTATTGTTTCGCTTCCACTGTAGCTTTGCTTATTTGTTGAAACAGTTAAAGGCTGACCCGGTAGACTTCCACAATTGGCACTATATGTTATGTTACCTTGGTTTACACAATAGGCCCCAAGTATCATCTTGGGATAATAGTGAAGATTTTTCAGATTAAGAATAGTATATGTCGAATTACCTGTAACTCCATTGCTGATATGCTCTGGTGTTCCTTCATATTCAACTCCGTTAAATCCTGTTGCGAGGGATCTCGGGACATACAGTGTAACATCTCCTTGGCCTACGAAACGAAGGCTAATCCTTTTGTTTGTAGGATCGATTGTGAAAGTGTCCGCCAAGGAGGTAATACTGCTCGAATTGCCTTTTATCGTATAGGTACCGGATGATGTTTGTGAAGTGATTGTGAATGTTTTGTCCTTATAGGGTTTGTCAAGTTCAATTTTTTCTTCTGCAATATTGTTGTCCATGAAAGGCAAAATGGCATTCTCACCTAGTGGATTGAATAGATCATTCCTCACTGCGCCTCCATGATAGCCATCCATGTACGAGCGAACTAGTAGCATCTTGTTCAAAGCTGTCTGGACATCATCTTGCTGCAAAAGAGTTGCAACACTTTTTGTAACGTTGTCTTTGATATAATAATTTGTGGCTGGATTTCCAAATAGCTCATTCTGAAAGTCTTGCTTGACCAAAGACGGAACTACGGATTTACCATTGACAGTTCCATTTGCAAAATAATGGATGTTAAGAGTTTGTACAAGGTAATTGAGTGTATTGATTCCTGAAACACGCATTGCTCGCAGGTCTTTGAGGTCAAATTCAGTCAATCCGTTGCCTTGACCATTGGAAAAAGTAGCCGAGTTAGCACTTCTAAAGCTGTAGATGAGATTTGACCAGTCATTTGCACCGGGTAGAGTCGTTGCAGTGCCAAGGTTTGCTTGTATGTTGTTGCACGGGTAGAGGTTCTGACTGACGTCCGGTATGTTGTACGGAGGGCTTGTTACCCATGGTTCCTGTGTTGAGGAATCTGCATCATTAGTGTTCAAACCAGATCCGTCGTTGTCCCAGTCAATATACTCCGGATTCTTTGAAATTCCGCTGTATAGTTCCAGCTGTCCATTCTGAACTCCCCAAGTAATGTTGCCATTTGATTGTGCAGAGGTAGTTAACTGGAGGCCCGCAGACTCACCAAGATTGGTCAAGTCCAGAGAACCGGGGCTCATGGGGTCGTCTGAATAGTTCAAAGTATTGTTAGCAAATGCGTTAGTGAATTGTCTTGGATAACTCATAACACTGAGATAATTTGGTTTGCAATTGATAGTGGGGTTGACACTTGCCAAGGCATCTGGACCGCCATGATTCAATCCAAGGTTGTGTCCAAGCTCGTGCATGAGAGTGCCTTGTTGCTGATCTACACTTCCGACTCCATTGTAGTAGCTGCCAAGAGATACGATGAAGTCGTTACCTGTTATCTCTGCGTTTCCTGAAGATTGAGAATCCTGAGCTTGATACGGGACAAACAAACCGTAATGATATACTTGTTTTTTTGCTTGGAGTTTGTTGCTCCAACCAGCAGTCCAGCTTGTAGTCTGTTCTGCAGATGTGCCAAAATTCCAGAACTTCAAAGTATCGAATGAAAGACAACCTGATGTGCCACCAGTCCAGCAAGATCCAGTAGCGTTGCCCCATACAAGTACCTTGGTATAATCATATGATCCGCCGATGTGGCTATTTTGGGAGATGTCTTCTCCTACTTCGAGATGCAATCTGATATTGCCGACCGGAGAAGTGCTGAATGCATTCTTTACGTTAGTAAGCGCATTGGAGTTTGGCTTATTACTGCCATAATAATCAATTTCTACGTAAATATCCTTCTTGGTTGTATCCGGGCAGGTTGGGTCGCATGATTCTGGAAAAGAGTTATAGGCTCCGCCAGCTGGATATGGAACCTTCAATGGTTGACCGCCTGGCTTCCAGTAATTGCATATTCCGTCATTAGTGGTATTTTTCCCGTAGGTATCGCATGGTATTTCAGATGTCCCTCCGGAAGGAACTTGATTTCCCGGAGTTGGTGTAAAACCGGATCCGCCTTGACCAGACGAGGCGCTAGACAAGGTTCCTACGTACCGAAGAGCGGAATGCACGTTAACAGTACCCTGCAAAAGTCCAGAAGGTCCACTTCCAGTGGTCGGGCGAAAATCGCCGGTAACTCTTATCGTTGTGTCTCCTGTTGAAGCAATTCTGATGCTTGACTCGCGAGGAATTGGATTATTGCCGTCTGGAGCTGTGGTATTAAAGGAAAGGAAATAGCTGCTGGCAAATATTCCTGTATTGGGGCCGGTTTCTCGCATGGCCATAACCATATTGTCTATCACCTTTCCTCCTTGGTTAGAGGTAATACGAACTTGTGCGGTGTCAACCTTTGTAGGATCGGTGTTCAAAGACGAATCATTCAGTTTTATTACTGCTCTGTCGTCTGCATAGTACACATCTCTGTCGAATGATATTCCTGTGCTTGGAAGGACTGCTGCAGTTGCAGAAGCTCCACGAAATGTGGCAGTCAACATATCTCCACTGGGATTAACCACTATGTTCCCCGGAGGAATTGGTGTGTTGGCTGTCGTTGTCTTCAAAATCTTGAAGCTTGCAGAATACGCACATAAGTTAACACCCTGACCAGTGGGTGGACTTAATGCTTGAAAAGCAAATGATTGGAACACTTGATTTGCTTTATTCAAAACCGATACACTTCCTGACTGCAGATTCGGGCAGTTGCCTGACGAACCTGACGAATCCACAATTTTGATCGAACCCTGATCGTTTCCACTATGGGTCGGGGAAGTCTCTATGCCATATACCGGATGGTCAAAACTTATCGAATACTGACTTGAGGATGCAATCGCAGAAGCAGCTGATGTGCCAGCAATAGGTGATCCATTGCATTGAACAGGAGAAAATGATGCCATCATGCGAAATTGTGAGGGATTCTCAGCATTGAATATTTGAGAATCTGGCGGGATTACCGGCGAGTCAGCTTTCAACTGAGATCGCAATTGTGACAATAAATCGGTAATTTTCATGGTTCCCTTGAAAAGCTTGGTATTTGTGTCATCAAGAGACAGAGGAACTTTTATCGAAGCCAAAGGATTGGTGAATCCCGTCTGATAAAATGCTAGTTGGATCATAACAATGTTGCCAGTGTTGTAATTGCATACCAGATGATTTCCTTCAAGCGTTATGAAGGCAGTGTCATACATTCCGTATGAAGCCTTATCGAAATGTAATGTGGGTACGGGCGGCTGATAGGCTGGATCCATTACAACTATTACGATTGTAATTTGTGGTTGGGGCTGATTGCTTGTTGAAGCTGGTTGCGAAAAGGTAACGCCATAAGTTGTTTCTGTTCCTCCAGCAGATCCAGCGGGAGGGCTCCAGCTAAATACTCCTGATGAAAGACTAGCGCCAAGGGGTAAATCTGTGCTGTTTGTCCATCCCGTGCCTACAGGTATCGAAATAGGCTGGTTCTCTTGGACATAGTAGATATTTCCGTCAGCAGCAGGTGATGCTTGCGCAAATGCTGCCTGAAAGATCCATTCGTGACTCAGTAAAGGAAGTCCCGAGATAATTCCACAAACAAGTATTACTGCTGTACGATCTTCTTGACGTGGGATGCACCATTTGGAGGTTCAAATTTACAAATCCTGTTTGCAAGAAGTACAGACAATGGCAAAACCTTCAGCACTCCAATTGCTCTGAGCAGCATTACTGAGTCGTTTACTGACCTTGGAATCGCAGGGTATGGCAGCAATGTCTATGCCGTCTGGGACGATGATACACATACACCCGGAGTACCAGATATTTATTTCGCCAAAAGCAACAACAATGGAAGCTCATTTGGCAATCCTATCAATATTAGCAATAATGCGGGCACATCATTAGTACCACAGATCGTAGTTTCTGCTGTCGGAAATATCTATATCACATGGCAGGATGATACACCAAATCCAGGATCCGAATCAGATGTCTTCTTTTCATCAAGCACCAATGGCGGAACGAGCTTTTCTAATCCTGTCATAGTCGGCACATCTGGCGGATCTGCCCAAACACCTAAAATTGTGACATCTGGAAAAAGCAGCGTCTATCTTGTGTGGAACGACTTTAGTGGAAATTCAGATGTCTTCTTTGCCAAAAGCAACAACAATGGAAGCTTATTTGGTAGCCCTGTTAACATTAGCAATAACCCAAGTACGTCGACGCTTCCTCAGTTAGCTGTCTCTCTGGGCGGGACTATTTACGTGTCATGGGTGGATTATGCTGTAGGTAATGGCGATATTTTTGTATCAAAGAGCACTGACGGAGGACAGACCTTCCAGAGTGCAATAGACATTAGCAATAATCCGATAATGGCAACAAATCCCAGGGTATCCGTATCCGATAATAATCACATATACACGGTGTGGGAAGGAGACCCGGGATCAGGCGCTAATGACATATACTTTTCATACAGCTCAAACAACGGCACTACCTTTAGCAATCCTGTTGATATAAGTAACAACCCCGGATATTCTACATTACCTGTTCTGGCGTCTTTCGGAAATTCTTCATTTGTGGCATGGCAGGATTCGACATCGGGCAATCCACAAATTTTCTTTAGAACCATTCAAGAAACAGGACCTGCTTCAATAAGTATCGAATCAATCAACAATTCGGATCCTCTGTGGGGTCTGGATCAAGTTGCAGTAAGCGGAGTTGTGAATGCCAATACCACTGACAGCATCAACCTGGATTGGGGGGACGGCCAGTCCAGTTCACTTTCAATTAGCGGCACCGCTTGGGGGCCTGTTTCCCATACTTACAGTTCACAGCATGTTGGTGCCAACTTAATTACTGCAACTCTCAAAGATGCAAATGGCACCATTATTGCAACAAGTTCAAGTCATACAATCAATGTCCAGAAACACTCAACTGCACTTACCTTGAACTCAATTGGCAGTGTGATCCAATCCTCTAGTATTGTAGTTTCAGGTAGTTTAACTGATGTTTCTACCAATCCACCAGCTCAATTGCAGAACAAGCAGATAACATTCAATGGGACAGGTGCAGCCGGACTTGCCCCCGTCTTTACCATGGCCAACGGCTCCTATGCTGGCTCAGGTGTATCTCCAAACCTTGCGGCTGATCTTCTGGAAGTACAGGCACATTTTGAAGGCGATGGACAGTATCTGGGCGCTAACAGCACGATTAGTACATATGACACTGTGGCAAATGGCGCAGCAAATTTCAATGTTCCTGCCGGAACGCCTTCACATGTCAATCTTGTCGGCTTTGGGGGCTCGATCGATTTTGACAAGGTGCAAAATGGGGGAAAGGTGTTTGTTTCCTCATGCAATTCTCCAGCGAGCCCAAGGTATACCACAGCAAATGAGTGTATAGAGATATCCCCCACCTTTGATGTAAGCCAAGGGTATGCACACATCCATCTATCTTTCAACAACCTTACGCTGCCCCAAGGTTATACTTCAAATGATGTCGATATTTTCCATGACGACCTGTCTGGCATAGTGGATATTACGGAATCTCGGAATCTGACCAGTGAGGTTGTAACGGGAAGAACCATGGGCTTCAGCAAGTTTATTGTAGCCCCTGCGATCCATAGCGCTATTCTATCAGGCGCTGCAAGGCAACAATTGTTTGTAGGAAATGATACATTGTTGTTTAATTTCAATGAAACACGACAGATTTCCTTGGATCAGACTTCTTATTCCATCGGTAGTACTCCAGTTATTACTGTTGTTGATCCAAATGCAGGTAGTTCATCTGTACACGAAATAAGTGCCACAGTAAGCTCATCCAGTGATCCACAGGGCATCATTGTTCCACTAAATGAAACGAGTCCGAATAGCAATACCTTTACCGGTTCCTTTACTCTTGTATCTGGAGCCTCATCGTCTCACAATAAGATGCTACATGTTCAATCGGGAGATTCACTGAAAGCATCATATAATGCCGTCAATATGGCGCCCCTGAGTGTTGTCATAAGCGGCGTATCCGAAGCAGGACTTCTTGAGGTTTCTAACTACACTGCTCCTTCCGGGCTCTTCCCTATTGGTGATGGTCATAACGTTAGCCTTGTGGATGCCGCATTGACATCCAATGCTAACATTACTATTACAATGTCTTATGCTAACGTTTTGAGCACAAATTTCGATCCTGACGCAATGTCGATGTTACTGATGAAAGGTTCTATATGCGAGAACGATATAACTCTCAGGAACTCAACTGGATATCCGATAGGGCTGGACAAAGCTGCAAAGACATTGACAGGGGAGACCCATAAATTAGGACAGTTTACATTGGCGTTTGCACCAATTTCGGGGCCCGGAGGAAATTGTCCGGGTTCAGGAGGCGGTGGAGGAGGTCTTTCGAGACCTGGCGCTGGAATAGTCCTTGATTCTGTGGCCTCTATTATCGCAGAACAGTCGGGAGGAGTTTGCATGTCTGGATGTTTCGCAGGTTCAAGCGGCGGCAGTTCTGGCTCTGCTCCAACTCAGCCACCATCCCCATCAAACCCATTACCACCTGCGCCTTCAATTTCTTCACCACGAATTCCCTCTGGAACAGGAGTAGAGATCAATGTAACTATTCCAAATACAGGATCTACCCAGTCAGGTCCAGTCAACCAGCTGGGAGGCGCCGGCTCACCACCCAATTCAAATGTCCAGCCCGGTCCACAAAATCCATCGTCACCACAAGTTTCCTTGGTGTTTGAAAAAGTGACATCTGGCGGGCTTGTCACGGTCAAGGAATACTCTCCGCTCCAACTTGCCAACCTGTTCTCTTCAGAGAACACAGTTTCAGGAACAGTCGATCTGCATAACAATATCTATTCGACAGCAGGCACTCTGATTGATATATCTCCCATTACAAATGTCTCGCCCAGCCTGAACTTTACTGGCACTGTCGATGTAACTATTCCCTACAACCTGACTCTTGTCCATTCGCTTTCAACTGGTGGAAAGAACTTTACAGAATCTGACACAAGATTCCTGCACTACAACGGCTCTGCTTGGGAAGACGCAACAATATACGTAAACACTACAGCCAAGACTGTCACAGGAAGAGTATCTTCGCTGTCCCCTATGGTCGCGGCTGTTGTCAACGATGGAACATACGGCTCGGAATACTTTGATCTGCATCCTTTGAGCAAGGTGATGGTAGTAGTCAATTCAACCACAAGCCAGCAAAATGCAACATCTGCCGTCACCAATCCCGTTTTATTGCCTGCACCATCCGGCTCTACCGCAGAGGTCAGGGCAGGACAGCAGGTAACGATTGGATTTATGCTGAAGAACCAGCAGCAGGCAAAGCAGCCCTACACAGCAATAATTGAAGTACTAGACCAGAACGGCTATACTTCAAACGTCAACATCATCGGAGGAACGCTTGACACAGGCCAGACGATACCGGTAAATAGCACCTGGGTTGCACAAGACCCCGGCCAGTATACTGTAAAGGTGGTCATAGTCAGCAGCCTTTCCAGCGATACGCAGCTTCTCTCAGGACTGTCAACTGGCATATTGGATGTTCATTAACTGGTTATTCTTGGAAGCTATTTTTCGGACACCTTATATGAGAATGCATAGCAATAGTATTACTTATAAGTTAAGATAAGAAATGTATTACATGACAATGGATGTAGGAAATGTCACAGATAAAGGTCAAGTTACCATACCAAAACATCTTCGCAAAAAGTACAAGATTGATGATAAGGTCCTGTTTGTTGATACGGGAGACGGTGTTCTGGTAAGACAGGTACCGAAACTTTCAGAACTGAAAGGGATCTTGAAGGACTCGGTGGACCTTGACCGAATTAACCAGCAAGAGAAAAGACTTGAAGTAACACGGCAGGAACGTCTCATGGCTGTGATTGAGCAGGCCAAAAATAAGAGAGAAAAGAGACTGGCAGATTGGCAAAGAAAATAGCAGTAGTGTTTGATAGCCAATCTCTGTTTTCTTTTTTCATGGGACAAGAGGGATCGGCTGAGGTTCAGGGTTTGTTGAGACAGATTGAGGCTGGAACGTGCGAAGGGTACATCAACATCGTAAATCTGATAGAATTGCGTTACGTCCCTGCCCGAGCAGGAAAGGATTTCCTTGAGCAAAGCATAACCCGTTCTGGCATAAAAATTGTTCCGCTTGTAGTTGGGAATGTCTTGTGGAAAATTGCGGCCGAATTGAAGGCCAATTATGCCATCTCACTTGCAGATGCGTGTGCGGCTGCTACAGCAATATGGTTTGATTGCGAGCTAGTGGCAGGCGCTGACCCAGAATTCAATCAATTACAAGATGCTGGCCTTATGAAAATACTGACCATTGGAAAGCTATAATCACACCTGATTTATCACATTTTGGCCAATGAATTATGAATGAGCATAGTCTGAGGATAGTTTGCCATAATTGCCATGTGGTTTTCATGACTCACGTCAGGAGCGCAGACTGGAAACATCCAGTCTAAAAGCAGATGCCTTCTTGGGCTCAATATCGTGCATGTATTGTACGTAAAAAGTTTTCAGTCCGTCTTGACAGATCTCCGCCTGTGATAGCATATTTGCCATCTGTGGCTAATTGCTGAGCTCTTTTTGCAGCTTCCATTCTGTAATTACTATCGCACGAGGACAAAGTTCTCCTTAGATATTGAGTAACAAGCCAATCGACTTGACTATTTTGTACGTCTTCTAAAAAATTAAACGTATGGGAAGCAGTTGCAAGGACGTTCAATAAGAACCTTTGAATTCGGGATGTAGCGGAGGTATTCATGATAAGCCGGTTAACAGATATTCCGTATCTAGGCGGGATCTGCTCATTTTTACGCTCCACCCAATGTCACTATCAAATCCGTGATAAACCCGATGCACATGCCGACAAATATTCCTGTCATGATTACAGCATTTGTAGTCTGCCTTCTCCCAGAGTTGTACATGAGCATCGAGACATAGATCAGTGCCCCGCCTGCAATTGACAGAAACAGTATATACGCTATAGTCGAGATCCACAGGCTTCCGACTATGGTTCCCACAAATGTAGGGCCACCACCAACAAGGCCTGCCATGACAAGGAAACGGACATTTGGCTTTTTCACAAGCGATGTCAGAGGACCTGCAATGCCAAAGCCTTCGGTGGCATTGTGAGACCCAAAGCCCACTATCAGCACAATAGCCAGACCTATTGCGCCTGTAGCATATGACTGACCTATCGCCAAGCCTTCGCTAAAGTTGTGCGCTCCTATGCCTATTGCAATCATCATTGCCAGCTTGTAGGCAATCCTTGTCTGGATCAGCTGCTGTTGTTGTTGAAGCTGAGAACTGGAATTCGAAGAGCCCGGATTGCTGACCTGGCCGGGCTTGACAGAATCCAGATTGATGCTGGGATTGTTTTTCTTGGGAATGTTTTCTGCAAATGATGGCATTATGGGCTTGGGCATGTATCTTGACTCGTACCACACCAGACCAAGAAGGCTTATGGCAAGCCCTCCGAACATGGCGGCATAATCGAAAATGGCGTCATTGACAGAGGATTTGCCGGCAAGGGCATTGGTCGCAGCATCTGATGCAGATTCCCATGCGTGGCTGAAAACGTCGATTATGAGGAAAATCAGGATGCCAATTGCAAAAGCATTCAAAAACCCTTTTTTCTTTGCAGATACATTCTGGAGAACTGCCAGAGGCAGGCCCAGGAATATGGTAAAGCCGGCAATTGCGCCAAGCAAAACAAGTTGCCAAAAGTCCATCAGTTAGGTTTACCTAATTAGGCAAACCTAATAACAGTATTTAAACAATCCTGTCCATTGCTACGATCCGTTAGACATATCGGCTCCTGCAAGCCTATTGTTGTACGACCGTGAATTTGCAAGAGATAAGATAAATCTTTAACCACTGACTGGGGAATACCCTAACCATAACCTCAGAGTGTAGCACTGTATAGCTAGCTTTATTTGGCACGGCACCAAGGTATTATTAGGAATTAAACACATGCAATATCCTGGTTCTGCTCGAAGGGTCATTCACTTCAAGGATAGGGACTCGGAAATGAATGGATTCTATATTCTTCTTAGAGCAAAGATGCCTATCAGGAGTGCTGGAGAGGACAGGTACTTGATTTCAGAGGAACAATGCAAACTCTTGAGCGATAACAAGATTGAATATGTGCTGGATAAGAAACTATAACTATTGCGATCTGTCCGCTTTGACATCTACCTTCCAATTTACTACAATGAAAGAGACGCTGCTGGAAATAGGATTGAAGTTGAGAAAGCCAAGCTTCTAGATACATTTAAGGAGCTTAGAAATCGCTTTGGTGGCATATCCGCTGAAGAACACCGTATAATTGGCAGCTGGCTGGATGACGCTGGCATAGTTAACGATGATGAAAATACTGTATATCATATTGTTTGTGACTTGACCAGAGAAAATATGCAATGGCTCAGCAACTACCAAGACCTACTAACAGATAGGTTCAGGCAAAAAGAGATTTTCATGTATTATATTCATGTCTACAGGCTCAAATCGCATTAATGTTGAAAATCACGAAAAAGATCGACATCCCGCAGACAGAATACCTGTTCTTCTTCATGCCAAAGCTTTTCCTTTTATCTTTCTTAGATGTAGTAGAATAGATTGTTGTCGATCTTTGATGCCTTGTATTTTACAGTTGCCTTTTTCCTTTTAGGATGACAGCGGTTTTCAGATTGGATAATATTTGTACCTGGGACGTAATCGCTTGACACCAATCAAATATCGCGCTTCTAGGTCATGCAATATGTCAAAAAGCGCCGTGTCATTGATTCTTGCAAATCCCTGTTCACCATTGATAATTCCTACAGACCATTGAATCTCTTCAGATTCACAAAAGCTATGACCTCGAATATACTCAAGAACTCTACGCGCAAGCTCATCTAACTCATTGGCCAAGTTAGAATCTCGGTCGTTTGGTTCCTGATCACTCATTTTAGATCATTTTTCCAATGGCTTGCGAAACAAATCTATATCTATCTGTCAATGCATTGCCATTGAAGTAAATGCTCTTAAATCGATTCCCAGCTCCTTACAAATTCTATCTTGTACATAATATGATGGAAATGTCTTGGAATCCTCTATGATTAATTTATAGCCGTCAGGGCTAACATAGTATCTGTTCTCGTTTGAAATGGCCAAAAGATCGTAATTCATTATGCGCAGTACTCTTTCTACTTGCCGCAAAGTAAGAATCGACTAACTTTTTATCATAGGACAGGATTGGCTATCCTAAAAAGATTAGTCAACCGGGTTACGCGGTGACCTGTACTCTGTCGTCTCTGAATACATCAAGATACCCTGTAATGGCTTTGACCAACTTGCGGTTGAGTTCTGGTAAAGTTTTTCCATAAACGCCAACTTCAGGTATTTCTTTACAGATAGCAATATAGCCTTCGGGGTAGCGTTTCAGGCTATAGTGATATTTTGTGCCATTGACCTCTACCTTGCGCACGGCCATACATGTATCCTATCCTGTTGTAGATAATAAGTCTTATTCAAAAGTGTGCCTAACACTTCAATTGCTTATTAATGACCTTTCTGGGTTTTTCTATCAGTCGCGCTGCTTGGTTCGCTCATTATTTAAAGTCGATTCTGAACGCTTGACCTGACATCTGCCAATCTCATAATGCCTTTGCATATCCAGCGTGGTCACCAGTTGCAAGAATGCTTACTCGGCTCAACACTTTCAGTGCGGGCAAGACAAGAAGGCTTATAAAAAAGGAGACTTTCTATAGGTAGAAAGAAAGATAGGTAGTCAAATTGGCAAATACCACCTTCAGAGTGCAGTCGCATAAATTCAGCCAGGACAATATCCAGACAACCCTTGTATGCTCAAAGTGCGACGAAGTCTTTTCCAAAGAATTTCCGCTTGACCTTGAAGGCCAGACCATAGAGTTCAAGTGCCCAGTCTGCGGCGCTCTGGGCGAAGCGGACCTGCCATACAAGAGCGCAGAAGAAAGAGAAGAATTCGAAGAGGATTTTGAAGAGGTTGAAGAAGAGGAATCCGGAGAAGAATTCGAGGAAGATTTCTAGCTCGTGTAATTACCTGCCTCCTCTAGCAAGTTAATGAACTGACGAAATTCTAATGGACTTGGGTCAGGTATTCCTTTATCCATCTGTCGGTATAGCGCCTGTTATTCTGCAAGACAACTATTCTAGAGATTTCGCTTTCGTCCATTATGCTAAAGCCATGCAGTCTGCTGCAGAGTTTGTTTGCAAACTCTCTCACTTCATGCATCTCCAGCATATTGTCCTGCTCAAGCCTCTTTGTTGACATGCCGATGTGCATATAGGACTTTAGCTCGATAAAGTGAGGGTTGCCCTGAGCCATCAAATCTGCCAGTTCGCCAAAGTCGGGGTTGTCATTGTATTCTCTTATTAGCGTCATCCTCAATACGGTCCTTGTGTCGACGGTGGCAAGAAACCTCAGACTTGTATGCCATCTTTCCCATGCATCCCTGTGCCTTGGCCGGTTTATCTGGTAAAACATCTTTTTGTTTGAAGCGTTTGTCGACAGATAAATCTGGGTGGGAAGCGCCTCTTCTGCAGCAAGCCTCTGCAACATTTCCGGCTCCTGTCCATTTGTAACAAGGAATATCGATTTTGTGGCCTTGAGGCCTTTCAGATATTTTATGAGCTGCGGCAGTTTCGGATACATTGTAGGCTCGCCGGAGAGCGATATGGCATAGTGAGCAGGGAGAAGCGATTCGTCAAGTTTTCCCTTGTCTGTGCGCTTGCTGCCATAAAAGCCCATGATCAATTTCCTGCGCTCTTCCATCAGCTGGTGGACTATGGCATCCGGCTCGTCAACAAGCTCTGCCGGCATTTCAAGCGTGTCATAAAACTCGGTAGGCCGCCAGCAGTAAACACACCTGTTTTCGCAGTTCATGGCGGTGGGTGTCATCTCCATG
The DNA here is from genome assembly GCA_021325295.1 of Nitrososphaeraceae archaeon. Lineage (GTDB taxonomy): Archaea > Thermoproteota > Nitrososphaeria > Nitrososphaerales > Nitrososphaeraceae > JAJPHM01. The sequence continues at coordinate 54,583 of JAJPHM010000023.1, forward strand.
CACCTGTGGGTAGAGATTCCGTAGAACTTGTGCTTGTAGCAGTCGCCTTCGTTTGAGAAGGATTTTTTTGTCCAGTGGCAGAGCTCCACTGCAGAGTGGTTGAAGACTCCGTATTTGGCTTTTTGCAGCCTGGATTTTAGCTGCGGGGTTATCTGGATAAGATTATTTTCAGTGGAATGCGAAACATGTTCACCGGAGCAGCTCATTTTATTTGTTCAACTAGAACATGCCTGCAGCAGATTTTTTAAGTTTTGCACTCAGCAGGTTTGCGCTATTGCATGGCATGTACATTTTTAGCCACCATCACAGGATACCACACAAGAATGACGGTTGACACTGAAAGGATAATGAAAATCGGTCTGGATCTTGCAGGATGGAAAAAGCTGCCTGCTGACAGCGCGGTCCATGTCAGGGGAAGAGGGATAAGGAAGGTGCTGATGGCAATCGATGTCAGCGCAGCAGAGATAGCTTTGGCAAAGAGCCTTGGGTGCGATGCGGTCATTGCACACCACCCGATAGGAGTGGCTGCCATAAACTTTTACAGAGTTTTTGACAGGCACATCGAGTTTATGATAGAGCACAGCGTCCCCAGAGACATCGCCAAGATGGCCGTCAAGAAACTTCAGGAAAGAGTTGAGACTAGGAGCCATGCAGACATTTACAGCCAGACGGTAGAATCAGCCAGACTCATGAAGATGCCCCTGGTCAATATCCACCAGCCCTGCGACGAATACATGAGGCAGGTGATTCTTGAAAGCATTCAATCATCCAAAAAGGTAGAATATGTCACAGATATCGTAAAGTCTGTCGGCAGAATCCCCGAGTTCAAAAATGCCAAGACAAAGGTAAAGGTTGTCCTGGGAAGCGAAAAGAACAGGGCCGGGCACTGGGCGCTGGTAGTTGCAGCAGGAACCAACGGCGGCTACCATATCGCAAAGGCGTACTATACACACAAAGTCTCGACTCTCATTTACCTGCATGTCGATTATGGCGATCTGGTCAAGATGCGTGAGGAAAAACTTGATGGCAACCTTGTCATACTTGGGCACCTTGCAGGGGACTCGATCGGGATGAACGGCCTTGCAGCAAGGCTTGAGAAGGAAGGAGTCGATACTGTCAGGCTAGGAATACTGCCGGGAAGATGATGCGCTTGCAGAAGCGGGCCATCTAACAATTATATACAGTTGTGCTAAAATCCGTGTCTGCTTGGCCTTCGTAGTATAGCCTGGTTAGTATAGGCGGCTGTGGACGATTTCTCGCAAGGGTTATCGAAAGAGACCGCTTGAGGAGGGTTCAAATCCCTCCGAAGGCCCGTTTCACTTTAGTCTTAAAAGAAAGATTTAAGCGCCGGGGATGGGATTCGAACCCGTGTAGGGCGGCAAACCACAGTGGCTCATCAGGCCACCGCACTTCCGGACTGTGCGACCCCGGCACTTTTGTCGGAGGTTTTGTTTTTCCCGACACTTACACTTCTTCACTTCAATTCTTGGATTCAATTGAATTTGTCTGGTCTTGTCTTGTTTTATTGTTATCGAGATCTCTGCAGGCAGATGGTTATCACTGGATCGTGAAATAACTAACAAAAAGGAAGAAAAAAGGAAAAAAATCCTTTTACTTTGGCAGGAAAGTTAGTCCTCTGTTGTGCCTTGACGTGGTGACAACTACTGCAACTATGGCTATTGCAAGCACAATGGCAGCAACTGCTCCAGCGCCAAACTCTGGCACTACATGAATTACGGTACCAACTACCTCAATTGTCTGAGTTCCCTGGTCAAAGTTGATTGATACTGTTCTGTCCGAGGCTGTTGCTGTCTGGTTGACGTCGCTGGTTGGGACATCGTCGGCAAAGACGACAAAGTCATCGTCTGCTCCTGTGTCTGTCTTGGCATCAAGCACGGTTCTTGGTATCTTTAATTGCAGTGTTCCGCTAGAGGTAGATGTGATGTATGCCTTGAGTGAGGTGAATGTGGTGTCTGCAGTGATATTGTTGAGTGTTCCGCCAGTTATCATGTACTGAACTGTAAAGCCCTGGCCGTTGTATGTCTGCCATCCTCCTCCTCCTGGTCCTGTTGTGATATTGTTTGTAAAGCTGAATGTTGTCTGGGCCTTTTGCTGGTTATATGTGACCACTACGGTATAAGTTCCTGTTGGGCCTAGCTTGCCTCCAATCTTCAAGTTATAGTTGTACGAGCCATCTGCAGCAGGCACAATGGTGTCTGCCCTGTACAAAGCATTGCTTGGATTAAAGACTTCAATCAATAAAGCCTGGCCAGCCACTGGAGTGACTTTTCCCGAAACTACAATGGTGTCTCCTGATTGGTAGCTTGTCTTGTCTGTCTGCACGGTCGGGGCAGATGCGGCGTATGCGTTAGAACCTACCACGACGCCTGATGCTATCAGTATTGCTAATAGTGCATATCCTTTATAGTACATTATCCCTCATGCACACCTACCGTGCTATATTTGCATTACTATTTATCCTTTTGGTGTAGAAATTTGACTGTACAAGCTAATTTTGGATAACAGATGAATTCTATTTCTCAAATTCAAAGAAAGAGAATATTCGATTTGATTTGATTTCATTTATTTTTCTCAATCTCAAATCAAGAGAAGTCAAAATACTTATATGAGATTCTTTACGTATTCTACGAGTTTGGTCTTGGCAGCATTTCTTTACCTATTTTATTCTGTGTCTGAAAGAGAAGAGAGGGGAGCAACTAGTGTCTGAGAAAAAAGTGATCAGGATCACAAACCACGTGTACCAGCCAAAGCACGAAATACTTCCCAAAAAGGAGGCAGAAGAAGTCCTCAAAAAATACAACGCAAAACCCGGCCAGCTTCCATACATCATGATGAGCGACAAGGCAATAGAGGAACTTGATGTACGCCCAGGAGATATCATAAAAATTACACGAAAGAGCCCTACAGCGGGTGAAAGTGTATATTACCGGTACGTAGTAGAAGGTTGAGTAGATAGACGTGCTTGTAGAGAATTCTATTGATATGTGGCCTATTATTAACGACATTTTGAGAAGAGAAGGCGTAGCCAGGCAGCACCTCAATTCATACAACGAGTTTATGGAGCGTGGACTTCAGAGCATAATCGACGAAGTCGGCGAGATTGAAGTTGAGACTGCCGAGTATCCATACAAGATCAAGCTCGGCAAGATAAAGCTGCAGCAGCCAAGGATAATGGAGCTTGACGGCTCTATCACCCATGTGGCTCCGATGGAAGCCAGGCTGCGGAACCTGACATACGCATCCCCTGTCATGCTAGAGTGCAGCGTTGTAGAAGACGGCAAGATACTTGAATCGAGATTTATCCACATAGGCGACATGCCTGTTATGGTCAAGTCAAATACCTGCATACTGCATAACCTTCCAGAGTCCAAACTGATAGAATTTGGAGAGGACCCAAAAGACCCTGGAGGATATTTTGTCATTAACGGGTCAGAGAGGGTCATTGTCGGGCTGGAAGATCTATCATACAACAAGATAATCGTAGATACAGAGGAGACGACTGGCACCCTCCTCTATAAGGCAAAGGTATACTCTTCAATTGTAGGTTATAGGGCAAAGCTTGAGCTTATCATGAGGCCAGATGGCTCTATTGTAACCAAGATCCCCGGCTCACCTGTCGATATACCGCTTATCACCCTGATAAGGGCACTCGGGCTTGAATCCGACAAAGATATTGCCGATGCAGTCTCACTGAACGAGGCAATACAGGACGAGCTTGAGCCGTCTTTTGAGAAGGCCGGAGACGTTGCATCAAGTCGTGATGCCATCGTCTATATCAGCAAAAGAATTGCCCCGGGTATGCTTGAAGAATTCCAGATAAAGAGGGCGGAGACCCTGCTTGACTGGGGCCTGCTTCCGCACATCGGCAAAAACCCTGATAACCGCCACGAGAAAGCGCTGTTTCTGGGCGAAGCCGCTTCCAAGCTGGTCGAGCTCAAGCTGGGCTGGATAGACTCTGACGACAAGGACCACTATGGCAACAAGGTCATCAAGTTTGCCGGCCAGATGCTTGCAGACCTTTTCAGGACGGCTTTCCGCAACCTGATAAGGGACATGAAATACCAGCTTGAAAGGTCGGGCCAGAAGAGGGGCATCAATGCAGTAGCTGCCGCAGTCCGGCCAGGCATTGTCTCTGACAAGCTGAACAACGCGATCGCCACAGGAAACTGGGGGCGTGGCCGTGTGGGTGTCACGCAGCTCCTTGACAGGACAAACTACATGTCGACTATAAGCCACCTGCGCAGGATCCAGTCCCCGCTGAGCAGAAGCCAGCCAAACTTTGAAGCACGCGACCTGCACGCTACACACTTTGGAAGGATATGTCCCGCTGAAACCCCGGAGGGCTCCAACTGCGGACTGGTCAAAAACCTCGCCCTTTCTGCTATAATTTCAGTAAGCGTCCCTTACGCCGAGATCATCGAAAAGCTCTACGAGCTTGGCGTCCAGCATGTCGACGAAGTTGGCACAGAGCTGCGCAGAACCGGAAGCAGAGTCTTTGTTGACGGGCGGCTGATAGGATACGCCCAGAACGGACAGCAGCTAGCTGATTCGCTCAGGTCAATGAGAAGGTCGGGCAAGATCCACCCTCATGTGGGCATTTACCTGTACTCGTCCATGAACGAAAATGCCACCAAGAGACTCTATATCAGCTGCAACGCCGGCAGGGTGCTGAGGCCGCTTGTGGTCTTTAAAGATGGCAGGCCACTTGTCACCCATGAAGTCATTGAAAAAGTCTCAAAAAAGTTCCTCTCGTGGACAGACCTGCTATACATGGGCGTAATTGAGCTTGTAGATGCAAACGAAGAAGAGAATTGCTATGTGGCAATCGATCCAAAAGGCATTGACGCCAAGCACACCCACATGGAGATATTCCCGTCTGCCATACTGGGGGTAGGAGCATCGATAATACCATACCCCGAGCACAACCAGTCGCCGAGGAACACATACGAAAGCGCAATGGCAAAACAGAGCCTCGGGTTCTCTACTCCGCTCATGAACGCAAGCACATATGTCAGACAGCACTTTATGCTCTACCCGCAGACGCCGGTCGTCAGCACAAAGGCAATAGGTCTTTTGGGGCTTGAGGAAAGGCCAACAGGACAGAACTGCGTTGTAGCTGTTCTTCCGTTTGAAGGTTACAATATTGAAGACGCAGTTGTCTTTAACAAGTCCTCTGTAGACAGGGGACTGGGAAGGACATTCTTTTACAGGGTATACGAAGCAGAGGCAAAGCAGTATCCCGGAGGCATGAAGGATAACTTTGAGCTTCCACAGGCTGATGCCAACATACGCGGATACAGGGGCGAAAAGGCCTACAGGCTGCTAGAGCAGGATGGCGCCATCATGCACGAGGCAGTAGTTTCCGGAGGGGATATTCTGATCGGCAGGACGTCTCCGCCCAGATTTATGGAAGAATACAAAGAATTTGAGGTTAAAGGCCCATACAGGAGAGACACGTCAGTTGGCGTCAGACCTTCTGAGAACGGAGTTGTCGACAGCGTCATTATGACACAGTCAGTCGAAGGAGGCAAGATGTACAAGATCAGGGTCAGGGACATGAGGATCCCGGAGATAGGCGACAAATTTGCTTCGCGCCATGGACAGAAAGGAGTCGTAGGGATGCTTGTCAACCAGGAAGACCTTCCATACACAGAGGACGGCATAGTGCCGGATGTCATGATAAATCCCCACGCTTTTCCATCAAGAATGACTGTCGGGCAGTTTATGGAGTCGCTTGGCGGCAAGGCAGCTTCGCTGAGGGGCAAGATAGTTGACGGCTCTGCATTCCTTGGCGAGAAGCTTGACCAGATAAAAGGAGTCATGGAGTCATATGGCTTCAAGTATACAGGAAAGGAAGTAATGTATGATGGCAGGACAGGCAAGAGGTTCCCTGCTGATGTATATGTTGGCGTAGTGTACTACCAGAAGCTTCACCACATGGTCGCAGACAAGATACACAGCAGGGCCAGGGGCCAGGTCCAGATGCTCACCAAGCAGCCAACCGAAGGAAGGGCACGCGGAGGGGGACTTCGGTTCGGAGAGATGGAGCGCGACTGCCTGATAGCATACGGCGCATCAATGATGCTCAAGGACAGATTGCTTGAAGAGTCAGACAAGGCTGAGGTCAACATCTGCGAGCGCTGCGGCCTTTTGGCTTACTATGATGTCAAGCAGCGCAGGTATATCTGCCGAGTCTGCGGCGAAAAGGCCAAGATATCTTCAGTGGTGATCGCATATGCATTCAAGCTACTACTGCAGGAGATGATGAGCCTCAATGTTGCGCCAAGGCTTTTGGTAAAGGAGAAGGTGTGAGGAGAGCAGAGGAGAAAAGAAGGGAAGAGAAGAAAATGGAAGGCAGAATGAAAATGATAGTAAAAATGGAAAGCAATGTTGTGAAAAAAGGGATTGAAACAAAAACAGCACACACAGGAGGCTGGAACTGAGTATGGAAGAATCTGCAAAAATACTGGGCGGCATCAAGTTTAGCGTCTGGTCGCCAACTGAAGTGCGCAAGTTCACTGTTGCCGAAATTACTGCGCCAGAGACCTATGATGAGGATGGCATGCCGGTGCAGGGAGGGCTGATGGATAACCGCCTGGGAACGCTTGAGCCGGGACAGAAATGCGCTACATGCGGCAATACCTCTGCAAAGTGCCCCGGTCACTTTGGGCACATCGAGCTTGCAGAGCCGGTGCTGCACATCGCATTTGTAGACGATGTACACAAACTTTTGCTCATTACATGCAGGTCATGCAACAGGATCAAGCTTGACCCGGAAGACCTGGCAAAATACAAGGCCATAAGGGACAGCAAGGCTGCATACGCAGTCATTACTCTTGAAAACATCAAAGACGAAATCATTGAAAAGGCCAAAAAAGTCAAAGTCTGCCCACACTGCCAGAAAGAGCAGTACGACCTGATATTCACAAAGCCAACCATATTTGTGGAAAAAACCGATGCAGGGGAAAACAGGCTTTTACCAATTACAATCAGAGAAAGACTTGCGCATGTCCCGGACGAAGACCTTGTTCTTCTCGGATATGACCCCAAGACTGCAAGGCCAGAGTGGTTTGTACTGCAGGTTCTGCCTGTGCCGCCGGTAACCGTGAGGCCTTCTATCATACTTGAAACAGGCATAAGGTCAGAAGACGACCTGACGCACAAGCTGGTCGATATTATCAGAGTAAACCAGAGGCTCAAAGAAAGCAAGGAAGCCGGGACTCCTCCGCTTATCGTGCAGGACCTGGTCGACCTTTTGCAATATCATGTCACTACATACTTTGATAACGAAGTCTCCGGTATCCCTCAGGCGCACCACCGCTCCGGCAGGCCGCTCAAGACACTCACGCAGAGGCTGAAAGGCAAAGAGGGAAGGTTCAGAGGCTCGCTTTCAGGCAAGCGAGTCGACTTTTCAAGCAGGACTGTAATCTCACCTGATCCAAACCTAGCCATATCAAACGTCGGCGTACCTGTAGACGTGGCCAAAAAGCTCACCATTCCGGAAACTGTTTCGCAATGGAATATTGAAAGGCTCAAAGAGCTGATAGCAAATGGGCCAAACACTTACCCTGGCGCTAACTATATCATCAGGCCGGATGGTGTCAAGATAAGACTTGACTATGTGAGCGACAGAAAGACAATTGCAGACTCGCTTGCCGCCGGCTATATTGTAGAGCGACACCTGTCAGACGGCGATATTGTGATCTTTAACAGGCAGCCATCTCTTCACCGGATGTCAATCATGGCCCACACTGTCAGGGTGCTTCCATACAGGACATTCAGGCTCCATCCTGCAGTCTGCCCACCATATAACGCAGACTTTGATGGAGATGAAATGAACCTGCATGTGCCGCAGAGTGAAGAGGCCAGGGCAGAGGCAGCACTTCTGATGAAGGTCCAGGACCAGCTGATATCACCAAGGTATGGCGGGCCTATCATTGGAGGGATTCGGGACTTTATCACAGGCGCATTTATGCTGACAAAGGACCAGACCACCTTGACAAGAGAAGAGTTTGCAAACATGGCGCTTACCGGTGGCTACAAGGGCCCGTTGCCGGAGCCGGCGATAACCAAGGACGGAATCAAACTATACTCAGGCAAGCAGCTCTTTTCGCTCTTTCTGCCCAAGGACTTTAACTTTATCATAACGTCAAAGTGGAACAAGGCAGCCAAAGGAGAGGGCAAGGATGTGGTCATAAAAAGTGGCGAGCTTGTCAGCGGCGTAATAGACAAAGCCTCCATCGGCGCCGAAGAGCCAGACAGCGTCCTTCACAGGATTGCCAAGGATTATGGCAACGATGCGGCCAAGAAATTCCTCGACTCTATACTGATAATGCTCAAGACCTATATCACACACAGAGGGTTTACCTACGGCTACTCTGACCTGTGGCTGAGCCAGGAGACAAGGCAAGAGATTGCCGATATTATCCAAAAGACCTACGATAAAGTCTACGAGCTTATCCAGCAGTACAAGGACGGCACGCTTCCGCTGACAAGGGGCCTTGCAGCAGAAGAGGCCCTGGAGCTGTACGTAGTCAACGAGCTATCCCGCGCAAGGGATAGAGCCGGCAGGACAGCCGACAGGGCGTTTCCTGATGAGAACTCGGGCGTGATAATGGCATCTACGGGCGCCAGAGGCTCGACTCTGAACATCGGCCAGATGACTGCCGCCCTTGGCCAGCAGTCAATCAGGGGCAAGAGGATAGAGAAAGGATACCACAACAGGGCCCTTTCCCATTTCAGGCCAAACGACACCAACCCTGATGCGAAGGGATTTGTCAAGTCAAACTATAGAGACGGCCTCAACCCGCTTGAATTCTTTTTCCATGCAATGGGGGGAAGAGAAGGCCTTGTGGACACTGCAGTCAGGACTCAGCAGTCCGGCTACATGCAGAGGAGGCTGATAAATGCCCTAGAGCACCTGAAGATAGAGTACGACCAGACCGTGCGCGACCCGCATGGCAATATCGTCCAGTTCACATACGGCGAGGACGGAGTAGACCCTGCAAAGAGCGACCATGGCGAAGCTATCAACATAACCCGGCTTATCGAGTCAGAGTCCATAGTTGACGAAGGCAGAAAGGCCACCGAGCACGACATCAAAAATATAGTTGCAAAATATGCAGACGAAGAAAACCTCAACCCGCGCCTCAAGAACAACCTCGAAGCGGCATTGCTTGCAAACAGACTGAGCAAGGAAGGTGTCGAAAAGGTAATGAAAAAGACCCTTGACCTGATTGAAAGGGCAATGGCAGAGCCTGGCGAAGCGGTCGGGGTGGTAACTGCCCAGTCAATAGGCGAGCCGGGAACGCAGATGACGCTCAGGACTTTTCACTTTGCAGGAGTAAAAGAGCGAAACGTCACTCTGGGACTTCCAAGACTTATCGAGCTTGTGGATGCAAGGAAAAAGCCTGTCACCCCAACGATGGATATCTACCTTGACAAGGACCACCGCGTTTCAAGGGAAAAGGCTCTGGAGGTAGCAAGGGAGATACTCTTTACGCAGGTAGGCGACCTTGTAGAGAGGACAGAGACTGATTACGGCGGCGTTCTGACTTTTTACATCTCTGAATCCAAGCTTGCTGAAAGAGGCTGTACTCTGGAAGACGTGCATGAAGTTCTGACAAGCTCAAAGAAAAAATACGACATCTCTTTAAATGACAAAAAGCGCTCGATCAGAATCAGCGTCCCTGACGAGCCTGATGCGCAGACTCTGCTTACGCTAAGAAACAAGCTGCTAAACACCCGTGTAAAGGGAGTGCCTGACATAGAAAGGGTCACGATAGTAAAGCAGGAGGAAGAGTGGGTAATACAGACTGCAGGGTCCAATCTGGCCAAAGTTGTGGTAGTAGACGGCGTGGACACCACCCGGATAACCACCAACAATGTCTATGAAGTCTGGCAGACTCTTGGTATAGAGGCGGCAAGGACAGCTCTGGTCAGAGAGATAACTACTACCCTTGAAGAGCAGGGACTTGAAGTAGATGTCAGGCATATCATGCTGGTTGCAGACCTTATGACATCAAAGGGCTATTTGCAGCAGATCGGAAGGCACGGCATTGCCGGAACAAAGACTTCGGTTCTTGCAAGGGCAGCGTTTGAAATTACTGTGCCGACTATTGCAAAAGCGTCGCTTGAAGGTCAGGTCGAGACGCTGAGGGGTGTAACTGAAAACGTTATAGTGGGCGCTACTGTTCCGGTCGGAACGGGAATGGTAGACCTGTACATGAAGGTAAAGGAGGAGCAAGGAAAAGAAGATGAAGACAATAGAAAAAGTGATTAAAGACGCCATAGAGGCTGAAAAATACAAGAGCGGTGTCAAAGAGGTTACCCGGTCTGTAAAGGGCTCAAAACTGATAATCGTATCAAGGTCGCTTGATTCGCAGAGAAAGGCAAAACTGCAAGAACAAGCCAGCCAGGCCGGCGTGCCTGTCTATGAGTTTGAAGGCAATTCTATTCAGCTGGGCAAGCTCTGCAATATGCCCTTCCGGGTGACAACAATTGCCCTGAGGGCCGGCACGGACCAAGAGATAAGCGCACTGTTTGAAAAATCCGCAAAAGAACAAAAGCCAGCTGCCTGACGTGCTACCGTTGCGTGCTCGGCAACGTTCTTTTCCTTTTCATTTTTTATTTTTGGTTTTGTTCTTCTGTGCAGAACCTGTTTGTCGCCTGTAGTTAGCTAGTTAATCAAAATGCAGCGAAAAAAATAACTGTCAGATGACTTCCGCCCAATAGCTCTCAGAGTACCTGTCTGCAAGTGCGTTTTCATAAGCCTGATCGCTGTCACTCTCTTGGCTGTTTACTGGTTCCTTGGCCCTTGCCCTTGCCTTTCCTTTTGCCGCGCTTATGTTGTTTGCCTGGCTTACGTTTGCCATCGTCATGGCAAACGAAGTGCCATCTCTGTTTTCAATCTTGTCCAGCTGCTTGTTCATTTCGCCAGCCACAACTTCCTTGGGAAGACCCCTGTGGCTATTCTGGTCGTGGGCCTTCAGTATCAGCTCAAGCGCCTGTTCCTTTGTGATGAGGCCATCCTCGTAAGATGAGGATATCCTCCTGCAGATCGCATTGGCCTGAGTGTAGATCTGCTTGTGGTGGCAGGGAGTATTCCGCTTGACTGCATCGCGGAGAATGGCTCGCTTTTCCAGGTCGATGACTACCAGCTTGTTGTAGCGCTTGTGAAGTTTGCTTTTGTCTTTTGCAGCCGCAGATACTGACTGGTCTGTCATGCAGAACGGTTTTTGTTGGAATTCTTTGGATATATCGGTTTTATTTTAGCTGGCTACCATCCTGCTATCTAATCTGTGGCATTTTTTTATGTCGGAGCGATGCGATATTGCCGGTCAGCAGAACAGGTCAACCTGCGTCTATTGGTTGTTTGTCAGCCGTCAGGCCCCCTCTCCCTTTGGTGCTCTTTGTTTTATATTGTTATTTTGAAGAGCGTTTCATGATTGCAAATGAACTGGTTGAAAAATAAAAGAATCTCCAAAGAGCAGCTTATGGGAATGCTCAAACGAATCGACAGAGCATATGCCATATTAGAGCAGAACAAAGAGCAGCCAGTGATACTTGAAAAGAACGCATCTGGCGGCCACATGTTTGAGATAAGGAGCAGCAAAGACTGGGGCAAATTCTATGAAGTGGATACTGACATCAAGACATGTACCTGCCCGGACTTTAGCTTCAGGTCCGTAAAGTGCAAGCACATCATTGCAGCAGAGTTTGCATCAGGTGCCGAAGCCTAGCTCTGTACTTTTGTTGATCGATCCAATTCGATTTTATGGACTGTGCCAAGTGAACTGAGCAGATCCGATGATCTGACATGCGAGTAATGCAGGAGAAGACAAAAACAGCATGGGCCGGGGATCCGTATGTTCAAACAAGGGCTGTAACCACCTGCTCGGGCAGCACTATTTTGACATAAAAAGAAAATTGCTTGTATGCAAAAAGTGCCGATGCAGTGGTTACCGGTAGGCAGGGCAGAGTCAAGTCAAAAATCGATAATGTGTTTGTCTGCCGGACAACATCGTGTCTGCTCTGGCCTGCTCTGCCTGCCATGCCCTGAACTGGCGCCAAAACTTAAATTGGACTTCGACAGACAGCATGAGTTGTTGTTTAGGACCGATGGATCTACGTTCTGCTTCGATGACGCTAGAGGGACGCTGTAAACAAATGACTGAAAAGATCAAGCTTACTTCTGACGAGCTACGTCTCATGTCCCTGTTCCAGAGCATAACAAGCGCTACGGCAAGGGATTGCATAGTAGACGAAAAGATGGACAGGGTGATTTTCGTGGTAAACAAAGGCCAGATGGGTCTGGCAATTGGCAAGGGCGGCGCAACAATAAAGCAGTTGCAAAATGTTGTTGCAAAAAAAGTCGAGCTTGTTGAATTTTCTGACGATGCAGCAGAATTTATCCGCAATATGTTGAACTCTGACATGGTAAGCGAGGTAAAAATTAACGAAAGAATGGACGGAACAAAGCAGGCAATAGTCGTAGTAGATGCCAAGAAAAAAGGAGCAGTCGTGGGAAGGGAAGGCAGAAACGCAGAAAAGGCGAGGCTTTTGGCGAAGCGATACTTCCAAATAACCAGTGTTCTGATAGTTAGTCCTGAACAGCAAATTGCAGGAAGTAATAGGGTGAGCATGGATGGGTAAGTCTCCATTAGGATTATTCGCCGGCAGGGTTCTTAAGGCAAAAAAGAACCGTGCAAGGTGGGCAAACAAGTACTACAAACGAAGGATGCTCATGCTTGACAAAAAGGCCAACCCTCTGGAAGGAGCCCCGCAGGCCAGAGGCATTGTGCTGGAGAAGGTAGGTATCGAGTCAAAGCAGCCAAACTCTGCAGTAAGAAAATGTGTGAGGGTCCAGCTTATCAAAAACGGCAAGTCAGTTACAGCCTTTTTGCCAAGAGACGGAGCGCTCAACTTTGTGGACGAACATGACGAAGTAATGCTTGAAGGAATTGGAGGTTCGATGGGAGGCGCAATGGGTGATATCCCGGGAGTGAGATGGCAGGTATTCAAGGTAAACGGCGTATCTTTGATCGAGCTTGTTTACGGAAGAAAGGAGAAGCCAAGAAGATGATGACGACAGTAGCAGTCTGGAGTGATATGGAATGAGCGGCAAAGAGCAGGTAAACATACTGTTATTCAACAAGTGGGATATAAGCAAAATTGAAGTCAAGGATCTTGGCTTGCAAAAGGTGATCTCGCTCAAGCCGGCAGTCATTCCAGTAACATTCGGAAGGCACGAGCACCAGAGGCTCAAAAAGGCAGAGGTCAATATCGTGGAAAGACTCGCCAACAAGTTGATGCATTTTGGTAAAAAATATGCCAAAAATACAGGCCGTATGGGTGGCAAAAAAGCCAAAGTATTGAACGTGGTCAGAACTGCCTTGGACATCATTGCCCTTGAAACGGGCAAAAATCCTGTTGAACTGCTGGTCAAGGCCATAGAAAATGCATCACCAAATGAAGATACTACAAGAATAGTCTACGGTGGAGTGGTCTACCATGTGTCTGTGGATGTGGCTCCATTGCGCAGGGTTGACCTTGCGCTGCGGTTTATCGCCGAAGGAGTCAGGGAGTCGACATACTCTAACCCGCAAACAATTGAAGAAGCTCTGGCCAAAGAGATCATTTTGGCATCAAACAACGATATGGCAAGCCACGCGGTAAAGAAAAAGAACGAGCAAGAGCGTATTGCTATGGCTTCAAGGTAGCCTGGCTTATCTTTATCTTTTAACTTGCGCTTTTGTTCCTTTCTTTCCTTTCCTTCAATTCTACCCTTCAGTTCTCCATCGTTTACTTTTTTTGCTTCACAGCACGACCAGTAGTGTAGTGGCCATCTATATGCACCAAGTGCCGACCACTGCGAATGCGGCGTTGTCACGGTCAATAATAATATAATGCTGCCATCCTACGGATAAGTTAATTAATCAACTGTGCTGAACAGCTCTAACCAGATGAGTAGCAAAGACGTATCGGTCTATTCCAAAGAGGCCCTCATGAGCACAGCCGCCGGCAAGGAGATCCTCAAACAGGCTCTGATGCACTCGAGAGGATACAAGCAGTTTGACAAGTACAAAGAAAAAACCGAGCGCGAATTTACCGCATTTGCCAAGCGCTTTACCATGTCTTTGCATAAAGAGATTACCTCTGACGCTAACCCTTCTGAAACGCTGGCAGGCTTTGCCAAAGAGGTCGGCTCGCCGGAGCTTCTTCTCCATGGAGATATACTTCAGGTGAAGAGCAGGCTGTCGGATCCTGGCGTCCTTGGAGACAGAGTCGGCAGGATACTGAACTCAAACTTTGTGAAAATGACATTTCCTGTCTTTAACGCCCTCTTTGATGCAGCGTCTGAATACTTTGGCAGAGATGGGGATGAGGTCAGAATACCTTCTGAAAAAAGAGAGGCGATAATAGACGGCCACATTATTGCAATTGATCTCAGCGAGCCAATGGACAGAATTGTTGACAAAGACGAAGACGTCGAGTTCCTCGACGACTACAGGCTCATGAACCCATACATCCTGAAGATTGCAAGGCACAATATCTCCCAGGGGGGCAAAGCAGTTGTAGATGCATTTGAAAGAGGGTTTGCAGATGCGAGAGCAGGCCAGTATATTGACCTGAAGCTGAAGGCAGACCCGCCTTCTATCAGCGACGAGAATATGGCCGAGTGCTACAAAAAATATCGCGCCGTTATGGGTACTGCGGGCAGAAATATGGCCCTCAACCGCCGCCCGCTAGGCGACATATTTCACCTTGGGATGGCCAAAGCAGGCGAATCTGTTGGCTGCGGAAATGAAATTGAAGATGCAATAAAAAACAGGTCTGTCAAGGTTCCCTCTTGGCCACTTTATTTTGCAGCAAACACCGGTGATCTGAGAAAGGCCTTTGACCTTACCCTAAAGAGAGGAGAGGCATACCTGGACGAAGCTAGGCTTGCGGTTGACATGCTGCCGTCTGACTTTGAGCTCCGAGATTTTCTTGAATTTCTGTTTCTCACTGTGAGCCACTACAATCAGTACTGGTATGGAGAGTTGAAAAGACAGCAGCACCTGTTTGATGAATTTCAGACAAAGCTGGATGCAATCAATCTATGGTAATATGGTCTGAGAAATACCGCCCATCAAGGGTAGAGGAGATGGTGGGAAACGAGCAAGCCCGGCTTCTGATTGTAAAGTGGCTGTCAGGGTGGGTGAGCGGAAGCAAGCCTCTTCTTCTGGTAGGGCCACCAGGAGTAGGCAAGACTACTATAGTGCGTGTGCTGGCAGCCCAGATGGGATACGATCTTGTAGAGATGAACGCAAGCGACACAAGAAACAAAGAGATCCTGCAGGCGCGGATATCTCCGGTGCTTGCCAATACAGGCATTTTTGGAAAAAAGATTCTACTCTTCATAGACGAGGTAGACGGAATTTCTGGAAGAGAAGACACCGGCGGCCTAGATACTCTGATAGATCTGATGCAGGAGCCGACAGTGCCTGTGATAATGGCTGCAAATACAAAGAGCAGCAAGATAAAGGATCTTGGCAAAGCCTGCCGGGTTGTAGAATTCGGTCCGGTACCAGATAGTCACCTTGCCATCCTTTTGAACCATGTGCTTGCAGAGCAGAAAGTGAGCCTTCCGCTGGAAGACAGGGCGGCCATTGTTCGCACAAGCAGGGGAGATGCAAGGTCGATGCTAAATTCTGCCCAGGCGCTCGCCTCGGGATACTCTTTGCTTTCAGCAAGAGACTACCATCTGGACATTGCGGATGCAATAAATGCATACTTTGGATCCGATCTGGCAGAGCAGGCGCGGGAATATTTCTTCAGGGCAGATGCGGCATACAACGACCCGCGCTTTGGAGCATCGCCGGAGGACCGGCGCAAGGACATGATAAATGCACTATTTTCCAGCATTGTCTCCACACGCCTAAAGCCAGATGACCTTGCTGTACTTTTAGACATCCTGTCAAAGGCTGACGTGCTTGTTGGAAGGGCGAGCAAAAATATGCAGTGGGTCCTTGTACGGTACGCCAGAGAGATACTGGCCTACCGGATGTTTGAGCCGTCGCGCAGGCGAGGCATCAAGTACAGCCAATACAGCATGCCTTGGCCTCTTATGGGCCCGATATTTGCAAGAGCTAGGTCAATGTCTGGCCTTCTAACAGAGCTCTCGTCGATGGCACACACTTCAAAGAGCACCTTTGGCTCGACGGTCATGCCTTACATGGTGCGAATTATTGCAGAAAGCAATGCGCCTGCAGACAAGATTGCCGAGGAGCTTGGACTTGACGAACCCGCCAGCCAGGCGCTGTTCAAGGAAATAGAGAGAACAAAAGGAATTGGCACTGTGACGGGCGGAAGCGAAGGGAGAAGAAAAAGTAGCGCAGTAGGCGACAGTCGGGGCGGAGGTAGAAGGGGCAGCAAAGGCTAGGGCTAGGTTGTGGAGCGATGGTATGGAATGAGTGGAACAGGCACAAAAAAAGGCGGAACTGACTGGATAACGCTTCTGGTAAAGTACAGGGGCAGATGCAAAGAATGTGGCCGCGACATCAATGTGGGAGAGTATGCCTTGTGGTCCAGGTCGTCGAAGGCTATCAAGCATCTTGACTGTCAGGAATCCTCAGAGAAATCTCTGGAAAAATCCCGGCCCCGGGCAAGGGAAGGGGTAGAGGAAGAGCCCAAAGAGGATGGATTGCAAAACGAGTCTGAACTTGAATTTGAATGCTTTATCTGCGGCAGGAAAGAAAGCACTCACAGCAGTCCTGCCATGTCCGGCCTTCACTACTCCAAGGCATCAGAACACAGCTTGTTTATCTGCAGCCGGTGTGTAGCAGACCCGGACGCTTACAGAAAGTACAAGGCCGCCTTTCTTGAGAAGCTGCAATCTATCTCTGGCAAAAGTTAAAATAAAATAATACTCTTCCACTTTTTGCTAGCAGATGTCAAGCGAGTATGAGAATATAGTAGGAAGCCTCTTGGCCGAGAAGCACGAAAGGCTAAACGAGCTTAACAAAGACCCGGAGGCCAACAAAGTCAAGATAGCCATGCTCGTGACAGAGATCGATGCACTTCAAGTCCTGTACGAAAACTATAACCTCAGCATGAACGTTTTCAGGCGGGCTCAGGGTGGCAGAGCATCTCTGAAAGACTGAGAGAAGAGGAGAGAAGAGAAGAGAAAAGATCTGGCGTTTGTTGTTATAATGAATTTATATAGGCTCCAATGCGGATAAATACATTCCAATGCATGAAGAAAAGATCAAGCGACTGGCCCAGCTGAAAAAGTCTGCAGAGGGCGGCGGCGGGCCAGACAAGATAGAGGCCCAGCATACAAAAGGCAAGCTGACTGCCAGGGAGAGGATAAGCCTTCTTCTGGACGAAGGATCTTTTGTGGAAATTGACAAGTACGTGGTTCACAGAGGCGACGATCCCACAGTAAAGAAGCACTATGGGGACGGCATCGTGAGTGGCTTTGGGACGGTAAATGGCAGGCAGGTCGTTGTATTCGCATACGACTTTACGGTGCTTGGCGGCTCGCTTGGCGAGATGTCAGGCAAAAAGATTGCCAAAGTCATGGACCATGCAATGAAGATAGGTGTGCCTGTAATTGGAATAATTGACTCCGGAGGCGCAAGGATCCAAGAAGGCGTCATGAGCCTGGACAGCTATGGGGATATCTTTTTCCGCAATACTCAGGCATCAGGTGTAATACCGCAGATCACGGCAAGCATAGGCCCATGCGCAGGCGGCGCAGTATACTCACCGGCAATGACGGATTTTGTGATAATGGTCGAAAACATCGGTCAGATGTTTGTAACAGGTCCGGAGGTGGTAAAAGAGGTCCTGAGCCAAGAAGTCTCCTTTGAAGACCTTGGCGGCGCAAGGGCTCATGCCACAAAGTCCGGCGTGGCGCATTTTGTAGCCAAGAACGAATATGACTGCATTGACAAGATAAAAAAACTGCTCTCATTTATACCACAAAATAACCTCGAAGATCCGCCGATGGTGGAGAGCAGCGATGACCCTAACCGGGTTGACTCCAAGCTTGCAAGCGTCCTGCCAGAAGCGCCCTACCAGCCCTATGACATCAAAGAGATAATCAAGTCGATAGTCGACAACGGTGACTTTTTCGAGGTTCACGAGCTCTTTGCAGAAAATATTGTGGTAGGATTTGCAAGGATGGCCGGCAGGTCTGTTGGGATAGTTGCAAACCAGCCATTGTATCTCGCCGGGGCACTTGACATAAATTCGTCAAACAAGGCCGCCAGGTTTATCCGCTTCTGCGATGCGTTCAACATACCCATTGTAACACTTGTGGATACGCCCGGTTACCTTCCAGGAGCTGATCAGGAACACAATGGGATAATCCGACATGGAAGCAAGCTTCTCTTTGCTTACTGCGAGGCTACAGTTCCAAAAATTACCTGCATTGTAGGCAAGGCATACGGAGGAGCTTACATTGCCATGGGAAGCAAGAACCTGAGGGCTGATGTCAACTATGCATGGCCCACTGCAGAGATTGCTGTGCTGGGCCCCGAGGCCGCAATTACAATAATTCACCGAAAGGAGCTGAAATCCTCTCCAGATGCTGCAGCGATAAAAAAGAGGCTGGCAAAAGAATATCGTGACAAATTCGCCAATCCATACATTGCTGCAGAGAGGGGAGTAATTGATGTGGTAATAGATCCCATGGAGACAAGGCCAATGATAATAAGGGCACTGGAGGCTCTGGCAGATAAAAAAGAGTCCAGGGTATGGAAAAAACACGGAAACATTAACCTCTAGAATGAAAGGAGTGATGTATGAAAATGTCCAAGATCTCTAGCATACTGATCGCAAATAGGGGCGAGATAGCCCTCAGAGTAGTCCGGGCATGCAAAGAGCTCGGGATCAAGTCTGTAGCAATATATTCAGATGAAGATGTCAGGGCTGTACATGTAAAGAGAGCCGACGAGGCCTTTCACATCGGCCCTGCAGCGCCAGCGGAAAGCTACCTTAACATGAACAAAATTATCGAAACAGCCAAGGCAGCCGGCGTTGACGCTATTCACCCCGGGTATGGCTTTCTGTCTGAAAACGAAAACTTTGCAAGCCTGTGCGAAAAAAGCGGGATCATATTCATTGGCCCAACAAGCAAGGCGATGGAGATTACTGGAGACAAGATGAAATGCAAAGAAGTCATGAAAAGAGCCAAGGTCCCTACAGTGCCTGGCAGTGACGGCATTGTAGAAGATGTGGAAAAGGCTGCAGATATAGCCCATAGAGCCGGCTATCCGGTACTGCTGAAATCTGCATTTGGAGGTGGAGGCAGAGGAATCCGGCTGGCAAAAGATGAGAAGCAGCTGAGGCAGGAGTTTGAAATGGCCTCCGCAGAATCAAGGGCCGCCTTTGGCAAAGCCGCACTTTTTGTGGAAAAATATCTTGTCAAGATAAGACATATCGAATTTCAGCTGATACGGGACTCGCATGGAAATGGCAGGCACCTGTTTGAGCGAGAATGCTCTATACAGCGCCGGCACCAGAAACTCATCGAGATATCTCCATCTCCAGTTGTAGATCAGAAGACAAGAGAACGAGTCGGCGAGATTGCAGTCAGAGCCGCCGCAGCTGTAGACTATTTGAATGCCGGCACTGCAGAGTTTCTCAGAGACGACGAAGGCAACTTTTACTTTATTGAAATAAATTCAAGGCTACAGGTGGAGCACCCCGTGACCGAGCTTGTAACAGGACTTGACTTGGTCAAATTGCAGATAGCGATAGCACAGGGTGAGGAAATTCCGTTCAACCAGCAGGATCTCCGGATGAACGGTTGCGCCATGGAGTGCAGGATAAATGCAGAGGACCCGTTCTACGACTTTGCCCCGTCTGTCGGGCCTGTTCCAAGCTGCAACATCCCGTATGGGCCAGGGATAAGAGTTGATACATACCTGTATCCGGGCTGCACAGTCTCAGGATACTATGACTCCCTTGTTGCCAAACTGCTTGCATGGGGAAGAAACTTTGACGAAGCTAGAAGAAGGATGAAAAACGCCCTCGACGAGTTTCAGATTGAAGGAATCAACACCACAATACCGCTATACCGGACCATTATGGATGAGCCTAACTTTGTGAAAGGGGAGCTGTCTACCGATTATCTGGAGAGGTACAGGGTGATGGACCGGATGAGAGAAGACGCAAAAGAAGAGGCCAAGAAAAAAGCATCCGCTGCAGTAGCAGCTGTGCTTTTGCAGTCAGAACTTGTAAAGAAAGCAAAAGCAAAGGGTGCAGGTGCTGCCATGCAGCAAAAGCAGCCATCAAGGTGGAAACATGTCCTCAGATAAAACTGCATCCAGCGGTAATAGCAGGCCAAGCCTCAGAAGCTTGGCGCCGGAACAATTTGGAGGAAAACCGTAATGGAGTTTAAAATAGGCGACCTTGCCCATCTTTTGAACGCAGAGTTTGTCCACAGCCTTGGAAACGACTCTATACTGATAAGAATAGATGGCAAGGATCACATGTTGAAGCTGCTCAAGTCTGGCAGCGATGAATTTGAGTTCATGCTGGACAACACCTTTCACCATGTCAAGGTGATGAGCAGTAGCAGTGCTGAAGCCAAGCTTGTGGTAGATGGGCAGCCGGTAAATGTAAAGAAGCATTCAAAGCTTACAGAAGTGCTTGAAAAGTCCTCAGGTATGGCAGGTTCTGGAGGCGGAGACAGGAATCTGACCAGCCAGATACCTGGCAGGGTAGTAAGTCTGGCTGCAAAACCCGGCACGCAGGTAAAGAAAGGGGATGTTGTCATGGTCCTCGAATCGATGAAGATGCAGGTAGCTGTCAAGGCACACAAGGACGGCAGTATCAAGGAAATAAAGGTAAAGCAGGGAGCTAGTGTAGCAAGAAACGACATTCTTGCAGTTATAGAATAGGATATGATAGGTAGGGCAGGACAGTAGAATAGAATAAGCAAGGTACAATCGTCAGATTAGGGCAGGAAAGAGAGTGGCATAACGTAAGAGAAGGGAAGGAATCCAAACAGAACGGAACAGAACACAGCAGAAAAGATAATAAGAAAAGAAAAAACCGAAAAGAAGAAAGAAAAATCTTGTCTAGCCTGACTTCTTTTTGCTATGCTTTAGTGCCTCTTTGATCTCGGCATAATTGGGCTCGACCAGCGGGTTGTCAGATACCCACCTGTACTGAACTTTTCCATTTTCATCCAGTATGAAAATTGATCGCTTTGCAGCATTATAATCCTGCAGAGGACCAAGATTTTTCATGACAATTCCATATTTTCTTATAGTGTCTCTCTTGTAGTCGCTTAGCACTGGAAAGTTCAGGTGCCGGTTTTCGGTGAATATCTTGTTTGCAAATGGTCCATCAACAGAGACGCCGACCACATTTGCGCCATAGTCTCTGAGTTCGTCAAGAGAGTCTCTGAACGCACACATCTCGGCTGTACAGACCGGGGATTCTGCCGCCGGAAAGAATGCAAGAACCAGCTTCTTGCCTGCATAATCCTGTAGCCTGTGCGACTTCATATTGATATCGGGAAGCTCAAAGTCAGGTGCCTTTTCTCCTATATTTGGAACCGATGATACAGATGCTGTGCCAGACATGTACTCAAATCTGTCAGCGAGAATAATAACGGTTTCGCTATGGTGGACTGGCTTGTTTCTACACAAACTCAAAAATACTGACACATCAAGTACTGCAGACGATAACTAATCATATTTTTCCTTGAAAGGCGACAGCGACCTCAACTCGCCTACTATTTCAGACAGAGCCTGTACCAGGCTATCGATCTCTTCTCTTGTATTCTGCAAGCCCAGAGTTATTCGTAATGAACCTGTTATCTCTTCATATGAAAATCCCATCGCCTTCAGTACATGTGAAGGCTTTTGCTTTTTTACCGAGCAGGCAGAGCCGGTCGAAACAGCAAATCCGTATTCGTCAAGTTTGATAATCATGTCTTCGCCGTTTACACCATAAAATGTAAAGTGCGCATTTGTCGGCAGCCTCTTTGCCTGGTCGTCAGGACCATTGAGTCTGCAGTGAGCAATCCCACCAAGTACTTTGCTTACCATATAATCACGCAGTTCCCTGACTGCGCCGTACAATCCAATCTTTTCACGGGCCAGCTCGCAGGCCTTGCCAAATCCGACAATTCCATGGACGTTCTCTGTGCCTGAGCGCACAAGAAATTCCTGGCCTCCGCCATGGATAAGCGGATGGAGCATTACGCCATGCCTGATATAGAGGGCTCCAGTACCTTTTGGGCCGTTAATCTTGTGAGACGAGATAGACATAAGGTCTACCTGTGCATTATTGACATCTACCGGAATCTTGCCTGCTGCCTGTACTGCATCAGTGTGAAAAAGCGCACCTGCAGCATGCGCTATTGAGGCCAGCTCGGCTACTGGCTGGATCGAGCCGACTTCGTTGTTTGCATACATGATGCTGACAAGGGCTACTCTGCCGGCCTTTTTGGAGATAGTATCCTTCAGGTCAGACGGCCTGACAAGGCCGTCAGCTGTGACTGGTAGATAGACAATATCAAAGCCACTGCTTTCCAAGGCCTTACACGGCTCGAGAATGGCATCATGCTCTATGCTGCTTGTTATGATGCATCGCCTCTCGGGGTCCTGTTTGCGTGCCTGGAGTGCTGCACCCTTGATTGCAAGATTGTCTGCTTCAGTACCACCTGAAGTAAAGATAATTTCACGCGGCCTTGCACCTATCAGATCTGCGACCCGCCTTCTGGCAAGTTGCAGTGCCCTGCCTGTATCTCTGCCAAATCTGTGGATGGAGGAAGGATTGCCGTACTGTTCCTTCAGATAAGGGATCATTTCGACAATGACTGCATCATCTACTGGAGTGGAAGCAGCATTGTCAAGGTATACTGTTTTCCTGTTTCTTCCCGCAGTGCCTGAAATCATGATTGTATCCAAACACATCCTGCTATTCTGTTACGTTTGATTCTGCTTTCATTCCTTCCTTCATATTCTCCCATCTGCATCATCCGCCGATTTGTTACGCAATTTGTAACGAGTCAACGAGCCTTCCATCTCCAGTGTAATAGCTGAATATCAAACCGATCATTAATTAATCAATCAACCGCCACTCAGTCAATAACCACAAGATTCCCTGTCCTGTACCCGCCAGCATCAAATGAGACGAACCTGAAGCCAAGCTCCTTGAGCTTCGTATTCAGGATCGCCAGCTTGGCCACGTCGAAGAGCTTGGTCATCTCGTCGGTTGCAACTTCAATTCTTGCGATCTCACCGTGGTCCCTTACGCGCAACTGCCGGACGCCAAGCATGCTTTTTGCCATAACTTCAGCATCTTCGATCCTTTTTAGCTTCTCAAAAGTTACGGGCACACCACGGGGAATTCTGGAAGCAAGACAGGCATTTGAAGGCCTGTCATGTACAGAAAGACCAAACCGATGCGCAATATTGCGCACCTGCTGTTTGGATACTCCAAGCTCGGCAAGCGGGCTCCTTATGCCGTTTTCTCTGAGGGCCTTGATTCCGGGGCGGTAATCCTTCAGGTCATCGGCATTGGTCCCATCTACAACAAGGTCTATCCCTTCTTTCTGTGCTTCAGCGCGAAGATGAGTTCCAAGCTCAGATCTGCAATAGTAGCACCGCATGCTGTCATTTTTTACAAATTCGGGGTTGTCAAGTTCGCTGTACTGGATAATGCGGTGGTCAATGCCTATTTCGTTTGCAACTCTTTTTGCTGCAGCCAGCTCTTCGCTGGCAAGAGTTTTGTAATCTGCAGTAATGGCCACTGCTCTTGTGCCAAATGCCTTTGCCGCAGCCAGCGCCACTACTGCACTGTCAACTCCGCCTGAAAGTGCCACGACGGCGCTGTCTCCGTTTGCTCTGAACCACTCTGTCAGAATGGACAGATCTGCGTTCTTGATGGTATGTCTTTGCTTGCGCTCAGCGCTCATTTCGCTGCTGTACAGACTATTTCCTCCTGAACGGCTGCTCCTATTGTCCATGCCATGCTCCGTAATGCAGTCTGTATTTTTTTGATTCCATTTCAATTCAACCTATAATTTCCTTTCCTCTACTTTACTTTGGTTTCTGCTTCTCATCGTGGCTTTTTTTTGAATTTCTGGGATCTGCATAAAGCCTGCCAACTCTATCCATAATATGCGCACTTACTATCTCTAGCACTCTTTTAACAGGCATCCCTGTCCTTGACGCAATAATTTTAATGTCTTCAAATTCAGGTTTCGCGCTCAGCAGCGCACCATGGCTGTCCCTTACAATCTTTGTATGAACATTAAAGCGGATATTGCAAACATCAACTGGCATGATCATGATGGCTCTTGGCAGGACAAACCTTTCAACTTCTTGGACTCTGACCCCGAGAGTGCCGGATTCTTCGAAAAGCACCTGCAACATGCCATGAAGATCGGCGTTATCTGATATAATCTTAATGAGATATGCAGGCCTGTTCTTTTTTGAAATTGCAGAAGTCACAGTTACATCTCTTGCCCCCGCAGCCTCTAGCCTCTCGATAAGGTTGCCAATTATTTCACCCGTCACATCATCGATATTGGTTTCAATTACGGACACAGTATCTCTGTTTGCTTCTGCGACAAGGCCTGACCTTCCCACCACGATCCTCAGGACGTTTGGCATGCCGGGAGTCTTGGCCTGCCCTGCGCCGTAGCCTATCTTTTCCGGAGAAAGGCTTGGATAGAACTTGACGCTTCCGCTTGCAAGGTTAACAAGCATGGCAGCGCCCGTTGGTGTTGTCAGTTCTCTTTCTGCCTGCCCTCCAATTAGCGTAAACTTTTTGCCTTTGAATATCTCTAAAATAGCACTTGCTGGGTTTGGGATTTTGCCGTGAGAAAATCTGACAAACCCTCCTCCTACTGCAACCGCGGTGGAAAAAATCTTTGATTCAAAAAGCCCAAGGTCCTGCAGAGCGGTTGCACACCCGACAAGGTCTGCCATTGTATCTATGCTTGAAGCCTCATGAAGGTGGACCCTGCTGTACTCTTCTCCGTGTATAACCGACTCTGCTGCAATTATTGTCTTCATTGATTCCAAGGCAAAGGTCTTGGACCTCTGTTCAAGTCCAAGGGAGTCGCAACACAGTGCCAGTGATCTGTACATGTCTATACCCCGGCGCTCATGGACCCTGTCTTTATACGAAAACTGGAACTCTGTTGCGCTAAAGCCGTGTGATACCGTCTTGGCAAAAGAGGCCTTTGTGATTGTGCTTCCCTTCAGAAAATCCTGGCAGGCGAAGATGGAATTGACAACCTTGTCCTTGTTTGCGCCAGCATCAACTAGGCTTGATAGGAGCATGTCGCCGGAAATTCCCGCAAGCTGTGAGTCGATTACTGCAATAACTCCTGCTCTGGTCATCGAGCTGCAAGTTATCAGGATTGTTTCAATATATTATATTATTTGCCTCTGGCGTATGTCTGTCACTACGTGCCAAGCCGTGTGGTAGTCATGATCGTGGACTACAGCGGCAGCGCCTGTCGTTTTCTTTGTTGATATACATACCTACTCGCAGTGTGCTAACCTGTTATAGTCCGCTTCCGAACGAATAACTGCTGGGTATGGTGCTAGGCTTTGACCCGTATACAAGGGCAATTTCCTCGTGCGAGTCGAGCACAACATCACGGTAGCTTTCTTGCACCTGGGCTCCATTCACGTAGACCTGCGGGGTTGATTCTCCGCCTGTCTGGTTTGAGATCTGTGAGTTTGGCTGGGTCTGGCTCCAGATGTCAAAAAAGTCTCCAAGGGTATACGATCTGGTATCCGGCGACTCGACATGTATTATGCCGTCTGTCTGATGGGTGTGCAGCCAGTACAAACACTTTCCAGTTATGCCTATCTGAGCGGGCACCGTGAAGGGCTTGCCGTCAATGAACACATCAAGATGGGCATGGATGTGGTATGTAGTGCGCTCTAGGCTGTTGCACTGGATGCCATCTATAGTAGGAGCAAGAGAAGACTGTGGCACAAATATTATCGCCGATATCACTCCGATAGCTATGATCGGGACTACTATTGCCGATATTATCTTTATATAACGCCTGCTGCGCCTTCGCCTGATGGAAAAGTAACTTTCAGGCCTGTCGTCGTCTTCAGTTTTCTTGTTGTCTTTCATTCATTCATTTCAATCCCGAGGCCAGACCAGTGGACTGGCCATGACTACTTTTTACACTATAAATTCTATTATAATTATCTTGTG
>JAJPHM010000058.1 GCA_021325295.1 Nitrososphaeraceae archaeon
CAGATACTGTCAGATGAGCTAAAGAGGGCAACAGGTGCCTTGGTAGTTGCAGTAGTCACGCTGCCATTTGCTGTAGAGAGGTTCAGGTACTCGATGGCAAAAGAAGCGTTGCTGAATCTGCAGAGGACGTGCGATACAGTTGTCGGCATCGACAATAACCGCCTGACAAGAGTAGCAGGCAACCTGCCATTGCAGCAAGCTCTGGGCGTAGCAAATGAGCTTGTGGGCCAGTTTATCAAGGGCATCACAGAGACAATTACAACAGCTTCTCTCATCAACATTGACTTTGCAGACCTGACAGCTATAATGGAAGGAAGAGGTCTGGCAGCAATTGGTGTTGGACACAATGAAGGAATAGACAGGATAGAGCAGGCGACAAGAATGGCTCTAGACACCCAGCTTCTCGACATCAAGGACATGTCAAAAGCGCACGGTGCACTTGTCCATGTCTCAGGTGGTGATGACATCACTTTGGAAGAAGTTACAAGAGCAGGCGAGCTTGTAACAAGAAGCCTTCCGCAGGATGTCAGAATAGTCTGGGGAGCAAGAGTGGATCCGACTTTGAAGGGACATGCGCGTGTGATGGTTGTCCTGACAGGAGTCGAGAGCACATTTGGCGAGGTCCAGAAAGTAGTCCAGCCAATGCCTGAGGAAAAGAAGAGAAAATTCCTTGGAATGTTCTAGCGACTAGCCACAAGAGTAGAACTCCTATCTTTTTTATTTTATTTCATTTTAGCTTGCCTTACCTTCTTATCATATCCCATTAAATCACAAAACCAAGGTCAGGTCAAGTTAGATTAGATTAGTCCAGGTTAAAACCTGCTGAGCCAAACTGAACAAAACTACCACACAAGGTAAAGGTGTTGAACAGAATTATCTCAAGACCCAGATAGACTAGCATAAATTGAATTGGATGCACTACCATATCAATAGATGGAACTTGTTGTCTTTATTACAGCCCTGAAATTCTTCTTTATAGAGGGAGGAGAGCAGTTTGTGGTTGGGATACAAACTGCAAAGAAAATAGGTCTGAATCCAACCATCAAGATAACCCTGGCGGGGATATCTTTTGCAATTGCTCTGTTTTTCCTGCTGTTTTATTCACATACATTAATTCCGTCGAGATGGCTGGAATTGGCACTTGCGATAACGCTTTATTTTTTTGCTGCGAGAATGTTCAAAGAGGCATTTGAGGATACAGACGAGGAAAAAGAAGTTGAAGTAATAGCTTTCAAATATGGATACATTACGGTTGTAAGCCTAGAATCGGTAGAGAATGCAACTGCGCTGGCCGCTCTTGCCTTTATTGACATCAGTGGAGCTCTTGCCGGAGCTGCAATTTCGATAGCAGTATTTGTTGTCATAGCCCTGAGATCCGGGCGCTTTATTGCCAAGATGCCATTGGATAAGCTAAAGTTAATCTCCGGTGCTCTGCTGGCAACAACTGCAACGCCTTTAGTCATTTATTCATCAGGCATAATTGCTCCGGGATGGCTCTACTGGATAACTCCACCGTTAAAGTAGCCAAGTTGTCGGCTCTCGGCTCAACTTATCTTCTAGGCAGTATGTGACATCTTTCTCACTCTGCTTCTCTGGATCAACAATTATCAAGATACTCTTTTGTAATCATCTTCTAGCCGGACAATATCGGATTCGTCAAAGTTGCCAAATGATATTTCCAGTACTATGCCGTCATCTTGCATGCCTTCCAGCCTGTGCTTGGCCCTTCTTGGAATAGATATAGTATCACCTGTCTGAAGCACAGACTTTTTGTCATTGACCTGCACCCTGACTGGACCCTTTACTATCTTCCAAAATTCGCTGCGGTCATTGTGAAATTGAAGGCTCAGACGCTTTCCTGCAGAGACATATATCAACTTGACAGTGCAGGGCTCATTCAGCGTAAAGCGTTCAAACTTTCCCCAGGGCCGCTCTTCTGTCAGTATCTCTGTGGTCTTGGCTGCAGCTTTGGCCATCGTATTGACAGGGTCAGCTTTACTTTTTAAATTTGCGGCTAAAACCACCGGTCAATTTGATCGATTCCCACATGCAAGGCTCTAGATCAACATCAACATTTCTTCAATTGACACTATTCTTATTCCTCTAAATCTCTTCAAAACAAGCAGATGCCGGTCGCCTGAGACTATGTATGTATTTAGCTTTTCCAGCCAAAGCGGTTTCAATCACAATATTGTCATCAGGATCTTCTGTTATCTGTGGTAGATGCCGGATTTCAACAAATTTGGATATCTGTATGAGTAATCGAGTAAACCTTTTGCTTGTTTGAATATCGGCATATCTGGCAATATGCGGTCTGGCAATGACTGCCAGAAACTCTTCCAACAGAGAATCAGAAAGAACAAGCTGTAAATCTCCCCCAATAGCTCTTTCCCATAGCTTCCTTGGCTTCCCTTCTCTGATCAGGCTGGACACCAACACATTCGTGTCGAAAACAACCTTGACCATTTAATTCAATTCACTTGCGTCTTTCTCTTCGATAGTGCTCTATCTCGTTCTGTATCTCTTGCTCGCTCATCTCGCCATATCTGGCAATACGCCTGTCTACCTTTTTCCATAATGCTTGCATCTCTTTTTTCATATCAGGCACCTGTAATTTTTTCAAAATAATTGTGTCATCTATGCTATACACAAGCAATTTTGACCTAGGCTTCAGGTCAAGCTTGTTACGCACATGTGCAGGAATCACTATCTGGCCTTTATCACTCACTATTGTTATATCTGCCTGCTGGCTCGCGTATTTGACCATGTATAATTCTCTTACTTTCTTACCTTATATAGTTGATGGTTTTTGTTGTAATTGTATCATGAAATTGGTTGCTATCATCATCTGCTGCAACTTTATACCCGCAGGAAACCGAGGTCGGGTGCGTGAAATATGATTTAACGTTGGATATTCTTGTTCTTACAACCAGCCATTTTTCCTTTTTCAATTTATTGCGAGTGGAGCCCAAGGAGAGTGAATGTGTAAAAGTCAGCTGCAATTAACACAATTCCATATGCTTGAGCCTGTTGTAATATTGTATGCCAATTTTGTGAATGCATGCATATGAACATTGGAAACGAAGCTAGCACTCATAGATATGTCAGCCGTCGAGCTACTTACTTGCTCTACCAACTACTGAAATCATCATTATCAATATGATATTCCTACAGGATTGTGTAGGTGAACACTTGGCATGAATGATTGACACATCAAGTCTTGATCTGGATCGATCTGAACTGCTTGACAATGTTATCCTTTGTGCCTCTGGGCTCCCTGTTTCCTGCACAGGATATCACAGCGATCAGATACATCTTGTCTGGCAGCGCCATTACCACGACTTCAACAGCATCAAAGGATGCAGAGACATAGTCCAGATGACCAAGAGATTCCGACCATACAGACGACATGCCTACAAGGAGAGCGGCCTGGACATGGAGCATATGGAGCTTTGAAGGATGAAGGTCAAGCAGTCCTTTTTGCATGGCTACATCAAGCTTGTCGTTAACTGCTGCGATATACAGGATATCTTCATGTGCGCTGAACAGCTGTTCTATGGTCTCCTGTACATAGCTGTCAGCGCTGGCACTTTTCATCCTACGATCGTGCAGCGCTTGGAATGAGATGTAGATTTGTAAGTAAAGCCAGTTACATACTCGGCAAACAGGTGAACTACCCACGACTTTAGTCATGGGCTTCTACTACTATTGATTCCTGCTTCCCAGACCTTTCAGTCTCTACAGGCGTAACTTCCCTACGTTCCATAGGTAGGCTGCTTTTTTTAGTGGCAGCAATAGATTCCAATCCTCTCTGAAGGATATTGATTGCAGCATTGTGGTCTCTGTCCAGTACCAGACCACATTTATCACATCTATGGATACGAACAGCCAACGATTTTGGTACTTTGTTACCACAGTGAGAACAATCAACAGAAGTATTTGGCGAGTATACTTCAACAACTTTTTTGACCTTGTATTTCAGCATAGAACCAAACGTGACCCATCCGCTATCCAGTATGGCTCTTGCCAATCTATGGTTTCTGGTCATGTTCAATACTCTCAGCTTTTCTAAGAATATCAAATCATATCTTGCAGAATATGAGCTGGACTGCTTGTGCAGGAAATCCATTCTCTGGTTCCTTATCCTTTCATGCAGCACCTGCAGCCTTGTTTTGGCTTTCTGGTAATTTGCAGAACCTTTCTGCCTTCTTGATAGCTGTCTTGAAGCTCTCCTTAGCGGCTTTAACATCTTTTTCAGAAACAATGGATTCTCTACTTCATGGTTGTCAGAGTCATGTACAAACTTGGTTATGCCAACATCAATACCAACTGATTTCTTTATGTCTACAAACCTGAATATTGGTTCTGCAAACTCGCAGCAGATAACAGCATACCATTTATTCTTTCCTTCTCTCTTTACTGTCACCTGCTTGATATTCTCCGCTTTTCTATGGAGCTTGATTCTCAGCTTGCCTATCTTTGACAGCCACAGCTGGCCATCTGAAGTGATGTCAAATCCTGATTGATTATAGGTGAAGGAATTGTAATCTCCAGAATGCAAATACTTCAACCTACCCACCTTGTGGCCATTCTTCCTTAATGCTTTTAGTGCTTTGTTGGCAGAAGCTATCTTCTTGGCTACCATCTGAAGCATCTTGGAATGGTAATTTCTCAAGAATGGCTCCTGCTCTTTTAGCTCTGTCAGAGCATAGTTCATATCATATTCTGATTCACTAGTAAAACCATTGTCAAGAAAGTAGTTGTATACCCAGCGACAACCATCCAGCGTTTCTGCAAGCTGCTGCTCCTGCAAAGCTGAAGGATACAGGCGAAACTTGTAGTTGCGCTGGTGCAGATGGCGATTCTTCATCTATTATCTATCTATTGTTGTCTTTTCTCGCTTTCTCAGCTATTTAAGGTCGCTTTCATCCGAGCTGAAGGAAGCATCTGGGTTTTCTCGCTCGCCGAAGGATAAAGCTATATGCTCTGGGCTTGCTTTGCGTCTGCTACTTACTTGCCAGGATTAAGAGAGGCAAGCAAACTTGCCTGCATACCTGTTTGTTTATGTATCTGCTTTATCTCGTCTACTGGCCCGGTGAACTGGCTTTCATGAGTATCGATGGACTCAGGTGGAACTGCTGGGTAGCGACAGTCACCACTGCCGTTATTGCAACAAGCATTATCCCGTACTTGAATCCAGTCGCAAATGATCCGCTTGATATCTTGCCCATGAGGAATCCTGTGGTCCATGCCTGGGCAGTCATGCCAATAGAGAACAGCTGGATTGATGACAGGCCCTGCGAGGCGCTTGTTGCGGCTGATGCCTGACCAGAAGGCAGCAGACCATTGCCAATATCCAGAAATGTCTGGGCCACCATGAGCGTAGTAATTGACATCAGGGCAGTCACCATGAAGGCTATCATGAAATAGGGCTTGAGCAGGCTTTTTTTCTCCCGCTCTGTAGTATATGCCGACTCACTTGACTGGGCCAGTATTTCAAGCGATGTTGTATACCCGCCACCGCTCTCTATTGCTTCTATCAATATTCTGAAATGTACAAGGGCTGCCCAGGACTTGATGGTCCTAGAAAGATTAGCGTAAATCTTTCTTAATGGGACACCCCATTCAAGCTGGTTGGAAAACGCCTTGACTATCCCCTGAAAAGTCTTGTCTCTGAGGCGCTCTGAAGCATAAATGATGCACTTCTCCGGCGACAGGCCAGCTTTCCGGGCTTCTGCAACATCTCTAAGATATCCGGCGAGCTCTGATTCCATTGCCTTCATGTTCTTTTCAGTCTTGAGCGACCGGTATGCTGGAAGGGCAGACGCTGCTATCAAGAATGCAGGAAAGGCATATGTCGGGCTTATCACCGCCTGGATAACTCCGGCAAGAGTTAGCGCCACAAATGCCCCAATTGCAGCAAGTGAATACATGATGCCTTTCACCAGCAGGTCCCTTGAGCCGACAAGGGAGGAGACAACTGTCTTGTCAAGAGCATAGAGGATAACCATTGAAATGGCAGGAAGCATAACAAATACAATCATGTAGGAAAATACCGGCGAGCTTAGCGACGCAGGTATCATGTCTGTCATTGACGAGACCGAGGAAAGCGAAATGACCACCACATACAGGCTCAGCGCAATCACCTGCATTATCATGTACGCATCCACCAGCCCGCCAACCTTTGCCACGGACTGCTTGGCTACGGAAACCTCGTACTCAAATATTGACTTCATTTTGCTCTGCAGAAAGCTTGCTACGTCTCCACCGTTTCTGACAGTCGAGACGTACCCGAGCAGCAGGTCGCGGTACTGCTTTGAGGCAGATACATTGGCCCTCTTTTCCATCGCCACCAGCGGGTCTTCTCCCAGAATCTGGACCTGCCCGACAATATTGCGGGCCTCTTTCATTATGTGCGGCAGAATCTTGTACCGGGCAAGCTTTGTAAAGCTGCCAAAGGGCGTGATGCCGCTTGCAGCCATTATCGTAATCAGGGTGATCACGTAGGGAAGCTCCCTGTCGAGCCTTTCTGCGAATCTTTTATCCGCGGCGTTTGTCTTTTTGACCTGGTTTTTTTTGCCGCTGGTTAGTTTTAATTTCTTCTGGTTATGATTTTCTTTTTGCTTTTGTTTCTGCTTCTGCTTTTGCTTCTGCGCTGAGGACGATGACAGAAAGCCAAAGATCGACATGGCTCACGAGCTCTCCACTTTTGCCATCAGCTTTGCAGGGTCCTGGTTGAACATACCTATCATCTTGCTGACAATGCGGTAGTCCCTCATCCCCCGGCTGACAAGCCATGCAAGAATTTTTTTTCTCCTTTCAAGATCTTCTGCAATGTCTGCGACATCAAGGCCCGAGCCGTCTGCTATCTTGAGTATCTGGGTGCTTGTGTCAAGCTTGTCGTAATAGCCGTCAGTGTGCGGATCCCAGGTAAAGACACTCTTTGTGCCCGACGAGGACTCTATCTCGGCTATTTCTGTTATCCTTCTTGCAGTTATGCTTTTGAGCGAGCCCCCTGACTCAGACTTGAGCTGCACCCTCTTGACTGTAACTATGCAGTTCATGAGTGGGATATAGGCAGGCGGTATGTCCATTGGCTTTTGCAAAAGCCTCTTTATTGCCGAAGCCGAGTCGTCGGCATGCATTGTCGCCATGCCTCCGTGCCCGGTGGCAAGTGCCTGGAAAAGGACGTAGGCCTCTTCGCCCCTGATTTCTCCCACCAGTATGTAATCGGGCCGGTGACGCATTCCAGACTTGAGCAGGTCAAAAAGCGTAACTTCTCCCTGGCTCTCAAGCCCAAAGCTTGCCCTGGATACCAGGCTGAACCAGTTTTCGTGGGGGATGTTGATTTCTGCAGTATCTTCAACTGAAAATATCTTGTAGTACGGGTTTATCAGGCCGGTAACTGCATTGAGGATAGTGGTCTTGCCGCCACCTGTCGATCCTATGACCATAATCGATTTTCTATTGTCTACAAGGAGCCACAGGTATGCGGCCATGTGCAGGTCAAGGGCATCATAGTTTATCAGGTCAACTATTGTTATCGGGTCTTCTCGGAACTTTCTTATTGTAAAGCTGCTGCCCATGGTAGTGACTTCTTTTTTGTAAAGCGCTGCAAGTCGGTGGTTTCCTGGCAGCGAAGCGTCTACAATTGGGTGAGCTGCGCTTACATGCTTGCCTGCCCTGTGGACCATCTTCATTACAAAGCTGTCCAAAAGTTCGGTGTCTCTGAAAGAGATGTTTGTCCGCAGCCCGTTGTACTGCCTGTGATAAACGTAGATGGGCTTGTTTGCTCCACCGCAGGTGATATCCTCGATAAACGGGTCATGAAAGAGCGGGTCGATTATCCCAAAGCCCAGAATATCCCTCTTCAGATAATATTTTACTTTTTCAATCATTACCGGCTCGACGCTTTTTGTAATGTGTTCTTTTAAAAGCCGGGCAACTTCTGACATAAAGCCGGCTTCGATGTCGTCCAAAAGTCTGGGAGAGTCTATCTGCTGCTCCAAAAGCTCTTTGATGCTCGAGTAAATCTGCAGCTCTTTTTCTCCAAGCTGCAGCTCATCAACGCTGTACATGATATCAGCATAATCAGAATTTTGCAAAATGGAAACATAACAGAAAGGAGCGACAAGCGGGTATCGCTGTATTACCTTGAAGCCTTCAGGGATCTTGCCTGCAGACCACTCGCCGGAAGAGGTTGACTCTAAATACTTGACGGCACGGGTCAGCTGGGCATCAAATGCCGACTCGTCAAAATTAAACTCCTTAAGGGCAGACGCAAAGTCTTCGTCTTCTTTCTTTTTTGACTCTGCCGACTGCTTTTTGATGTTAAATTTCAGGTTTAGATTGTTCAAGTTCATTGATTTGTTGACCTCCAAAAGAAAAAAAGGGAAAGTAAGGATTTTTTGTTGTGTCCCGTTTTCGGCTTGCTTTAGACGCCTACGATAGATACAGTCTGTACTGCAGTTGTCTGACCATCGCCTACGTTCATTGTCAGCTGAAGTCCTGCATCAGTTGAACCAAGGCCTGAGCCGTTCAGATATATGATGGCTAGTTGACCAGGGGCCAAAGATACTGGGCCAGTTGCTGCAGTGAATTGAGATCCAGTTGTGCTGCCTCCCAACTTGATAGACACGGTACCACTTAGAGTTTTCAAGCCACCAGCAGTCCATGTATATGGATTCAAGTTAGTCTGTGTGTTTATTGATGTCATGTCTGTTGCTGTATTGTCATAGTACCAGCTTGATGTTGGTACTGATGTTCCTCTCAGTGTTACGGAACTTATTGCTATCGCTTTGCTTCCGGTGTTCTGCACGACAAAGGCTGCCTGCGAATACGGGGTGGTTGTGTTGGCCATGCCTACCCAGACGTGGGCATTTGTCACCTGTATCGATTTCTCTTGAGAACTGGACTGGAACATACTACCTCCAAAGAACACCACACCAGCTCCCAGTACTACGGAAGCGATGAGGATAATCAATGTGGTAATGACGTTGCCAATCCCTCTCCTTTTTTGGAACTTAAAGGTCGTCATTATCCAAGCATAGAAACAGTTTCGATAATAGAACTTCTATGTCTTGCAATCATACAATCTTTACAGCTCCAGTTTGTAGCTTGCAAGACATACAAGTATTCCCAGAAGATACAAGTACAGCGAGTACATGGTTCTCTGGGTATCCTTTCATGGCAATGCAGAATGTGGAAGAAAAGCACATCGGTAGTTCTGCTTAACTGGACCTGACTATGTCACAAAACTTTATTATAGCTTCGAAGAATGTCTATAATTAATAGGTCAGACTTGTACAGTGAGCAATTCGCAGGAACTGTGGATCAAAGACAAGTATATAGCTCCTTGGATATTGCCAAAAGAGAAATTCCATCTATGGTTAAAATACGATACTTGCTTGGATTTCGATACCATTTCTTTGGTGCATAGTCCAGATTTTAATATCAACGGGATAGGAAATACTAACGAAGTTATCAAGCAAGCAGACGATGGAATCATCACATGTTCTAGAAAGGAGTTGTTTTCTGACGGATTCATTTTCTTTGTATGTGAATATCAATCCATACCAGAGGAAGAAAAGGAGGAGAAGTTTATCATTGAATTCAGATCAGCCGACAAAACAGTAAAATCGTTGGAGTTGGTCACAAAGATAGTTAGGCCAATTGTAGTACAGAGATCAATAAATTATGATTCTATTTCAATAGAAGGATACTCACCAGACATCTTGGAACCGCTCGATTTGGAATTTGAAAATATTGGTTCTGCTTTGCCCAAAAACTTTACCTTGAATATGGTAATCACGTCACCAACACTGAAGATAACAATTGATTCATTTGAGAATGAAGTTGTTGATGGTAGAATATTCAAGGAGAAAATCAAGACAATCAATAACAAGATTCGAATATCTGGTAAAGGCCAAGGTATGATTACCCTCAAGATGCAATATGAAGATATGATAGGAAACAAGTATGAATCGATTGTTGGATATGTGACTATACAATCGATGGAGAGCAAGCAAACAGAACTTCCAGTATTTCGACGACAAGCAGGCCCTCAGCCCCGACTGTTAGTTGTCCCACAAGCAGTCTAGTTGACTTTATGTGGCATTCTCGATCATTTCGCTTCTTGGTCCTGTTTTAGGGCAATCACTTAATTTATACACCAAGCTTGCTGAGGCTGGAATTTTTGCATCTAGAGGAGCTACGCTGAATTGGTCAGACGGTATACTTGAACAGGAATGGCACATTCAAGTTCCACTATTCAAAACAAAGATTGGAGCTATCAAAGACTTTTTCGACAGATTTCAGGTCAAGGACATTGAAATTGCAAATTGCAGAGATATCACAGGATACATCTACCCTCAAGGTAAAGATAGCCTAGAGAAATTAGTAATCATTTCAAGAAGAGAGAATGTGGGCATAATTCATGTGCGCAAAATTCTTTCAGAGGTAGGCTCTGATATTGCAGTTATTAAATTTAAAAGTACCATACCACGTGAAATAATAAACTCAATAGTTTTCAAGCAAATAACTAGTACTCCTATGTTTCCGGATAAATGGAATGTTATGGAGTTTTCCTTTTCTTTAGTATTAGATAGGGCAGATTTATGGCTAAGAACTTTCCAATCCTTTGGCATTAGAGATATCAGACATGGTTTCAATATTGAAATACCACATAACGTATTTGATGACATAGTCCCGACACATATCGAAAGAAGAATTAACCGGTCTGCTAGTGCAGCTCTTTCTGGCAATCGAGACGCTCTTGAATACCACAAGGTAATGCGGGATCATATGTTGAGATATCAAGAACCGGAAATTGCAAGCAGGTTATTCACTATGATAAAATTTGAAACTGCAGCACTAGTACAAGTTCATAATATAATTCCAACCTTGCAAACCTATGATTTAGTAATTCCAAATTTTAGCATGATTCTTCCAACGAAGCTCAGAGTAGAGACGAGCTTTAACATTGAAGGAAATGATTTTGGCATCCATGGCAAAATATTTCTAGACTTTGAAAAATACAAGGATTTGTTTTCAGAATTGCTGAATGAAATAGAAAACACACTACCTCAAATTTTGAGGTTCTACGCATCATATCTTCTATACGCTTTACATGATCTCATCGCTAAAGCTACCAACAATCTAGTGCAGGTACGAATTTGACAGTGTTATGACAATTGTCTTGTAATCAGAAAATAAAAAAGTAGTCCTCAGAAACAAATGCATGAGCATATTTTGTATGCATTGAACAAACATGCATATGTGAGCTATTGAAAAGGTCACTTTGCTGTCTTATTTTATCTATGAGTTCAGCAATATCGCCCCATAAATCATCTTGATTAACAGGTAGTGCCTTTATCCTTCCGGTCAGATCTTGTATGCAGAGAGCAACCACGTTAAATATTATCGAACTTTTTATCTATTCCTGCTTGAGCTCTAAGAAGTTAGAGTTTTTATTTTTCCAGATGCTACCTTCTAGTGATAATATACTACTAGTGATTTAAAGAAAGCTCTAATCGTGTCATGGTGCGGTCCTCTTGGTTGCCTAAATCAACAATCTTCATACCTTCTATAGTCCCTGCTTTAAGTCTATGAATAATTTTGCTATCGTGAATTAAGAAATGACCACAATCATATAACCACCCTGTATAAATATGCAAAGCATCATCTGCAGATATGTGAAATCCGTCTATCAATAACCTAGATTGTGCAACGATAACATGGTCTATTGGAGCAATTAGAAATGAAGAATATTCATTTGTACGCGTGATGCGTTCGACAAAAGTTGCTATGATTTGCTGCTGCTCTGATTTCGTTAAGGCATCTTTTGGTTTTCTTGCCAGTCTATCAATTACTGCAACTGCCTCATTTATTGACCAGATAGAGGTAACAATTTGTAGGTCATCTGTTCTTGCAGCGTTGGCTATGTCATCTACCAAGTCTGAGCCTATTTCAGTTACAAATTCTTTGATTAGTGCAGAAGTATCAAAGTAGACTCGTTTCTTCACCGATTTTCGTCACGCATCGCAGCTAATTCATCAGTGATATTACCAAAGCGTTTCAATATGCTGTGTGTCTTAGCCAAGTCAGCTTGTGATTTATTTGCACCATAATGCTTGAGTAGGTCATTCATTTCTGAATGAATCTGCTTTTGATTCACAAAATTCAATTTCAAATTCAATTTGAACTTGGATTTTTCTTCATTACTCAGTAGCACAGGCACGACTCTCACCAACCATCCCGTTAACAATACTAATAACGGTTACATAAATCAATTGTGCATAATGATGAGTAATTTTTTGGTTTAATCATTTTACTGTTTCTCAGTCCATTAGGCGGATCCAAAATGGAAAATAGGCTTCTTGTTCAATTCAAAGAGGCCAATCAAACTAACTATATATTTATAATGTAAGCGCTCAATTTTCTGTATTAGACTCAAATGGCTACCCAGCATCGTAAAGTCATTTTCCCTTCAGAAAATGAAGAGTACAGGGGATACCAAGTGCTATTTGACAAGGGTTCCCCGATAAGCTACTTGGGGGATAGACGTTATGTCGTATCAGAAGATGACTGCAAAGTCCTACAAGACAATGGCGTAAAATACCAAGTATTAGACTGCTAAAGGAAGCAATATAACGAACCGTTTTTGCATTGCTTGCTAACACTGCCAAATACTATAGACCTGTCTCTTACCATAAGAAGTACAGAACTCGTACCTTATAGCAGAAAGGCATTATTGTTTAGCATCCAAAAGACTGTAATTGCTGAATATGACAATGTACTGGTTTCAGGTTCAAACAACTTGTTCGCTATATGCACAAGATAGGTTGTACATCAGTTGGCTTTTGAAGATTGTTAGATCCATAATGCAACATATTACTTAACAGTTATATAACCGACTTGTTATATATCTGATGTGGATACTTTCTCCGCATTGGCTGACCCTACACGAAGAGCGATGCTTGATTTGCTATGCAAGCAAGAGCATTCGGTTAGCGATTTCGTAGATGCATTTCCATCTATCAGCCAGCCTGCAGTTTCCAAGCATCTGAAGGTGCTCAGGGACGCGGGTCTTGTCAGAGTGCAAACAAGAGCTCAACAAAGAGTCTACAGTCTTCAGCCAGAGGGGCTAGCTGAGCTTGATGCATGGATTGCAAAGTACAAAGTCTTGTGGTCAGAAAACCTTGATGCGCTGGAAGAGTATCTAGCCGATAGAAAGCAAAAGAAACCAAAAGAGAAAAGGAGCAAGAAAAGGAGTGAATAACCCGTCATTAAACGATCCAAAAGATAATGCCAGCAAGGCCGGAACGGTAAACGTGGATGATGGCTATGCAACGCTCAGATATGAACGTCGCGTACCACACTCACTTGAAGAAGTATGGAATGCCATTACTGATCCAAAAGAGGTATCTGTCTGGTTCAGTGTCAAAGCAAGGATTGACGCGCGCCCCGGTGGTAGCGTGGAGTATATCAGTGTGCCAGCGGGTAAGCGGATAAGTGGACGTATACTGGTCTGGGACCCACCGCACGTTTTCGAGCATGAATTTCATATGGACCCACATCCTCAACACCCAGATGGCGACGCAGAATCAATAGTTCGCTGGGAACTCACAAGAGACGGCAGCGATAATAATTCCACAATTCTCACATTGATACACAGGCGACTTACAAAGGACAACAGCCTTCGCTACGGATCTGGATGGCCAATTTACCTGGACCGCCTGGTTGCTCAGCTTGGCGGCAAAAGGCTGCCCGACCTGAGAAAGTGTTAATCCTATTGGCATATGGGTAGTGTGCAGAAAGGTCAGGAGAAAAAATGCACCCATGAAAACTGCTAGATAAAGTACGGTGTACCTATCTTTCTTTTTTGCATAACAATACTCAGCGGAAAAATCTTGAATATACGCTACGTCCAGAGCGACAATTTACAAACTAAATTCCACTGACAGTCAGATAAAGAGCGTAAATTGACATTTGCCTACCTGTTTAAAAGTTCCGTTGCAATAACGAGTGGCTAGCCATTTTTGCTCGGCTGTTGCACTCCGAGGGATAATGTTGCAGGTCGAGGGATGATTGCATTTCTGCTTTACGGTACTACTGCAAACTGCTTTTCTGCCATAAGTGGCTCACCAAGCCTGACTCCTAAAGTATAATTGCCTACTTGTTGAATCCGAATATCCTGATATGCTGACCAGTCATACACATCGTCAATATAGTGATAGACTGGTTGAGGTCCATTAATGTCGCAACTTACAATCGGTAAACCTGACCCCCAAACAGGCAAAGATTTTAAGAATTGATTAGTGTTCCAAATTGCAGCATTTGGACTCTGGCAATAATATCCATATCCTTCTACTCTTACATCAAATCTTATCGGTTCACCTGCATGGTACGAGTCCTTCAAACCTTCTACAACAACAGTGACATGATTTGACTGTGGAAAGATTGGATTACTATTCTCAGTTGAGCCGATATCAGAAGTCGAAAAAATGATTACCAAAGCTATTCCTGCAATTAGGCCGATTATGACGGGTATGATTAGGCTATCCATTGCAAGTTGAAATTTAAAGATACAGCAATTAATCCTATCTAGAAAAGATTTTGCTTGCTTTCCAGAATCCTATTTTACGTATTCCATCCAATGGCTAATAGAACGATAATAAAAACAACTCGGGCAAATGATATTGTTTCGTCAATTGCATTTCAATAACCTTCAAACAATATTTTATAGATAATTCTAATAGGTTTCATCCTTCGACCTGCAACACTATCCAAGAGTGCAACAGCCGAGCAAAAATGGCTAGCCACTCGTTATTGCAACGGAACTTGTTTAAAGAAAATTTATAAACGATGTTTTGTATATATGCCGTCATGACGTCAAAACTCACAGTTTATGTCGATGACTCTCTAAAGAGGCTAATCAAAGAAACCTCTGGAAACAGAAAGATAAGTGAAATTGTGAGTGAAGCGCTCGAATCTTATCTTTCGGCCAGCTCGATTAGCTACTTCAAAGTTCCAGGCGGCAGCAAGAAGCCTAACTCTGTTGCCACTGGCGAATTGCCATCACTTTCCGAGGTCAAGAAGCGAAGGCCAAAAGCGACTGGTTCCTCCGCAGAAATAATTGCCAGTCAGAGAAGAGACAGGAAAGAAAAATGCTAGTTTATCTTGACAGCAGTGCGATAGTAAAGAGGTACATTGAAGAGAAAGGCTCAGAGGCAATAGATACTGTGTATGCAAGCATTGAACAAGACGGCAACAATAGGGCTGCCCTTTCAATATGGAATCTTGGAGAAGTAATTGGAGCTATCGATACAAGGCGACAAAGGGGAGACATTGATGAAAAATCTATGGATGATGCCATAAGGCTCTTTGCAGGAGAGACAAAAAAGTTCGTTGCAATGAGGCGGTTAATTGTTTTACCAATAACAGGTAGGCTGCTTGAGCAGTGCAGAGAACTGGTTGTGAAACATCACATCTATCAAGCCGATGCATTGCAATTGGCCGCTGCAAGATATTCTGATTCGATGCTTCTGATAACGGCTGACAAGAGACTAGCGGATTGCGCAAAAGTGGAGGGAATTGAAGTCGCAAATCCAGAAAAAGACAGCCAAAAGATAGTAGCCGCACTTGGCGGCGCTTGATATGATATCACCTGTATCCACAAGGTTCGTTTGCAGTCTGAAAATTCCTGCTGGGACTTTGGTTTGAAATGGTTTTGTAAGGCAGTCTGTAGCTTGCAAGACATACAAAGTCCAATATGAAAAGAACGCCATTTTGTTGCGGATGAAAGAAGATCCGCAGGTGCTGTCTGAGGAGCATGCAGGGAACCAGCAGAACCCTGATGACATCTTGCTTTCACAGATAGATTCGCTTGTGGATCAGACCATCCAGATATACGAGCTGACCTCCAAGGAATCAGAGATAATCGAGCAGATAAGCTCGTCAATTTCTATTCTTCTGCGAACACTAAAAGTCTCGCTTCAGATCCCAAATACAATATTTCAGAACGACTATCCGTCTATAAAAAGTGCAATTCTCAACAATGGTGGAG
The DNA here is from genome assembly GCA_021325295.1 of Nitrososphaeraceae archaeon. Classification (GTDB taxonomy): domain Archaea; phylum Thermoproteota; class Nitrososphaeria; order Nitrososphaerales; family Nitrososphaeraceae; genus JAJPHM01. Next base: position 16,067 of record JAJPHM010000058.1, read on the forward strand.
ACATCATAATACTGCAAGGCGATGGCAACATTGTCACCAAAAAGCTGCGTGACTTGGGAAGCCAGCAGGTATTGCAGGTTATGAACGCCATAGTTCCAAAGCTCAGTGAAAATGCAAGCACCATGAAATCAGAGATTACAGAAAGAATGGGCATGCTGTCAAGGATCGTCAAGCAGCTAAAGCGTGTACAGACCCAGCCCATCAAAAACGAGATGCAGATTTAGAAAGGTGATATTCAAAGATGGTCCAGCTGCAGCCTGCAATACAGATTCACTCATTTGAGAATTTTGGCACACTGCATGATCACATGCAGGCGCTAAAAAGCAAATACTCTGACCTGTTGCAAAGCTACGAGCAGGTTCTTGGAAATATACTTCGGGCACCTCCCGAAGACGGCTCTGATACACAAAGCGACAGACAAGAATGGGCTCAGGAAATCCGCATAAGCCTGGCAGGTCAAGGTAACAGTTCGATAAAAGGTAAGGGAAAAGACAAGGATAAGGAAAAGAAGAGCGACAAGGCAAAAGAAAAGCCAAAGGATAAAGATAAAGACAATGACAAAAAGCAGATCTCTCTTTTCAAGTCGTTTGGAAAGGAGAAAGGCAGACAGTCAGAGGAGGATTCAGCCAACTGGATCCAGCTTGACCCAATATCCATCTTTGTAGGTGAGAAAAACAAAGGGCTTGCAGAACTCTATTTTGATTCGGTAAATCAGCTCAAAGAATCACTTGGCACGATAGAGAAGGCCATATCGATATGCGATATACTCAAGGCAAGGACGACCATGGGCTCAAATGTTTCAATCATAGTCTCATTTGTCAATGATATCCCTGTCAAAGTGGTGCTAAAGCAGAAAGATAAAAGCGAGCTGAAAAAATACTCGTTTACTTCAGATTTTATGATTTCCCTTGCAAGGTAGGCTTGGTTTCTTTCGCTGCAGTCTTTGTGCCGGCAGCCGATGTTGTTGCTGTTAGGGTTGGAGTCGGCGTTGGAGTTGGAGGTGTAACATTGTTCTGACCGGTTGTAGAAGAGGCCGGGCTTGAATCTGATTTTTTGTCGCCATCGCTACTTGCGACCTTGCCAGTGCCATGCTCTGATGCCGGAGTTGCAGGCACCTGATTTTCTTGGGTAGAATCTCGCTGTTTGAGGTCTGCCACTGTGTCGTTTAGAGCTGTAAGTCGAGGATAGGAGCCTGCAGTGATGCCAGCCAGCATAAACACAGACGGGTATAGTCTCTGGTAGATAATGTCAACTATCTTTGGAAGCTTGGAGCCGTTGTTTTTGCCTGCTGCCATCAACGCTTCAAAATCTGCAGAGCTTCCGACGATGCTGCATGCACCGCGGAACTCGTATGTCATGAGGTTCACGCTATCGTTCATGGTAAGAAGGTAAGACATGACAAGCTGGTTGTCTCGACGGGACTCTTCATCAATCTTGGCCGAAACATGAAAGTTACCCGGCAGCATTGTTGAAGTTTCTTGCATGCCTGCCTGTTTCTTTTTTGACGCAAATATGCTATTAACCTGGAGCTCGACCTGCGGCTCTGACGATATGGACGGAGAAGACATATTCCAGGCTAAGCTAAACTGGTTGCACTCGAAAGCAGTATGCGTGTAACCTTTCCTTACATACTAGCGGATTAGTATCGTAGATGCAATGAGATGCTCAATGGATTATGTGGCTAATTCTTCTAATGGTAGTGGAAATGGTCAGAGACATGGCCAGAAATCGAGGCAGATAACCCGCCTCCGCACTTTTAAACAGTCATCGCGAATTACACTGGAAATTGCAAGGCTCAGAAACTACGAATCGCCGCTCAAAAAAAAGTACAATGTGGCGCAGTACGAGCTTGCTCAGGGATATTCTGCTTCTGATGCATTTGCTCGCCTGATCCCGTCGCATACGCCAGAGTATGTAGACAAGGGAGAAAATTATGTCGAGCGAATAATGCGAGCGCTGTATTATTTCAAGCAGTGTGCTCTGATAGGCCCCAGTGGGACAGGCAAGACCCACCTGGCGTATTTGATTGCTGAAATTGCAGGCCTGCCTCTCTGGGAGATAAATTGCGGACTTCAGACATCGTCGTTTGATCTTTTTGGAAGGTACATCGGTCTTGGAAAAGAAAACTGGGTTGATGGGCAGATTGTGGCATGGTGCAGAAACGGCGGCATACTGTACCTTGACGAGGCCAACATGATGAAGCAGGATGTTGCCACCAGGCTGAATCCGCTGCTAGATACAAGAGGACATATTGTGCTTACAGAAAAGGATAACGAGATCATACCCCGCCACCCTCAGGGCTATGTCATCATCAGCATGAACCCGTTCTCTGTTGAGTTTGCCGGCACAAAGCCCCTCAATGCGGCATTTCGAAGAAGAATGAGTGTATGGATCAACTTTGATTACCTGAGCACTGGCTCAAAGATAAGCGAAGACGAAGCTTTGCTGATCCAGCACAAGGCAGGAGTTTCTCCAGGAGTTGCAGCAAGAATTGTCAGAGCTGCCGCTATGCTTCGAAGTGACTACAAAAAAGGCGAGATTCCATATGCTCCGTCTGTCGGGGACCTGGTAAACTGGGCCATTCTTGTCGCCGACGGGCTTGACATAATGCGCGCTGCCGAGGAGACCATAATTTCAATGACAAGCGACGACCTGTCGGTTCAGGAAATTGTCAGGCAGATAATAGCACGGTCAGCCAGGCAGGAGCAGCCCGGTTATGAATCGGTTGCAAAGGCTGCCGCGTAAATGACCAGCTCTTTTCATTCTATGCTGCATAGCATCTTTCTGGCTATGCAGCCAGACCAGCTGGGTGGCGCCAGGCTGCTGTACCCGATAGGCGACGATTACCCCTTTGTAAAAATAGCTTCAAACGTATTTGACTGCGCTGTAGGAATACCGGCGATAAATATACAGAAAGATGGAGAAAAGGGCCTTGTCCGTTATGGCAGTTTTATTTTTGAAGATAGCGACTTTGGCGGAGCGCTTGCAGTCAGAATTGCCCTTGCAACTGCTGCACTTTTGAGCGGAAAATCGTTCCTTGGCTGGTTCTACAAAGATCCACTGAGCGCGTGGCTCGACTCAAAGCAAGATAGCCTGAGGGCCAGCTATGCTGCCAATGTCATGCTTGATTTTCTGGCCAGAAAGAGGATAGAATCGGAAATCGGTGCAAACGTCTATCAAGGCACAGTCAGGCTGGCAGATACTGTAGCGGCATTCCTGCTTGATTTCAAGTCTGCCAACATCTCCCAAGCTATGCAGTCATGCATGGCCTCTATCATGCTTCTGAACTCATGTCCAGGCCTGTCCCGCCCAATTCTTGCGCCTGCCCTGGATTTTGCCTCAAAGCTTGGCCAAGCAGAAAAGACTTGGGTAGGATTTCATGACATCTGGGCAAAGACCACAGGCCTGAAAAAGAAAATAGAGGACATCTGGCCCCAGATGGCAGAGTTTGCAGATGGTATTTACTCTGCGGCTGAAAAAATACCCGGAGTCTGGCATCAGGTGTACCTGCCGTATTCAAACACATTGTTGTCCGGCAACGAAAGATCTACATCCATATTCTGCACAAGGGCAAAGATTGTAACCCAGCAGGAGTTTGAAGACTATGCCAGCACGATCGACGGCAAAATTGATTGGCGAAATCCCATTCTAAATGGCGCAGACTCTGCCGACCCTGCAGAATTGTTCTTTCAACTGGCAAGGGAGCAGAAAAGAAAGGATGCAGTTCAACAAAAACTGCTGCGAGCTTGTAGGGGTTTGAATTTTAATTCTGTAGGCTTTCCGGTCGGAGATTATGTCAACTATCGCAGGCTAATTGCAGAACTGATGCCGCAGATAAAATCGCTTGTCAGCCAGGCCAGGATGCACCGGACGTATTCGTCTGATGACCAGAGTAAAGAAAGCGGCAATGTCGACCTGCCCATTGCAGTCCAGGCTGTTGCAAGCCAACAGGCCAGAGACGACATGTTCTTCAGGGACGACCTCATAGAGAAAAATGAATCTTGGACCATACTCGTGGATTCAAGCCAGAGCATCGGCAGCTCAACCGAAAGCCTCAGGGCCCTGCTTGTATGCCTTGCAGAGGCTGCCAAAGACGTGCTTGGTGCCACCAACTGGGCGATATACTCCTTTTCCGACAGGCTTCTTTGCATCAAGGATTTCAGCGAGCCATTTGGAGATGAAGTGAGGGCAAGAATCGGCGGGCTGAGCCCGTCTGGTCTTTCCTACATACCCGATGCAATAAGGGCAGCAGGGAACCTTTTGTCGCAAAATTCTATGGACAGAAACTATAGCATACTGGTTTCAGATGGCTTTGCAACAGGTTACCCCGGAATAGAAAGGGAATTTTCCATCTCTGTTACAGAGTCGGCCAGGCGGGGCATGGACCTTGCGGCTGTTGGGCTTGGCAGCGCCAAGATAAAGAAAGTGGTGCGAAGGTCCACCTATGTAAACAACCCCCTTGCAGTGGTCAAGGAATTTATGAAGATATACTCAGAGCTGTCGGCTGTTTGAACATCCATGATCTGTCGATTTCACATGACAGAATTAAACTGGTATTTTGTTGCATAGTCATGAACGGCTCAAAAAAAGTCATTAATGCTAAATGTTTGTGTGTGATCAAAGCAAAAACGAATAATAAATTATGAGTTGACTACCTTTATTAGTAAGAATATTCTTACTATAATTTAGATGACTTCAGCCGTCGAAATTAGAACTATAAAAGTGTCAGACAAGGGTCAGGTGTCTATCCCCAAAGATATTCGCAAGAACATGAAAATCAAAAAAGGAGACAGCTTGGTCATGATGGTAAAAGGAAGCAAAATTGTGTTGGAAAAATCTGAAAAGATAGCACTGTTGCTAGATGGAGAATTTAGAGATATTGAGGCATTCTCTGAACATTCGCTTAAAAGTGTCTGGGATAACCCATACGATGAAGTCTGGAACAAAGATAGACCGCCGGCTAGTTTTGCCGCTAAGAAGAGAAGATAAACAATAGAATCAAAAATGTCCAGATTGAACAATAATAATAATGACAACCCGCCATCGCAGCGGGATATTGTCCTCGTTCCTTATCCATTTTCTGATCTACATCAAGCCAAATATAGACCTGCAATAGTCATATCTAATGACACCTACAACAAAAAATTCAAAGATTTCGTTGCCATTCCATTAACATCAAATCCCAACGCAAGAGAATATACGGTTCCTGTGACTAGCAAGGAAATGGCAGCAGGGAACCTTTCAGTGGCAAGTGTTGCAAAAGTAGACAAGATTTTCAATCTTGAGCAAAAGATGATTGTAAGAACCTATGGTCAGCTGCGCCAGGATGCTTTTGACAAAATTAAGGCCGAGCTGATTAAATTAATCAATTGAAATATTCGTTCTTATGGTGTAATTGCCCGGCATTAGTGTCATGCAAAGTTACGCAGCGCTTTTATTGCATATCGAGAGCAAGAAAACCAGTTTAACAATGAATTAAACTGAACCAGATTCCCATTTTGTAGACGACGGCTTCTTCTTATATTACAGCCGCAATCCTTTCTGACTTTATCTTGTGGTAGGTATTTGCAGTAAGCACATGAGCACCTTTTCCGATTATCTCTTCCAGCACAGATTCTATTTTTCTTATTGATGGACACCCGACTTCGTCAAGTGATATGCCCCGCTCTGTCAAGTATGATAGCAGTATGTTCTTGGGTGTCTGTCCGAGGTCGTCTAATGAGCTCTTGAACGCCAGTTGCAGCCTTTTGCTTTCTATCTGCGCTCCTTGTTTTGGCATTTGCTTCTCTTATTGTTAGTATCAAGTGTTTAATAAATCTATTTGTCCCTTTTTGGGTCCTAGACAAAATATGCCCCCATTATCGGAGCTCGCCCGCCAAACTTTAGGAGCTCTGCGGCCAGATTCTTTATATAGACAGCTTTATCATTTTTTGGGAACTATGTCTGTCTCTTGGCTTACAACAGCTACTTTAAATAAATCTATTACAGTAGAAAGTTCGGTAAAAATATGGCATCAAAACTAGAAGAGATCGATGACGGACTTATAACAGGAAGGCCAGATACTGAAATTGTCGATCGTCTGGCAGACGAGCTTCAAAAGCTCGACCTGACACCCAACGAAACCAGAATACTATTGTTCCTCATGACACATGGCCATTCCACTGCAAGCGAGGTATCGCGCCACACCGGCATACAGCGCACCGAAACCTACAACTATATTTCGAGCCTGCTTGCCAAGGGAGTAGTATTTTCCACTTTTGACAGGCCGCAGCAGTATTACACTTTAACAATGCAGGAGGTAATCGACTGCCTTGTCGAGACCAAAAGAAACACCCTCCAGCAAATGTCAGAAAAGAAAATAGAGTATCAGCAGATTATTGACAAGATAATCAGCAACATAGTCATTCCTGAAGCCGAAAAGAAAGAAAGCTACCAGATCGTGATGGGTGAAAATGCCATCAACGCAAAGGTGAAGAGAATGCTGACATCGGCAAAGGAAGATGTAACTCTTCTTGTCACCGACAGAAACCTCGTTAACTTTTACCATGCAGAGATAACAGACGACCTCATAAAGCTGACAACAAAAGGAATCCATGTCAAGCTGAGGACCCCGTGCAAAAACGCAATGGAATACCTTGCGTTTGAAAAAACCGATGCTGAAGTTCCAATTTCAGTTAATACTCAAACATCTGCCGCAGTACCTATCAACTTTGTGATCGTTGACAACAGGGAGATAATCCTTCTGCTTGAGAGCTATGTCGGCAAAAAGAGAGAGTCATGCGGGTTCTATACAAACAACATATCGCTTGTAAATGTCTTCAAGTATGTGTTTGATAATGTTATATAGAACAGTCTACCCTAGACGGTCATGTCTAGTGGCCTTGCCTACGAAAAGCTGCTAGACAGGATCTTTTCTGACTTTTCTGAAAACCTTGTTTTTGCCGGCATACTGGACAACAAGGCAAAGCTGCTCAGCTACAGAAAGGGCAACGCAAGCTTTGCAATCCTGTCTGACAGGTATGACACTTTAGATGTCCAGATCTCATTGATGTTTGCACTGATCCGCCAGCTTGAAGATATAACAGGGGCTCACAGGTTCACCATCTCCCATTTCGCCAAATGCGACATCTTTATGGTCGGAATGGCTGACCTGCGGCTGTTTGCAATCGCTACTGCAGGACATGGCGAGCGGGTCGCCAGTGGATTGCTTCAGTTGACTGACCTGTCATGGCAGGAGAAGATTATGCCCAAGGTAGAAGCGCAGGTGCAGGCGCAGGTTCCAAAAAGGCAGGACCTGACTGATGGCAAGATCCAGAATCAGAACCAAGTCGCACTATTGAAGAAGGCAAAGCCAGAAGCCATCCTGATGCTCAAAGGCTACCTCAGGGGCCTTGACGGCAGGTATGAAGTCGAGGAGAGTGGTGATTCAGACGGCCAGTTTCTGATCAAGGCAAAGGGAAACGATCAGTTGAACTGGCCTGATCTTGAAAAACTCAATTCTCTTTTCAGGGACATAATTTCCATTCACGATATCTGTGTTGACGAGCGCGACAAAAGGGCAGCGGTTAGAATTCTGCCAAAGTTTGTCAATATAGAAGAAAGCATGTAGTCTGATGCATAGCCTGACGGAAGTCATAGACAGGCCAAAGTCGGCTTTAGCGCTTGCTTAAAATCAAATTGTGTAACTTTTTTTGACATACATCAGACGATAAACAAGATTGTTCTACACTCTCTCAAGTAAGCGAATTGGCAAGTAGGAAAGGGCCCAGTCGCAGGAGAGCTCTCAGCACAGTAATCACGACTGTGATGCTGGTATCTGCAGTTTCCATACTGGGCTCTATGCTATTATCATGGGGAACATCTTACTTTAACAACAAACAGCTTATCATAGCCAACCAGCTGGCAAACAGGACAAACTATGTCATGGAAAACTATGTGGTAGAGGATGCATGGTTCTATACAAAATCAGGCACCAATTATGCAAACGTGACGATACGTGATACCGGCACCACTCCTATCACGGTATCGAACATCTATGTAAACAACACGCAGCAGTGGTCCGGAGCTCAAAAGATTGCTGCCGGAAATGCTGCCACAATTACAGTTCCGGATGCTTGGAAATCAAGCAGGCCCCAGAATATCTGGGTTCACACTGCCGCAGGGACAGATGTCAAACAGGTTTGGCTACCATACTGAAAAGACAGTGATAGATGGATGGGTGAGTGGGCGGGTGAGTAATTGCAAATCGGGCTGGTCGATGACAGGAAGGATAAAGATGAAAATAAAATCAAACAAGGGTAGAGATAGACGTGGACTTTCCACCATAGTTGGAGCAGTCTTTATGGTGCTTTTGATGGCCGGAGCTCTGAATGTGGTGCTCTGGGCCCTGAAGCAGCAGGACACGGTATCGCAAACCATAATCCAGGCACAGAACAGCAGAGTCGCCAAGTTGAATGAGAAGATATCATTTGCAAACGTTCAGGTGAACAATAACAAATTCAACCTGACGGTTAGCAACTCTGGCGGATCTGTAGCGCACCTGGTGTCTTTGTATGTAGTCAATAGCACGGCATCACCCAAGCAGGAATATATTTACAACATAAACTACTATGTCAGCGGCAGAAATTCGACAACAAACATCGGGCAGTCGCTGCCTCTGGTTGTACAGAGCAGCAACAAGTATACAGTCAAAGTTGTTACTGACGGTGGAAACTCTGCCACCACGACTGTCAGCCCGATATCTTCGCTTGTTATGAGCATGTCACTGATAGCCATTCCGCCTACGATTGCACCTGGAGCCAACGCCACTTTATTGCTGGCTGTAACAAACAATAGCACTTCTCCTCTGACACAGCTGGTCTCTGCAAGCGTCAAGCCAAGTTGCTCCGGAACATGTACATTAACGCTACAAAGTTCGCAGGGCAACAATACGCTGCTCTCAAGCGGCCAGACAATATTTTTCAAATGGAAATATAATATTGGGGGTTCAGACGGCTCTTCCGTAACCTTTACGGCTAGCATAGTGAATGGCAACCCCGGCAATACTGCTACTGCAACTGTGCAGATAAGACTTCTCGCATCTTCCTATGCCTCATCGTCTGACTATACCAGTACCGTAGTTGACAAGTATGTGCAAAAGCCAGAGATCTATATGACAATGCCTAGCCCTTTTGGCATACCCAGTAGATCCAGCGACCAGGCACTCTGGGGAGTAACGGTAGTCAACCCGACAGACAAGATCATGAATGTATCCAGAGTAGTCATCCAGACTTACCAGACAACTGCAACAGGTAACGCGGCAATATTTTCAAGTGGTTGTTCTTTAACTGCAGTATCTCCTACCAATGGCACGTGGAGTTGTCCTACCGACAATACGGTAGAATGGAAAAAGACCCTGAGTCCTGCAAATCCAATGAAGATAGGAGCAAGATCGGCTTTTTCCTTCCTTGTTTTGGTCCCGCCAGGGTCTTTGAGCCAGATTAGTCAGTTACCTTCGCTGCCTATAACAGCAACGGTATTTACAAGCGTTGGAGAATTCGCAAAGACGGGCTATTCATCAAATATGGCATCAAACTCTGCCATGCCAAACATCTATGTCTCCAACACCGCCAATTCAACTTCGTCGGCTCAGATGATAGGAAACTACATCAATGTATCACCCGGAGCCTCGATAACGCTAAATGTTGTCCTAGCAGATATGGATACCAGTACAACTTATAGCATAAACAGTGGCACGCTAGTCAACATAAATATTCCGCCAGATTTTACAAATATTTCTGTCAGCAACAATCATGGTGGTTTTGGTACTCCGACAATAACCCAGTTTGCAGATGGTTCCTATCTGGTAAGTGCCACCGTCACGACTACCAAGCTTGACGGAAAAAATTCGCCACCTGGCGACTTGGCGGCAATTACACTCCCTATCACAATGACAGCTCCAAGCACTTTGACGTCAAACAAGGTCTACGTGATTTATATAACGACAGATGGAGTTGTGAATAATCCTTCAAACTTTGGTATCGGAGCTATAGCAGAATTTCCAATACAGGTAAACCACTCTTAATTAACCTGATACACCAGACGCTGATATTCAGTGGATGGTAAGGCAGTCGGTTGAGAGTTTTTTCACGACTAGTTTTGCACCAAAGCTTTTCTCGATCTAATTCAAATAATTATAGGTGCGAATAACATTGCATTGATTCAACCAAGAACCGGTGGCATATTAGAGAAAGCAAGAGGAGAATCTATAAACGGTGTCGTGATAGTAACAATAGGAGTTGGGTAACTGCAGCTATGAAAGAAGGATGTGTGATGCATAAGGCTTTGCTACCAACCCATACATAGATTTATTTGAATCATGACATATTGTATCAGAGGAAGTGGTTCGATGGTTGCCTTAAAGGATCCTAAGTACAATGACCTGAAGAAAGAAGTCGAGAAAGAAATAAGTCACCTCAAGAACCTTTACCGAAAGATAGACAGATATGAAAAGCAACATAAGGTCATGCCCAATGAACCAGAAGCAATCAGGGTAAGACGTATCGAAACAGAGCTCAAGAGAAAGTTCCCGGGCATGGAATTTGATAGAGAGCTTTTGAAACTTGTAGGCATATTACCCAACAAGAATCCGCCATCAAAAGATAAAGAACTCATAGCCAGAGCGATTGCTGACCATTATGAGTGATTCTATCCAGCATGTTTCGGTATTTTTCGATGCCAACATCTTTATTGATATACTGCAAAAGCGCCTTGGCTGGCAAAACAGCATGTTACTGGTTACTGTGGCCAAGCACAACAGGATAAAAGGGAGTCTTTCATCGCTCACAGTAGCAATAATTCACTATATTCAAAAACGCTATGTATCAGAGAGCCGAGCTCTGGAGGATATCAAAAACATTGTAGATGGACTAGAGATACTTGATGTCACAGCTGAACACGTTCGCTTGGCTTTGACCAACGAAGGTAACATGTTCTCTGATTTTGAAGATGCACTTCAGTTCTACTCTGCAAAGGAAACAGCCGCAATCATAGTCACAAGGAACAAAAAGCATTACTCAAAAAATTGCAAATCGGATACAAGTACTGACTCCCGAAGAATTTCTAAAGAAATATCCTTTCAACGCCTAAACCTAAATGTCATATCTGTAATGCATTTGGCTCCATATCAATACATAGTGTGGCGATTGAAAACTAACACAGTATTTTTTCATTAAACGATATTTTGCCTTTTTTGTCTCATTTGGCTGATTGCTGGTAAATCTTACTATTTAATCTACATTCTTTTGCTTCCTATCCATCGTCTTTATCATTGACTGCTGGCTCCTTTCCTCTCTTTTCGTACTGCCAGTGCCCCGTCATGGCCTTGTGCTCTGCAACTGCTTCCAGCGAGAAAAATACAGTATTGCAGGTCTTACAAAAATAAGATAGGAATCTATTGGAATTTGAGTTTGAATTTGCCATAAAACCAGCCTTCCACAAACGTCTCTGATTAACTGGTAAAGCATCTGTCAATTATTGACTTGTATACATTGGCCATCGTCTTATGATGCACAGCCTTCCGTAAGTTTCCCTTCTTTTCTTCTTCAACCGCAGCTTCCAGTTCAGCTATGAATTTTGATGCAAAGTAATCATGGTTTCTGTCCTCTATCTGCTCAAGTATCTCGTCTATGTACCTTCTGTTCACCTTGGCCTTCTCTTCAATGGCCTGATTTATCAGCTTCAGAAGGTCAGGGCGGCCATTGAGCTTGCCCTTATCTCCGTTTTCTTTTCCATTTTTGTTCCCGTTCTTTACTTTCTGCTTTTCAACAATAGTTGCATCTTTTTGCAGAGTCTTTCTCAGCACATCTACAAGAAACTCGGCTGCATTTTCACCAAACACCAGATGAAAATAGTCTCGGATCTGCCTGAGAGAATAACAAGCAGACTCGTCGTCCAGATTGATGCCTGCGTTTTTCATGTCTCTGAATATTTCCTTCTTCTTTTCTTGAGAAAGATAGCCAAGCAGAATATCCAGCTTTCTTTTTATGACAAAGCTTGGCACCAATCTGGAATCAGAATTGATGCCGCCCGTTTCATCATGCACGATCAGTAATCGCCAGCTTCTAGTACAAGATTCTTATATACTATACGGTGTAGAGATATAGAAGATATTACTGATGCTTTTTTCTGTTCATTTCGTGCGCTCAAATCAACGCAGCACTTGTATCGCATTTTCAGAAACCAGAATATTTTTCTAGAGCAGGATTCTGTAGTACAGAAGCAACCTAGACAAATCTTTTTAGGTTCTGCAAAAAATGAATGGGCGATGAACTCCAAAGTTAATGCAGGCACCAAGAATGCACTGGTGATGGGTTCTATTGCAGCAATGTTCGTTTTGCTGGCATCACCTTTCTCATCAGTCTCTCCTCTGGCTCTGACCTCTGCGTCAGCACAATCCGGCGGAGACAACAACAATACAACGACAGACGATAATAACGGCAACGCTGTCGGCTATGGTACCATGATGCCGGCTGAGCACAGATACATCCTTTCGGGACAGATTTCAAATGTCCAGCTGGATAACAATAGCCAGCCTGCGTGGGTAGAGAATGGCATCTGGTTGCTCAGGGCAGAAAACGATACCAACGGCAACATGGCAGCCAGGTTCCTAGCCAAGTTTGAAATGGTCAAGACTGACGGGACTGCAATGCACAGCCACTACATCACAAACTTCCACCTTACCAGCGCAGGAATGAAGGGCAACTCCACCTATGTGCTGAACGGAACTGCAACAGTCTCTTTGATGAACAAGCCGGTGACAGATGTCCCGATGACCATCAAGATAATGCACAGAAGCGTAATTGCTATATGGATTGGCCCGCAGGCTGTAAATGACCACTTTGGGACAGGCCCGATCTATGGCACAGTAGCCCACAGAGGAATGGACTACGGCATGATGGGAATGCTGCCAGGAAACGGCCCGATGATGAAAGACCACGGCCAGCATGGCAACGGAACAAGCTGGAACAAGGGTGGTTACTGAACATAGCGAAAAGCCAGCCACGCAATGGCCCTTTCTGTCCGGTTCCATTACTTTTTTTCTCTTTTTTGATTTTGCATCAAAGCTACTGGTTTTGCCGACATTTCTAGCAGATTGAAAGCTAAATCAACAGTACATAGTCAGGATAATTTTACACCCCGGTCTTTAACGCAATGTGCTGATTTTGGTTCATAGGCGCATAAACGCCATGTTCATTGCGGGCCTGAAAGCCCAAGGTAAAGCTGGGCAAGTAGGGCCTGTTTATTTCCGGTGCTCGATCTTGGTTGACAAGAGAGATCAAGATGCTTGCTTGGCAGCAACTGCAATGCTAATAGTCGAGAGATTCTGATAGTTACTACCATAGAAGTTACAAAAAATATTGATGCTTTTCTGGGGAATTGTTAGATGCTGGCAATGTCTGCTTGCATAAATGATATATCAAAAGATATCCTTTTCTGGCATATTATGATACATATCATAAAAGCCCATTTCTTGGTAGGTTGTGATATAGAATGAGAACAAGCATATTGCTGGAGAAGCTGTGGATCGAGAAAAGGGAATTCATTAACTCTGCGGAACTGAAGAATTACTGCTTAAGTTGAAGCTGGATTATTCATCAGTTATCCACTATCTGATAAAAAGAAAATACCTGGTACGGGTTTTCAAAGGAATATTGTCCTGACTGAACTTGATGATGAGGAATTCAGCAGGTTCATTCTTGAGCTAGAAAAGTATCTCAATGAGATTGTTTGTTGCAAAGCTGAATTGAACGGACAGAGTTACTTTCTGCTTCCTTTTACCCTGCGTTTCTCGAGCTCCAATCTTGTTCATTCAGACGACCCCATTACATCCTCAATTGTCAGGACTTCTATAAGCTTTGACAGAATACGGTTAAATCACGTTAGTTCAGCTCTGCTTCAATTGTCATATGCAAAAAAGGCAGAAGTATGCTCTTCCGCTTGGAAAACAAATGCTAGCCAAGCCCTTGCTTGGCTTGACGCTACGGTTAGCGGGCTTCCTTTACCAGAATTCCTCTCAGCTCTTCATTGTCAAGAAGGGTATCTATGAGCTTGTTTCTCTCTTCTACTGGCAGTTCGCCTGTCACGTTCAGTGAGTCTATAGCTTTGAGCTTCCAATAGTCCTTTAGTGCACCTTCTATAGTCAGCTCTGTACCGTAAACCACCTTGCCGAATGCAGTAAGGAAATACTTGCCACTCTTTCTCTTTACCAAACCTGACCTTACCATTCTAGATAGCCTAGAATAGTATTGCTTGCGTGTAAACTTCATCCTAGTTCTAAGAGTTTCGCTATCCACCGCAGCTTCAGATGCAATTGTTCTGAATAATTCCAGAGACTTTTCATCTGAAATTGCTCTCAATATGGATGCTGCTGTCTCTGATTTGGCCATTCTCTGAGGATTTTAGTTTTGACGTGCTTTTTATATATTTATTGCCTGCTAGCCCTGACTTTCGCCAGATAATCCCCATTTATGGGAACTATCTCTTTCCGGTATAGGAAAATCCCCGTACAATAACAGAGACGATTTTCCTATACTATATCATAATGGTTCCGCTGCTGATTATGGACTGGAGTACAAGGTGCATCGGGAACAATTTCTTGTGCTGGCTGCGCATAAATTCCATATTTCCAAGCCCGTTCTTTATCTTGACCAGCCTCGTCGCCACAAACAGTCCAAACAAGCTTGCTGATATTGGCATCATTATGCCAGAGTAGCTGAGGGCGAAGAAAATCCAGGGCATCACTGCAATGCCAGCAGATAGCACTATTGCCATCTTTACCGTATTTGCCTCACCGATAACTATTGGTATTGTTCGCCTAGCAGCGGCTCTATCTCCCTCGACGTCTCCAAGGTCGTTTAATGTCGATGATATGAATATCATGGTACCTAGCAGTGCCACAGTTCTCAGTGCAGCAAGTGGGTTTGCCATCACAATATTCATACCAAAGCCAGAAGTCATGCCAAGCAAAGCGCAGAGCATGTAGAACAGTGCAATAGACAGGGTCTTGATCACAAAGCGGTTCTCAAGGGCTACCCGGCGCGCCGAGTAAAGAATGCCTATAGTCAGCATCACCGCCACAATTGCAATACTGACTGGGTTGAAGGTAATCAAAGATAGACCTGCTGCAGTACCGTTCAGGATTATCACAAAAGCCCATGCCTGCCTTTTTGATACTATGCCTGACGGTATTGGTCTTTTCTTGCCGTTGGCCCTGTCAAGATCAGAGTCAATCAGGTCATTCAAGATATACATTCCAGTGGATATCAGCAGCGTAATTATAGGCAGAACTAGCGTTTGGATGGCTGAGAATACTGCTGTCTGGTGGCTCATGGCATCTAGCACCCCTGGAAGGCAGAGTATGCCTGTAACTGTTGCAAGCGAGTACATTATTCCCCATTTTTTGCGCGACTGGAAAAGAATCAGCTGAGAGCGAAGAAACGATGCCTGCAAAGTTTCCTCCGCCTTTCCCTTCTGTGCATTTCTTTCCATTCCTGAGGATTGAAGTATAGACATTTGGAACCATTTGCTTGGTCCTATTGTTTAATTCTAGGTTCCCAAACCAAAGTAACTTCAGTAGATTTTCTCCAGTTATCCACACTAGAACCAAGATCTATTGATTGAAGATGCAGTCAAGTCACTGCTTGCCCTTAAAAAGGCCAAGCCTTGCATCCGCTAGCAACC
The DNA here is from genome assembly GCA_021325295.1 of Nitrososphaeraceae archaeon. GTDB lineage: Archaea > Thermoproteota > Nitrososphaeria > Nitrososphaerales > Nitrososphaeraceae > JAJPHM01. Next base: position 31,787 of record JAJPHM010000058.1, read on the forward strand.
AGATAGATAACAAACATCAAAAATAAGGAGAAAAAGGTAGAGGAAGTCAGTCCAGTCGGGTTATTTGTTTCTTATAGTCTGCAAAAGCTTTGGAACGGTTGCATCTTTAGCTATGAGGTTGAAGTACGAGATGAACCTCTGTGCCAGGTACGGGTCGTCATAGTGGGATATTGACATGCCAAACTGCTCAGGGTTGGTGTTGTTTGTGGTTTCATAGCAGACGCTGACTCCATCGACTATCATAAAGCTTGCACTTATCTGCGCCCGCCTCAGGTCAAACCTTGGAGATTTTACCAAGTTATTTACAAGATCAAAAGTTTCCTTATCCGGTGGAACTCTCAGGACCGCGTTGAGCCTGTTTTCTACACTGATCTGCTCCGGCAGGCTGTCAATCATATGAAGTGTTACCCCGTCGGCTACCTTCTTGTAGAGCAACTTGGCAAAATGCGGGTCATGGTATCTTGTTGCAAGATGTACTTCCTTCTGGGCAATCTCTAAAAGCTTGGTTACTTCGATGACAAGATGGTTATAGTCCTTGATCACCGAAAATCCTGACAGGTGGGTCGAATTGACAATGCTCCTGAGGCCGCTGCTATCAATAATTTCGTTGATAACAGATTCTTTTTGCGAGAGTGGGAAATCCTGCCTGCTCTTCAACACGTCAATTGCCTTGAGCTTCCAGTAATTTCCGAGAACTTCCTCGACCGTCTTGATGTGGCCGTTGAAGACAATCGAGCCGAGTGTTGTTGTGCGATAAAATCCATCACGCTTTTCAATCAGCCCTGCATCCCTGAGCCTTGCGAGCCGGACATAGAACTGCTTTTTGCTCAGCTTTGTACCATAGTTGGCAGAAGGCTTCAGGCCGCTATATGCCAGCTTCATGATACTCAATGAGTGCCTGTCTGCGAGAATGGAGAATAGACGCTCTGGAGTTACTGCCTCTTGCATTAAGGATTGTAAATACCGTAGACATATTTAAAGTTTAGAAAAATCTCCCATTTTGGGTACAAAGCTTTTGACTGGGTATCAAACAAAGCTAATTTTCTTGTAGTAAAACATTCTAGCCCAGATGTATGGCTGGATGTCATTAATTTTTGTTACAGACATGAAGCTAAAAGTATCCACATCCAGTAACAACTGGGTCGTAGGATACGGGAGTTCACGACAAGGGCTCAGAAGCTAGGGTAATCCAGATAAGTAAAGAGGAATGGCTTTCAGAATTGCTGCTTGCATTATGGAGTCAGGTGGGAATACAGGACATTGAGACAGACTAGTAGCAGTATCGAGTCTCCCCTATATTTTTCTGCCAATAAGAATACAACGTCTAGCGTATCATATTTTCCTGCGATGAACGTTTCTGCCTATCTTACCTATCTCGCCAGTCTTAAAGTAATCTGGAACTAGAGGACGGCAAAACATGGAACCAAAGCTTTTGCTCTGCAAATGCAAGTGTTGCAATCACAGCTCAAGAGAAAATTGCATTATGGAAAGATGCGATTGTTGCTACTACGAGGATATGTTTTCTATGCTGACCCATGTTGAAATAGATACGGCAGCCAGTTGACGGCAGCTGAAAAAGTGTCATCCATGTCTGTAACTGAAACTGCAAGTAATCTATGTTTGTAACTAGAACAAGCAATCACAAAGGCCAGATCCTGAATAGGCAGCAAAAAAAAGAAAAGGCACGTGGACATCCGGCAGTCTGCCGAATATTTTTTATTGTGGCTTGTTCAGGTCGTCGTTCTATTTGCTTACTTGCATGGCAATTGACATTCTATCGATGCTTGCCAGCTTTTTTTCACGATCACTACTTCTGCTCCTGCCTCAATGTGTTGAGTCTATGACACCATAGATTGGTTGGCCTTTGAAGTGGTTATCTGTGGCTTTATCACTTAGAACAATATTCATTGCATTTCCCTTCTCCAGCGATATTATGGTATTTACCCCGGTCCATTTTGTGGTGCCGTTTAGCATGACATCTGTTGTTCCTGATATCATTGTCATACCACTGGTGTTGAGTGTTATCGGCGCTGAAGCGCTGCCTGGCTTGAAGTTAGTAATAGTGTGCGTGTGGCGCTCTGTTCCGTCAACATGGACCATTGTAAAGTTGGCGACAAAATTTGACACTTTGCCACCTGACACAGTAAGATTCCATGTGCCAGCGAGAATGTATGGCATTTGAGATGCAGCTGAAGTAGAAGTAGTTGTAGCCTGTGAAGCACTTGTTGCAGAAGAAGAGTTTGTTGCAGCTGAAGTCGTGGCATTGGCACCTGCACTAGACGTTGCGTTAGCTGCAGATGTACCGTTCAGATTCGATACTGTTGGAGTGGGGCTGGTCGCATTTGTCGGAGTTGAAGGCACAGCAGGTTTGCCGTTGGTTAAGCCCAAGTTAGTGGAATTGGATGCTCCTGATGCATTTGCTGAGGAAGTTGTTGTAGTACTGGTTGCTGGTCCTGTACCAAATGTAATGGAGGCTATTCTGCCACTGGCTGTGAACGAGCTGGATGAATTCGTTGCTGCACTGGTAGCCGTTGTATTCGACGAAGATGTACCTGTGGAATTAGCTGATGTAGAATTGCTTTTTGCAAGAGTTGCATTCTGGGCAACTGCTGCTGAAGGGTTGTTTGTTGTGGTGTTGTAATCCGGGCCGCTCGGACCTGATTGTGCGTTTGCTATTTCAAGGCCTATGACAGCAGTGCTAACCGCTAGTAGTAAACCTAGCGCGATACCGTACAGTTTCTTCATTGTCCAAAAGATAGCAGAATGAACTATAACGGTAGGCCATAAATTTTAGAGTACAGCAATCTGCAACAAGATATTGAGCCAGAAAAGTGGCCTGTAATACTGACTGAAAGCTCTGGCGTCTTGCAGTTGTGTGCCAATATCTGTAATCTCCCGTCGTAAGATAAGCATCAATTATCTTGCTGAATTTTCTATTATAAGATGCAGACCAATCATATTGTATAATTTTTTGCAATTGATATAGCAAGAATTGCGCCGGTTCTGTCGATGAATAAACACTTTTCGCAAAAAAAAGTGGCTTCAATCATCATTGCTGGAATTGCGGCTGTGCTGGTACTGGGTTCAACAGCACATATCTTCTCATTTAACCTAGCCCAGGCCAGCAATGATGGCAATGGAGGCAACAACAATAGCAATAGCAACGGCCCCAGCAGCACCAATATCCCGGGCAACAAGGCTAACCCGCAAGGATCTGATGCAGGCTGCACAGGCAACCCGCATGACTTTAGCCAGCCTACAGGAAACCCACACGATTCTGGCAGTCCCACAGGCAATCCACACGAGTGTCCTACAACAACTGAAAGCAATGGTGGAGCCTCTTCAGGCACTTCAAGTAGCAGCAGTAGTGGCGGCAGCAGTGAAAATAGCAACAACGGCAACCAAAGCTCTACAGGCTCGACTACTATCACAAGCAGCACTGGCGGAACATCTGTAAACGCAACATCGAACCTGAATGTCGCCAGCACCAGCAGCGTCAGCACCAACAATGCAACAAGAATTGCAAATGCCAATGTTACCGGCTCGATGGCAGGCTCAGGATGCGCAGGCGTCTGTCCTCAATTAGAAACTGTTGAATTGCGCGGTGCATCTCTGGCACAAAGTAGTGTAATGCCCCTGGTGAGCGAAGGAACAACCAGCATATCTCAGGCTCACGTATTGCTGAACGCTCCAACCAGCACAGGACTTCAACTTGTGGTGGCACAGATTGGTTCAAGTGGCGTACTCCATGCCGTGACAGTGAACTTTGTAAAGGTGATTGGAGTAGGAAGCAATGAATCGCTATATCAAGCAAACGTTGCAGGCTCTGTATCTGGGACAAATCCTTTCACAGGACAGGCTGATACGGTAAGCAACATAACTGATCTGATGCTTCGGAATAGCGCTGCACAAACAATAATGTTCGCCAACGACGATACCGCAGCCATAAGCGTAATGTGTCAGCATTAGACAAAGATGAGAGAAGAGGAGTAAATAGTCATAACAAAGCCTCCTGTCCTCCTTTTTTCTTGTAACGTTTGTCCAAAAATCTGATACCAAAGAGTGAACTTATTTACCCTTCACTGCCAAGCAAGCAAGCAATCAACAAACTCGTTCTCGTACGTTTTAGCAATTGCAAATCGTCAGCAGTTGACGTCCAACGTTATGTTTCACGATATATCTTGACTGATTCTGCATAGATTTGGGAATTGAGTGTAACAGTGTGGGATAGTGGCACCTGATTCAGGCAGAGTTCCCGCATCAGGGAACTCCTGCAGTTAGGCAGTGGCAGGCAATTGCACTGGCGGCTATGGGTCAGGTTAGCTAGTGGATGTCATTGTTACCTTTATCTTCCAAAGTGGTGATAGCACCGTAAATCAGATTGCCTGCAAAGTGGCCCTCTGTTTTGTGAGTATCAAATGAGATATTGATCAGCTTGCCATTTAGGACTGTAACCGACGTCAGTACGTTATTCCACGCTGGCTTTCCGTCAAAATAAATGGTTGCAAGACCACTAAAAGCTGTTTCGTTGCCAGTCAGGACGATCTTGTTACTCTGGCTTGAATTTTGGTTTGTTCCGGTAGCTGACGACGTTGTATTGTTTGGCGATGTAACATTCCTTGTCCCAATGCCGGTAACGTTCGTCAATCCATTAACAGAGTATGTATGCTCTGCCTTTCCTGCCAGTGAGACATTCTGGAGGTTCATTGTAAAGTTTTGCAGGTTGCCGCTAACAATATCAAATGACCAGTTTCCTACAAGCAGGTATTGAACATTCACTTTAAAGTGAGTTGAATTTGCTGGAGGTGCAAAGCTTCCCAGAAACCCTTTTGCATGGAATGTAGTCAGAAATGTGGTATTTGTTGCGGAGCCACCGGCAGATTGAGCCAGTGTAGTAGAATTTGTAGAAGGCAATACATGAGGCGGTGAAGGTAACGTAGTATTACCAGAAGCTGCATTTGTTGTTTGGGTAAATGCGATGCCAGATATACCAAGTGTGGAAAGCAGCATGGCGCCAGCTGCAACAGTTAGATGGACTGTCGTTTTGTTATTCATACAATAAGTTAAAAAGAATCCAAATCGGATTTAATGATTATAGCAAACCGTAGTGCAAGAAGAGAACAGGCAGAGTAGCTTTGTGGTGTAACTCTGTTACACGTAGCTTAATACAGGTAATTGCCAAGAAAGAGCAGGCGCCAGGTGGATTTGATCCGCCTGAGTCGCCTTGTTCATAGAGCAAAGCTAGCATGGCAAAGATAAGGTCTGCCATGCTAACTGGCTCTTTTTACTGTGAAGGCGTTATTGCTCCTGCTCAGAATGGTCTGGAATACAATAACAATACACAAACAAGCTTTACTTTATGCCCTTAAAATGACTAAAGTCAAACAATCGAGGCAGATGCAGGCCTTCTGTAGTTCACAGGTATTCTTTTATCTTTGCCCTCTCGAAGATACTCTGTCATTTTGCCTTCAGTTCCAGCTCCAGCGGATATCCAAGCTATACTAGTAGTAGACGACGAGCCGGATATCCTGACTGTACTTTGCACCCATCTTAGCACAAGAAGGAAATTATCAGTTACACCCTTTAGTAATCCAAAACAAGCGCTTGAGCATTTTAAAGAAAAACAAGATTACGCCCTCGTTGTATCAGATATCAGGATGCCTGAAATGAATGGAATTGAGCTGGCCAAGCAGATAAAGATCATCAACCCACAGACCAAGGTTTTGCTCATGTCAGCATTTGATGTAGTTTCCCTTGATCTCGGTCTGGGCGATACAAAAATTGACGGATTTCTAAGAAAGCCATTTGGCATAAGAGAATTTACTGACATGATAGATAGATTGCTGCAAGGCAAGAAGCAATAGTAGTAGTATTGCCTCCTCAATTTCCTTCTTGAATCCAAATCAGGTTAACTTGGTCGCTGGCTTGGCGTGAAGGGTTAGGCCCCAGCCTTCTTCCTTGGTTGAATGTTCGGAAAGAGCTAGCCAGCCAGAAGCAGAGAGGCTGGGACCATGGTACCGTAAAATAATACAAAGTAAATAATGGTATCTTGCCTGGCAACTGACATCCTCTCCATCCTAAAGGATTGGAAGTTCCTCCGTGATCACTTCTCTCCTGTCTGAGATCACCGGAGGTTCGGGGCATGTCAGAAGTCCCCCTGCTTTAGACAGTACGCCTAAAGCTCGCTGCAGAATGTTCCTTGCTCCATTCTCGTCAGCATTCATTTCTCTATTGCAATTGTTGCACCTATACAGCCCCTGAGTTA
>JAJPHM010000037.1 GCA_021325295.1 Nitrososphaeraceae archaeon
ATCATCTTTGCAGCTGGATGCTGAACATCAATCTCCTTCAGTATGGTAGCTCCGTCATTTGTTATTGTAACATCTCCCAAAGTATCTACAAGCATCTTGTCCATGCCGCGTGGTCCCAGAGATGTCCGCACAATTTCAGCTACTGTCTTGGCTGCAGTGATGTTGTTTCTCTGTGCTTGGCTACCCTTTGTTTCAGAGGTGCCTTCTTTTAAAAGAACAATAGGAACTTGTTGCGCTGACATAATGTTCACCTTAAGTTAGTCACATAATGTGACTAATGGGATATTTAAGTTTTATTTTCTAGGTAATTTGCTTAATTTCCTTCGGCGGCTTTTTTGTCGGCTACGCCTTTAGGTCCAGAGTCGGCTGCAACGGCTGTCAGACCTGCAAGCTTTACCTTGGACGCTACGTACTGACCTGCGTCTCTATCAATAGTGACAGCAGGTCTGCCTCTTCCTGCAATCTGACCAATCAACACAGGATCAAAATTATGCTTTTGCAACTCTTCGCTAACTGCTTGCGCAACATCTTGTGTTGCTACTATCATGTGGCAACCATTCGCAGAGCATGTTGCATTTTCAACAAGAAACTCCCTTGTTGCAAACTTGGAGAGCTCTTCATATTTTATCGGCAGTTCAGCAACCTGAATATGAGAATTTGCTACTCTTGCAAAGTCTCCAAGCGCCAGAATGCCCCTTGTTGTAACGGGGTGCACTGCAGCTATGTGCATATTTTTGTCAAATACTGACCCAAAGTCAGGGCAGTACTTGGAAATTATCTTGCCAAGTGAAAAATGGGGCTCACTTAGGCTCTTTAGCGCCTCATCCTTTGCGGCGGTGATATCATTGAAGCTGATACCATTCTGCTCATACTTTGAGATATTCCCCTGGTCCATCATTGCAAGCATGTACAGCGAAAGTGGTACAAGGGAGCCGAATTTTTTTGTCAGGATAATCTGCATACCTTCCTCCATGTGCTCGTATCCAGTGGGAAGCTCCTTTAGTGTATTGGCAATTCCACTGCAACCGTAAAATAATTTGCCTATCTTTAGTGAGCTATAGTCTTCCATGGCAAGGTTGTATCTGGAAGTAAATGAATCAAGGTTGGCCCTTATCCTATCAAGCGTCTCTTCAGATGGCGCATCATAAACCGGGAATAGCTTGAAGGACGAAGAATTGTAGCATCCAAGCAGGTTCAGAGTATCTATAGCTGAAGTCATTGCAATGTTGCTGTGGATTTCAGCGTCTGGCGGCCGAGTAACATCAGTAATATGAGTCACCGTACTTGTAGCAGGGGTGTAACCTACTTTGTCTCCTCTGTGGATTCCAATATAATCAAAAACTGCAAATTGGCCGTCAGCGTGCTCTGTCAGTACAACAGCCGCCATCGATATAGAAACCTTTGAATGGAAACCTGTTAGAAAATTCTGAAAAGCTTCTGTCAGTGCTTGTTCATCTTCGGATGTCCTAGCATGAATGCGCATAATTGCCAGAGCCCTTCTTATATCGACCTCCTTGTCTACCGTCGGCCTGTCAAAGCTGTATATCCTTCTTGTAAGATCAGGCGTCTTACCGTCCATGTAATAGTAGGAATCAAACCAGGATGGTGAGATCTTGACTGCAGCTTTTTTGACCCTTTCTATGCTATCAGACAAAACACGAGGATCAATTTCGTTAGAACAACCAGAAACCCATCGCAGAGGATCAAAGCCAAGTGTCCTGTACTGTTCGATTAATCCCCAGAAATTTTCGCTCAACTATAAACTCCTCTAGCAACCACTTTACTTGCTTGTGCTTACACAATCTATAGAAAAACGCTAGTTAATAAACAAATCTTTCATTATGGTATCTAGGCAGAATAATTACTTCAACCATGGCTATAGTAGAATAAAGAATTTAGGTACAGAATGAATAAGAGATTTTTTCTGTATCGATTGAGGTAACGCATATTATTAGGTCTTTGACTAATGTCAGCATGAAGATAATTTTATGGCAAAATTGACTGCACTACAGATAGAAAAAATTGCAGACGAAATGGAAACAAAGTCTGCACAGGAGATATTGAAATGGGCCCTTGACACATTTGGCTCAAGAATTGGCCTTGCCTCAAGTTTTGGAGCAGAAGATGTTGTAGTTATAGATATGATGGTCAAGATCAACAAGGACAAGACCAAAGTCTTTACTCTGGACACCGGCCGTCTGAATCAAGAGACCTATGATGTGATGGATGCTATACGCAGCAAGTACGGTATCAAGCTAGACGTGTATTTCCCAGAACAGAAGGAAGTAGAAGACATGGTCAGAACAAGGGGTATGAACCTGATGTATGATAGTGTAGAGAATAGAAAACTATGCTGCGAGATAAGGAAGGTGCATCCACTCAACAGGGCTCTAAGCAGCCTTGATGGATGGATAACTGGACTGCGGAGGCAGCAGGCAAGCACAAGGGCCACAACCAAAAAGGTAGAGCTAGATGCGTCGCACGGTGGCATTGTAAAAGTAAACCCGTTAGCCGACTGGACAGAAGATATGGTCTGGGATTACATCCACAAGAATAATGTTCCATACAATAAACTCCATGACGCTGGCTTTCCAAGCATTGGCTGCGAGCCATGCACAAGGGCAATCAAACCAGGCGAAGACCCAAGGGCAGGCAGATGGTGGTGGGAAGATGCTGCACAAAAAGAATGTGGACTGCATTTTGACCCAACGAAAGGCAAGCTAACTGCCAAGAATGCCCACTGAATAATATCGAAAAGAAAAAGGAAGAAAGGAAGGAATCAGCACTCTTGGTAAACCACAACAGCAGTAGCATACCTGCACCACACGGTGGCAAGCTTGTAAATAGATTCACCAAACGAGATACAAAAGGCATGCTGTCAGTAGAGGTCACACCTGATCTCCGCAATGACATAGAAAATATTGCAGACGGTATATTCAGCCCACTTGAAGGTTTTGTCGGTCAGGAAGACTTTCAGAGCATTGTAAAAACAGGAAGGCTAAAGAACGGTCTTGCTTGGACAATACCCATTGTCCTTGACGTAGACGAAAATACCGGGGCAAAAATTAGGGATGCTGGACAGGTGGCTCTGTCTGAGGGAGGCAAGCAGTTTGCAATACTTTCCGTCGAAGAGGTATATCCTTTCAACAAGCTAGAAGTTGCAAAGGCGATTTACCAAACAGACGACCCGAAACATCCTGGAGTCGCCAAGACAACTGGAATGAAAAATCTGCTAGTCGGCGGCAGGGTTGATGTTGTTGAGAGGCTGCCGGATTCTCAGTTGCGCAAGCATAGAAAAGCTCCGTCTGAAACGAGGGCCGAGATCAAGAATAACGGCTGGAAGACAGTTGTCGGGTTCCAGACAAGAAACGTTCCCCATGTTGCTCATGAGATGCTGCAAAAGGCTGCACTTAACCTCTTTGATGGCCTTTTTGTCAACCCGCTTATCGGCAAGAAAAAGGAAGGTGACTTTAAAGACGAGGTTATTTTGGGTGCATATGAGACCCTGATTGACAACTACTATCAGAAGCAGAGAGCCATGTTTGTAACGCTGCACACAGAAATGAGGTATGCTGGTCCAAAAGAGGCTATCCACCATGCGATTATGCGCAAAAACTTTGGATGCTCTCACTTTATTGTGGGCAGGGATCATGCTGGAGTTGGTAATTATTACCATCCGTTTGCATCACAGGCCATTTTTGCAGATTATCCAGAGCTTGGAATAACTCCTGTATTCTTTCCCGCATTCTATTACTGTAAAAAATGCATAGGGTACGCGAATGAGAGAATATGCCCTCATGGGCCTGACATGAGAGAAGAGCTGAGCGGCACAAAGATGAGGAATATGGTAAGCTCCGGTGAAATACCGCCTCCACACCTTATGAGGCCAGAGATAGCAAAGCTAATTGTCTCGTTCAAAGACCCGTTTGTGTGAATGCGATCACATTAGAAACGAACAGGATTACTCTGCCTGCCTATCTACTTTCCTATGTATTGAATAATATCCAACACTATTGCAGGCTCTACAAAGAATGTTGTGTATACGTACAAGTCTTTCAGAACTCCTTTAAGCTATAAATCCTCTAGCTAGCGCAAATGCGTTGGCAAGGCCGAAAGAATAACACTAGCCTGCACCAGGCCACAAATGAAAGGCGTTATTTTACGACAGGAGAAAAATGTACAACGCGGGCAACAGCTAGACCTGCTACTTTGATTTTGTACTTGCTGCTTTCTGTCATTGCGACTACTACTGTGACTATGGAAACGGCTAATGTCTCAGGTAATGCCAGCGCTGCAGAGCAACAGGCATCTTTCTATTGTGGCATGACAATAATGCGATCTATAAACCTGACTGCCGATCTAGGTCCCTGTCCGGATAATGGCATAGAAATTGGAGCCAATAATATCCACCTTGATTGCAATGGCCATGCAATCACCGGAACCGATAATAATACTGGACAGGGGATAACCTCTGCAGGCCACTCAAAAGTCACAATTAGTAACTGTAAGGTAGGTGGATTTATCAACGCCTTTTTTATTTACAATGCCACTGAAACCATGCTTGTCGGAAGTGCGGCCGTGGAAAATAATGTCGGTGTTGCATTAAAGAATGTTGCAAATATTACGCTGGCAAGAAACGCTGCCGCAAATAATAGTGCAGACGGCATTTTCGTCTTAAATGCTAATGGCGTCATAATAAAGAATAATACATCTGTACAAAATGATGAAACTGGATTTTATGTAGGGGCCTCTGCGAATAGCAGCCTGATACAAAACGTAGCCGCTGGTAATGGTTATGGCTATTTTCTCAGCAATTCTACGGGCAACAAACTTGATACGAACAATGCTACAGGCAACACCAATGAGGGATTTCACTTTTATGAATTTTCAGATAATGCACTGCATGCAAATACCGCAAGGGACAATAAATTTGGAGGTTTTTACCTGAGCTTTTCCAAGAATAATACACTGATAAACAATACTTCCATTGGAAGCAATGAAGCATTTTATCTGGTGAATTCAACTGGCAACAATATGACGGGAAATAGAGCACTGGGTGACGGAGCCACAGGGATTGCACTTCACTCTATACCCGGATGGATGACAAATTCAAACAATGGCAGAGATTGTTCTGCTTGCAGTACTTATTCCCGCAATTTTGTTTATCAATAAGATAAAGAAAAGTAGGCAAAGCTTGGAACGAATTCTTGCAATTTGTTGCTGCTCTAATCGTGTTCTAGCAGCCAAAATAAAGAGAAAAAAAATATTAGAATTGCCTGCGGCAGGCAAGCATGGAATACATAGATATTCACTTTTGCTTTTTCCATATTTGAATTTGGCCGCCGTATACTTCGTCTTCAAAGACAAAACTTGGAATCTGCGCATAATATCCTACCCTGCCTGAGCTAAATGTTTTAGGTGGCAGCGGTATCTCGTGCTCTTTCCCATCGGGCATTCTTATTATGGCATAGGCTATCTTGCTTTTCTCTTTTCGCTGTGCACTTTCTGTCGACAAGATGCTACAAGATATGGCGTCAACATATAAAATGTTGTTGAATGGTCTGACCCAATTTGCAGATAATGTGGCAGTCAATTCCGGACGCTTGATTGTACCGGCTGCTAAAGATGCACATATTGATATGAATGAATTGAAAAGGTTGGATACTGCATTGGATTAGATTATCGACCCTCAAAAAATAAGAGAAAGCAAGAAGCGGTTGGCTTTTCCTCTGTTATTCATTGTCTAGGTTGTGCTTTTGTTTCATTATCCTTTGCTCTGCGTTGCCATGCCAGCCTCCAAAAAAGTGCATTCCATTGCCAATCTGATGTGCTGGCGAAATATACAACACTGTTCCGTTTCCTGCGTCTACCAGAACCCTGTGCATTCCATCGCTAGCTTTTACCTGCATGTCGTAAACAAGAAACCCATTTACTATCCCGAGTCTGCCTGAAACTGCAGTTCCGTTGGCCGCCTTGGCTGCAGCATCAGATGCTTCACCGAGACTTGTTTTGGCTTGCGAGAGTATCTGGTCAATTATTGATGAAATCTTTACAGAGCCCTGTATCTGAATTGGGTTTGTGCCAGTGTTACCGCTGTTGCCTGTCCCAGTACTTGTACTGTTGTCTGCTTGTTGTGCCATCGCATAGATAGGCACAGTGAGCACCAGCATTACTGCCAGTGCAGCTATTCCTGTTGCGATCACAAGTTTGGTTTTCATTCTGAATTTCCTCGTTGTGAATAATGCAGGATCTCTTCTTAAGAAATTGCTGAACTTTGGCAAGTAATATTGTTAATGAAGTCCGGCTCTAGAGGCATACAGACAGTCCTTTTGCTAGTCCTTTTTGACATTACCGCTTGCCCTTTTCTGTTACTGTCCAACTTTGCACTAGCTTTGCTAATAACCGGATGCTGGATGTTTTCCAAATGCATACAATAACAATAGCCGACAAACATTTTTCTATCCTACAACCTCAAAGCAACTCGTTGAATCGCATACTGGTGACAGGCGGAGCAGGCTTTATAGGGCATCACTTGGTTTCTACACTGGTAAATAGCGGCCATGATGTAATAATCATAGACAATCTCAGTACTTCAAACAAAGACTTTTTAGCAAAAGTGGGCAATGGAAAAGGCAAAGTAAGGCTATACCGGGAGGATGTGCGAAACAAAGAAACAGTGTCTGATATTGTCAAAAAAGAAAGACTAGACGCATGCATACATCTAGCGGCCAAAACTAGCATCATTGATTCTTTTGTGAGACCTAATGATACTCTGGAGGTAAATGTGATGGGAACGCTTGCAATGCTTGAAGCATGCGCTCGCAATGGTGTTGGCTCTTTTGTATTTGCTTCATCTGCCGCAGTATATGGCAACCCGAAAGCCCTGCCTATCTCCGAAGAACATGCGCTAGAGCCTCTGTCACCTTACGGGGCAAGCAAGGCTGCCGGAGAGATGCTTGTCTCTTCGTACGTCCAGGCAAAGAAAATACGCACAGGGATTTCACTTAGGCTCTTCAACGTATACGGTGAAGGACAGAACATAGAATACGCGGGAGTAATTGCCAAGTTTTCGGAGCAACTTTCAAAAGGACTGCAGCCCGTGGTCTATGGCGATGGAACGCAAACTAGGGATTTTATTTTCATTGATGATGTAGTCAATGCACTGATTTTGGCAATGGATGCTGAACCCGGGGTGTTCAACATAGGGACAGGGTCGGCTACCAGCATAACCGATCTAGCCTACAAGATGATAAGAGAATACGGCCTGACTTTGCAGCCCCTGCATTACAAGAGCAGAAAAGGCGAGATCCTTCAAAGCTATGCCAATATAGAGAAGGCCCTCAAGCTATGGGGATTCAGGTCACGCGTAAAGCTCGACGAAGGGCTGCAAAAGCTAATTCACAATCCAAGCTAGGTTAACGCAGCTGTCTGTTGCTCTATATTCAATTCTATTCTATCATGAAATTGCCAGAGCTAGGCTCAGAGCAGATTTTCATCCTTTAGCATCTCTGCAAGCAAGACGGCTCCCTTGGCAGATCCCATCTTCTCATTGTGTGACAAAAGGACGTACTTTATCCCATTGTCAAAGACAGTGTCTTTGCGCAGACGTCCTACTACAGTAGTCATGCCGTCGTTTACCTCTCTGTCAATCCTCGGCTGCGGTCTAGTTGGATCATCATGCACAATGATGTAGTCTTTTGGTGCTGACGGTAAGCCCTTGATGCTAACAGATTTTGAGAACCTGAGCATTTCGGCCTTGACATCTGCCGGCTCTGCTGGATCTTCTGTCCCGACAAACACACTCTCGGTATGACCGTCAAGCACTGGAACCCTTGTACAGGTACAGCTTACCTTGACTGATGAAGGGACAATTGACTTCGAATTCATCTTGCCAAGTATTTTTTTTGTCTCAACTTGAACTTTTTCTTCCTCTTTCGGAATGTACGGGATTACGTTGTCCATGATATCTAGGGCAATTACCCCGGGTGACCTTCCTGCTCCCGAGAGGGCCTGCATGGATGTCATGAAAACATTTTCAACACCAAATTTGTCCATGATAGGTTTTAGGGTGATTGCCATGCCTGTTGTGGTGCAGTTTGGAAGTGGCGCAATGAAACCCTTCCATCCTCTATTCTTACGCTGAACATTCAGCAGGCGGGCGTGATCGTCATTTATTCCCGGTATGAGAATTGGCACGTCAGATTCGTACCTAAAAGCGGCTGCGGTGCTAATGACAGGCGTTGATTGTGCAAACTTGGGTTCAACGACCTTTGCGTCTTCTGACTCCAGAGCAGTGAAAATAAGGTCAAACTTGGCAGGATTTATTTCGTCGACTCTGCTGACTATCATATCCTTTACATATTCTGGAACCTGCTCTCTATTATGCCACCTCAGAATGCCTGAAGCTGGATCCCTTATGGCATCAATGTATTTCTTGCCAGCTGATCTCTCAGATGCAGCCACTTGGGCAAGTTCAAGCCACGGGTGCTTGTTGAGAGCTATGACAAACTCCTGTCCCACCGCACCAGTAGCGCCTACCACTGCAACCCTTAACATACACGGCTTTTGTTGTATTGCAACTAATAATCGTTATTCTGCAATCTGTCATGCAAAAGTGATTATCTGCATCTTTGTTATGGTTTGAGGTTTCGACTAGCCTGCATCAAGACAGGCAAGCAGGCAATATCGGATGAGAAGCAACACTCTAAATACACTAGCAGATAAGTCGATTCTATTGGCTGGCAGCATTAGCAGACATGTTGGCATAGACTCAGATGCCGATTCTGGTCGCATCTGGCGGCAGCAAGGAAATGCTAAATACACACAGCAAAAAATAGCAAACAGCGGCCAGCTTTCTTCGTGCAGTCACGGCGGAATCTACTCAGTAGACCCGGAACTTGTCAGGATAGACTTTAGCTCAAATGTCAATCCACTGGGAGCCCCCAATCATGTTCTGAGGGAAATTGGGAAAGATATCCAAGCCTTGGCATCTGTATATCCTGATCCTAAATGCATGGAACTAAAAAAAGGTCTGGCAGAATACATTTCGTCGTGCAATTCTGTTTTATTTTCTATTACTCCGGAATGGATTGCTGTTGGAAACGGCGCTACTGAACTGATCTACATTTTTGCACAAGCACTTGCAGCAAGGCAAGTAGTGATTCCTGTTCCCACATTTTGCGAATACGAAGTAGCTTCGCAACATGCAGGAGCAGTTGTATCATTTATTCCGATGCGCAAATTTGAGCTTGATCCTGATATTGTTGTAGAAAAGGCACAAGGAGCTGACGCGGTATTTCTGTGCAACCCAAATAATCCTACGGGGATGCTTGCCACAGACAAGATAACCAAAATAGTCGAGGGCATATATAGCAGGGACAGGACAGGAAAAACAAAGATCTTGCTGGACGAATGCTTTATCGAGCTCGCAGACGATCCTGATATGCATTCGCTGGTAGGAAGAATAAATGAATTTGACAATCTCGTAGTGCTACGCTCCATGACCAAGTCTTTTGGCCTTGCGGGCCTCAGGCTAGGATATAGCGTATGCAACCCAAAGCTAGCCGCACAGCTTGCTTCCAGACTTATGCCTTGGAACGTAAACGCTCTAGCGCAGAAAGCAGGCATCTTAGCATTGCATGACAGACAGCATATTCAAAAGGCAAGGATGATGATAAAAAAAGAAAGGACATACATGCAGCGGGCAATAAAGGCCAGAACACAACGGTTTGAGCCTTACAGGTCAGATGCAAATTTTTTCCTGATAAAGATATTGAAGGGAAGTTCAACTCGACTGCGAGACAGACTGCTTGAGAATACCGGCATACTTGTCCGAGATTGCAGTACATTCACTGGCATGGAATTGCAGTCAGAGGATCAGTCACAGTTTGTCAGGGTAGCTGTAAAAACCCACAGAGAAAACCTTGAGCTAATACAGGCACTCGAGTCTGCCGAAAGCCAGCAAAAGAAAAAGGGAAAGGGAAAGAAAAAGTAAATGGTGCAACAACACTGATAGTCGGGAAATAAAAAGGCAGGATAAGGGAGGGGGAAATAGACACGGTGGCAACTAGCAAAAAACGTGGTAAATTCCTTATGGTGCAAGGTACATCTTCAGGGGCAGGCAAGAGCACTCTGGTGGCTGGTCTCTGCAGGATATTTTCTAATAATGGCTATCTGGTCGTCCCGTTCAAGGCACAAAACATGTCCTCCAACCTTTATCCTATAAACCAAAACATACAGCCTTATAATGCCGGAGTCATTGCCATGGCACAGGCAGTCCAAGCTGTTGCTGCAAGGAGCAAGCCTGATACGAGGATGAATCCAATCCTGCTCAAGCCGCTTGGAGATTACAGGAGTAGCATTTTCCTGAACGGCAAGTTCTATTCTGACATGCATGCAAAAGAATACTATGAAAAGTTTGTCCTACAGCAGGGACTTTCAATTGCTTGGAATTCTCTGAAAGGTCTTGTACAGGAAAATGACATCGTGGTCATGGAAGGCGCCGGCTCGCCGTCAGAAATCAATATCTCAAAATATGATATTGCAAACATGCTGATTGCTGAGAAGGTCCGTGCGCCAGTAATTATAGTGGCAGACATAGAAAGGGGCGGATGCTTTGCATCCATTGTGGGGACAATGAGGCTGCTCAAGCCGGCCCACAGAAAGCTGGTAAAGGGATTCATAATAAACAAGTTCCGCGGAGACAAGTCGCTTCTTACTCCTGCCATAAAGTCTATGGAAAAAATAACAGGCAAACCTGTGCTTGGTGTAGTTCCAAAGATTCAATTCGACCTTCCAGAGGAAGACTCTCTAGATGCCAGTCCGCAGAGCAAGCACGTAGCGCTGACAGAAGAATCATGGAGCTGGCAGGTAGATGCCATTGCAAAGGCAATCGAGGAAAGTATTGACATAAAGGCTATAGCAGAAATGGCTGGACTAAAGGTAAAACAGGGAAGGCTAACACCATGATAATTATTATCTATCTACTTGCTGCCCTTGCCGCTGGTGTTGCAATTGACATTGTATTTGGCGACCCTCGCAACAGGTATCACCCTGTATCATGGCTTGGCCGATTGATAATCTTCTTTGTGCCGCTTTTGAAAACTGGCCCAGCACATACAGGCGAGACAGTCGTGGGAGCAGGCGATACACACTCACTGAGCAACAAAACTCTGACCAGGCGGTCGATAGCAAGGCAAGAAAAAGCGAAGGGAGCTGTTTTTGCGACTTTATTGGTCGCGCTCGCAGCTCTTGCGATCTACTGCATTCAGGCTGCCATTTTGCTTTTCCTTGGGCTTGCCGCTATGGTGGTGTTTTCTGCACTTGTACTGAAAATAACTATTGCCATTAGGGGAATGGAAAGACATGCACTGGCTGTTGCAAATTCTCTGGCAGAAGGTAACTTGGCAAAGGCAAGACAGGACCTGTCAATGATTGTAAGAAGA
This sequence comes from Nitrososphaeraceae archaeon, assembly GCA_021325295.1. Classification (GTDB taxonomy): domain Archaea; phylum Thermoproteota; class Nitrososphaeria; order Nitrososphaerales; family Nitrososphaeraceae; genus JAJPHM01. The sequence continues at coordinate 11,445 of JAJPHM010000037.1, forward strand.
GACACAGGGAACCTCGACGAGCAGCATATCATTTCAGCTACCATAGAGTGCATAGGTGAAAGCACCGTGGATGGGATTGTATCTCCACTATTTTACTACTCGCTCTTTGGGCCAGCAGGTGCCGTCGGCTGCAGAGTTATCAATACACTCGATTCAATGGTAGCATATAAGGATGATTACTATTGCAATATTGGCTGGATGTCGGCTAGGATGGACACTCTTGCCAACTATGTCCCTGCAAGGATAACTGCCTGCCTTATGGTGGTCTGTTCAAAAATCATAGGAGCTGACTGGAGAAACTCCATGCAGGTATTAAAACGCGACAGGGCCAAGACATCAAGCCCAAATGCCGGCTACCCTATGGCTGCGATGGCAGGTGCATTGCGCATAAAGCTTGAAAAGATCGGCTACTATTCACTTGGCGACGAGCAGGAACCGAATTCGATCTCCAAATGCAGGACTGCCCTCTCTATAATGAAGCTAACCACAATCCTGTTCTGTCTATTCTTTTCAGCTCCGCTGATGACAGTTTTATATCTGGCTGGCTGGTGGAATCTCTTGTTTGGAATTTAAGGCATTCAGAGCTGTGCTTTCATTTCTAACTGTGCTGCCTGCAGGAAGCTATGACATCTACACTGCGGCAAGGGGCATGTACCTTTTCCCACTTGTTGGCGCCGCGGTAGGTGTCATTGTAGGTGGCATGGCTTTTGGGCTCTCGTTTTTTCTGCATCCTCTTATCGTAGGATTGCTGGCGACAGGAGCTCTCGTAATAATTACAGGTGTTCATCATACCGATGCTCTTGCAGATTTTGCTGATGGCCTTATGGCCAAGGGAGGCAAAGAAGCAAAGCACAAGGCAATGCTTGACCCTGCGGTGGGCTCGGCAGGGGTAGCAACACTTGTTTTGTATTTTGCAGGCATGATAATTGTATTTTATACCGGCCTATCTCCCGGCCCAAAGGTGTTTTTTAGTCTTGTAACTGCTGAGGCGATAGCAAAGTATTCGATGGTTCTGCTTGCAAATCGGGGGGCCTCTGCATGGCAGGGGTTCAGCTCGCCTTTCACAAGCGCTATGAAAAGTGGAAAAAAATTGTTGGCAGCCACTGCAATAACCCTTCCCATAGCTTGGTTTGCTACAGGTCAAGCAGGTCTAATTGCCTTATCGGTATCGATAGCAATATCGCTTATGATGTTGTACATGTCAAACAGAAACTTTGGCGGCATTTCAGGAGATGTGCTGGGAGCTTCCAATGAAATTACTAGGCTTGCTTCGCTTGTAGTAATCTCTTCGTCTACAGTGGCAGTTCTGTAGCGCAGATCGAGATGAATTACCCTATGTTTGATTGATCTAATGAAAAAGCCAATCTTAGAACAATGCAGTGGAGATAGAATGAAAACAATAGTAGCAGCAATAATGTGTGGCGGACGGGGAAGCAGGATGCATCTGCGGCCCGGAATTGAAAAACCTCTCCTGCAAGTAAAAGGTAGGGCAATAGTAGAATACGTTTTTGATGCACTTGAGCTATCTGGACGATTTGAAAAAATAGTCGCGGCAGAATCGCCAAACACAAGACAAACTGGCAGACTTCTTCAGGTAAGGGGGGCACAAGTTATCAGGACATCTGGAGAAGGATACCACCGGGATCTTTTTTTTCTGCTGGAGAATCTAAAACCTGCAAAAGTATTTGTGGTTCCTGCAGATCTTCCGCTTATCACGTCTCATGTTATCAGAGATATCTTGTCAGTCTTTGCACTAGTATCATTTGATGCCGGTCCTTCAGCTGCCAACAAGGCTCCATCTGCCCTCTCTGTTGTAATGGACAAAAATTTTGTGACATCTGCAGGAATTGAGCCAAGCATAGTCCTGAAAATGGGTGGCAGGGAGTACTGCCACTCTGGGATAACCGTTTTTGACACATCAAAAATTGCTCAGGGGGCAGCTGTAGAGGAGCAGTATATAGTCATGAATAGGATACCGATTGCAGTCAACGTAAATACAAGAGCAGATTTAAAGCTGGCAGAAAAGTACGCTTATTGATCCAGTACGCCCATAACCTTTCCCAGAATCTCTGCCCTTGCACCTGTCTTTGTAGCTACTGGCTCGCCACATGACTTGCAATTGATGTCTATTGTTGTATGTGTAAACACTACTGTCTTTTCGCCACATTTCTTGCACTGGACAGAAACAAAATTGCTCCGGGGCTTTGGAACCATTATATTTTCTCTGCGGACCATCAACAATCACCCAATTAACTGACTAATTAACTAACTGATTCTTTTCTTTCATTTTCTTGTCAGATTTCCAGTTTGCGCATCCTCAGGCCTTCTTTCATTGTCTTTCTCTGGCATGTCTTGCAGGTGTAGCGCAGGGTTATCTTTTTGGTCGTCTTGGCAGTCCGCTTGAGCTCTGGGAACTTTTGCCCACCGTAGCCCTTCTTATCCTCAGCATGCCGGCGTGCACCTTCGGCGACAGTTCTGTCCTTTCCTTTCTTGTAAATTGCCACTGATTGAGTGGTATGAGTCTTGCATTTAGGGCAGAACTTGCGCATCTCCTTCTGCATCTTCATAGCAGGCAATGGTCTGTTAGGGTAATTTAATTTAACTTGACTTCCTTAAGCTTAGTCAAGTCAGCTAGCTTGACGTTGCGCCCATGGCATTGAACTAGCTTTGCTTAGTTTTGCTTTGCTCCATATCTTCCAGCACAATCCTGCCCGCCACCACTTTTCCTATGGGTTTCTGTGGTCTTCAGATCCTTTTCTAGGCTTCTATGGAACTAGCGGCGGCTTCAAAATGGAAAATCTAATATACTTAATGAAATAATGCATCCCTATGGCATTCGGCGCTCTGATAGGGACGATCGACGCAGCGGCGTTTCCGGTATGGATTCCTCTGGCCTTTGGCCTAAGCGTTGGCCTCATTTACGCAGTTATCTCAGGTCTGAGGAGACAGCGTTAGACGGGCCGCTCTTTCTATTTTTATTTTTGATCAACGACTAGCGGATGCTCTAGCTTTGCAAAGAGGTTAATAACCAGCAGTTGCCATAAAGTATGGCGAGATTGCATGGGTTTCTTCCATCGAGAAAAGAACGAGTGCGAGAATTGCCATGAGAAATTTGGCAGCCGCGAAGAGCTGATCAATCATGCAAGGACCGCACATCACCACCATATTTTCAGATGTGGCAGTTGCGGCAAAGAATTTCTCCACGAAAAAGAAAGGCTCCACCATGTGAGGGAGGAGAATGAGAAAAAAATCGATATACGTAAACACAGATAAGTAGGCATGCATAATCGGCAAAAGACGAACAGGCTGTCAAATAAGTTAAATTAAATTATAACCGAACCTATTTTTGGCGTGGATTTTAGCGTCAAGATCGGAACTCTTAAGGAAAGAAAGATACGGGTAAGCTCCAACCAGACGACAAGCTTTTTGTGGGAAGGCGAGAATGTCCTTTCAACACCTGCCATGATATCTGAAATGGAAGAGACATGCCGGCTCCTTCTCAAGCAGCAGATACCGCTTGATCCAGAGTGGGATTCTGTAGGCACCGTCGTCAACGTAAAACATCTGGCCGCAACTCCTGTGGGAACTGAAGTTGTGCTCAAGGCTAAAGTGATTGGCGTCGAAGGTAGAAGAATCACGTTTGAGGTTGAGGCAAGCGATAGTATTGAAAAACTTGGCGAAGGGATACACGAGAGATTCATAATTAATATCCCGCGCTTCAGAGCCAAGTTTGACGAGAAGCAAAAGCGACTGACTGAGAAAGCAAAGGGAATGGACAAAGAAAAGTAGTAGCAAAATGCTCTCATTGCACCGGTTTGGATGCATTGTCTGTAAACTATAAAAGAGGCAGATACGAATTCGATATTTTATAGGGTGAAATTGAAAAAATGGCATCGATCCAAACTACACCTGGCGGCATGCCAGTTCTGATTCTAAAAGAAGGAACAAAAGAAAGCAAAGGCAAGGAAGCGCAAAGGAATAACCTTACCGCGGCAAAGCTGATTGCAGAGATTGTCAAGACATCGCTTGGCCCAAGAGGCATGGACAAGATGCTTGTAGATACTTTGGGAGATGTTACAATAACAAATGACGGAGCTACCATACTGAAGGAGATTGATGTTCAGCATCCAGC
>JAJPHM010000056.1 GCA_021325295.1 Nitrososphaeraceae archaeon
GATACTATGGACAGGCTGCGAGAGACAATAACCTGGCATGTAAGAAGAATTGACAAGGTAAGGTCAACTCTGACTATGATTGTTATAGAAGGTCAGGGAGAGAAGGATAAAGAGAAGGACAGAGGACAGAGAAAGTAAAGAAAAAGAAAAGCTGTCATCTCACAATATTTTTGATATATTCTGCCGCTTTTGATGCTTCCTCTTCACTGTTAAAAAAGTGCGGCGAGGCTCTGACCACCTTGAAGCCTCCTGCTGTACGCTCTGCGAAAATAATACTGTCCCGCTCCAGCTTTTTCACTATAGTCTCCGAATCCTCAGAAGATGAGGAAAATGAGACGATTGAAGTGCGCAGGGTTTCATCCATCGGCCCGTGCAATTTGATACCAGGAGTCTTTGAAATTTCTGCCCGTAGCACCTCGGCAACCTTCATGTTCTTTTTGCGAATATTCTGTATGCCTAGGCGCAAGATATACCTCAGCGAGGACTCAAGGCCCGCTACCCCGGGATAGTTTCGAAAGCCTGCCTCGAGTCTTTGCGGCATCTCCATCGGCGCAATGACCTGCTGGTCTGACAGGGCGGCAGATTCTCCCCCTATAATCAATGGATTGATAAGGTCAGAAGATTTGGATCTGCAGTAAAAGACGCCGATTCCGGTCGGCCCGCATGTCCACTTGAAGGCTGGAAACGCCATGAAATCGCAGCCTATCTTTTGTACATCTACAGGCACCGAGCCGACGGTCTGGGCTGCATCAACGCAAAACAGGGCTCCTCTCTGATGGGTAATGCTACCCACCTCTTCAAGGGGCATTATCGCGCCGGTGCCAAAAAGTGCATGGCTTATCGAGACCAGCCTTGTCCCTCCGGCATTATGCTCAGAAAGAATACCATCAAGGGACGAGATATCAAAGCTATTTTCACCGACTGCCTTCAATTCAATCAACTTTACTACTTTATTTTCGCGAGCAATGCGGAGCCATGGAAGGTAATTTGCGATGTGCTCCAGCTTTCTATCCAGTACAACTATAGAGCCTCCCTTTTTCCAGTCAAGTCCTCCAGCTACTCTGTTGATCCCATCGGTGGTGCTCTGCGCAAATACAATCTCCTCGGGTTTTGAATTTATCATGTGGCTTATTCTGATCCGCGCTTCTTTCAAGACGGAGGATATGTACTCATGTGTAATGGGGGCATCAGGCCCGTCTTCGGAACACTTGAGCATAAAGTCAGTGCACGCCTTGATGGTGGAAAGCGGTGTAGGCGCAATTGACCCATTATTCATGTACACGAGTTTTCTTGTAACCGGAAAATCCTGCCTTGATTTGTCTATCATGCCATTAGCCGAGTCGTCGACCCGGGCAGGTCTTGCTGCTATGTTATATTCAACCTCTGCCTAGAGACAAGCAAGGTAGGTAGGTGTTTATAATTTCTGCCCATGACGGCATGTATGAGGGTCTGGTAGTTGACAGCGGTCTGAACTCGCTTTTATTCAGCGACCCTTATGCAAAAACATGCTTTACTGCCGCACTGGCATTTCGGTTTGAAAATGCCATCTATATTGACCTTGACCTAGCATTTACATCATACCTCAAATCAGGTCTGCTTGTACCCGCATTCTGTTCCGGCGGCCTCAAAGTCTATACTCCTTCTCTTGGCATGTTCGTTTCGATGCTGCAGGATGTACTGGATTCTATGGCAGATTCTTCCATTGTCATACTAGATTCAATCAATAGCTTTTACAACATGTACTACAACTACAAGATGGTTGACGCACAGAAATCTTCAAGCAGGGTATTAGGCAGGCTCAACCATCTGCTTTCTTGCTGCCTGATGTTTCTGGTATCAAATGGTGCAAAGCTTGGTGTTCCGGTGCTTGCAACAAGCATGCTCCGGTATAGAAAGGATGGCGGATGGATACAATCTCCCGCAAGCAGAAGGCTGTTGCAAAAGAAAAGCGCAGTGCTAATTGGCGTTGACAGAAGAGGTGACGACCTAGTTCTGGTCATGCATCGCCATCCGGCTATTGCTGCAAATACTTCCATTGTCTGCCATAACGGTGCAAAAGCTATCCAAGTTTGACATTAACCAGAACAAACCCAAGCAGCATCGCTAGCCCGATAATTCCAAGCCCTGCAGCAAGTTGTGCCTGTTGGGCCTTTGGGCTAATAGTCTTGCCTGCGCGGTAGAGCAGAAATGCACCGGCCATCCCTATAAAGAGTATAAGAGTAACGACTATGGTCTCGCCTATTGTCTGCACAGACCTCGACGGCAGAATAAAGGCTGAAGAAGATCTCCCCTCAATTATTGAATTTACCAAGCCTGAAGAGAGGGCAAAAAAAACTGCCAAGTAGATACCGGCGATTATCCCTGCAAGTTTTGAAGCACTAGACATCAAGGCAGATGCTTGCTTAACCTTTAAAATGCACTATAAATAAATCTTACAGGGCTATGAAGTGCGCAGCATGCTCAAGAAAGGTTGCGCAGGGCGACAACAGATACTGCCACTACCATTCTCAGGCGCTGGCGGGTCTGAAGCAGCATTACATAGCATGGACCGATGCATACGGCACCATTTCATGGAATGATTTTCTTTGCAGGCTTGTGCCATTGAACGAGACTGGCAGCTGGGTAAATGAGGTAATTGCTGTGGAAATGGATGCCGGTGTTGGTTGTGCCAGAATAGGCAAAAGATGATGATAATAACAAGTAAAAAAATGGCAACGCAATCTTTAAGCTACTGGCAAAGTAGTTCACAGAGTAAAAATAAAGTAAAGGCAAGGCGGGTCAGGCAAGAATAGCCTGAAAAAAGCGCCTGTCTGCAAGTGGTTTTTGAGTAGAGTGATGGCCTCGGTCTGGTCTTCCTTACCTTATTTTTACATCTCCATTCCGCCCATACCACCCATGCCTCCCATGCCGCCTCCCATTCCTCCTGGAGGACCTGATGGTCCGCCGGACTTGCTGGACGCAATCACATCATCAATTCTCAATATCATTGATGCTGCTTCAGTTGCAGATTTTATTATCTGCTCTTTGACAGACAGCGGCTCAAACACGTCTAGCTTTGACATGTCCGTGATCTTTGTATTTCTGGGATCTACGCCTGTCCATTTTGATCCCTTGCTCTGCTTGGCGCGAAGCTCGGTGATTGTATCTATTGGATCCATTCCTGCATTCTCTGCAAGTGTTATGGGAATCACCTCAAGAGCCTCTGCAAATTTTTCGGCCGCAAGTTGCTCCCTTCCAGACAGTGTGCTTGCCCACTCTCTTAGCTTGCCAGCTGCATATGCTTCTGGTGCCCCTCCGCCTGCAACTATTGCTGGCTTTTCAAGCACGTCTTTGGTGACCATCAGCGCATCATGCAAAGACCTGTCTGCTTCGTCCACAACCCTCTGTGAGCCTCCTCTAATCAGTATCGTAACTGACTTTGGATGCTTGCACCCTTCAATAAACACCCATTTGTCTGTCTCTACCTTTCTTTCTTCTACCAAATCAGCAGACCCCAAATCCTTTGCTGTCAGGTCGTCTAGATTGTTAACTATTCTGGC
>JAJPHM010000076.1 GCA_021325295.1 Nitrososphaeraceae archaeon
ACCCGCATAATGTGGTGTTTAGCCACTGGCAGGATGGCTCTACAGACAGGCCAAGGGCTGTAGACTTGGGGCAGAGTGTGACTGCGTATTTTGAGTATGTGCCGCTGCAGTAATGCAGAGGCAACCCCTCCATTTTATTTTATTCCAATGCTGCCTACTATGAATTTGAAAACTTGTTAGTCTTCTGTCTGCCCTTGATTAACTGACACCAACATAGCATGGCAGCTGATTAATCAAAAAATATCAAGGCAGAGCAGCAGTGTCAAGTCTGTAAAAGCTGGATTACCTTTTTTGGTATATCCTGCAACCTACTGACAGCTAGCGTCCTTTCATAGTTCAGATACTTTAGGTTGTGACCTATGCCTACCGAATCAGTAAGGTTCCTGCCGACGCCAATAGCTACCATGTGGATGCCAGTCTTTTTGTACGACAGAACCATTCCTCGCACTGCATCAAAGTCAGAAGGCTCTCCGTCGGTAAGGGTCACAAATATGTCGGGTTTGAATGATTTTATCATAGGCTGCAAAAGGCCATATACTTCAGCAAGAGGAGTTCCTCCGCTTGCCCTTATCTGAACAAGCCTTCTTGCACTGGTTACAGACCACTTGATGTTTGGTGGCTTGATTATCCAGCACTTTACTTGGCTTTTTTCCGTGCTAAAGGCATAGACTGCAAATTTTATTCCCAAGTAATGGAGTGCTTCGCAAAGCGCAATCGTGGCCTGCTTGTATTCTAGCTCCACATCTGCAATGCTGCTAGAATGGTCAAGCAGTATCGCTACTTTAGTCTTGATAGAGAGTTTAAAGTCGCTCAAAAAGACCTTTGGCAGGAATTCAACATGACTCTCTACGTCAAACTCGTCTCCTGTCTCTTCGTGCCTCTCGACCCAGCCTGTCTTCCACGCCCTAAAGGCAGCCTTTACCTTCGAAATAAGATCCACATCATAAATTGGAGTCTCGTCTACATCCAACCTCTCAGGCACGCTCAGACCATAGTTTTCAAGGCTGTCGTAGCCCTTGTTCTCTGTCTTTTTGCTTTCCTTTACCAGCGTTTCAAACTCCTTCAGCACGTCACTGCCCTCAAAGACTTCCTTGGTCAGCTTGTCCACTTCGTATTCTCTTGCCCTGCGCTTCAGCCGGACTACTTTTTCTACCTGCTTGAGCAGGTCGCTCTGGTTCAGAGAAAGGCCTGCCCTTGTCCTTGGTGCAAGTACTGGAATAGATGTCAGGGGATCAAGTTCCAAAATCTTGACGAGCTTTGGTATGTGCTGCTCAATCCAGTCTGTGCCATAGCCGTTCTGTACAGCCTCATTGACCAGCTCAGAGGCAAGCTCTGAGGCTTTCTTTACCTTCTCTAGCTCTCCGCCAAACAGCTCCCCTTTTAGATATCCTGTGAGGAAATATTGCGAAAAGGCCTCGGCAATCTTGTACTTGCCGTAGATAGAATTCAAAAGCGGCCTGGAAAGCCAGGACATTCCTTCATTGAAGATAAGCTCATTCACCATTCCTTCCCAGTCCCGGAGGCCAATTACCTCTATGCGCTTTGTCTCCAGAGTATTCAGGAGAAGACCGAAGGCATGTTCGTAGCTCAGAACCTTTGTGGAGTGGCGCATCCTCATTGATTCGTACCAGAGAGCAACTCTCCACTGGCGGTACTTTTGAAACTCAGTACCTGGATAGTATGTCAGAAAAGGCAGCTCTATCTGGCCCTTGTCTGGCTTTGCAGTCGGGATTTTGTCAGGCGTTAGCGTGATCACGACTTTTGGATTACCCGACCACCTTCTAGCCAAAAAGGTAGCAATATCAAGCAGAACGTCATTTCGCATTACCGTGCCGCTTATTTTCAAGCCAGACGATATGACGATTCTATTACCTCCATCTAGCTCGCTGCCATTTCCTTGCTTATGCTCTGCTTCTGTGAACCTGCCAAGGTGGCGATTAAATCAAAATTAAAATTAAAATCAAAACTAAAAGCAAGAATGGAATCACCATTGGAATTGGAATAGAAATATAATTGAGCTTGAAACTGTCTGACCAACTCTTTGGCCGGCTTCATATACCACTTACCTATCGCCAAATATAGAAGTGATCATGTCCATGACTTTCTGGTATTCTACCTGTCCCCACTGGTCGTAGGCGTTTGCGTAAACTATCTCTGCAACCTTGCGTGGTGGAAGGTCGGTGTTGAGCATCTTGGCAAAGGCTATCGTCTCTCGCAGGCTAGGGCTATAGTAAAGCTCCTCTACTGCGGCTGCTTCTCTGAGGTTCTTTGCCAGCTGGATTGCATGTTTTACGTCACCTATCTTTGAGCTGTCTATACTGATGTGCCGCTTTACTATTTCTAGCTCTAGGTCTTCTGGTGGATATTCCAGCCTCATGCGTACTGGGAACCTGCTGAGAAGCTGCGGGGGAAGCTCCTTTGTTCCTACGTGAGATAACGGATTTATTGTAGCGATTACAAACCAATCGTCTGCAGCCTTGATTGTCTGACCCTCGGCTTCTTTGAGGACAAGCTGTTTTCTATCATCAAGGGCCTCGTCCAATCTGAGAAGCACGTCGGCTTCGGCTGCATTTAATTCGTCAAGATAAAGCATGCTTCCGCTCCTCATAGACTTTACGAGGACTCCTTCGACAAAATTTATCTCTCCCTGATCGATGGTCTTGGAGCCAACAAGGTGCGATTCTCTGGTGCGTAGGCTAAAGTTTACAGAGTAGAGCTCTTTTTTCATGTGAGACGCAAACTTTCTTACGAGGGTAGTCTTGCCTGTCCCCTTTGGCCCTATTATCAAAACAAATAGACCGGACCTGTATGCTCTTTCTAATATGTCCAGAGCATTGTTCCAGTCAAGGTAAATTATTTCCTGATTGTCAAGCTTGCTTGCAGTCGATTCCATCCGAGTTTATTAAAAGACCTTACCGTATTTGAGCGTTGATATGAATTTGATTGGTCGGTGGTGAATGCGGCAACGACAAGACAAAAACCAGCTGAAGACAGAAAGCCAAATTACGGTGCCAGCTGATTTTTATTTCTTATTTCTTATTTTGCAGCAGAACAATCTGGCCCCATCAGATGTCGTGAATAAGCTCCTTCAAGCTCCTCTTTGGCTTTGGCTGGAGCATCTTTTGCGGATATCCAATGCAGAGGATTGAAGACGGTACAAGATCTATTGCCAGTGCATTCATGACCTTCTCTTCGTCTATCATACCTATCCATACGCTGCTCAGGCCAAGTGCATGTGCGGCAAGCTGCGCGTATGCTGCCGAAAGGGTAGCATCCTGCAAAGAAAATTTTTTCAAAATATGATCTGGAAAGTTCATTTTCACTTTGGATGGATCCATACAGAAGACAAGCACCACAGGAGCATTGACATATGGCTGACCATTGGCTGCCCCGACCAGCTTCAGCTTTGCTTCGCTGTTTTTTACATTGTATATTTTAAAGCCTTGAAAGCCGCCCGCCGTAGGAGCAGTATCGGCTGCAGCGTATATCATTTCAAGCTTCCACTCTTCAACTTCTTTATTTTCAAACTTCCTCTGCGATCTTCTGTTGAGCATGACATTAAAGAGATTTGTCTGCAGTGCATCGCCCATCCCCTGAGATGGCTGCTCTTCAGCCTTTGGCAGAAGGTCAGGCAGGGTATCTTCGCCATACATCCTCGACAGTATATCTTTTGGATATGACAATAGGATGGCATCGTCAGTGATTGTAAAAAGAATTTCGCTATCGTTGATACCCTACGATTACTTTGTTGTACTTCACTTTATAACCAAAACATGATAAGGAGCATATGTCACAATTCCCTGATCAACGCTTTCAAGCAAAACTTTTGTGAACCCTGACTCTCCTTTGTCAACTGCAATAAGGTTTGCCGCCCTGAGTACTCTTCTGAACCGTCTAGTACAGCAATTATTTTCGATAATATGCTGTATAATAGTTGAAGTAGTAAGGTTAATGTTTGGAGCAAGGCATATATCTGGCATCTGATAATCGATATCGGAAAAGCGATAATATTATGTGGCCACCTTTTGGATGGGAGATGCGCAAAAGACGGGGCCTCAGGGTATGGATTATTTCAATACTTGAGCGCTCGCCAAAGAATGGGGCAGAGATAATGGACGATATCGAGCTGATGAGCAAGGGCTGGTGGAGACCATCTCCGGGTTCTATCTATCCCCTGCTTGAAGCAATGACCCAGGAGGGCCTTATCAAGAAAAACGAGAGCGGCAAATATGAGCTGACGCAGAAGACAAGAGAAGAAATCGGCTCACCCTTTGGAATGCATGGTCATTCTGGCAGGGCATGGACTGTAGAGGATATGATTAGAGAAATAGACGGCTATGTCTCTTATTTTGAGGATCTGGCCAAGACAGACAGATCCAGAATATCACCCTATGCAGACAGGTTAAAGGGCCTGGCTGGCAGGTTATCAAATGTAGGCAGCTGAGCAGGTCAGCGTGAGGTTGGAGATTGGAGGTTGCAAATTCAGGGCAAAACCGACGGTAAAATATGTATGCAGTCGACTTTTAGCCACTGATCTGTTACCATGACCTAGCGTGACCAAACTAGCTGCACTGCAAGGATTGATACCCTCAATTGGCTTCAAGATTCTGGTAACTTTAGTGACATGATTTTAAATTGATAATGTATTTGGACACTGCTGAAAAACCGGGTGAAAAGCTAAAACTGCTGCATTAGGGTGTTTTGGTTTGC
>JAJPHM010000007.1 GCA_021325295.1 Nitrososphaeraceae archaeon
GAATAATGGGAAAAAAGCAAACATATTCCGGCTCATGGATGCCATTGCAAACACTCTAGCTCCAGTGTGCAAGTCAAGTTCATAAAAAACCATGCTTCAATCAATTAATTCTTTTTCTCTTCGACTTCATTCTTTGTTATATTGTCAATGACGGTGGTTAGAAAATATGCCTAGCCTGTTGTCCAAGCTGTTTGGATTGAGGATGACAACTCGGCCACAGCAGAGGGAAACTGATTACACTGCCGGAATTCAACCCCACGCACAGGCAGGAAAAAGCAACATGCCACTCATGTCCGCAGCGAGGTATTTCCGTTATGGAACATTCCCTGATTTGTCGGTTGACGACCTGCCAGATCCGGTGTACCGGCCAATCAACAAGTACGCGATATGGGTCGCCCCCGAAGTTTCATTTGCAGATATGCTCAATGCCTACACACTCGATTCTGAGATCAAGTTCGGCATTGATTTTGTAACCTCGGTTGCAGTGGGAGCAGGCTTTCATTTCGCTGCACCTTCAAGCAGAATAGTCAGCTATTTTGAAGACTTTGCCGAAGACATCAACCTTGACTTTATTGTGCAGACTGCAGCTTACGAGACTTTAGCCTATGGAAATTCAGTCTGGCGGTATGGAGAATATACTGACAGGGCAAACAAATTCGACCAGCTTGTACAGATGCCCCTCACCGCTTTGAAGAGAATCTGGTGGAATGGCTGGACCCAGGATTCGACGATAGGATTTTACGAATTTCGTGGCTATGCAGTGCGCCGATACCTGCCTTCAGAGCTGATACATTTCCGCTACAGGATAGTAAACGGGTCTCCCTATGGCCTTGGCCTTTTAGCCCCGCTGGTGCAAAAGGTAGACTACAGGCTGAACTGGAACGGCCTTGACAGCACCTACACAAGGATGTCCCTTATGGACATCAAACGTTCCATAGAAGATACTGCACACAAGATAATCAAGCGCTATATCCCGAGAAATGTCTACAAGACACCTAGCGCTTCGCCCCAACAGGCTTCCGCTTTGGCATCTTCCATCAACCAGCTGCTAGACGAGCAGGATTTTGTGCTGCCAGACGGTCAGGCTGACGTGCTCCAGCTTGGCAACCAGACAAAAGCTATAGACCTTGAGGCCTTTACCTCGCTTTACACAAATGCGGTGATAAAGGCGATAGGGACGCCTGTTTCGAGGCTGTTTGAGAAGGGCGCCCTGACTGAGGCCAGCGCGCAATCTGCAAAAGAAGCAGCTCTTATGAATCTGGTCGGCTTTCAGCGCATTTTCAGGCGGCAGATTGAGCGCTTTATCTTGAAGAGCTGGTACGACCAGAACCCCACCACGGATGCAAACGGAGTGGTTATACCGTGGAAGCTGGCAGATCTGCAGCTGGTATGGGGACAGCCCGAAAAGATGGAAATTGACGGGCAGGGATTTGCCCGACTTGTGACGGCAAAGCCGGAGGCATTTTCAGTCAGGGACATACGCAAGATTCTGGCAGAGAATGGTCTGCCTATCGACCCTGAAGAGCAGCCATCGCAGACAGAGCAGGAGCAGGCAGTAAAGAACAAGCTCAACAATGCGTTTCTTGGGATGGCTATGGGCGATAACTCTGGTGGCTAGCAGATCGAGATGGCTGAGGAGGAGAGGGGGATGCAAGAGCGCAAATCAGTGCAAGAAGGAGGAATGAACTACCATACTGCAGCCCTCAAGCTGTACCTTTCACAAAGAGGATTTCATTTCACAGAAAAACAGATAGGAGAGCCAATCGGGCCTTACTCTGACTTTGACGACTGTGTCGCAAAAAATGGCGACAAGGACGATCCTCATGCCTACTGCGGGTTTATCAAGTCAAAGATCGAAATGGAAAAAGGACGAGGGGGAGAAAACAGGAAAATTTCCAGCTCCGCTGTCTTGGCAGAAGCTTCAAGGATAAAGCCAAGCTTGGTTGAAGGTAACTGCTCTTTGCCCAGAATTTTTGAGACTCCAGAACAGATTCAAGAAGTTACTACAAGTGCCGCATCATTCTCGTGGTACCCTGACTTGGGCAAACTCAAGCACATAGCAAAGCAAAGCGGCATGGAAGGAAAATTCCTGCTTGTTGAGGGACTTCACCCGATGATAACTGACCCTTTCAACCAGGGCCACGGGCCGCGGGAGTGGACAGAAGAGCAGCTGAAAAAATCTGCCTATACTGCGATAGGCAAGACATTGAACATCAACCACGAAATCCCTCTGAATCCTGCCTACAGGCACCTCATAGTAGACGGCGAGTACAACGAGCAGACCAGAACTGCCGAGTATATCGTATATGAGGAAGACCCGGAAATTCTGGAACTGATACGCCAAGGCTACATCACTGCAGTATCGATGCAGGGCTATCCTCGAAGGGAGAGCCAGGTCTGCGATTCATGTGGCTCTGTTGCATGTGCGTGCCGGGCAGTGCCGGAAGGCGTGATATTTGGCGAAGGTGATGGTAATGGTGCAGCGATGGCCTATGTCGTCACAAAAGAGGGTGCAAGGTACATGGGAAAACCAGTCGAACCTGAAAGACCTGGCGACTGGAATACTTCTGTGCAGGTTGTGGAGACAAACCTGCCTGTTACATGTGGCGGAGATAGTTCTCTTTTGCTAAGAGGTGTAAATACTGGTGATATGTTCCAATCCCAATCACAACCAATATCAAGGCCGGTACTGGCCCGCGGTACCAAGCCGCAGCTTCAGGAAAGGATCCTGCATGCCGAAAAATACCTTGTAAGGGAAGACCTGCAGACATTCAATGATGCTCTGGCTTCAGGAGATGCAGTAAAGGCGCTGTCGGTGATAGCAAATGACCTTTACCGGTCGCTACAGGATGCCAAAAGTTCATTTCCAGATCCGAAACAGCAGCCGCAGGTCCAGACAGGTTCTTTTAGCAACACCGATGACACAGAAGATAGTAGCGGTTCCGGCTCATTTGGCTCAAGCTCAAGTTCAAGCGCAGGAGCAAATGCCGGAGGATTCATGCCGCAGCAGCCACCTTCTGATGTGCCCCGCGGTCAACCGCCAGCAGCAAGTGGAAAGCAGCCGCAGCAGTATTCAGTCCCGCCAAGCAGATCGCCACCTTCCGATAAAAACAAAAAGATGGCAAAAGAAGATGAAGTCGATTATGCAACAGATCAGGGCAACCCACAGTCAAGGCCCGGCGTGCCAAAGAAGCAGACTGTGCCTGACAGGGGAATAGATGACGACAATTCCACTCTTGCCCTAAAGCCGACAGCAGGAGATGGCGGAAGTGACGCAAAGCCGGCGGCCCAATCAAAGCAGGGCCAAGTCAGCCAAGGTGGATCTGGATCCAAGGCAGATGAAGATGGTGAGCAGGAAGAAGACGAAATTGAAGAACTCCGCAAAGAAGTAAATGGACTGAAACAATCTTTTAAGAATCTGTCTGAACAGGTGCTTGAGTTTACAAAGACTAGGGCAAAGCTACAGCCAACAACTTATCACAACCTCACCTCCCAACCGAGAATCAACGAGACTGTCTCGACAGCCTATGGAGCAGCGCCGCAATCAGAAACCAAATACACAAAAAAGGACATAGAGATGTTGAGGGCAAAGCTGATGCTGGTACCCCTGCCAGAGTAGAATAGGCCCCTCTGAATTTTTATTTTCAAGGTCGATGATTGGTCGATTGGTATTTTGTTTTTGTCCAAAATGCCTGAAAGAGGAAAAAATAGAATGCAAGATAGCACCACTCTATGCAATCCCGGAAGAGTATATGAAGCGGATAAATCCACTCTTGCCAGCTTCAGAGGTTGTACCGCAGCTGCTCAACAGGTTCACGATAATAGTTGATTGCGGCTTCTGCTATAGAAGGCATGGCATCGTAAAGTTGGCAAGTTAGCTAGTCAGCAAGCCAGACATTTGCTGTTTGCAATTAAGTGACTTACTTCTCTTTTTATGCCTTGCTTTATCTGGCATATGATTTCAATGTCTATTGAAGATCCATTTGCTTTCCATCTGCGAATGCTCGGGCCAAGCAAGAAGGCTTTCAAGACAAGGCAGTTTGATGTAAATCAAGTTTTGAGGGAATTTCAGACTTGCGAATTCAATGATTGCTGCCGCGATGAGAATGGACAGTTCTGTTCATGTAATGGCGGCACCGCAGGAGGTTCAGGTGCACAGCCACCATCTAATCCATAAAGTTCCCGTCATATGTCAGCTGTTTCCAAGCACAAGATTGTAGACAAGGACGGTATCGTCTGGTTTAAGAATCCTTGGCCCGATGATGTTTGTTGGCAGCAAATGGATTATTATTGGCGGATTTATAACGCTGCTAAGGAATGGGTTTCCATACAGTGAGCTTCCAAAAGATATCCAAGAAGCTATTGATGCGGAGATTGAAAGAAGACCTAGCGACCAATAATCGAAACCAAAATAGCTGGCTTGTTATTATAAAGTCGTGCTGTAGACGCAAGTTAACATCGGGTAGATTATTTTATTTCCTCCTCGGATGCATGCCAGAATAGAATATTGGCAGGAAGCGATTTTGTGAATTCTCTGGTATGCAGCAACCAATTGAATTGGAACAACCCTGAACTAGGAGCAAAATCTACTGGCAGTTCAGCTGATAATTAATTCTCTTTTGCTCATCTATCGCTCTATTATCCATGGCAAGCGAACAATATCAAAATATCCAGGAAGGCCCAATCACAAAGGGCGCAGTCGTTGAGGAGTTTATTTCTTCTTCCTCTAACCTGCCAAGGTGGGCCCCTGTCGTTTTGGCCGCAGCCGGCACAAATGAAACACTACCCCGGGTGACTACAACCACAACATCCAACAACAAGTCTGTAATCGGCGTCTCCGTTGGACCAAACAGGTCTTCGGGTTATTGCGCTGACAATGCAGGAGACTCTGTTCAGGTGGTGACGTTTGGCGCTACAAAGTGCAAGGTTCTGGGCTCTTCTTCCACTATAGCGATTGGAACGGTGCTGGAGACCTCGGCAACTGCAGGCAACGCGCAGGCGGCAACGTCAGGTGACAAGAACGGGTTTGCAGTGGCGCTGTATGCCGGCACAAATGACGGAGACATTATCCCTGTTTATGTCAAGGGAGGGATTACCGGTTGAACGGCGATACCTACAACATTGGCCGCCACATCCTCTACATGGACGAGTACGAAGATGTCAAGAAGGTAAGGGAGACTGTGCAGGAGGCCGGAGTGGATCCTGCCATCTTTATACGGACTCTGTCTCTGGGCCATTTTGTCAAAGACTTTGAGCGCAACCAGACAAGGTCAGAAATTCCCGGGCTCAAGGCCGTGTTCCCGCAGATTCGAGAGACGCTGTCCATCACGACTGCACTGGCTCAGCTGAAGGTAGCCGATCTGGTGATAGAAGGAGCAGAGCCCTATGGTTTCTGGAAATCTGTCTGGAGAGTGGAGCAGATGGACCAGCCAAAGCTCAACATCCCCCTCTCAAGTTCGGCAGACCTCTTTGGCAACCTTGAAGACATAAAGGGCACAGACCAGTCTCTGCCCAAAGTGGAAGGCGGCAAAGTCACATCGCTGGCTTTCGATACTTCAGGCGATGCAGGCTACTATAGGCTGGCAGCTCAGGTCAAGAGAAACTGGCTGCGAGACAACAATTTCAGGGCAATAGAGCTGCATCTGAAACAGGTTGGGGAGGCATGGTACTACAATGTCGGCAAGTACCTCTGGAACCAGCACTCGACAGCCCAGACTACAACCGGAACCAAGGCCTCATTGTATGGCTCTTCAGCGACAAGGCTCCAGGCGCTCATAAACGTAATAGAGTCGCAAATACCAAACAGCAGGTTCACCCCTGATTCCATGATAATCCACCCGACAGATGCTTACAATACCAAAGTCGAGCAGTGGGGTACAGGCGGACCTATTCCGCTGATAAGCTCGCTGTACTTTGACAAGGACCACGCCAATGGAACAGAACCGGGATTCGCGCAGCTTCTCAACATCAATGCAGTGTGGCGGACGCCGTGGGCTTCGCAGGGAACTGTGCTGGTCTACCAGAAGGACAAGAACTTTATCATAGGTTTGCGCCAGGACCTGGAGTTTGAAGACTTTGGCGATACGCTGATGGGTTTGCAGGGCGCAGTCACTTCGATGAGGTTCGACAAGCAGATGGCATTCGTCAACTCTGGGTACAAGGTCACAAGCTACTAGTAGATACAGGGCGAGCAGCAAAGAGAGAAAGAGAAAGAGAACAAACCTTGACTGTTCAGGACCAATGAATGAAATAACCAGGTGAGTGAACCTACATGCCAACAACTCCTGTCAGAGAAGCCTTGTACAGCGGGCTTGTCACTGCAGCTACGTCTTCAACTATTTCTGATTCAGCCGCTCCTTTCGTAGCCAATGAGTACCAGGGCTGCTATGTTGTGGTGCAGTCGGCATCTGGCGCCTATAACCCACAGCAGGCCCTGATCTCGTCCAATACCGCAAACCAGATCACGATATCTGGAAGCTGGGGTACGACTCCATCTGCCAACGACTATTACTATATCATTGAAATTCCGGATGTTGATTCAGCAGGCGACATCTTTACTGCTCCGATGGTAATAAAAGGAACAGCAACGTCAGGCGGCAGCAACACCCTTACGGATACGACAAAATGGTTCCCAAACAACAAACTTGCAGGATTGCTTGTGTATATCTATGCAGGAACAGGACAGGGACAGATAAACCAGGTCTTGAGCAACAATGCCAACCAGATAACTATGACAGCCAGCTGGAATACCCAGCCAGATAACACATCACAGTATATCATAATACCAGTAATCGTATTCAATCCACCGTCTGTTGTTTCTGACGGAGCGACCCTGAACCAGGCTGCAATCATTACCGCGCCATGGCTGTATAACGGAGCCAGTTTCGACAGGCAGAGAAATAACGTACAGACAAGACAGACAGGCTCTGCAAACCTGCAGCTCCAGTTCATCCTGAATATGTACAATACAAAGGAGCTGGCCATCCTGGTTGCAAGCTCTGGCGGCAACTTTGCATCGCAGAACATGACAGTCGAAGTGTCGCCAGATAGCACAAACTGGACAACCATTGATTCTTCATTGAGCCTCGGAACAGGGACATCCTTTGCCAAACAATATGACAATACCCACTTGGGTGCAACACTTGCGGTAAATCCGGCGGCCTTTCCATATGTCAGGATCACAATCCCTGCACTGGGGACAGGAATATCTGCTATTGCAACCTGTTCATCAAAGCAGTAGAGTAGTGCGAACAAAGAAAGAAAAAGCAATCCTGGAAAGAGGAGAGGAGAGGAGAGGAGAAAAAATGGAATGCGAAAATCAACCATGTCCAAACACCTTCCCTGATGGCTCGGTCAATTATGACTGGCTCAGAACCTGTGAGGGTTGTACCAAGGTGTGCTGCCAGTCCTGCTATCCGGTCCACATGAATCCCCAGACTGGAACCTGCTACCAGCTATCGCTTGCAAATCAGGGCAGGGTGTTGCAACCTACCTAAGAGGAAGGCGAACTGACAGAACATGACATATTACATCCTGCAGACAGTAAAGGATCAGCTTGGCATCACTGACACCAACTCTGATGCCATGCTCAACGAGCTGGGGACAGAGTCAGATGCCTATATCAACAACCTCCTGGCGCCATATTACAGCATCCTGCCTCTCCAAAATCCTGACCAGGCTATTGTAGACGCATCAAATAATGGTGTGGTGGGCCGGTACTTCAAAAAGGTTGGGCAGATGGACAGAGGGCAGGCATTTCTTGACCTGCAGAAAAGAGAGATGGCCGACTATATAGACCGCATCAAGCTGGTCAAATCTGCCACTTTTGTGCCACAGTATTTTGTCACGACTACAGGGAACATCTACAGTGATAACAGCCCAGCATAGCATTGATTGCCTGTAGCATAGTTTTGCTCTTTGAAAAGAACAAATGGAATGGCGGTAAGAGAAGTGAAGGGAAGCAGAGCAATTCCGATTCAATTTCTTCTTCCCCTTCCTGAACGCCTTGTGCATACTGTAGTACAGTTGACAGACACATGCTTTTATTTTTGAGAGCATATCTCACTGGGAAGCGTGCTTGCTCGATGGAACCAAATCGGTCTGCAATTCGCCCTTTACCTTCTCCGGGTAACCATAACCAAAGCTTGCTTTTTGAATTCAATATTTACTTGCACGCTGCTCTTGACCAGACGCTAGACGAGATTGGCAAAAGCTTCAGGATTATATTGACAGAACAGCTGGCTGAACAAGATATCAAGTATGATTCAGAAATGCTGAACCTGCGCCAGATTTACAACCATTTTAAAACATTATTGGGCGAAGAAGGGGCAAAGCTGATAGTGGCATTGACATGTGACAAGCTGTGCAGGATATTTGGCTTGGGTCCAGATGCAGCACCACCGCTAACGACAAGGCATGACCCGTACAAGCTGGTAATCATGATGTCTAATGGAATAAGGAGCCTTTGCAAAGATTAAGCCAAGAGCAGAAGAGAAGGCTTTACAAGCAGGACCTGTTTTTGCTATGCTCTAGAAGCAGAACACAAAAAGAAAGATTCTAACTATAGATACAGAAGAAATAGTAAAAAATCATGATTGATCTTATCTTGCATGGAGAAACAAGACTCTGACTCTCATGCCTATAAAAAAGATGATAAAATAGAATTTGGAAAAAATTGTACCATCATGTATACAGAGGTAAAGAGGACCGACTCCGATCCTGACAGGTAACAATCAAGGGCATGACAGAATTGACGCTGCATCTGATTCTGTCTCAACCTAGCATGGTCTGGCCCAGATGCAAAACCACCTGACGCGGATTAATTAATTAGTTAATTAATTAATTCTCTTTTCTGAAAGCGCCGAACTTTGAATGTTGGTCTTCCATACCTTTCATGTTGCTTGGCGTGACGAATTTTTCGCCGGTGAACCTGAGGAACTAGACAGCTTAAAAAAAGCAATTATTGATGATTTGCGATCTGAACTCAATGAATGCATGGAAGCTGGTGCACGAGATTGATGTGATTGACATATGCCAGATATCGTGATTGCATCAGACCTGTTCTTCGGCTTTCTGGCCCTGACATGTGCAATAGTCGGGTACTTTGTGCGCTCTGAAATCAGATACCTGAACCTATCAAGAGACATCAAGGAGACAAAGGCCTGCATCAGGCGGATCGAAAATCAGCTGGGAGCGACAGCTGAGCGCGTAATTCTGGCCGAGGATAAAGTCGCCGAGCTTGACAAGGACCTTTCGATAGTAGACGACAGGTACAAAAGAGAAAGGTCTCCAAGAGCAGATGTCAACCATTAATCTAACAAGTTGCAGGACTGGACTCATTGGCTAAATGGATGCCTAATAGAAAGAGGTTAGATATCAAGACATAAATAAATAATAAAATGCATTATATCAGTAGACTTGGCTGATGTCCACGCTCATACTGGTAGATATATCTGGCGTGCTGTGTCATGTCTATAGGAGTTGATGCCAAGTAAAAACCAACCGGCTAATGCTAGTAGACGACCAAGCTGATACACTTAACCTTACAAAAGTAGGTTTGGAAGAGCATGGTTTTATTGTCGATGCATTTGACGACCCCAGAAAGGCAGTGATGCATTTCAAGCAGGATTCCTATGATAGAATACTGCTCGATATCGCACTGCCTCGCATAAGTGGTTTTGAATTGGCACGCAAAATTTGGCAGATTGACAACAATGCTGGCATATGCTTCTTCTCCAAAGTTGAAATTTTCGAACACGAAGCAAGAAAAGCATTTTCAAGCAACAGCAGGGAATATTGCTTTCTTAAAAAGACAATCATATCAAGTAGAATTGTCAACCACCTGAAGCGTCATCTGGTGGTCAGCTGAAAGTGGCAATTTATTTGCTGAAGAGCAAAATGTGGACCTGTAACTAATTTGATTGTTGATAATTCTCTAAAAACGCGATGTCCTATCGGGTAAATTGGTATTATGAACGGTACTATCACCCGTTATATGACAAAATATGGCAAGTATTATTAACCAATCTGCACCATTCATTGCGGATTCGGCCACTTATGACAGAAAATGCTGGCTATCATCCACACCATAATATCAGCTTTGGCGACGAAGGTAACTACTATCAGGTGGCATTTGACAAGGTTAGAGATAATTTGTCCAGAGGACTTGCAAGTGTATATGCAATACAATCTATAGCCACCGAGGACACCAGAGCGGCAGTTATTCGTGGTATGGAAAAGGTCGGGATTGATAACGTTGCGCAACACGTCGAGAGTGGAATGATTGTCCTGATTGACAATAACACTTTCTACTCCAAGGCAGGTCTGAACACGCAGGCTCTGAAGAATTACTGGAGATCCATTCTTGCCAATATGAACAGAAAGCTCAAGTCCAGCTATAACGGAGTTAGTGCATTATTTTCAGCAGAGTCTTATGTGAACAGAAACCTCTATGACACTTTCATGGCATGGGAGATACTGGAAGACAGGAGGCCGGCAGTACAGTCAGAGTTGTTCTGCTGGTACAAAAAGCAGTGGCTAGACAGATTGTCATTTATACATCTGGTGCGGTTGTTTACTTCGCACAACTCTACTGTCCACAAAAACTGGAACTACAAAGACTGGTCAGATAGTGAGATTGTTGATCTGATAGAGCAGGGCATCGAAAGAATTCTGGGGCCCAAGCCAACGCAGGTCCTGATCGAAACGGTAAGAATGAGGTATGGTCTGTCCAGAGAAGAGATAGCATCAAGGCCTGAATATTTTGAAAGCATCCTCCACAAGATGCTTGAAGATGATGCCAGCACAATACTGGATTCCGCAGCCGATGTCCTGAAAAAAGCCCTCGCTTACGAGGCAATCCATCAGAATGGCAGGGCATTGCCAACAGGAAAAAACAGAGGGAGACCGTCCGATGGACGACTAGGGTAGTAAACAATGGAAAAGATACAAGAGACCAGTCCGCTGCGCTTTGTGTATAATGACAAGATTGTATCTGAAAATATAGACTCCAGACGACGTCACGCGGTTCTTTTCTATGAAGAGCCAGAATATGCGGCGCAAATATGTTTTGGCTTTGTCCTGGCAGGTCTCGATGCAAGGAATTCTTGCGGATATGTCTCCAAGGACCCAGTCGAGTATGTCAGGAATGAGATGATGGCAGTAGGTGCTCTAGATTATGAGCAACTTGTGAAGGAAGGGATTCTCAAGGTAGAACAATTTGCCGATCTCTATGACTATCCCGGAGGGGCCAAAAAGGGCCTTGAGGAAATCGCTGCGAGGCTTAGTTGGAATACTGGAACTGGAAAGGGTGGAAATGGTGCAGCAGCCAGGAAGACAAGAGCAGAATATATCAGGCTACAGGCCAAGAATCAGGACAGAGCTATTGTTCTGGACAGGGCAGTGCTGAAATGTTTACATAAAGTCAGGTTATCTGAAGAGGTAAAGGCGAACATGAGTTTAGAGAAAAAACATCACACAAATTTCCACATGTTTGCGCAAACCTCGCTACTTGTTTCGTACCCTGTCCGCAATATTCTAGCCACTGCCAAAGGCCAGAGTGAGATCTACTCTGACTGGATGAATGTCCTGATCCGAAAATATGATACAGTCATTTACGCTTTTAGCAGCATGGACGGCGGCATTGCACTGAATCTGGCATAGTTGTATAGCATCAGACCCGGCTGGACAGGGAACCATATATCCGGTGAGCCGAGCATTGCAAATTCATCCTGAATCAAGATCAATTATCAGATGAGCAGACAATATTGACAATTACTTTTGAAGCAAAAAGTAGTATCTCTATTCCGAGTTTGTTTTGAATGGCGGAACCATGCAACAAATTATGCAGCAGCTTGTGCATTAGACAAATACCATACCTAGTTTTGTTGTATAGTGAATTAATTCTCTTTTGGCGAAAGGATATAAAATTACTCACTCATGACAGGACTAAATGACCGCGTTCAGGCAACTCTTCAAACACTCGGAACGCTGCTAAGCTCATTTGGAGCAGCTGCAGCATGGTTTAGCACAGGAAATTCGCAAGAGGCAGGTATTGCATCTGCCGTTATCGGGGCAGGCCTGATATTCGTAAAGGAACTTCAGGGAATCAACTACGACCAGTTCCAGCCCATCTTGGACGAATTAAAGGCGGCAAGGGCAGACCTGGCAAAGTTGCTCTCATCAACGCCAGCAGGGGGAGCAGCAAGCGCGACCCAGACAAAGGGCGCAGTGAACGGATAACCATGGCCGATTAATTCTCTTTTCTTCTTTTTGGCTTGCATCTGGTGAAATAAAATAAAATGCCACTAAATACATGGGTTGTTCCCGAAGCTGGTGGAACTGCTGACCTTCTGACCGACCCGTCAGTCCAGCTGGTGAACTTTTTGAAAACAAACTGGCCGGCTGGCGGCGCAAATACAACAGGGACGGCTGATGCAGAGCTGATGCCCTACAATCCACCTACAACGCTGGGCAATATAAAATTCGATACAAAATTCAAGAATGTCATGAATGCAAAGCATGCCATAGTCGTGCAGAATCTTGTGCAAAATATCAGACCAGCAGTTCTGGGAATGAGCAGGGTTTCGCATGAGGATATCAAGCGCATCCAGGTATGGGCGACGGGCACAAGTTTTAGCGATGCAGTAAACAAAAGATGGGAGATGGAGCAGCAGATTGAGAGCCTGATAAATGCAAATCCACTTTCAATCCCGGCGACAAGAGGAGCCCTGATAACCAACTTTACGCAGATATCTGCAGGAGACGATTCTGAGATAAGCAAAGGCGTGGTAAATGCAGCTTCTATTGCCAGGTCGTATGCCTTGTGTTATCTATATTATGATAAAGCCCGCTAGAACTGGATCTGCCGGCTACTTCTCTTTCCTTTCCTTTTGCTTTATTGTAGATGTTAAGTGTCTATTGAAGATGACCCATTTTCATTTCATCTTAGGATGCTGGGCCCCAGAAAGAAGGCATCCAGAACAAGACAGTTAATTCTCTTTTCCTCTAAACTTCTTTCTTACTGCTGGTAATGTCAAACCAGAAGCAAAAAGCAGCCAAGAGAAAATGCAATCCACCAGAAGGTTTTGTCTGCGAAACTCATGATGCTGCCAAGGATGGCGTTCCTGTCCACCTCTACCACAATCCGGTCACGGGCGAATACCAAACCGAACCTCTGGGAGGTGAAGAACAGTAGTTGCCTAACAAGACAACTACTGCACAGCTGCTGATAAAGCAGCTCCAGTTTGTGGAAGAATCAGTTGAAGGCACAACGCCGTCCTCTTCGCCTACCTTTAGCGAGGTAGGCAAGGTATCTTCGCTTTCCTTCAATATAGACAATAACGAAACCGAAGTTCTGCAGATAGGGCCTGAGGACATTTATGGACTCGTTCAGGGCAAGACCAGGTACGGTTTCAAGATCAAGACCGCTATGTTTTCTTCTACTTTTCTGAAATATTGCATGAACTCTGCCAGCTATGGCGCGCCGGCTGGAACAATAAGTGCACCACTATCATTTGTATTTTCGTTCTATCTCAACGGGACAGAGAACTTTGTGTTCCTGAGAGGCTCCAGATGCACCAACATGACAATAACAGGCGACATCTCGCAGCCGGTGGTCCTGTCGGCAGAATTTGTGTGCATGTCTATCAGCGAGCCTTCGACTACATCAGGCCTGACCACTCCAAACTGGATTACTCCATCTATTGCTGTAGTATGGGACTGGCTTTCTGGCGGAGCATCTCCGGTGAGCTGGAATGCCGTTGCAATTAACGCAGTCAAGATTGAAATCACGGTCAACCGCAACACCGCAGAGGATTATACTCTGGGAAATGCAGGGCCCTATACCATCCAGGCCCACGGGCGCAGGATAGCCTTTACCGTGACGCAACTGTGGACTGATACTGTCATGTCCGGAGACCGAAATACAGCCACGGCAAGGTCAATGACATGGACTTTGAAGAGCGGTACATCGACAATTACGTTAACATCGGCCGTTCTGGACAAGCAGCAACAGGATATTTCAGCTGATCAGGCCTCGTCGCTGGTGCAGGTCTTTAACGGCAAGGCCCAGGCAATAGCGGTGACCTGAGAGAGATGGCTCTGCAGGTAGAGTTCAACGGCAAG
The DNA here is from genome assembly GCA_021325295.1 of Nitrososphaeraceae archaeon. Taxonomy (GTDB): domain Archaea; phylum Thermoproteota; class Nitrososphaeria; order Nitrososphaerales; family Nitrososphaeraceae; genus JAJPHM01. Next base: position 14,125 of record JAJPHM010000007.1, read on the forward strand.
ATCTACCCTCTGGTATACAGGCTAACATACAGGGAAGGCCTTGAAATAGAGGACCACCTTTCTGACCTTCTGGATATAGACGAGCGGCTCAAATCTGGAAAGCAGGAGCAGCTAAATGAAGTAATGAATAAAGTCAAGAGCATAAAGCCAATCCAGCGAAGAATTATCCTGAATACGCTCACAAAATCTCTGGGCAAGGAAGAGGATGAGGTTTATTCAATGACCTACGCTGAAGTCATTATGCTCTTTCTAAAAGTCTGGAAGGCAAACTCGGAAATACCGGATTTTTTAGAGAGAAGATAGTGATGGCGTTTGTGGTCAACAGCATAAAACCTGCCGCAGGTTCTCCGGAGGCAAAAGACGCCATCATAAAGCACCTGGTGGCCCCTCGTTTTGCGTCTTACTCGGAGGTTGAGGAGACAGCCTATAGAGATGTGCGCCTGAAACTGGTGTGCATCAGTGCAGAGATGGCAGCTCTGAAAGCAGAAGAGCAGACGGCTGCATTTTATGCCAGAGAGCAGGTAAGGCGGGTCAGATAAAAAATCATAGAAAAATGGAGAGAAGAGAGGATGCAGATGATAACCCTCAGGATAGATATTCAAGGGCTGGAGCAGGCCGACAGGTTGGCTCAGCATATCATCCAGCATTCAAAGCAGGCTATACAGGCTCAACTCGTCAATCTGGCAGAAAACATTCTGGCAGAAGCAAAGCAAAACCTGCAGAACAATGAATCGGTCATGACATGGGAGCTGGCAGGCTCGCTCAAGATTTTTGACGTAACTGAAAACTCTATCGTGTTTGGATCTGACAAGGAATATGCCGCATATGTAGAGTATGGCAGAGGGCCGGTGGAACCGGTTAACAAAAAAGTGCTCCACTTCAAGATCGATGGAAAGGAAGTGTTTACAGGATATGCAGGTCCTGCAGAGCCAAAGCCATTTCTTGAGCCAGCAGTACTTCGATACCTGCCAGAGTTTCAGATCATGCTGGCTATGGATAGCAGAATTGTACCGACAGGTTAGTAGAAGCAGAATAGCCAGACTTGCTGCAATTTGCATGCGTATGGATCACACAGAGCAATAGGGGTTTTCTTTTAGGGTATCTCTACATATATGATAACTATTTTTGTTTATTTTTTGTTTTGGAAACCGGCGAAACTACTCTAGATAATCCGTGTGCATATAAACATTAACGCAATAAACTCTGCGTTTATCTACGGGCATAACTATTGTTGGATCTTATTCTTGCCGTATGCCTTCATCGCAATAATTGTGCTTAATACTAACAAAAGAGCAAACCCAATTGCTGATGATTTTAACGAATAATCGGCTTGAGTTTGGCAACTGCGGCAGATGTACCAACTTATGGCACCTATGGGAGAAAATAGAGATATCAAATACAACAAGTCAATTACTAGTGCAAACAATGCGCCAAGAGTTAGGAGGATTAGTCCAAAGCCCTTCATCCTTCCCACAGTATCAAAATGAACATTCAGGTCTATTTGCCTTTTGTCGTCGCGTGCACATCTAGTTTCTAAAGCTTGTGCACACTATAGTTCTAAAGTTGTTGTGCGTGCACACACTATCTCTAAACTCCGTGCATACACTCATTCTAAACTAAACGCAAGGCGACTCAGGGCGTGGGCGTATGCGAGTGTCCGAGCCCCACGCCCGGCCGCCTGAAATTTCAAAATATTGGAAAGAGTTTTGTTGTTTGATTAGGTGCAGGCTGAGCTTTGATGATGTGGCGACCATTATGATATGGCTTTTCCATGTTCTTGACGTATCTGATTTCTACCAAATATCTTTCTGAAAGTTCTTGTGCTGCCTTCATAATTCGCACTATATCTATTGGTATCTGTAATGAAATATGCTTTGGCTCAATACCCAGATATTTCCTTATTAGTGCAAGGATAATACGAGCATCTTCCGATAATGGCTCCATAATACGTTATTGATTGGTCAAACTGCCTAAAAGAAAGATGCCTTGCAAACCAGAAAGAAAACCCTACTGAAGCATTCTAGCGCATTGAATAGTTGCAGAATCCGCATATTGCCTAAACTTTACTATCTTGCTATTCTTGATTGTGTATATCTGAGCAAATGGAGATTGGAAATCCTTGCCTGTTTTTGATGTTATCCTGTATTTTCCCACGACCACTATGCTATCACCAGCATCTAGAAACTCCTCATAAACAGTTTCAAATCTCTTAAAACTAGAAAAGAACCTCGGCAAGCGCTCGTCAAACATTTGCTTTTTTCCTACGCAGGCCGCTCCTTCCGTCTCTTCCATATTTGTGGTAGATGGCCAAACTATGTTATCATCGCACAGCTTAAGATATGATTCCTTATCTTTGGCTGCAAAGTGTTTGCAGAACTGCTTTACCAGTTCCAAGTTTGACTTCATATGTGGTTAGCGTGTATCTTTGCATCAATATAAAGAAAACAGACAAAGAGTCTTAATTTTTCATGTCCTATTCTGCTAACATATTCTTAGAATCAAAGTATCTCCAGAACCTTCCGGATTGTGGGTGGGCTCGCTGGACCACGATGAAAAGTCACTTTGATTCTAGATCCGGTGCTGATACACCAAGCTCGAAGCCAGTTGTTGTACTTCCACAGATAGGTAACACTTTAGCTTCCTGAAAAAACTTAAGACAAACCGACTATTCTGCAGCAAGGTAAAGCGTTGCTTATATTGTCGATGGAACTACGGGAATTTACACCCAGATATTTTATATCCTCAGCATTCACTGCACCATAAATCAAGGCTCCGGCAAGCTCGATACTAGTTCACTTAATAACTGACTTCCTTGGCAACATAGCATAATGGAGGCAAGCTTCCCTTTTGTCAATCAAATTATCTGTGATGATAGCAGGAATATTCTTTCAAAAATCCCGTCAGACTCGGTAGACTTGGTTGTCACGAGTCCCCCATATTATAATCAGAGAGTCTACGACAGAGAACTGGAAGGAATTGGCGGAGAAAAAACAGTACAAGAATATCTTGACAATTTAGAGCTAGTCTTTCGTGAATGCCTGAGAATAATAAAGCCCACTGGAAGCGTGGTTTTCAATATAGGAGACAAATATGAAAATGATTCACTGCTTTTAGTCCCGTACAGGTTTGCAATTGGCATGACTGAAAAAACTGACGCCAGATTAGTCAATAACATCACTTGGGTGAAGCCCAATCCACAACCAAGACAGTTTAAGCGCAGGCTTGTTCAAAGCACCGAACCATTCTTTCATTTCGTCAAGTCTTCTGATTACAAATATTTTCCAGAGGAGTTTCTCGCCAGAAGAAACAAAGGGAACAAGCAAGCAAATGGCAGTGGTTCCGGAAACGGGACAAAAATCGGCCAGAGCTATGTCGAGGCAATACAGTCGTCAAGCGAGCTGAGTGTGCGTGAAAAAAAGTTGGCACTTGAGGAACTTGCTCAAGTAGTAAAGGAAGTGAAGGAAGGCAGAATTTCATCGTTTAGGATGAAGATCAGAGGCATACATTCTGCCGCATATGGAGGCTACGATGGCGGTAGAAAAATGCACATCGAGAAGAAGGGCTTTACAATCATACGTATGAAAGGTGAACCGCTAAAGAAAGATGTTATCGAATGTCCAATCCTGAACCTAAAATTCGTCGGACATCCCGCCGTATACCCAGAATACATAATCCATGAACTGCTAAATCTGCTGACAGAAAGAAACGACATTGTCGTAGATCCGTTTCTTGGTTCCGGAACTACGTGCACAGTAGCCAAGAGGATGCAGAGAAGGTATGTTGGAATTGACGTCAATCCAAAATTCTGCAAAATTGCCCGTGAACGAGTTGAAAATACTGCCATGCAAGAGCAGATAGAACTGCCGGTCCTCAAATTTTGATAACTGCAGAAGATTGGATTTTGAACATCATTCCGAATTGTGTTGGCCGTCTTGTTCCAGTGCTTTCGTACGGCTCTTTTGCGAGGATCATCATACACATGAGTTTAGGGAAAAGCCAGCTGGCAAAAAGTTAAGGAAGGTTAGGTGCAATTATTTGCGTCTGAAGGCTACCCTAGCCAGACAAGTCAGTTAGTTCTTTTTCGTTACATTATGCATTCTTGTACTGACTGAAACTAAATGTCTGACTTTGACAGATGGCTTGCGCAAATATTGTCTTTTGACCCTGTTCTTGGCATTTCGCAAAAAGACGGGGAGCGCTTTACTTTCTGCATCAAGCTGATTATGCGGCGCTACCAGGAGCAGCTTGGCGATTCTTCTCTTTTTTCAAAGCTCCAAAAGATAACAGTTACAACAGGCAGAAATCCTGTGCTGTCTGCAAACAACGCCATAGGCCTGGACCAGTTTGTCAACCATGAAATCTATGTCTCGTTTTTTGATTATCCATACTTTGACAGCTCAATTGACGGCCATGAGCTGGCTCACGAAGCGCTGAACTACCTGCTGCCAGGTAGTCTGGATGCAAATAACCTGGTACATTACGCTTACAATCTGGCTGAGCAGAACCTACACTCCCCCTATCTTGTTTACGAGGACATAAAATATCATAACTGGCTTCAGTTCTTCCGGCTGGACAGGACAGCTTTTCGCTACAGGTTGTCGTATGCCGATCTTGGCCTGTTGCTTAAAGACCGCGATAAAATCAGGGCAGAAATAAAAGCGGGGATAGCGCCACAATCGCCAAACCGCTACTGGCCGTACTGACTAGGAGGCTGGCGAAAAATTGGCAACGACAGCAGGAGCAGAATTCCGCTACCGCATTACGGTAGAAAACGCAGACGACGTCAAGCGCGCTTTTGGAGAGATTCAAAACCAGTACAGACAGGGCATAACAACCCAGAGAGAATCTGCAGAGGCTACCCGCGACTTGGCCAGAGAAGCGAGAGTGCTTACAAACGAGCACAGGGCGCAGGCCCAGATCTTTGTTGCGTCACACCCTGCTCTCATGCAGCTAAACAACACCATGCAGGTATTTGCCGGCACTGCCAGAACTGCCCTGTCCGTTATCAACGCACTCAACCTTGCGCAACTAGCCTTTGCCGGCCAGTCAGACAAGGTGCTGCAGCTCCAGCAACAGCTGGTCGAAGTTAACAGGCAGATACTCAGAGACCAGACAGCAAACCCTCAAGCCCTGCAGCTGGACTACCAGAAGAGGGCCGATGTAATGAACCAGCTTGCCCAGGCTCAAAAAGAGTTTGCATTCCAGCAGGCCCAGACTGCAGTCATTCTAAGCTCATCCAGCATAATGATAGCAAGCGACATTATCAACATAGTCAAAAATTTTGACACCCTCAAGAGCTCTTATGTTGCCCTCAAGGCAGCCATGGCCTCGTCTGGCATTGCAGACTGGCTCTCCAACCCATACGTGGCTGTTGCAGCCGCAATAGCAATCGCCACCATCCTTATCGTGACAAACTGGGACAAGATAACAGCCGCCTGGAAGTCATTTCAGCAGACAATGTCGCAGGGCATGGTGTGGCTTGCCGGCAACTTTGCGCCGTCATTCCAGAAGGTATGGCGGGATTCAACTGCATTTGCCCTGACTGCTTTTTCAGCCCTGGATGCCGGCTTCAAGACAATCTGGGGCAGCATCCAGAGCGTAGCGACAGGAGCATGGACTGCTCTCAAGGCAGGCTTTGTTTCATTCTGGAACGGTCTGGCGATTGTTTCTAACTCAGGCATCAGGACTATAGTAGGAGGAATCCAGACATTTGTCAACTCTATCGTCAGCGCAATAAACACCCTGATCAGCTGGTATGATGCGGCAGCCGGAAGGTTTGGTCTGCCGGCAATAGCACTTGTCCCTTCAGTGGCATTGCCAGTCCCTCAAATTCCACTTGTCGCAGCGGCACAGGGATTTGAAGGCGTTGTCAGCAGGCCCACGATGTTTCTGGCCGGCGAAGGCGGTAGAAGCGAAAGCATCAGCATCAGGCCTTCAAATTCAGGAGTAGGAACTGGGTCAACCAGTGTAACCATCATAGTGCAGGGCAACCTTGCCACCCAGCAGCAGTTCTTCAGGGATGTCGACAGGTACTTCAAGACCCAGGCCAGAAGGTATGGATTCAATGGCCTGCTGGCATAACTGCTGGGAAAAGAAGAGAAGAGATAAGATAGGCAGGTAGGTAGAAGACAGAAAGATGGTATCCGGACAACTCTCAGGAATCATCAACCAGCCTCTTCTCTGCAAGGTGACGATACAGAACCTGTCAGGAGGAGCCTATGTTTATGACCCAACAGCCGGCTCAAACCCTCCATATTCCGGCCAGTATGACTTTATCCTCTTGCAAGCTACCTGCAGTCCTGTCTCAGACTATGGAGTAGCAGGAACATTTTCTATCAAGCTCTATGACCCAACCTACACCACTATCCTGCCAAACATCTTTCAGTACGGAGAAGTGATGATATGGATAGGCAAGACGGCTGCTACTCTGCAAAAGGTCTTTCTGGGCTCAATTGAGCATATCGTGGTTGAGGAGCCGGCCCAGAACGAGCAGTACATCACCCTCTCAGGTCCTGACTGGGGCTCTTCAATCCTCAAAAACCGCATCATAAACTATGGCTGGTACCAGCTCAAAAAACCCGGGTTAAATGACCCTGACCCCGCCGACCTGACAACCCGGGTCGGCACCATAGTGACAAACATCCTGACGCAGGGCTATGTCTACCCGCAGCAGCCCGCCTTGAAAATTACAGACCAAGGGGTTATTGTCAACCCTGCAAATATACTGGCAGGAACTGACGGCGGCCTTTCGTTGCCCTTTTTTGAAGCCAATTTTGAATTCGTGGACGACAAGCTCTCCGAGCTTGACAGCTATGTCAACGCAGCTCACTATATTGATGCCGACAAAAACTTTATCATGAAATTCCTGCCGCTTGACCAGTCTTTAGTGCCGGATTCCGGCGTTCTCCTCACAGACGATTATACTGACTCCGTTGCGCAGGGGTGGACTTCAGGCAAAATCGGCATGATAGAGCCGGGAACATCGTACGAGCTGACATCAGAGATGCACAAAGGGAATATTTACGGTCTTGGCGGCAATCAGGTGCAGATCGACCAGTCGCAGCAAGACTCTGGCGGAGGGTCGGATTCTACGTACAACCAGTATCTTGCAGTCAAGTTCACGCCCGGCAAGCAGCAGCTAGAGCAGGTGTCGCTGTATATATCAAAGAGTACAGATGCGTTCAATACCAATCCAACCGACTGCCTTGTCGATATAGTATACGACCTGAACGGCCAGCCAAATGGCAGCACTGTCTCGTCAGTGTCGATCTCAAAGGATTCATTTGCATCAGGCGAAACAAACCACTGGCATACTGTGACAATCGGGGCCAATTTAGTAATCGGCTCACCTTTCTGGATAATTGTGAGAAAGCAGGGCGCGGACGCTTCACACTGCTACAACTGGTACAAGGGTGGCTCAGGGCAGACTGTTGCAACATCAAGCGATGGCGTGAACTGGACGGTGACGACAAATACTGCAGGGTACTGTTTCGAGACATGGTCCTCGACACCTTTGCTAAAAATAGCGCCAAACTGGCTTGACAAGAATGCAAACTGGAAAAAGAATGACTATTCCGAGTCTGTCATAAGAAAGCCGTTTATCCGAGACTACCAGTCTATGAACTGGATCTTGGCGCAGGAAACCTATACTCTTTTCAGGTACAAGGAAGTGTTCCGCTGCAAGGTATTCTCTCCGGATACACTGATAACGCCAGGCCAGAAGGTCAGAATTCGGAAGCAGCTGTCGAGGTACAGGTTTGACGCCAATTATGTTGTGTCGGATATTACCTACAATTTTCAGGCCGACGAGCAGGGCGCAGTCGGCTCATTTACGTTTGACCTGACAGGGACGCTGTACAGCACCCAGCCAAGCGGGCAGACGACTGGTGCATCTTAGTAGTATAGCGTGTACTCACTTACTGAGTGAACGCGGTAATTCTCTTTTCCTCTGAATGCATCGCTTTATGTCATCAGTTGCATGTCTATAGACAATGATCCCTTTGCTTTCCACCTGCGAATGCTCGGATCCAGAAGAAAACCAGTCAGGATAAGGCAGTTTGATGTCAATCGTCTCTTGCAAGAGTTCCGGTTCCAGAACCAAGAATTCAACCCAAACCACGATGAAAAGGGCAGATTTGCATCTGGTGTTGGCGGAGGTGACAATCCAAACTCAGATAAAGGTCAAGTGGGATCTGCACCCGACAAGCAGCACGCTATTGCCAGAATAATAGGTGATAAAGATAGGGGCAAGCTAGCGGTTTCAAGAAAAAAACCATTGACATATGACAAGTCGGTGGAAAAGTACAGGTCATTATCAGTCTCTGGCAAGCTTCCAGAGAATTTCTCATTCGACCCACATACAAGCAAAGTCTATGATGCCTTCAACAGTCCTGCTCACGCAAATGAAATGTTGTCAAGGTACACTGATGGCAAAAGCGACCTCTACATTGTTGCCACAACCAATAACACTTCAAGCACACTTAATAAGGAAACTGAAAAGGCATACAACGACCTACGCTTAAATGGTTACTATCCAATGATAGGTGGTTTTGCGAGTACTAAAACTGGAAAGCGATATCTCGATATTTCGGCCCCGCTTGACGAGGGAACAACTGACTCACAGGTGAAAGAGTTGTTAACGTTTTATAACCAAGAATCTGCCATAGTGATCAGGAGAGATGGCAAAGTCAGCTTCATCCGTTCAGAAATCAGAGATTGAGCGTAAATACAGAGAGCTGGCGCACAAGGAATTTCCAAATCCCTTTCCAGATAGAGTAGAAGGCAAGACCATAACAGTAGCTGGTTTTGTGGAGCTTATGAGGATAGGCTGCCGATTTTCTCAGCTCCCATCAGAAGTGCAGGATGCTGTTGCTGGCTACCTGGACTTAAAAGAGCAGGTATTCCCACCTGAAGATTGACTTCTGTCGTCGACCATCCGATAGTGGATAGTTTTGGTTCATTAATTCTCTTTTCTTGCATTACACCTACCTTTTCCCAGTAATGCGAGGAACATCTCTACAAAAATCCAGTTTAGAAATTCGAGGAGAGGTTCTGGTACATGGCTTCAATGCTAACTGTGTGCGCACTTTTGAAGATACGTTATCGTCACGCAAAGCAAGACAGGGCCTCATGTACTGTGATAGAGGAAAGAATCTCATAGTCAACGCCGGCTCTAACCTGATTTCTCAACTATGTACTGGTGCTTCTACTGCCTATTTCACTTATTGTGCGGTGGGCTCTGGGACAAATGCGGTTCTCGCTACAGACGCCAGCCTTCAGAGCGAGCTTGGGAGAGTTGCTGTAACTTCAGCTTATGCGGTGACAAACACGGCTCACTTTGACACCTTCTTTTCAACATCGCAGGGTAATGGCACATGGAACGAGACTGGAATATTCAACGCATCATCCAGTGGTGTGATGGGCTCTCGCAAACTGCTGGGATCGTCGTTTGCCAAGTCATCTTCCAATACTGCTACAGTAAGCTGGACTTGGACCCTTACTCCAACCTAGGCAGGCAGGTGGACAGAATAGAGATGAGCTCACCGACAAACAGCTACAACGATACGACATACATGGCCTATATGGCCGAGATCAGGCAGTATATCACAAATAGAAAAGCCGGAGACACAGGTCAGCAGAACATCTCGCCTGACTATAACATCCCCATATATCCGGATATCTGCCAGATATCTGATGCTGCCACAACTAACCAGAACCAGCAGACGCCTTCTGACCTTTGCAGCTGCAGCGATTCGTTGACAAATAGAACCGCCAACACTGGGCAATGGGAGATACCGTTCGATGCTGCCAACTCGACTGGCGTGACTAACCCCATCATTGAGGTCGGATGCTTTGATATTGGATATTAGACCAAGTCTAGGTGGAAGTAGGCAGTCAGAGCATGAAGGAGATGAGGCAGTCTAGTTGGGCAATTCTTTTGGGCAATCCTATGTAGATGCTGACGTACCGACACGCCAGCGCATGAACTGGAAATCTATTGTTGTGGATGTAGGAGCAAACATCGCCGCTTTAGATTATATCACCAACCTAGTGAGCAGGTGGGCGTTTGGCGGCAGCCTCAACGACTCACAAGGTTCAAACAATGGCACCGGCGTCGGGTCACCTACCTACATAAACGGCGTCTACGGGCAGGCTATCTCACTAAACGGATCTTCTCAGTACGTTACGGTCAATGATGCTTCCTCGCTGCACCTATCGGCCTTTTCCATTTCAGGATGGATATACCCAACTGCTGTAGGCACGCTGCAAGCTGTTCTGACAAAAGGCGTTTTTGGCAATGCGCGGAATTATTCTATTGCTTTGTTGGCCAACGGCAAGCTCGAGCTTGCAATCGGCAACGGCACAACAACATTAACGCTGGATAGCGTTACTGTACTTTCCAATAATACGTGGTATCACTTTATTGCCACTTTTGACGGGACAAGCGTCTGGAAGATATACATCAACGGCGTTCTGGACAGCTCGCAAACATCTGCCATTACGCCAAACCAGAATACATCTACCCTGTATATAGGGTCAAACAACGGCGCCAACTATTTCTCTGGCCAGATAGACCAGTTGCAGATATTCAGTGGAGATGTCTCAAGTGCAGCCAAGCAGATATACTCTGACTGTCATAGCGGGATGCTTGCATACTGCACAGTAACAGGCTCAAGTTTCACAGCAGGCGTCATGTACCGCAGAAATGTCGAGAACACAGCATGGGAGCAGGTTGTCGATTTAACTTCAACTCAGACTCTATCTAACAAGGCGCTTGACAACACCTGCTCGATAGCGCAGGACATGTTCTCTATCTTTTTACAACAGCAGGCAAATGTAATCGTAAACGCATTATATCAGGCCACATCCAGCCTCTACGTAACGAGCAATTCCGGTTCTGGCAGTATTACGGCATCTTACACAACGACAGAAAACAGAATAGATGTCGCCACTGGCACAACTGCCGGCAGCACAGCACAGGTTGTGCTGCCTTCTGGAACATTTGACGGCTCTACATACATTACAAACAGCCCAAACAACAACCAGTGGTTTGCCATCGCTGGACTGGAGGCTAGAGGCACAACAAATGCATCTGATTATATGGAGGTCTGCATCTGCTCAAACACCCTTTTGAGCAACACAAAGCAGAACAGTTTCGGCTTGTTCGCCAGTGGAACAGGCAACTGGCAGGCTTATGCTGCAAACAATTCAAGCAGTTTTACAAACGTAGATACGGGCATCGCAAACACTGCAGCAGTGTATGGAGTGATGGCTAACTTTCTGGCAGCTAACACAGTCAAAGTATATGCAAATCATGTTCTCAAGGCCACCATCACGACTAGTGTACCCAATTCTGGTGCAGGGACAGTTCTGAGGGCATTTGTTCAAAACGGCTCTACAAACAACAGAATCCTGACTGTCGTTCCCGCAATGATACTGGCAGGGGTGAAGGCATAGCGATGACAGTTTATAGAAAAATAGTGCATACACCGGTTGCAAACAACAACCATCCTGTTATAGCGTTAGTCGTTGGAGGCTGGCTTGATGTCAACTATCCTGACAGAGCGAAAGATGAGGGCATAGATATGATGCACTGGTCATACCATCCAGATATGAAGCAGGCCATCAGTGTCATTGCGTCAAAAAACAAGGAAATGCTTGACCGCTTTGTACAGGATTTTGCACTCGAAGAGTGTGCAACAAACGAAGAGGCAGACCTGCACTCTCAACACTGGCTGCATAAGGGAGAGCATGAGAAGGCCGAGCATGTTTCTATTACAGTATCGGGAGAATGCTGTGAGGGTTGCAGACCGCCACCAAGACAAGTGATGATAGGCAGATAAGAGAGTAAATGATCAGGCCAGCCAGCTTGGCTGGCAATTTGATTTGTCTTTGTCTTTTCTTTTCTTTCCTTTTCTTTTTCTTTCACGTTCGGTTGCCTTACTTTACTAAGCTGCCTCCACTGATTCTCTGCCGCTCCTTATTGCGGCATAGCGCCGCAGCACCATTATGTTCCTGCCAGTAAACAACCCTGCTCCCAGCATCAAAAGCAGGTCTGTGACAACGGAAGCCCAGTATCTTGCTCCATCGACATGGGCTGAAGACAGACTTGAAGTGGGAGATAATGATGGAGAGAATGCAAATTCAGAGCTGAAAGGTCCACCGAACAATATATTGATGGTCAATCTGGCAATCAAAGCTCCAAAGTAAATCGCCATAATAAACAGGCCTCCCTTTACAAAGATAGAGCCGTCTGCAGCCTTCCAGAAGGACAGTGAATTTTTAGAAAGCCTGTGACCAACGTTTGCAGAGGCTGCAAAGACTCCGGCATATGGAATTGCATATAACACAGGGATGCCGGCAGCAAAAAACGAGCTTGCTGTTATAAATGCAGAAAAGCCAGCAAGCACTGCTGAAAATGCGATGAGCCGGTTCCGGCTCACTCGGGTTCCCTTTATTGCCCGAACAAATCTTGCAGCAAGAATTACTGCGACAATGATTACAGTGAATATAGCCGACTGGGAAGCTATACCCATGCTTGCCCCTGCAGCTGCGCCGGCCATATCCTAGCTTGGCAATTCATTCTATTTTATTTTAGCGTGGTGAAGTGAAGAACTGAACTGTAGCGCGCTTTTTGCTCTTATTCTCTATTTGATAAAATGTTATACAATCTAGTCATATAAGATTTTTATATATCCTTGTTACACTCAGCCTTCCACATGAAAAGCAAGAACAAATACAGTCTTTTTTTATTTTTGTCTGTCCTTGCCCTCTCGACTGGAATTGCACAGATTTTTCTGCAATTGCCAGCTGCTGAGGCTGCAGGGCAGGAGCAGGCACCCGGCTCTGATGCTGGACAAGGTTCTGGAAAGCACCAGCAAGCATCAGATCCCGATGTGCACCCGCCTGTGCACTTCAAGCCGGACGCCACAATATCGCCTGCAGGCTACTCGCCTGCCCAGATAAAGCACGCATATGGCTTTAGCACTCTGCCCTGCGCCACTGCAAATACCTGCGGTGTAGGACAGACAATAGCCATCATAGACGCATACGACGACCCAAATGCTGCAGCTGACCTTGCCACTTTCAGCAACACCTTTGGCCTTCCGCCATGCACAGTTGCCAACGGATGCTTCTCGCAGGTGTATGCCTCAGGATTCAGGCCAAGCTTTAACTCTGGATGGGCACTTGAAATCTCGCTGGATGTCCAGTGGGCGCATGCAGTAGCGCCGCAGGCAAAGATAATGCTGGTGGAGGCTCGTGACAGCTATCTGAGCAGCCTGCTTGCAGCAGTTGACTATGCAACGTCACACGGAGCCAAACAGGTATCCATGAGCTGGGGTGCCTCCGAGTTCTCTGGCGAGACAAGCTATGACTACCACTTTAACAAGGCAGGAGTGACTTTCTTTGCGTCAGCCGGGGATGGCGGAAGTGCTGTACTGTACCCGGCAGCTTCACGGTACGTGACAGGAGTTGGAGGCACGTCACTGTACCTAGATAGCCTTGGCAATGTCAGGAGTGAAACAGCCTGGAGCGGAAGCGGCGGAGGAAAAAGCAGCTATGAGTTTGAACCATCATACCAGACAGGCTACAGGTATCCATACGGTGCTACAATACAGAGCGGCGGCATGAGAGGAGTGCCGGATGTTTCGTATGACGCAAATCCAAACACAGGAGTTTCTGTTTATGACAGCGCAGGCTATCAGGGACAGGCAGGATGGTTTCTGGTCGGAGGCACAAGCGCAGGGGCTCCCCAGTGGGCAGCCCTTGCAGCTATTGTGAATAGCGGCAGGACAATAATGACAACGCTATCTGACAGCACAATATACAGCGCTGCCGCAGGCGCACTTTATGCTGCCAACTACAGGGACATCACATCCGGAAGCAACGGCTACTCTGCCACAACAGGATACGACTTTGTGACAGGGCTAGGTAGCCCTCTAGCCAGCAGCCTGGTTCCGTACTTGCAGACACACTAGTTGATTGGCTGGAGTAACAGGGGTCTTTTCCTCCCGCTCCTTCTCCTTTCCTTCTTTTTTCTTTTCTTTTCTGTTCTAGTACATTATGTGGTCATCACTGATAGCACAGCCTTGGTTGGACCATAAAGAAAAATGCGCTCATAACCATTTATGTTACTGACTTGTTGTTGTTGCTGCTGTCTTTGCTCTTTGCTTCTGCGACTACCATCTCCAAATACTGCCTGATATCATTGTCAGTCATTCGAGACTCTACGCCGGTTTCTCTAGTCATAGAATCTTGTTGCTCGTGAACAAGTTTTATCACTTTATTTTGGATCTCTACTTCTAGCTGGGCGCTTCCAATAGTATCTAGTATTTTGGACTCCTTTGCATATTTCCTAATTGAGTGCCGCAACTTTGCATCTTCGGATACTGATATAGCTGCAGAGTAGATACCGGTACTAAATAGAAATGCAGATACAATAAAGAAGCAATACGCAATGCTTCCAAAGGCAGGATACAATCCAAAGACTATTGCATCATTGAGAGTAGGTGGAAAGAGTATTTCTGCAAATGCGGCAACCATCAGATAATTGATTACAGTGCTATGGATGGTCTGCTGTTGAATCGTCCTTGCAACTGATAGGTATGCATATCCCATCACAAACGAACTACTCACCCAGCCAAGTGTGCCAATTACTCTGAATAGGAGAAACTCTGAATTGAGGTACACAAAATTCTGTGCTGATGTAGCAATTTGTGGCAAAAAGTCTGATATCAGAAGAAGAAGAGGAGGCAGAATGATAATTGCCCAGAATTTGAGCGATCCTATTTTATCTTTGAAATAGCGCAAGAAGAAGGCTATTCCAATCATCTGGGGAACTATAGCGGTAACGACAGGAATAGCGTACGCATATAGGTTAATTCTGTTCTCGATTGGTGTTAAAAATTTTGCTGGCTCGACGGTAGCCTTATTCTCAGTGCTCAATATTGGTCTATGCGAGAATGTCATTGTATTGAGAATGATGGTGCTTGCCATTGCAACAATGTAGAATAGAGTTGCTATGGCAAAGGCTAAGATCATGATATTGCCTTTGCTTGATTTGTACCAAGTAAGGAATTTGTAAAAACGGAAGCCAAAAAGCAGGCACCCAGTTGTACCACTTGTTACTGTAATTGCAATTAGAAAATATGAACTATAGCCTGAAACGAGTGCCATCTGGAGAATTATAGCCACCATGATACCCAAGTTTGCATAGAGAATGAGTGGAGTGGATTTTGCCAGGCCAGTTAGAAATGGTGAATCAGTCGTACCAATCTGTAATTTTTTCAAATATTCTCTTAAAATATAGATGCCAGTGAAAAACGAAATTCCACTCATTGTTATAAATAACGCCAACCCGGCTTGTGAATTAAGAATTCTACCTACGATATCAAAAAAGGTACAGATGACGATATCTCCAATGAGCATTGAATACAAAGCAAATGTCATAATAGACGTTTTCTTGTCTATTGTCTTGGAGAGCATCAATTTCATCCTGAAAATGAATTATATATGTAATCTCATGCTTTAACCATTAAAATAGCTCTTAAATGCATCAACTAGCATATTTACGTAAAATCTGTCAGTCTTTTCTGTTGATTTTCTGGTTGAAGTGCTATCTTTGAGAGCCCCAATAGCTTGCAGGTGTTGGTAATTGATAGACCGGAGCTGGTGAAATGGTTGTTTGCTGCAGCGATTATCCTATTCACTCGGGCTTCCTTTCAGTGATGACCATTTTCACTTCGTCAGCCCAGTATTGCAGCTCTAACATCCTATCTTTCTGGATTTCGCAAGAATCTTTATCTGCAGTGCTTCTATCGCCAATAAAGCGTAGATATAGAGAATAAGTAGTAATTACACGCGATGAGTTGATAGTATTAACTTGATTCCAGAATCGTCTAGCAGAATAAATGAATGGATTGATCAACGTGTACGGCGCAACACTTATCGGCTGATACTTGTCCACCGCTGAGCATTTCTTAAATAATTATAGAGCGAAAACCGCTGACGTATGGCAACAAGAAAATCCATTTGCGATTTGAAAGTAATCCAGCAGGAACTGGAGGATAGCAGGTTAGGCAGGACGAGGGCGGATAGCAAGTGACCAAGTATTCAAGTGCAACAGAGGCATTGAAGGAGATTGTATACAGAAAGGCAAAAGATGAGAATGAGAAGGAGGCCAAGATCACCAAGCTAATCTCCCCCTCGTCAGGCCAGCTATCAAACGGCATAGACTATTGCTTTGTTGAAGTAACATGCGAGAATGGCGTGCAGTATGGCATTCCTGCA
>JAJPHM010000012.1 GCA_021325295.1 Nitrososphaeraceae archaeon
GATGCTGTGGCGACCGGCGATGCAGCAAGCACAACTCACTCGTTATTGCAGCCAGTGCCGCTGTCAGATTCTGTCTCTGCATCAGACTCTCTGAACACTGAAGTCACCTCATCAACAAACACTACTGTACAGCTGTCTGATAGCCTTACTACCTCAGATTCAGCAGCTGCAGCCCACAGCAATACAGAGCTTCTATCAGACTCTGTTACCATGGCAGATAGCAATACCTCAAGTCAGTCAGCCAAGACAGCCTCAATATCTGATAGCCTTACAACCTCTGACTCGCCAGCTACAGTACGCAACCTAACCCGGCTAGTGTCAGACAGTGTCAGCAGTGTCGACTCTGCATCTACCGGCTATACGACAAGCTCTTCGTTATCTGGCACCTTTGGCACAGCTGATTCTGTATCGAGGTCTGTTACAGCAGGCAGAGTGATACCTGACTCACTCATGCTATCTGACTCTGTATCTGCTGTTGCTAAGAATATCACGTCTAACAGCACCACTGTAGCGATATCAGATCCAGTTGGTGTTACAGATACCGTCTCTCCATACATAACTGGGTCGAGGGCATTGGTAGATTCATTGTCAGCATCTGATGCTGCTACTTCTTCAACTAACATCACTTCTTCGGAATCTGATACTGTGGCTATCTCTGATACTGTATCTATAGCACTGGCTGTCGGTTCTACCAACCAGCCTTCAGACTCTCTGCATACTGGCGATTCTATTTCTCTCGGCATCGTGTCATTGCTAGCTGATTCATTTAATGTATCAGATAGCGCCACAATCTTCACCGGACCAGGCGGTCACGTATCTGATGCTCTGTCAGTATCTGACTCTATATCTGCCAGCACAGGCCGGTCTCTATCCATATCCGATTCAGTAACAGCCGGCACCTCTGTCTCTGTTGCAAATGGAATCGCAGCTGGGCCGTCAGATAGCTTTGCAGTATCGGATTCCATCACAATCATTGCAGGACATGTAATGGCCTCTTCTATGTCTGATGCACTTAATACAGCCGACTCGCTGTCGTACAGCCTCTCTAGCACAAGGGCTCTGGCCGATTCTCTGATTGCTTCAGATTCGGCAAGCCGCGGAGGAACAACTAGCCATCCAGAATCTATCTCGGAGTCAATTGGCCTTGCAGATAGCCTATCTGCATCTGCAACAGGCAAGGGACAGCTGTCCGATGCTGTGGCTGCTGCAGATACAGTGCAGGCAGGGGCAGGTTACACTAGGTCAATCTCAGACAGCACTACTCTAGCTGATTCGGCTGGTAGCGGCAAAGAAAGAATCGTGACCCTGTCTGACTCGCTTGCTACAATAGATGGTGGCCTGACCGATATCGAGCTGGGAATGCACCTCGACCTATCAGAAGGCCTTGATCTTGCACCGTCGTTTACAAACCCGCAGCAGGCTTACACGAGCCAGCCATTTGGAGAGAACTTTGTTATGCATGACTCGCTGTCATTCTCAGGACTTGGCAGGGCAACAGTATCTGATTCTGTAGCTGCAGACAGCCACCTGTCAGCAGGGTTTGACGGTTCACGCCAGCCTTCCGACTCTGTATCAGTAAGCGATAACCTCATGGTCATCATCGGAGTAGTTCCACCTGCAAGACCTGCTGACGCTGCATTTGCAACTGTGACGCAGATGCCAAGGGTAGAAATGATAGAATCTACCAACCAGTCGTCTGCGACAGCACCGGCCATTATTGCTCCACTGCAGTCTACGCAGTTGCAAGGAGCATACAATGCTAACACAGGTCTGCAGAACCTGCTTGGCCAGATAGGAATGCCGTCTTATGACACGACAACAGAGTGGAATCAAAACATGACGATGGTACTCCCGACCTTCCGGATAGCGCAGATACCGACCAGCCAGACTCCATCAAGCTGGGCGCTTGTAACTCCAGTGGTCGCCAGCATCCCTGCCGGAACCCCTGTCATTATACCTGCCAGCACTGCAGATATAACCGGAGGAAGTATTGAGCAGCTGACTCTATCCCAGACTCCAAGGGTTGACTCGACAAACTTTGCACTGTCTGTCTCTATACTCAATGACTTGCCTGGCAATGCCTCTCCTGTGGGTGGCGTTCTTGTCACGATGATAAAAGTACAGTTTACAGGCAACTTTACAGGAGGAGTGGACCCCTCAAGTTCAGCATTCTATTCAAAGCTTCCGACGGCTACATTTGCGGTAGCCGATAGCTGGGCAACCTCGCATAACCTGAAGAGGGATGCAAACGGAGTGCCTGTGCTGAGCATTAATCTGCTTGATGAGAATACAGGCCAGTGGCAAATTCTGGATAGTAATGATATACAGGCGCCAACTTCAGCTGTGAACGGCCAGTATACATATGTGGCCACTCTGCCGCACTTCTCAGTGTATTCTATTACGGGAGTACCGATTGCAATTCCACAGGGAGGCCATGCTACACTGCCCTTCAACACATTTGTAGTACAGTTATTGGACTACTTTGCCACCAGCGATTCTATCCCTTCATCAGCCAGTGGACTGCCCGGCCAGAGCAAGCAAGTATCTCTCTCTGATATATTCTCGATAGCTTCCAGCGCAGCCTACCTTGAAGTGCCGGCACCATCTGGAATTTCAAATACAAATGTTATCGAAGACCTGCAAGAGGCAATATCGCTTGATGCTGGCAGCACTGCAAGGAAGACGCTTGTCATCAACAGTGTCTTTGTAGACATGTCGGTAGGCTCGGTTGATTCAAACCTCAACTCTGTGACATCGATGTTTGTGCCGGGCAGCATTGCCGCCGTCAGCTTTGACATATCCAATACGGGAAAAACAGACGAAAACCTGACGATAAGCTACTGGTATGCAGACCAGTCTGGAAACAGGGTGTATGAAGGCTCGCAGAATGTGTATGTGAAGGCAGGCCAGATACTCCACAGCAAGGTCAGCATTCCGTTTGCGGCTCCTGGAGATTACAAGCTCCTTGTAGATGCCCGCACTGCAAGTGGTGCGATCAGCACGACGAATTTAGACATCACAGTTCCCTTCCTGTCAGCATACCTGATATTTGTGGTAGGAGCAGTCGCAGCAATAGTGTCAACCGCTACTGGAGTGGTAATTTACAGCATAAAGTCAAAAGGCAGAAGGAAGGGCAAGAGTGAGTGAGCCTGAGAGGTTGGGATAGGATGGAACAAGTAGATTGATCGGGTTAGCTATTGGTGCGTGAGCGAAAAAGAAAATGAGAGAAAAAGAAGATGTGTGATTAGATGGCATTACAGGGCAGATCAAGCTATAAAGTTTCTGCATGCGTTGGCCTATTATTTTTATTTGCAGCATTTCTTGCAAGTGCATTCTACGCGCTCTCCGCTCGTTCAGCCGAGGCAAGCTCTACTCTGAATCAAATGACGCAAAACAGAACAGCCATCCTGACATTCTCAAAGACCTATGATGGATCTCTGACTATGTTTCCAGTGCCGCTTGTTCACCATTATGTCAGATATGACATTACAATAAAAAATACAGGAAATGCGCCGCTCGAAAACCAGCTTTTGTGGACCCATTTTGTCTCAGCAGGAGGAAGGACCAACGACTCTGCAGTATTTGCAATACCTCGACTTTTTCCAGAGGAGACTACGGTGGTTCATCTGGGCCCGCTCAAGATGCTTGAAGGTGGGGAACACTCGCTATTTCTTGGCATAAATCCTGAGGGAAAAATGAACACCCCTGATTATGTATTGACAAACTACTCTCCAGCTAAACCGGTCGACTCTTTTATGGTATTCGATACATTGCAGCTGGATTTGACTGCGCTGGGCATCTCGGCCGTAGCAATAGGCTCCGGAATACTTGCCGGCCTTTTGATCTACCGATCAACCAAGGCAACTCGCATTAATAAACAAGAATAAGGATGAGAATCATCAGGCGGCAACAAATAGATACTCCTGACCAATCTTAACTACGCAGGCAAGCGTGCAACAGGCTGAAAAAAGAGGATAACCAAGCTTGGCAATTTCAAAAAGAGTCTTTATCGCTGCAGTGGTTATAGGTGGCTCGTTTGCTGCATTTGGAATCTATATTATCCTGGCCGAGGCACAGCTGATATTTGTCCCTGTTTTTACGCCGACCACGCTGAATGTTGACGGCATTGCAGATAGTTATCCTGTGAATGGTTCGATGAATTTTTCTGTCACGGCCAAAGGCTATGGCTCTAACTGCGTCATCCTGAAATCTACTATCACCGACCAGCAGTCTAACAATCAGGTCGCATTCTTCCGCAAGGCAGACGACTGCAGGTACATTCCTATCGTATATGGCCAGTACAACTATACTAGAAGCTTTAGCTATCATGGCAGCGTAGTTCTGGGCAAGCCAGGTGACTATCTGCTCCACATAGAATTCACAGATGAAATTACAGGTACAAAACAGGTTGTTGAGAGGACATTCAAGGTGGTTTGAACCGCTTCTCTATCTACTAGTAGATTGTTCTATAGCTAGTATAAATTTAAACATAGATTTAAATAACACTGTATTCATACCATGGCTATGCATACGCAACTAAGCAGGAGAAATCTCCTGATGGCAGGAGCTCCGGCAGCAATGATTTTGGCGCTAGCCTTCACGCTGCCAGGCAATTCCATCGCTAACAGAAGCTTCTCAGAGCAGACAGGGCCACACGGATATGTGGTTGTATCTGTATTGAGAGGAGGACAAGAGATCTACCATTCTGAAGACCATAACCTGATCACAAACGGAGGCAAGGACTTTATCTCCGCACAGATCGGCTCGACAACTCCAGGATCCAATGGTGCAAACTATATCGCACTGACAACAGATAGCACAGCCCCAGCAGCTACTGATACAACACTGGCAAGCGAGATTACAACCAATGGTCTAGCAAGAGCACAAGGGACATATGCTCACACTGCAGGAACAAACACATTTACCGTCTCCAAGACATTCACAGCATCTGGAACCTTTACAGCAGTACAAAAGGCAGGTCTCTTTACAGCATCCAGCTCTGGAACAATGCTGGCTGAAACAACCTTCTCATCAGTGAACCTGAACTCTGGAGATACACTGACCATTACGTGGACAATTACCCTGACATAGAAGGGTAATCCCTTTTTACTTTTTGATAATCTGACCGTTTTATCAAATGTATAATAATTGTTCTTGTTTTTGGTAAAAAATTCCTAGGATATCCTTAAATAAGCGCAATATTTTAATAATGTATATGAACAAGGGGTCAAGAATAGCCATAATTGCAGGCATCGCTATTGCAGTAGCTGTAGCGGGCATTGTAGCAGCCATGTCTTACGCTAGACCCAGCAATACAGAAAGCCAGAATGTCCAAGTAAATGGCGCCAACACGACTGCCGGCTCGACTGGCAAGAATTATGTTATAGGCCTAAATGAAAGTCTAGGTCTGAAGGAGAATCACTAATAATCAAACCAGATTATACTTGTTCTGGCTAGGCAATGTTCTGTTGCGTAGAAATAAGGTCAAAATACGTTGGATTAGCCAACTCAATTCTGCCATTGCAGTTATCTGGGATCTCATTGGGGTGGCGAGCTTTTTCATTGATTCCAAACCTTCGACAGCAGGCCAGTGAAGGCCTGATTCTTTTGAAATGGAATGATCCAAACAAAAGGCAACAGGATGCGATAGGATAATCTTGCTGACTATTGAAATCAGCGATACGCTGCAACTGTGTGTTCGCTCTTCAAAGCAATGTCTAGCTTTGCTAAAAGGTCGCCTTTGCTGAAGGGCTTTCGGATTATACACCCTTTGGCCAGTAGTGTTTCTATGTTGCCAGGTTGGTCTCTGTGTTCTTTGGTCAAGAAACCCGCGTCAAACGCAGTCATTATTACAACCTTGACCTTTGCATCTATCTTGCTGATTATCTTGAGCATTTCCAGGCCGCTTAACTGAGGCATTTTGTAATCGACAAGTGCTATATCGTATAGACCCGGCTTGAAGCTGGCAACAACTTTTAACGGGTCGTTGAAGGCATGAACCTCAAATGTGTCCTCAAGAGTCGCGCTCAGAGCAGAGGTTATGTCAGGCTCGTCGTCTACTATGAGCATCCTTTTCTTGCGGTCTGCTGATAAGCTCAAAGCTGGCTGATCTCTACCTGTAAAGACACGGAGAGCTATTTAAGATTTGGCCAGTTACGTGGCCTACTGACAGCACCCACATATATTTAGTATATAAAGCAAAAACGCTTGAGAGCAAGAAAAAGGGCCGGACAGGACCGCAATCCACAAACTAAAAATGCTAGCTTGGCACGGCAAGAAGCTTTTTGACTTCTTGGTCGTGGATCAGCATTTCGACAAGCTTGTCCTGTTCGTTCTTGGGAAGTTCATGGGAGACCTCTAGCGAATCGATCGCCTTTATCTTCCAATAGTTTTCGATTGCATTGTCTATTATTATCTTGGAGTTGTATACTATTCTGCCAAATGCTGTAAGCGAGTACCTGTCACCTACGCGGCATATAATTCCGGATTGCGAGAGCCGGTAAAGCCTAGAGTAATACTGCTTTCTTGTCAGGTTTATTTTTCCTCTCAAATCAACACTGGTTCCTCCCTCAGACGCCACCAAGCTGAGTAGATCAAGGGATTCCTTGTCCGAAATAGCCTTTAGTACGCTGACCAGAGTTTTTTCCTTTGTCAATGTCTTGGAGAGAGTATCTTTGAAGTATAATGATTTGTTAGTGTGAGAAATTACATACTAGTGCTAATCCTCCACCTGCCACAAATCCATGATATAAAAGGTAACCTAAAGGGAAAGAGGCAGAAAACAAGAATTGATAGACTTGGAGCTTGTCAGGGTCATTATGGCAGGGGCAATGCTCTCGACTGCCTCATTTTTCGACCTCCGCTCAAGATCGATAAGTGACCTTGTGTGGATCGCCTTCGGCTCTGCGGCAATAATTATCTACGTAATTGATCTGCCAGACTATGGCACAGCAGTTCTGGATGTGCTGTCAATATCAATTGCATCGGCTGTTTCATTTGGAATATACCGATGCGGTTTCTTTGGCGGCGCAGACATGCTTGGAATAATAGCACTTGCCGTCATACTGCCGACTACTAATGGCTTGCATACAATAACTGTAACAGGTCAGAATGCGCTATCAATGCAATTTGCGCCGCTAACGGTACTTGCAAATGCAGCAATTCTCTCTGTAGCGCAGATAGCATACAACATTGCCAGAAACCTTTGGTATTTCCACACGCATTCAAATCGGCTATTTGAAGGTTTTGATAATGAACCGACTGCACGAAAGGTTCTTGCCATTGCAGCGGGGTACAAATCCGAGAAAACATCAAAGTATGCTTTTGCAATCGAAAAGAAAAAGACAGGGGGCCAGAAGGGATTTGAATTCATGTCTGGAGACGTAGAGAATAAAGAGTTCGAATCGGGCAGCGGAGTATGGGTAACGCCAGGGATTCCGTTCATGGTATACCTTCTTGGCGGTTTTGTGGCAATGATCCTTGTCGGCAACATTGCCACACTATTTCTGGCTTTTCTTGGATTTTCCATCAACACCAATGTGCTTTCGCATATGTCTGTGCCATGGTAACTCTACCATCTGCAAAGTAGGTATCTTGCAAGACTGGAGCAGGTAGACAGGCAGATAATGGGTATATGCAAAGGTAAACGACTTTTTTGCTAGAGCAAGCCAAAACAAAATAGACAGCATGACAATAAAACAAGAGAACAGGAGAAAAGAAAAGAAATTAAATAAAAAAAGCTAGGCGCTTATCAGCGGAGCTGTTGTGTCGCTTTCTTCGACTTCGTATTCGCCTTCGGCTTCACTGAGCAGCCTGGCCATGTGCAGATAGCATCCAAGAAATTCCCTGCCCTTTTCTGTTGTCCTGTAAATAAGCGACCCGTCAGTCACATCCTGACGAATGAGCCCTTTGGCCAATAGCTCGTTCAGATAGAACAGTATCTGTTCGTAGCTTAGATTTGCTCTGTACATGATATGCGTCTTTTTTATCCCAGACGTGGACAGGTTGAGTATGTCCGACATTATTTCTATTTTGCCTCTGTTGTTCTTCCGTTCTGACATCGTATTTCTAATCCTAGTTAATTGCAGTCTTTATTTAGGAGAAGGGTGGAATTCTTGCGGTGGAACGGCCGTTCCACACAATTATAAGCAAAGTTTCACCAGTACTTTTGGGCCCTTGTATGGACTGGAAGCATTCTCTATGCGCATTAGACACAATTATCCTCCGGAAAAATCGATCAAAATGATAAGTTGAAAGAAAATCTGTCTGAATGGCTTGTCTTTAGTTGTTGCTAATTCCTGCCGTGGTGCCTGCTCTTTTCATTATTGCTCCCTTTGTCATTATTGTTTTCTCCTCCATTGCTACCGTTGTTGCTATTGCTGCTGTTGTCCGTGCCACCTTGGCCTTGGTTTTGGGTTTGGCTTTGACTTTGGCCGCTGTTCTGGGCATTGCTGTCGTTTCCGCCGCTACCGTTACTATTTGCACCGTTGTTGCCATTATTATTATCTATCATGCTCTTGGCTTCAGAGAGAAGCACCATTGCGTTCATGAGGGCCTGCCTTGCAGACGAATAGTCATTATTGCTGATATCAGATCTTGCACTGTCTATGAGGTTGCTGGCCTGCTGTATTTTCGCAACAGCGTCAGAGTTACCATTGCTCCTCGCCAAAAGATCCTGAGAAATTGCTTGGAGCTTGTCGGCAATTGCCTGCAGCCTCTTGCCGTACGAGTCGTCGGTACTGCCTGAGCTATTCAGAGATGATGCCATTTTTTGGCTCTCTGCAGCCTTTACCAGGTCAGACCTTACCTTCTCTATCAGCTGGGCAAGCTGGGACATGTTGTTTTCAGCGCCGGTAAAGTCTCCGCCAGATATCCTGTACTGTGTATCGTTGAACAGGGACTCTATTGCTGCAGAATCATTAGCGTTTATCTCCAAGTTATTTTTCTTGGCCAGCTCGACAAGCCTGTTGTAAAACTGGATCATGCTTGTCAGTCTATCATTCAGCGCAGCCTGGGTGGCATTGCTGTTGTTACTGTTGTCCTGCGATGCTGCCTGGCTCTGGTTCTGAGCCTGGACTTGGGCCTGAACCTGAGGTTGGCTGCTATTGCTATTATTATTGCTATTACTGTCATTCTGGTTCTGGTATTGGCTCTGGTTTTGATCCTGAGCCGGCTCTTGCTGGGTAGTTGCTTCAGGCTTGACGATGTCTGAAGCAAGAACCTTCAGAACCAGCCTGAAATACTTTACTGCCGCTATTTCGTGAGACCTTGCCTGATCTATGTTGCCAAGCTGTGCAGATTGCATAGCCAAGGATATCTCTGACGTGCCGTTGCTGTAAAGCTCGGCAACCCCTGTATCTATGCTCTGGTTTGCGGCAAAGATTTCTTGGACTCTTGAGTTTATGGCCCTCTGGGTGTTGAGTATGATCTCTTTTATGGCGGCAAGCTCAAGCTGGTCTGCTGCGCTAGTTCCGCCGGATACCACAAAGGACGAGCTGGTAGTGAGGTTTGCATAATTTGCCGTGACAGTATAGTTACCGACCTGGCCACATTGCTCAAGTGATATCGGCTGAGAGAAGAACGATTCGTCACGTGCCGTTGCTATGCTCTGAGATGAACACAGGTTCCCCGACGGATCAGTGACATTGATTATCACGTTATAACCTTCAGCAGCAGTGATCGGGACTACACCCAATACTATGGCCTTCTCGTCTATAGTATAGACTGCCTTTGTGGTGGTAACGATAAAAGATTCGGCGTTTGCCGAGTTGTAACTATAGAGAGGAAGAACAAGAAGTGCTGATAGTATGCCGGCGATAACGGCTTTTCTACAAGTCGCCCCGAAAAAGGCGGTCTTTAATGGTGACAATGCCACTGCACCAAGTAAACATGCTGGCAGCCATTATATCAGGAACACTTGGAACGGCCGTTCCAGCCCAAGCAGGATACCAAGTCAATTGACGAATGGAACGCCAAATTAACTGGGCCTGCACATGATGGCAAAGAAGATGGAATTAGACTATAGAATGCAGCCAAGTGTCGATGTTTCCAGAAGTTCAGACTCGGCTGACCAAAGTTCCTGATGGTATATTTCCTTTAGTTATTTCAGAAACTCTTGCTTCTTTAGACCCGGCTGCTCTATTATTGAAAGCAACGTTCCTGGAGCAATTTCATCGTGCCTAGGATCAGAAATTTTGTGAATACCGTCTGAAAAGAACATGCGGCTGCCCTTGCCATGCTTGTACTGATAGCCTAACCTGTCCAATATTTTTGTAACTTGCTTCTATGAAAGAATCGGAAGTTTGTTAGGCTGATATTTCAACTATTGTTTTTTGCTCCAGTACCTTGTTTTTAACTTCAGTTTTGCTGCGGACCTTTGCAAATTCCTCCGGGAACGCCTCGATATAGCCTTCAATTGCTTCTTTGATATTTCTCATTGCCTCATCTATTGATTTTCCTTGGCTGATGGCACCAGGCAATTCTTTGCACTGGACAGTATACCGACTGTCATCATATGTAATTTTGATGTTAAAGCTGTATAGAGTCAATGTGCAGGCTCCTATCTGTAGTAATGGATCTGATCTACGGGCCATAAGGATTGTGCATTTTAGGGCTTTGTGGATAAAGTCAAGTTTGTGGGAAAGTAACCCAGAAGCCAGAATAAGTAAAGAACTTTGCATGTTATTTCATAGACCTTGATAATTTCGATGATTGCCAGAATACTATTACGATATCGAAACGGTGCCATTAGAACAGTATCGAAACGATAGCCAAGCAGGCTTTGATCCTTGTAAGGCGAAGAAAATTTCTATCCAATATCAACAGCTTGATAGAAATGAGGATAATAGAAAACATAATTATGGTAATGAAAAAAGAAGGAGGAATAGCAATAATAATCATAATTCCAGAAGCATTGGCGCTAATATGAATTTAGATCGTAAAGTAAATCAGGTCAAATCAGGACAAGGCAAGTCAAATCTTGCCGATCCGGAATTGCTCATAGAGTAGCGAAATAAGGTCACAAAAGATCGAGTCTACTTTGAGACTGCATTCTTGTAATACTGGCATATCTTTTTGAGGTCGCATGGACTGCAATTCGGCCTTACCGGCAGGCAGATATTCTGGCCGTACATGACAAAAGTATCATTTATCTTTAGCCAGTGCTTTCGGTCAAACATCTTGGCCAGCTCTATCTCTGTCTGCTCCGGGGTTTTTGTCTTCACAAGCCCCAGCCTGTTTGAAATCCTGTGGACATGTACATCTACGGGAATTGCCGGCTTGTTGAATGCATAGACCAATACGCAGTTTGCAGTCTTTCTGCCAACCCCGGGAAGCTCAAGCAACCTGTCGATATCGCTTGGCACAGTTCCCCCGAACCTGTCCACTATTATCCGCGATACTTGCTTTATGCGCTCTGCCTTTACATTGTAAAATCCGATGCTGTGTATCAGGTCCTTGATCTCGTTGATGTCTGCATCTGCCAGCTCCTGGGGTGTCTTGAACCTCGCAAAGAGCTTGTTCACCGCCTTTGTGGTATTTTCATCCCTTGTCCTCGCTGAAAGTATGGTGCCGATCAGAATCTTGAAGGGGTCATTCTGCTCTTCCTGCTGGAGCCCTCTGAGCGCAGTCAGCCTGGGAGGCTTTTCGCGGTAGAGGGTCTCTTCCATCTTTTTTATTATGATATCTATCCGGTACAATTGCTGAAATTACAGGGAAGGTAGGAACAGGGGAGAATATTAGTCTGAAGGCTATGCCTGATGGTTTTTAGATTGCCTATTAAAATATGTGCCAGTTACTCGTCATATTCTAGGCCGGCAAGCATTTATTGCTTGTAAAATCATATAACCAATTCTACGAACCTATACTGTGTTCTAGCTCAAAAATTTTCACAAGTCTCCGGGGAACTTTGGAAGGAGCCTATTCCGTTATAATTTGCTGGATTTTGAATAAATCAATCAACTCTTTGTATCGTGTTACAAATTCCTTGCCTTTGGGACTTGTCTTGTAGATAAGCCTCTTTGAAACCGGGGACTTTCTAGATGTTTCCAGCATTCCTGTAGCTGCCAAAAACTCCATGTAGGTATTAATTTCGCGGCTGTTCAATTTGGTTTTATACATAACTTTATACTTTAATTCTCCATCTTGACAAATGATGAGAATTTCGTTTATGATGTCCAGCCAGCCACGGTGAGACCAGCCAGTATCAGTCAATGGCATTACGTAAGAATTTTCCAGTTTTAGTTTTTAAATTTTGCTTATCATGAACAAGTGGTAGTGTCCGCCTAGACTATGGAGGGAATTTCTAACCCTGCTAACCACTAGGCGGACTTTTATTGGCTAGCAGGTAATTTCATAATAATTTTGGATAAAAAGTTAACTGCAGTATATCTGTCATACTCGGAAGAAGAGTGTCTGCAAGCGGCACAGCCACAGCCAGAGCCACCAACTACCAAAATCATGCGATCCATATCATATTATTGCCGGCTCTGGAATTCAATGTCCAGTTTGGAGCTGACAAAAGAAGAGCAGGAGGCACTGGATGGCAAAAAAGGCGATGCCATTGCTTCGGCATACCGGATACTTCTCGCAATTGGCAATGCCACTGGCGCAGACAGGTTGGTGCCGGTAGAATGGGCTCATGTCTCTGGCGTAAATTACAATACGATAGGTGATGCCGGCGTAGAGTTTCTTGAAAATTTCAGCGAAGGTGCAAAGGTGGCAATCAGAACCACAGTCAACCCGATGGGTTTTGACAGGGACAACCCAGGGGACCTGCCACAGCAGTTTATCGAGAAGCAGACAAGCATTGCAAGCTCGTACCGGAGGATGGGAGTCACGCCATCTTTTACGTGCACACCCTATGAGGTATTTGATATTCCTCGCAGGGGCTCTGCTGTAAGCTTTGCAGAGAGCAATGCGGCGGTTTTTGCCAATTCCATCCTGGGACTGGCTACAAATAAGGAAAGTGCCCTTTCTGCTCTTGCCAGTGCTGTAACCGGCAAGGCGCCGCTCTCTGACCTGAGGATAGGCAAATTCAGGCAGCCACAAGTTGCAATAGAACTCGAGCCGGGACTTGAACCAAGGACAGAACTGGATTATGGAATACTCGGGTATTTTACCGGCAAGGCAGTCAACGAAAGTTGTGCCGCTATTCACGGGATCTCTGAGGATCTGCCAACTCCTGCGGCAAAGGCCATTTCAGCAGGAATCGGGACATCCGGCTCCTGCGGCATGTTCACAGCCAAAGACGACAAGAAAGTAAAGGTAAAGGACAGGATAGCATTTGGCAAAAGAGAAGCTGCCAGCGTCATGGATGAGCTGAACACTGCCGAGGACGGGGATATTGTCGCATTTGGGAGCCCCCAACTTGGAATGGCAGAGCTTTCCTCACTTGCATCTGCAGTCAAAGGCAGAAAATTCACCAAGCGCTGCATAATCTTTTGCTCGAGAGCGATACACGCCCAGGCGTCAAAGGCAGGTCTTGTTGACAGGATAGAAGGAGCCGGCGGAGAGTTTATGCGGGATTGCTGCATGTGTCTTACGCCACTAATTACAAAGGAAAAATTCGACGCAGTCATTACAAACAGCGTCAAAGGCGCTTATTATATGAATAATTCTAACAAGGTCAAGGTGGCACTGAAGGACATGAAGACTATAGTGGACACTTGTGCTAGGTAGCCATGAAGGAAGAAATGCAGCCAGCAAGCCAGAGAGCAGATATCGGTCAAAGATAGATGAGAAGAATTTGAAGTCGGCACAATGCAATTAAAGAAAAGAAAAGCCAAGGAAAAATAAAGAGAAACAAATGAAATGAAAATGAAAAATAAACACCAACAGGGCATGATAATAAAAACCTGCAGAAAAATAGTGGGCGGAAAGGGAGAAGGCAATGCATTGCTATCTTCCAAGCCGATAAACTTCCTTTCTATGCTTGACAGGAAAACGGGAAAAGTTGTCGACCCAAAGCATCCACTGTTTGGCAAGTCAATCAAGGGATCTGTACTTGTATTTCCCTACGCAATTGGGAGCAGCGTCGGAGCCTATGCAATATACTCGCTTGCAAAAAATAACGTTGCTCCATCTGCAATTGTCTGCTTCAAGACAGACATTACAACAGCATCAGGCTGTGCTATAGCCAATATTCCAACAGTTGATATTGACGAGCAAGAGCTTGTACCGGATATAGGGCCAGGCACTCGGCTGGTAGTCGAGGCTGATAAGGCAAGAATTATCGTTCTAGCCAGTCAACCAAGAGGGGACCTGCAGCAAACCTAGGCTTGACTTGATTCCAAACAGTTTAATTTCAAAACGGCAAACCTGTCGTGGGTGCATGGCATCTGATGGGCGAACCGACCGCAGATTGGCTGCGGGATGACGACCAAAGTCCATGCACCTACCTATCTACCTGCCTACCTACTTGACTATCCATCCTGCTCTCTGTCAATCGCTTGCCCATTTGACGCCACCGCTTTGCGTCATGCTATGTTTCACTACACGTTGAATCTTGTTCTTGCCTGATCGATACCCTCTCTTATCATCCTAAATGCCTGTTGCGCTTCGTCATTTGGAATATCCTCAATCAGCAGGTCGTCTCCTCCTGCCCTCGGGGTAAGCTTTAGAGTTGATCGCAGAGGTCCTTTGTCCATAGTAACATTGAGTATGTCTGCAAAGCTATAGTCGGTATAACTTTTCTTGAGCGTCAGCGCGGAGGGCTTTCTGAATATGATGCGCTTGTTTGTTATCGCAACCGACTCGATGTTTATGGCAGGATGGTATTTCTTTTGCTTGAGGTAAAGGGCTACTCTCTCATCCGGATCCATAATTGAAAGAACATCAGACGGGATATCTTGACCCATGGCTGCGCTGCACTGCTCTCCTCTGCTCTGCTGCCTATGCAATAGGACATCCTGATGTTATAAGACTTCTGGACAAATCGTACACCTTGTATCATCTTCCTTTCTTGATTTGAAACCCTTTTATTTGCGATCAAAGGAATCAGTACAATTGGTAAGTTTCTGCCCCGAATGCGGCGGTGAATTAAAGCTTGACCCTGCCAGCAAGAACTTTATATGCAAAAGCTGCGGCCTGTTTGCATCAAGGGAAAAAATAGACGAGCTTCGTGACAAGGCTGAAAGGGCTATTGAGGACAAGAAGAAAAAGCGTCAGGACGATTACCTTGACTGGTGGCAGTCTTCAAAAAAAGAAAAACAAAAGCAATAATATCTTTTTTTAATCTTTAATCTAGTACCGCAGGTGCCCATGTACATGCAGGACAGCTTGCTGTGAATCGGCATGATAGGCAAACAAGAAAGAGGAATAAATCAAATCAAATAAATTAAAATAAAATAAAATAAAAATGGAGAACCTAAAATCCAATCAGGAAGTCATTCCCTCACTTTTCAATTCAGTAAAGTGCAACATCTGTGTTGTCTGCCGCTGCAATCATTTTTTTGAGCGAGACTGTCTGCTCCTCCTTGGTTGTCTTGAGAACAGTCATAAGTTCTGCACCTACTATCTCCTGCAGGATGCGGATCTTGTTGACAACAATATCTCTCATTTCATCCAGACTGCGGGCGCGAATTTTCACCAGCAGGTCAAACCTGCCATGCATTTCATGTATCTCCAGAATCTCGTCAATCTCTGCAAGACCCGCGACTGCTCTGTCTGCGGCGCCAGGATGTACGTTTATGCCCATAAAAGCCAGATGGTCGTAGCCTAGCAGAATGCTGTCTGTAGAGATTGTGAACTTGCGAATGAGACCAGCCGCGATCAATCGCCTGACGCGCATGTGAACGGTGGCATCAGAGATCTGAAGCTCCTTTGCAATCTCTACAAATGGCTTTGAAGAGTCCTTGGAGAGGATATCAATTATCCTCAGGTTTATCTCATCAAGGAGGTTGCCGGAATTGAAGAGCAAGTATGGTCTAACCTGGCCTATCTTTAAAACTCACTGAAGGCTATTAACCGTTAGCGCCAGGTTGGACAGCCATTCGGGGAAAAACAAACGGCGAGAACCAACGTGGGTTTGGCTTGCTGGTCCTCAAGCTCATTCATTCCGCTTACTTTACTATTCTTTACTTTATACTCCATTACCCGAAGAGAAAGCCAAGAAATTACATGGAAGCAAAGTGCGCAGGTTTTCACAGTATGCAGCCATACCACACCACAGCCCTCAAGCCGGGACACTCTATTTAGCAAACGATCCATCCATGCATGGATCGATGGATGGACAGAAAACAGAAGAAACCATGGTCCAATATGCCAGCCTGCGCCAGATTGAAAGATGAGCTGAAATTGCCAGATTTTTCTTTGGACAATGCAGATTTCTATCAAAAAATGCCTGTGTTTATCGTCCGAATGCCGCCGGGCACAGTGCAAAGCGTTTGCTTTACGCATGCCGCAAAAGCAGGTCAGCAAAACTAGGCGGCAAAAAGTCGCTATATTCTGTTATAGGAACAGAATTGGCATCAAAAGACGCTCAAAAGCGGCTAAAAAGAAGCAAAAGTACCAAAAACTCCAGATTATTGTTTCTCTTCGAGGGAGAGCGGAGCGAAATATTACCTTCATGCCAAGGCTGCAGGCATGCGATGGCGGATGGGTCATGACGTGCTATTGCTGTATCGCTATATCTGTGGTTGTGTCTATATCTAAGAAGCGACCCAGCAACATATTACTATTACTATTACTGTTGCCAAACGATCCATTAATCATTCATCCATTCATCTATCCGTATCTGCACAACAAAAACATGCTGCCTGTTGTGTATAGTGATGCGACGCGATTAAATTATATCGTTGTCAAGCCAACCTCTGGTGTTTGCAACACGAGCGGATTTGCACCAAATGTCACGAACATCCTGTAGTGTATTTCAGGGCATACTCTGGCGAGTATCTATGCCGCAAATGTTACATCTGGTCAATAGAAGACAAGGCCGCAAAAACAATGTCCAAGTTTTCCATGATGCGATATGGTGACAGGATAGCTGTAGGAGTTTCTGGAGGCAAGGATAGCCTCTCGCTTCTCTACGTTTTAAAAAAGATTTCAGACCATCATGGTGGTACGGAGATAATCGCAGTGACAATAGATGAGGGTATAGAGGGATACCGTGACGAGTCGCTGCAAATAGTCAAGCAGTTCTGTTCCAAGCTTGGTGTTCAGACCAATATTCAAAGTTACAGATCGCTCTTTGGCGTAGATATGGATGAGGCAATGGTATCGAGGCCATCAGACAAGATGTCTTCCTGCTCAATATGTGGCACATTCCGCCGCAGGGCACTTGATATTGCGGCAGAGTCAGTTGGCGCTGACGTTATAGCAACGGCCCACAACCTCGATGACCAACTCCAGACATTTCTGATAAACCTGCTGGCTGGAGATGTCGAAAGGATAGGCTGGATATATCCAGAACCGGTCCAGTACGGGCCAGACGGATTGCGGAAAATAAAGCCCTTTGTGGAAATATACGAGCGGGAGATAGCCTTCTATGCACTATTACAAGAAATTCCCTTCCAGTCGCAAGAGTGTCCATACATGCATGAAAGCGTCAGGACAGAGCTGAGAGAATTTATGAACAACCTTGAAAATAACAGGCCAGGGATAAAGTATAATGCATACAATTCAATGATGAAGATTTCAAAGCAGCTTCGTGCGGCTCCTGCCACAGAAGCTGAAAAATGCTCCATTTGCGGCCGCTGCTCGACAGGCAGCATCTGTTCCGTCTGCAGGACAGCCAGCATACTCAAGCAGAGATCCGCAGATTGAGCAAGCTGACCGGATAACTTTAACCCGGTGGCTCTACCGCAGCCACTGTCTATCAACCTGCTATGCTCGGCGATTTTAGCCAACTCTGTACTTCTAGATGGTTGGCTGGCTTCACGAATAGAAAATAAAATAATCAATCAAGCCAAACTATCCAATCCAAACCTAACAATAGGTTCAAACCCTCGACAAAGCAAATATACTGATAGTGAGAACAGAAATGCGGAGGCAGGTAGGGCCGGGGTGCTAGCCGTACCCCACATCGGAAATCGGCTTTATGCCGGGGCCAGCAACTGCCGGGTAAATCCGCAGGCGGGAGGTTCCCGCTTGTCTTGCTGAAATGAAATCACGCCGTGTCGGATGGCTATGAGCAGCGACCTGCGCGAAGGCGTGGTATCGACTGTGAACTGTCGAAATGGGTGAGGTCCGGGAGGGAGCAACCCTAAGGCGGCATAGCCGTGCTGGCACGTCTACGTGGTGGATCTTGCAGGGCCTGAAATGGGGCCTTTTGTCGGCGGTGGTACCGGTGGGCTGCCTCCACTTTTTCGCACCTATGGTCATATTGCTGCCACTGCTATTGGCACTGTCACTGCCATTGTTATTTCTCAAGCTGCAAAAAGTAGCATAGTTTAAATTGAATTTTGCAAACCCTTCTCTACTGTATACAACTAGATGAAGTGCAAAATCTGCCGGGCAATTTTCGGAGGAGAAGGGCCTTTACCATAAGGATAGACGAAAAGAGAATGTTTGAAATCATTGAAGAGTCAAAGCCACGCTCTGTGGCGCTCAATGGCCCTGAGGGACTCTTGCCCAAGATCCAGGACGCAGCAGACCATATAACAGAAAGATTTGGGATAAACGCCTATGTTATTGGTGATACCTGCTGGGGTTCATGCGATCTGAATACACATGCAGCTGACATGCTCGGTGCCGACATTCTCTTCAATGTCGGCCATACTGTGGCTATGGAACGGTTTGGCAAAGTGGTCATGATAAATGCTTATGACGACATCAGTTTTGCCAGTGTGGCGGAAAAGTGCGCAATGTCTCTGAAGGAAAAATACCGTTCAGTCTCCCTTCTTACTGACAGCCAGCATCTGCTTGAGCTGGAGCCGGTGAAGAGAATTTTTGAGCAGCACGGCTACAAGGTCGTCATGGGGAGAGGCAGGGGGCAGTTGAGGGATGCCCAAGTATTTGGTTGCGAGTTTTACCCTGCACACAGCATCCAGAGCTTGGTAGACGCATATATCTTTCTGGGACAGAGCACATTCCATGCAGCTAGCATTGCAATGTCGACAGAAAAACCCACATACATGCTGGACCCGTACTTTGATGAATTTTCAGAAGTCAATGAATTTGCTCGAGGGTTGCAAAAGAGGGCCATCCTTTCTATCTATAATGCCCTCGACGCCGAGCGATTTGCTGTAATTATAGGCCTAAAAGAAGGGCAGCTCTCAAGGCCCAGAGCTATGGAAATAAAGAATCTGCTTGAAAAATGCGGCAAAAAAGTTCAGCTGATAGCATTAACAGAGATTACAAACGAGAGGCTTCAGGTCTTTAAAGGAATTGATGCGTTTGTACAGGTGGCATGCCCCCGAATAGGCACAGACAACCACTTCAAAAAACCCGTTCTTTCTGTGCCACAAGCCATGGCCCTTATCAGGCTGCTCAAGAAGGAGCCGATAGAAGACTTCCTGAAGGCACAGCACTGGCTTTAGCCAATGATGTCGGTATGAAGAATGCAATTTTGTTGTTTCGGCCCGCAAGCGCCAAATATCAATGCAGACTGATAGCCTATCATCTACCTGCAGTGATTTGATGACGACACGCAAAAATATCAATATATTTGCCATTTTGGGTCTTTAATATGTGCAAATCTTTTGAATAATGCCCATGTAGACCAAAATAAACCAAGAATAAATACAAACTACGACCGAAAATAGCTCAATTATTACGTCAAACTTGCCCTGTTCACTTTATGATTTTTTGTAATCAAGCCGATTTGCTAATAAAATATTCGTATAAATCTTAAATACATAATTATGATATATTACCTAGGTAAAAAAGCTATCGAGCTCATGTGGATAACCCGCATGCTTATAGTTAATACCTAGAAGATGAAACAAAATGACTTGTAAAGGCATATGCATAAGGCACAAAGCACAAAAGCCTGTTGGTTCTGGCCGCTATGCTAGCGGACAAAAGCGCTGCCAGATATGTGAGATATTCATA
>JAJPHM010000004.1 GCA_021325295.1 Nitrososphaeraceae archaeon
GCCGACTCTATAGAAGTAATGATGCGAGCACACCAATACGATGGGCTTGTTGGCATTTCTGGCTGTGACAAAAGCCTGCCAGGAACGCTTATGGCAATGGCAAGGCTTGACCTCCCATCAATATTTGTATACGGCGGTACCATTATGCCAGGCCACTGGAATGGCAGGGATGTCACTATACAGGACGTTTACGAGGCTGTGGGAACTTTTGATGCTGGCCAGATGTCACTGCAAGAGCTTGTCAGCCTAGAGAATGTAGCATGTCCATCTTCTGGCTCATGTGCTGGCATGTATACTGCAAATACAATGGCATCAATTAGCGAAGCAATAGGTATGGCATTGCCTGGCAGCGCCTCTCCTCCAGCTGAGAGCAAAAGAAGGGAAGAGTACTGCTACAAGACTGGCGGCCAGCTCATGATCTTGATCGAAAATGACGTCCGCCCTTCTGATATCATGACATTTGAAGCATTTGAAAATGCAATAGCCGTAGCCAATGCAATAGGTGGCTCGACTAATGCAGTATTGCATCTGCTTGCTATAGCCAGAGAGGTTGGAG
Source organism: Nitrososphaeraceae archaeon (assembly GCA_021325295.1). GTDB lineage: Archaea > Thermoproteota > Nitrososphaeria > Nitrososphaerales > Nitrososphaeraceae > JAJPHM01. The sequence continues at coordinate 557 of JAJPHM010000004.1, forward strand.
TGAAGCTTGACCTGAAAGATTTCGAGCGTATCCGCAAGAGAACACCACATATAGCAGACATGAGGCCAGGCGGCCTCTATGTAATGCTTGACTTGGACAGCATAGGTGGCGTGCCTGCCATTCTAAAGAGCCTTCTGCGCAGCGGCTTGCTAAATGGAAAGGTAATGACTGTTACCGGGCACACTATGGCAGAAAACCTTGAAACGATAAAGGTAGAGTACCCTGCAAGAATATCATCTTACGGTTCTGGTAAAGAGAAAGAGATAATCAGACCAGTTGAAAACCCAATCCACAGCGAAGGTACTCTGAAGATATTGAAAGGTACTCTGGCACCAGAAGGTGCAGTCGTCAAGACCGCGGGCATAAACAGTCTCAAGTTTGCAGGTCATGCCAAGGTCTTTAATGCCGAAGAAGATGCTTTTGAAGCTATTTCAAAGAAAAAAATAGTAGAGGGAGATGTCGTGGTAATTCGCTACGAAGGCCCAAAAGGAGGTCCGGGAATGCGTGAAATGCTTGCAGTAACTGCCGCCCTTGTAGGACAGGGCCTTGGAGGCAAGGTCGCTCTCGTGACTGATGGAAGATTTTCAGGTGCTACAAGAGGCTTGATGATAGGCCATGTTGCACCGGAGGCAATGGTAGGCGGGCCGATAGCAGTTGTGGCAACAGGCGATAGGATATCTATTGATGCTATCAAAGGACGAATAGATCTACTCCTTCCAGAGAAAGAGATCAAACGAAGACTGAAGAAATGGCAAGAGATGAAAAAACAGCTAGACCGCCAAGGCGTTACTCCAAGGACAGTAGGGAAGGCAAGATTCAAAAACCAAAGGGATGCCGTTGACATAGAAATTCAACCGATAAGACCCCACTACACAAAGGGAGTGCTTGCAAAATATGCTTCATTGGTACAATCGGCATCACATGGAGCGATAACACTGCCGGCATCATGAGAAGCTTTGTCGTATCAGGGTAATCAATACAATTCTTTAGTGACTACTATGCGTGAATTAACTTCCTGAAACCGAAAGACGAACCACTTGCGCGAACACACAAGATTTAAATGGTCTGTGCATGAAAGTCGCTCAGATCCAGGAAGCGGCATGAAAGGTGAATACTTTTGGCCTATCGGGCCTCAAACTCAAAGATCGCACTCTGAAAACAAGAAAGCTTGATACATCTGAAAATCAATTTGAGCTGTTCAAAAGGCTATATGCTCTGTATGACAAGGCATTTATCTTTGAATCTCTGGTAGGCCCAAAGGAGCTAGCCGAGACTTCAATTCTAGGTTTTGATCCAGAGCTTGCTATAAGCTGCGATTCAGAAAAGTTGACAGTTGCAGGCAGGGACAGCGTTTTAGCACAGTATGACGTTACAGAACCTCTATCTCAGCTTCGCAATATAATGCCGCAGGTCCAAGAGAACCAATTTAGGTTCGTGGGTGGCGCTGTCGGTTACATAAGCTACGATGCAATCAGGTTTTGGGAACGCCTTCCTGCTCAAGGAAAGAAGAGATCAGTCAAGAACAAATTTCCTCTGCTTGAATTTGGAATCTATACTGATGGCATTCTCTACAACCATATTGAGAACCAGGCCTACTACTTTTCTGTAGGCAAGTCTAGGTTCGAATATCTCCAGCAGTTATTGAGAAATAGTCAAAGTGAAAGTGACTCATCGTTAGATAGATTTTGCTATTCTACACCTCGCCGGAACATGACAAAGAGGCACTTCACTGATATGGTGCTCAAAGCCAAGAAATACATCTATGACGGAGACATTTTTCAAGTTGTTTTGGCAAAAAGCATGAAGTTTGATATCCAAGGCAATATCATCTCTCTTTATGAAAGCCTGCGCGAAGTCAACCCTTCTCCATACATGTACTTTGTAAAAATGTCAGATAGGTGTATTGTGGGCTCTAGCCCGGAAATGCTTGTCAGGGTAACTGGGAGCTTAGTAGAAACATTTCCCATCGCCGGAACCAGACCGGTGTCGAATAATCAACAGGAAAATGAAAAGCTTTGCAGGGATCTGCTTGCAGACGAAAAAGAGGTTGCAGAGCACACTATGCTAGTTGATCTGGCAAGGAATGATATCGGCAGGATATGTAAATTTGGAACGGTTACTGTGAACGAGTTGATGACAGTAAAGAGATTCAGTCATGTTCAGCACATAGTCTCCCACGTAACAGGCAGGATTGATAAGAATCGCGACTCATTTGATGCCCTCAGAGCAGTATTTCCCGCAGGGACTGTTTCAGGGGCGCCAAAGGTTCGGGCGATGGAGATAATAGATGAATTAGAACCTGAACTTCGTCAGGCCTATGCAGGCGCAGTTGGATACTTTTCCTTTAACGGCTGCTGCGACTTTGCCATAGCAATAAGATCACTATTTATCAATAAAAATAAAGCATACATCCAATCTGGTGCCGGAATAGTGATGGACTCTGATCCAGAAAAGGAATGGCAAGAAACTGAACACAAGGCAGGAGCAATGCTTTTGGCGCTGAGAAGGGCGGCAAGAAAAGGCAGATCAGCCCGGCAGGAAAAAAAGAAAAACGCAGGCAGGCAGGCTGATTGATATATACACACATATTTACATCCATACTACAGGCAGAAATGCGAGAATCAGTTGTTCCTTGCCGGCCTCGCGAACATATTTGCTGGATTCATATGGTACTGAACTGCCAAGCCGGGATCCTTTTGCCTTCCCGTTAGTATTCCAACTACAACATCATCCTTTTTGATTATTCCTTCCTTCCGGAGCTTTCTCACGCCAGCTGGAACGGCACCCGAGGCCATTTCGCAGTCAAAGCCATTTAGTCCCACTACAGACATGCCGTCGCTCATCTCTTGGTCAGATACTTGGGTGACCACGCCTTGTGTAAAATCAAGTGCCCTCAGAGCCTTGACTAGGTTGGCAGGTTTTCCAATCTGTATTGCTGTTGCATGTGTTTTTGGTCGAATGCCCTTCTTGTCTTGAAGTGAATAATACCGTTCGACTATTTCAAGGTCAGGTCTGCCTCCGTTCCATGAAAGCTTTTTTCCTTCAAACAGTCCGTTGTAGAGTTCGTAAAAAGTATTTGCACCTTCGGCGTTGATAACTGCAATCCTTGGGACCTTTCGTATCCAGCCCCATTCGTAAAGTTCAATCAAACATTTGCCACATGAGGATGTATTGCCCAGTGCGCCGCCAGGATAAACAATCCAGTCAGGCGGGTTCCAGTCCAGATGTTCCATAATCCTGTAAACTATTGCCTTCTGTCCCTCCAGACGAAATGGGTTTACAGAATTTACTGTATAGCCTCCAGTCTCCTTTGCGTTTTTTAGCGAGGTTGCAAGGGCATCATCAAAATTTCCTTCTACCTGAATAACCTGAGAGCCGAATTGAAATGCTTGGCCAAGTTTGCCCGGTGCGATCTCGCCTTTCGGAATGTATACTTCGCATTTCATGTTCTCATTGGCAGCGTACATGGCCGCCGAAGCCGATGTATTCCCTGTCGAGGCACATATTATTGTCTTCACCCCAAGCATCTTTGCATGGGTGACAGCGGTAGACATTCCGTTATCCTTGAACGAGCCGCTTGGATTGTATCCCTCAGGCTGAAGAAGAAAAGCATCGTGTTTCATATCTGCATAATCTGAGACCTTGCTCATTTTGTACGGTCTAGATAGTCTTCCTTCCGCGCCGTCAAGAGAAACCAGTACCCTAGCACATTCATCAAAATTCTCGGTGTCAATATCTGCAAAATTAATAAGGTCCCTGAACCTCCAAACGCCGCTCTCATTATAGATATTGCCACCATGATTCCTTCGCTTGTAAAAGTTGTCTACAAGTGATCTATCCGGTTTTTTATTGTATTTTATATCGAGAAGTGACCCGCAGGAGCACCGGTAAATATCATTATCAATATCATAACAAAGTCCACATGAAGGGTTTATGCATTGTTTCAGTGCGGAAGAAGCCATGGTGAGAAGCCGCCTCATTTGTTATTTAGATGTTATTGAAATGCAGCAATTGTTCTAGCCTAAGATAATTCAATATACATTCTAACGTTGCAGCAGCTTGCCTATCTATTTTGCAGCGCGGCAAACTACTTTTCTTCTACTTTTTGGACTTGTCAAACATCTTTAAAAGTTGCTGAATAACTCCGTCCATGTCTTCTTCCTTTACCTCAGGAGAAACTGCATGCTTGAGGAGGTTGTTTACAGTGGCAGATATTTCGGAGCTTACCTCGTCAAAGCTATCCATATCACTGTAGCTCTGCTGGTAGAGTCTTCTGAGCTTCATGGCATACATCTGGGTCTGTTCGTTGATTGTCACGCTGTAGCCATGGTTATTGACTTTGATCTTCTCCTTTATCATCCACATTTAACCCGTAATCAGAGTTTAAAATACTTGACTATCAATAATGCGAAAATGGCAAATTTATGGTGTGTACCAAGTATGGCTTCCTTGCATATAATCCCCTGCAAGCTTTTGAAACTGAAGTGCCAGAGTCATTCCATTTTGGCCGATCCAGAATTGTGCACCTCATTTATGTAACCATGTCATAACGTGACTGCGGTGACTGGTATCAAAAGTACAGTGCTTCTTTTAATTGTCTTTCAGAATAGGTGCTAGGTGCTACAATATCAACAATGTCGTTTGGTAACAAGTGGGTAAAGCCGCAGGGAGAAAGCGTAGGTCATAAACTCCTCGAAGGCATAAAGCCGCAAGCTCCTTTAAAACCAAGAATAGAAGAAGCGCAAAAGAAATTACAGATGCAGATTGCAAAGCTTGACTCAATTTCTTCAAGGATGCAGGAAAAGGATCAGATGATCTTCAAGCGTATAGTCCTTTCGATGCAGAGTCATGACACGCAGCATGCCAAGGTTCTCTCAGGCGAGCTGTCACAGATTCGCAAAATGAACAAGATGGTCACGTCGGCAAAATTAGCTTTGGAACAGATCCAGCTTAGGCTCAACACAATATCAGAGCTAGGTGATGTAGTAGTTACATTGAGTCCTGCAATGTCTGTGATAAAGGGAATACAGGGCGGGCTCTCTGGAATGATGCCTGAAGCGGATCAGTCATTCTCACAGATATCTGAACTGCTTGGCAACATAATTACTGACTCAAGCCAGATCCCTGCAGGAGACATCGGCGGATTCGTAGGTTCCAACGAAGACACAACGAAGATAATGGAAGAAGCAAGCGCAGTAGTAGAGATGAGGATGAAAGACAAGTTCCCAGACCTTCCTTCTGCAGGAGTCCAAACTAAAGGTGTAGAGGCAGCAAGCTATTAGGTTAGATTATGGCAGAAGACCAGATCGACTTTCCTCTCTTTTTTGTTGGTTATTATTAGTCCATTAGTTTTCGACTCTTATGCGGATGCCATATTACCGATAGCAAGAACATGGATTACGAGACACTACCATAAACCTGCTCAGAAATCATCTTCCATATTCGGAATTACATATTACGCAGCATGAGTTTTTCTTGCCGCTACCTTTTTGATTTCCTGCTTTATCCTGGATATTGTTGGGTAGCTATATCCCTTTTCTCGATATGTCCTGATCATGGTCTTCCAGTTATTCAAGCGCCACCTTGCTTGGTCTTGGCTGAGCATGTGGGTCTCCTTCTTCACCAAGCTCTTCCTTCCAGGCATTAAGTACCCTCCCTCCGCGGCCATTTGTCTGTTATATGCAAATCGCAGCCCAGAAAGTACAAGTTCTGGAGATAGCGAATTGAGGTAAAATTGAACCTGCCGTGATTGTTCTTCCGTCATTGCCATTTTGAATACAAATTCACTCGGCAAGGATTTATCTATGCATTAGGAGGCTATTAAAGTTATTTCTAAACTCGAGTTTAGAAATATATTGAAAAAATATTGACTCCTACATGATAAGACAGCACCCTCTGCTGTAATCTGCTATGCTTTATCTAACTCTGCAACCTAGCAATCCGCAACGTTTGCCTGCTTCTTCAAATGCACCAATTGCATATTCAATCTGATCGGTTGCGTGCATCGCAGTAATAGTTATCCTTAATCTGGCAGCCCCTAGCTTCACAGTAGGGTATCTTATGGCCTGGGCAAAGACTCCTTCTTTTAACAGCTGCTCAGAGAATTTCATAGCCAGCTTTTCATCCCCTATTATGACAGGTATTATCTGACTGCAAGGTGCCCCTACGCAAAATCCCAACTCTCTTAGCTTTGAGGATATCATTCGGATATTTCTAAATAATTTATCCTGCAGGCTGCCTTTCTTTGCCATCTTTAATGCCACAAGAGCCGCGGCGCAAAGATGTTCTGGCAACGCAGACGTGTATATAAACTGCCTTGATTTATTTACTAACAAATCTCTCATCTTGGTGCTAGTAGCAACATATCCACCAAAACATCCAAGGCCTTTGCTCATGCTGCTTATGTGGATATCTACCAGATCATTAACACACAAGCTTGCTGGTGTGCCTGAAAATAAAAGACGGCCATCTTTTGCACCAAAGACAAAATCACCATGCGCATCGTCAACAACTACGAGAGCACCGTGTTCTCTGGCAACCTTGCATAGTTGTTTAAGGGGTGCAACATCACCATCCATGCTAAAGATGCCTTCGGTAATTACTATTTTTTTTTGGCTACGTGGAGACTCGTCCAGCATCTGCCTTAGTATGTCGACATTGTTGTGTGCAAAGATTCTGACATTAGCACCGCTAAGCCGGCATGCATCTATTATGCTTGCATGGTTAAGCTCATCGCTATAGATTACTGATTCCTTATCTGCTATTGCTGATATAACACCCAAATTCGCAGTATATCCTGTCGGATAAACCAGTGAATCTTCTGTGCCTCTGTGGCAAGCAAGCTGGCTCTCAAGTTCAACAATTTTCGGATGATTTCCTGCAACAAGCCTCGAACTACATCCTGAAATGTGTAATGACGACAATGACTTGGCGGCTTGCCGTCTAACTTGTGCATTTTCGGAAAGACCAAGGTAGTCGTTTGAGCAGAGATGTAGGACTCTTTTGCCATTTACAATTGCTGTTGCGCCCTGACTGTTAACTATTCGAAGCTGTCGGTAAAGGTTACTTTTTCCTAGGGATGCAAGCTGGCAATCTAGGAAATTGTTCCATAGATTATTGGCATCACCGTAGCTATTGTGTTTTGAGTCCAATTTCCTGAATCATTGCAATATCTCTGCTGGAAGAGTTACCACCTGTTGTCAAGTATCCTCCAGTAATTATCCCGTTGGCACCTGCCTTTAGGGCCATTCTATCCTTTTCTTTAAGGTGCACTTCCCTACCGCCTGCAATTTTGAGGATCGTCTTTGGCATAATAAAGCGCCACACAGCAATTGTCCTTATCGCATCCAAAGGATCTATAGTTCCCATACTCTCCAATGGTGTACCTTTCCTGCCTATCAGTATGTTAATCGGGACCTCTTCTGGCTCAAGAGATGCCAGGGAAAAAGCAAGCTCAATTCTTTGCCTTTTGCTTTCACCCATTCCTATGATTCCGCCAGAACAAAGTTCAAGACCAGCTTCCTTGACAATTCTAGCCGTCTGAACTCTATCTGCAAAATCATGTGTCTTGCATATCTGCGAAAAATAGCTTTCAGCAGTCTCTAGATTGTGATTATAGCGCTTCACGCCTAGAGTCTTCAATGTTCTTGCTCGCTTTGGAGTCATGAATCCCAATGATGCATTAACATCAATTCCGACTCGCTCTTTGACTTGTCTGATGGTTTCACATATCTGGATAAAGTCCTGTTCGGGAGGACTCTTGTAGGCGCAGACTATGCAAAAGCTTGCTGCACCAGACATCTTTGCCTTCTCTGCTTGCTCAAGAACAGTCGGAGTCGGCAGAAGCGGATATTTCGTAATTCCCGTATCATAAAAGCTAGACTGGGCACAGAATGAACAGTCCTCCGGGCACCTGCCTGACTTGGCATTTATCAGGACTTCGACATCTATCCTATCTCCATTGAATTTCCTTGTAATAGAATTGGCTCCTTCTGCTAACTGTAGTACGTCAGAATCCATAAGGTTTTCAGCCTGTTCAAACGATACTTGTCCTCCAGACATTATAGTCTCGACACATTCCTTGACCACGGAATTAGCCATTCACAAATTTGTTTGTAAACTGTTAATTAAAATTTTGGTTTGCAGCAGAAGGTTGGATATTTCAAAACTCGAGTTTTGAAATTGCCACTTATGATGGCATATTACCGCATCGCCGGATAGGTCGTGCTAATACAATTCCACATTTCCCATAAAAATATGTGTCAAAAGCGTGGGTTTGGTCAACTGAAATGACAAGTTATTGATAGTTGGTTGACTAGTCAGGAATATCAAGGGCCGATTTTATTGCAAAGCTAAGCGGAGCCTTACCATCAAATACTAAGGATTTGCAGTGATAGCAGATATAGCCTATCCTTTTGAAACCCTTGCCGTGTTTTGCTATTTCACGAATATAGATTACTTTCGTAGACTGGTGCACGTTCCATTTGCATACTTTGCATATAACAGATCTTCCCAATAGGTATACATATGCTGAAACTAGAGTTATGTATACCTATTCTTTCTGTTTTCCTTAGTTTTCTATTAAATACATCAGCCAAAGGTGCATTGATGCGGAATTCAGATCTGATAGAGCCTTTTTTGCAGGACATACAATAGTCCAGAAAAGGGTCCATTGTTGGACTGTCCAAAAAAGACCCCTTTTTTTTACCTTCAATCAGAGTCAGAAAATGACGGATAGTTCATTTATCTATTCTACCATTTTTAGACACTTTATCTTTTTTTCTTGACACCACAGGTGTTAAAGCTTGCTCCTCCAAAAAATTCATGGAACAATCGACACCTACCAAATATGCATTTGCCTATCTTCGTGTAAGTACCGATGAACAAACTGTCGAAAACCAGAGGATAGTTCTGCAAAGTTGGGCCATCGAACACAATTATCAGATTTTGGATTTCTTTGAAGATTCGGCAACAAGTGGTAGAGTGCCTGCTACCCAGAGACAAGGATTCCAATCAATGCTGGACCTGGTAAGGTCTGCACCTGTCGATGCTGTCTTGGTCTATGAGCTGTCACGTGTTGGAAGGACATTCTGGGATACGCTTGAAGCTATAAAGGCAATAGAACAGTATGCACCGCTTGTGTCTTGCTCGCAAAAAGAATCCTTCCTGCAGACTACAGAACCGGGAGTAAGAAAATTGCTCATAGGCATCTTGACTTGGGTTGCCGAAAGGGAGCGGGAAATGCTTGTGCAAAGGACAAAAGATGGAATGGCAAGGGCAAAAATAGCAGGGAAAGGAATAGGCAGACCCCATAAGGAGCTAGACAAGAATCACTTGATTGCCCTTTTGGCTGAAAACCAGCCAAAAGTGAGGATAGCAAAAGCCTTAGGAATTTCAAAAGCAACGCTATACAAGGAGCTAAAACAGATGGTAGTTGCAAGAAAATAGACAGCCAAAGACAGGCTGCAATCCTATCTCTGCACCCGATTGGTCTTTCCCAGCTTTGTTTGGATCTTTCCCAAAAGTTTCAGCTGCACATCGATTATCTTTTGAAGCTCTTCCCTTCCAATAGCAAGTGGCGGGATCATGAGCATAATATTCCCAAGTGGTCTGAGAAATACACCCATATCGAGCGATTTTGTCATTACAAAATAATTGAGCCTAGTTCTGTCTCGCAGTACTTCAATTGGCTTGCCATTCAATGCAAGCTCTATTCCTGCAAGCATACCTTTGTGGCGAATATCTGCTACTATAGGATTATTTTCAAATTCCTTCAGCCTTGAACGTATATACTCATGGTTTGCGGCTATTCTTCGCATCAGATTCTCCTTTTTATATAATTCAAGGTTTGCCAAAGCGGCGGCACACCCTATCGGATGACCTGTAAAGGTATGACCATGGTAAAATTGCTTGTTTTCATGGTATTCTGCAAGAAAGGCATCAAATATTCTCTCAGTTGCAAGCGTGGCAGCCAGGGGAAAGTAACCTCCGGTCAGAGCCTTGCCGAGGCAGACAATATCCGGGTTGGATTTTTGTGCCAAATACTCAACCATATTGCCAAGCCTGCCAAAGCCAGTTGCAATTTCGTCAATGATTAGCAACACATCGTATTTTTTGCAGAGCTCAGAAATCCTTTTCTGATAACCGTCTGGGTATATGACTACTCCTCCTGCTATCTGGGCGCCGCTTTCCATCACAAGTGCAGCAATTTTGTCGTGGTATCTTTTGAGTATCTGTTCTGTTCTTTCAAGGCAAGAATCAACGACCCTGTTTTCATCTCTGCCACCGCTTTTATACAATAGGGGAGTTGGAGCTCTATGCACTCTGGCTTTTGACAGAAGAGGTGAATATGCTTCAAAAAATCTGTCAATATATCCTATAGACATGCAGCCGATAGTATCCCCATGGTATCCTCCCTTCAGAGCCACAAATTGTTGCTTTTGACTCTTACCTTTATTTTTCCAATATTGAATTGCCATCTTCATCGAAGCTTCAATGGCAGTAGATCCATTGTCTGAATAAAACACCCTTCTCATTCCTTTGGCCAGTTCGACTAGCTTTTCAGCAAGTAGGGTTGAAGGCTCGTTAGCAAGGCCAAAGAGTGTCGAATGAGCAACTTTTTCTATCTGCTTTTTCATGGCATCAGTCACTTCATTTTGACCATGTCCCCAGACATTGCACCACATGCTTGCAATGCCATCAAGGTATGTTCTTCCCTCACTATCTACAAGGTAGAATCCCTTTCCATCAACTATGACTCGATTTCGCCAAGTCCCCCAATCCTTCATCTGTGTATATGGATGCCAGACATATTTCTTGTCAATCCTCGACAAAGAAGATGAAATTGTGCTTTTCAACAAGTTAAATGCAGGCAGGTACTCTAATAAACGGTTGATCCGGGGCGGAGTATTTGTAACAGGGACCAGCACAGGCGTCGGAAAGACAATAGTTGCAGCTGGTATTGCATGGGCTGCACGCAAAAGGAAAATAGATGTGGGTGTAATGAAACCCTTTGCATCTGCAGAAAAAGTCTTCTCTTCCAAGTATAGGTCAGAGGATACAGCACTTTTAGCCAAAGCATCCGGAACAATTGATAACGACACTGAAATGAATCCATTTTTCTATTCCATTCCAGCATCGCCGATGATGGCGGCTGAAATAGAAGGTGGCAATGTGGATATTGAGAAGGCAGCTAAAGCCTGCTCTTTGCTTTCTACTAGGCATCAATTTCTTGTTGTGGAAGGCATTGGTGGAATAATGGTCCCTCTAACTGAAAACAAATATGTGGCTGATTTTGCCCGGCTTGTTGACCTGCCTATCGTAGTTGTTGCCCTTGCTTCACTTGGTACGCTTAACCATACACTCCTTACGCTAAAGGCCTGCAGAGACTACAACCTCGAAGTAAAAGGTGTAATAGTAAACATGATGCCAGATAAACCAAATCTCGTCGAAGCAATGGTTCCAAGAGCCATTGAAAAAACAAGTGGTATTCCTGTTTTAGGCATAGTTCCGCTCTCAAAAAACAAGAACGTCAGCTCGCTTCTCAGGCTGGTTGAGAAAAATATTGACATCGACAGAATCCTAGCCGTGTAAAAAAGGCAGGCTTCTGACATTGTTGTCCCGAAGAAAATCATCAATATCGAGGAGGATAGTAGAATAGTCAAACCCTTGACCTTTTGTTACGCAGTAGTTTTTGACTTCCTTAGTCAAACCCTTGGCCGATACTAACCATATATTCTGATGTTCTGGTTGCAAGATAGATGCTTGGGCTATTTTTTGGTCTGCTTCTTCAATGTTACCAGCAAGCTGGATAACTATTGATTTTGCATGACTCTTCTTGAGTAATCGAAGTGATGGAATAATTATGTCAAGTTGTTTGCCACCAACAGAGACTTTTCTTTCGGAAGGTAGACCAGAAGAAGTGAGCATAAAATGCAAAAGGGCTTCACACAGACTGACAGTAGACTTGTCGTCGAGGTTTCCTGCTTGGGCTATGCACGCAGCTATGATTTCTTCAATATATCTTCTTGATGAACCAAGCTCTGACCTGACTTCTGCTCTTATTTTTTCCCTGCCTATCCTGTCTATCACAGAGTAAAGAAGGCTTGGAATATCCGGTGATGACATGCACTTTTCAACCCAGCTACGTTTATTAAATATGATTATGAACTATCTACCATTCCTCAAATATGGCAAAGGTAAAAATTGCAATAGGGTTGTTGATCGCTTCTCTTGTGTTGTTGATTATTTATGGCGCGGATGCAGCCGTTGCAGGCCAATCTGCGCCTCCACCAGATGGTTCGACTCCTAAAGGATTTTTGCCGGTAAATGAGGCCGTCAGAGGTGGTGCATTTGGCGGTGGTGCAGTTGTGATGTCAATAATTGCATTTGTGATAGCAAGGAAAGAGCGTTCTTCTGCAATATCTATTCTTCTGTTCATAAATGGTGGGTTGATAATTGCAGGAATGATTGCACTAATAGGTCAAGGAGCACTGAATTCAGGGCGTCCTGGGGCTGCAAGCACGGTTGGTTCCACTATTGGCCTCGGTGCTGTACTGATTGGTCTTGGTGTCTGGAAGACTATTCTGGACAAAAGAGTACCGGCAAAGGAAAAAGAATCGTCTAGTCGCTAGTAAAACAGCATTTCTCAATATTTGCCCATTAAAAAAGCAACAACGGCTCTGCTTGTCAGTCTCTGAGCTAGATCACAGATACAGAGTTGGAGCCGTAATTTACAACATAGACTCTGTTTCTTGCGGGATTCACTATGATGTCTCGTGCGTTACTGCCCACCCTGATAGTGGCAATGAGATGATTTGTCGTACTGTCTATCACCGAGACAGTATTTGAGAAGTAATTTGCTACATATACTCTGTCTGTACTTGGATTGACTGCCACTGCAAAAGGAGCCGATCCTACGGGAATTGTAGCCTCAACTTCATTTGAAGAGCCATCTATGACGGAGATCGAATCCGATGCAGAATTGGCCACGTAGATTTTATTTGTGATAGGATTTATTGCCATGCGTCTTGGGTTACGTCCAACTGGTATAGTTGCCTCAACTTTGTCTGAAGAGCCATCCACTACAGAGACAGTATTTGAGAAGTAATTGCTCACGTAAACTTTGTTTGTATCAGGATTTACTCTAACTCCATTTGGGTTTACCCCGACCTCGACAGAATTAATGACAGCATCGATTGAGCCATCTATTACTGAAATTGAATTAGAGTAATAGTTGGCCACATATATCCTGTTTGTGTTTGGGTTTACAGCAACTCTTCTGGGGTTGCTTCCAACTGGAACTGTTGATACTGGCTTGTCGGTTAGAGTATCAATTACCAAGACAGAGTTTGCAGTTGACTGTGTAACGTACAGCCGATTGGTGATATGGTTGATAGCCATGCCGCGTGGGTTAGAATCTACTGCGATTGTATTGATAACAGTGTTAGTCGAACCATCTATGACGGAGATCGAATCCGATGCAGAATTGGCCACGTAGATCTTTTCAGTGAGAGGGTTTAGTGCAATCGCGGTCGGACCGACGCCTACTGTAATTGTAGCAATAACATTATTGGTAGAGCCATCCATTATTGAAAGAGAATCAGACGATGAGTTTGTGACATAGACTCTGTTTGTGTTTGGGTTTACAGAGATACCATAGGGTTCCTGGCCAACCATAATGTTTGAAATGACGTTATTATCTGAAGCATCGACAATAGATATTGAATTAGAACCAGAGTTTGTGACATAGACTCTGTTTGTGTTTGGGTTTACAGAGACACCATAGGGTTCCTGGCCGACAGCAACAATAGATATTACATTATTGGTAGAGCCATCCATTATTGAAAGAGAATCAGACGATGAGTTTGTGACATAGACTCTGTTTGTGTTTGGGTTTACAGAGACACCATAGGGCCTTCTGCCGACAGGTACAGTAGCTATTACAATGTTCAAAGATCCGTCGAGAACTGAAACACTGTCCGAACCATAGTTTGCTACGTAAACTTTATTGGTCTGAGAGTTGATTGCCACAGCTGCAGGGCCGCTACCAACAGGTATTGTGGCAATGACTGTGTTTGATGAGCCGTCTATAACAGAGATGGATTTGAAATAAAAATTCGCAACATATATCCTGTTTGTGGTCTGGTTGACAGCAACTCCTCTTGGATGCATGCCTACATTTATCGTAGTCTCCACTCTATCAGCAGAGCCATCTATTACTGAAACTGAATCAGAGAGTGCGTTTGCTACGTAAACTTTATTGGTCTGAGAGTTGATTGCCACAGCTGCAGGGCCGCTACCAACAGGTATTGTGGCAATGACTGTGTTTGATGGTCTATCTATTAC
>JAJPHM010000022.1 GCA_021325295.1 Nitrososphaeraceae archaeon
ACGGCATTTGAAATCTATTACGATGAATTCAAAAAGATGTTCCCAAAGATTAGAGTAAATTGCTTTGTTCGCAAGCCTGTCAGCATTGAAGAGCTGAGGAAGATAATAAGAGAAGAGCTGGAACTTCAAGAAGAGCTTGAATTGAAGAAAGGGAATTAGAAAAGGCGGCTATCGCTACTGCACTTTTATAGAAGATTTTTCTGTAATATTACGTCATGATTTTTATAAATGGGAGCCCAAGTACTATGCAGCCGATGTACAAGCGCCAAAAGAACGAAATCATAAGGGATATACTCACGGTGTGTAATGGCGGCGCTATTATATCGAATATAATGTGTAAGAGCTACATCACATATAATCAGGCCAAAAGCTACCTGGGAGAGCTGATCCAATCAGGCCTGATTGAAGATGACCGGCTTGACAGAAAATTTAGAACTACCCAGAAAGGGATAGAATACCTCGCAAGCCTAGAGAGAATGTCTGAACTGCTGCCGCTGGAGACCAAAAGACTGCTCAAAAGTAGCCCTGCAACTGCCTTTTAGCGCCAGCAAGGGTGGATGTAAAGGTGGATGCATAGAGCAAATAGATGGGACAGGAGCTATTAGTAATTTAATTTAATTCGATATATATAACAAAAGCGCTGCTTTGGCGCTCGCTGATTACATCATTACTTTCCCGTAGCTGGTAGCAGCTTGGTACGGCACAGCCTATTCAACCATCACTGGTGCTAGCTTCTTCTTGCTGCCTTGTTTGCCTTGCTTGCATGCTCTGCAGCCTTCTTGGCCGCCTTCTCTGCATTTGACTCTGCTTTCTCTGCCTTTTCTGCAGCCTTCTTGGCCCTATCGGCTTCTTTCTGCGCTTTTTTTGCAGCTTCCTTCAGCCTCTCTGATTCATCATGCGTTTCTTTTGCTGCCTGTTTGAGACGGTCTGCC
Organism: Nitrososphaeraceae archaeon; assembly: GCA_021325295.1. Classification (GTDB taxonomy): domain Archaea; phylum Thermoproteota; class Nitrososphaeria; order Nitrososphaerales; family Nitrososphaeraceae; genus JAJPHM01. The sequence goes on from JAJPHM010000022.1 coordinate 933, forward strand.
TTCTCCTGCGCTCTTTTTGCCGCCAGCATTGCCCTGTCAGCTTCAGACCTGGCACTATCAAGCGGGGATTCAGGTTCCTCCGCAGGCGCCTGCTCGTATTGCATGCTTGAATCAATGTATTTTGAAATGTCATCCAATAGTGGCCTTAGATTGCCGACATACTCTCTTGCTTCGACAAGCTTGTCCTGAGATAGAGCCGTTGCAAGTCCCTCTGAATATAGCTTGAGGTCGTCAAGCATCAGCTCCCTGCTTTCATGCATCATCAATACTATAATCAATTATTTTGTATAAAAAATGGGTGGATAAGTGATACTATACACTGTTATCTCTATTTGATTCACGCTATGCTAGCTGGCTTTTGCAGGTCTGCCAAGGTAAATGGCAGAGTATCAATCATTGGCAGGCGGTTCTGGCATTAAATCAAATCAAACCAAAGACAGGATCGAAAAAGCTGTTATGGCTTTAGAATTTCCTTATGAATTCTATCGCTTTCAATGAACCAGTCACATACAGAACAGTACCAGCCATCAATATCTCCTATTCTGGTAGCTACTGTACGCTCGAGCATGTTGGTTCCGCAATCAGGGCATCGGTAGGCTGGGACCATGTATACATATACTATTGCACGATAATTAATTTATACTTGTCCTGTGATGCCGGCGAAATTAAACTAATGTAAAGAAGGTACAGAATCAGAATATTGGCAAGATTTGTCTGATTAAATATCATATTGTGCAATCTCTAATCGAAGTATTATGCCGCGAACTAGAAGCAGCAGATCCAGCAAAAGCAGTAAATTGTCTCCGCGGACTAGAAAAGCCATAGACAAGCTGCCAAAACATGCGCAGCAAATATACAAAAAAGCGCATGCCAGCGCTCTCAAGGAATACAAGAACCCTGAAAAGAGAAGAGGCGGCAAGCGTCAGAGCGCAGAGCAGGTTGCCCATAAAGTTGCATGGTCTGCTGTAAAAAACGAGTATCAAAAAGAAGGAGACGAGTGGGTAAAGAAATAGAGGATAGATTGGAATAAAACAGGCCAGATTCACCCTATTTCTTCTCCTTTCTTCTCTTCTCCTTCCTTTTTCTGCACCATCGCTACATTGCATGCTACTACTCCCTTGACCTTTCGAGATATGATATCCGGCTGGGCTGCTCGGCACAATTAAGTTAAATATTTTGTATGGTGATCCTGTTGTTGACGATGAATAGATGATGACTGACATACGGGCACTCTGTAGCCAGATAATTTCTGCAGACGCATCAACCAGATATGCTGCAATTGTGAATAAGATGGGCAGGATAGTTGCAGCCGAGCTGAGAAAGGGAGTGACACCGGTGCTGACAGAAGAAGAGCGCGAAAGCTATGCAATGAAGGCGGTCCTCGGCAAGATGACAAGGGAGGATTTTACTCCAAAACTCGGAAGGCTTTTGTTCACCTGTGCTGTTTATAAAAAAGTCAAAAGAGTAGACATTCCACTTGATTATGAAGGCAGTGACTTGGCTCTTCTAATAGTTTCGTTCGAATTCGGAGCCGATCATGAATCAATTATTATAAACAAGATATTGCCTCTGCTCAAGAGCTATCTACCATCCGCCGTTGCCTAGATAATGGCTGGGAGCAGACTGCCATACCGTAATAGCGATAAAATGCCAGCCAGCAAACTCATTTGAAATGGCTACAATTGGTGACTGATTCAATATTCTGCTCAACTATTCTGCTCTATTCCATTGTATTCTATTCTGTGCCCTCTTTTTCTTTCCTTACAACTTCCTCGTCTGCAAGGTGTTCAACTTCTGCGTTTTCATGGCTTTCCGCTTCCTCTTCCTCGGTCTGGACCGGTACATTGAATTTTTCCTGGTACCTGACAACACGCTCTGCAGATTTTTTAGGATCGTCGTTCGGCCTGTCACTCATCATAAAGTACAGCACCATATCCTAAAATAATATTTTGGAAAATTCCATTGCTGAGCATAAACAATCGCATTCGGCGCATCAATGCCTTGTTAACCAACAATCAATCAGTAAATAGTTAGGTTAGGATGCCTGTGCCGCGCGCTTGGGGTATGCAGACAGTGGTTCCTTTGCACTTTCTGCACGCCTTTCGTCCTGAGCGGAGTTTATGTTTCTGATAATGTGACGCAGGGCAATGCGCACGCCAGACAATCCTGTCCTGAATGGGTATGCGCCATCCCCCTTTCTTGTGATTGGATTGAGCCATTCAAAGAATGAATGGACATATGGCTGGCCTCCAGAAGAAAGCAGCGACAGTAAAAGCTCGCATTCATGAACCTCGTTGAACCTGCTTCTTGCAAGCATCTCTATACCTGTAATCCAAGGCCAGAATGTCTGGTTATGGTACTGGTGCGGCTTTAGAACCCATGGCCCTGTGCTTTTGAGCAGCGCTTCAGTATCCATCGGCCAATCATATTTCCAGATCCGACGCTTTAATGCATCAAGCGTCTTTTTTCCTCTTTCATGGAGCATCTTTTGGGTGACGTGAAGTTTTGGAATCTCTTGGCCTTCTGCCCCCTTGCTGGTCCTCAGTTTGTCGTTGCCTGTGTTTTCTGTTACGGCAACAAGGTAAAGGCATACATCCTGAGTGAGTGTTCTATAGGGGCCGCCTATGTGGTGAGTTACCTGGACATCGATATAGCAACCATCTTCTTCTGACCAGAGCGCCTTTTCTACGCCGTCTATGGTCATGCTGTACAGCTTGGTCATATCAGCTGCCTGCTTGCGCAGATGCGCTTTGCTCAAGCCTGTCTGCTCAGACCATGACTCTATCCTAGACAAAAGTGCGGCAAAGTTCTTCAATGCAAGAATCCAGCTTGCCTGGCTATAGACTATTTTTCCAGCGCGCAGGGCGGTGTCCATCCAGTCTTCGTTATGGTTCTGCTCCAAAAGGCCATCGTTGTCAGTATCCCTTGTCTTTAGGTATTCTATGGCCTTTGCCATGCGGGGCACAATAAACTGGACAAATTTGACCTGGTCGCCGGATACTGATGCCATTGTAGAAGCGTGATGATCCCGGGTTGACTGCTTTCCAAGGCCAGAATTGTCCAGCGTATGCGATCCCGAACCAGAAGCATGCGGGGTTAGAGTCTTGCCTTTCGCCCCAGCTCCTCGCAGGCCTGCCCTGCCATTATGCTTCTGTTCTATAATCTGGGAAAGGATCCATGAGGTCGCAGATATCATGAGTGCTGTCGAATCAATATCCGGGTTCTGTCCGTATACTTCCAGATATCCTGCTTGGTAAATTGTGGTTGGAAGGGCACCGGCAAATGACCTGATAACCTTGTCTCTGGCAGTGATTGGCTTGAAACCCATCTCAGGCGACCCCCTGCCGTAGACAACCTTTTCCATTTTCTTCTCATCTTCCTTCTTTCCGTTACTGCCTCCAGACTCGCCGGAGGCAGTGCCAGATTCAATCTGGTGAGACCAGATCAAGTAAAGCTGCTGCAGCGTGCCCTGAATGTTACCGCACAGGAACCAGTCCCTGAGAATAAATGATGCATCTCTGCACCAGATGGCCTGATAATAGCCTCCAGGGTTCAAACCCTGCAATGCATGCTCTTGGGTCTCTTCAAGAAACTTGTTTGCAGAAGCCACAAATGAACTCCATGGCCGGGTAGCTCTTGATTTTAATTTTGATCTGGATTGAGTATTGTGCTGACCCATTTTGGTAATTCTCTCCTTTTCTTTTTCAGACAGCGCTCTACTTTGTACTGACCATCATAATTCTTAACTATTGTTGGCAATTGAACAGGCGGTGGATCCGGGATATCTTAATCAACAATACCGCCAAGTAGTTTACGAAGGTGAGAGAAAAGAAGCTTGATTGACAAACCTGCATATGACAGGACCGGAAATACCATAAACCCATCGTATCATACCTGCAGCATTTGCGGCAAGACTTTTGACGATCTCGCACGAGCGCAGAAGCACATGACCATAGAACACATGCAAAAAGGCGAACTGCCAACCTGATCAACTGACTGGATGCCTGCCTTTGGCTGCGCTACTGTGAGGGTTGGCCAGCTTAATCAGAATCCCGGGTACAATCGCACGCGAAATATTGCATGTGGCTTCAACTTAAACCAAAAGTTAATTATCAATTTTGTGCAATCTATAACATGTCATCTAACCCGACCTCTTCAACTACACAGAACCAGCCAGGCGAAACTACATGTGATATCTGCGGATTGACTTTTAGAGTTGCAGCAAATAAGGAAAAACATAAGGAGCTTGAGCACAAGAAGCACCAGTCTCCCACTGGCGTGCATTGAGTACTTTCCTGTTAACGCTGCGAATCAATGTGTTATATGATATTGCATCTGCTTGCAAAATAGTCTACATTATTTTTATAGCGTAACGCGCTAATTAGATCATGGGTTTAGCTGCTGTTGTATTAAGTGCAATTTATGGCGGAACTATTGCATCCTGTATCCTTGTTGGAATGGGGATCTGTGTAGTACTCAGTGAAGACATGAGGAGAAGAAGCCCAATATTTGCAAGGCTTGTTGATAGAAGAAGCGTCAGCTGAGTTGATTTGGTAGAGTCGAGTCAAGCTGATCAAATCGCTATTTTCAGAGCGATAGCTGTGGTGCAGGAACAAAAAGATAGATAGATAGACAGGCAGTACCCGTCGTGTAGCCACAAGGTCGGGACTACTGCTTTCTATTCAAACCTTTAACAAATCTCCTGTACAATACATTTGTTCTACCTTGATTTAAAAGCCGAGAAATTTCCTTGCCTTGTCTTTCACGTTCAGACACTTCTCTTCTCATGGCGCCAGATTTGACGCACCAAGAATTGATTGATACCAACCAAGCCAGCCATTACTCACGAAATTTTTGACAATCCATGTATGCATGTATGTGTATGGGTCCCACAATAATACTCGGGTTAACGTAAAATTACATAGAATTACCTGTTTTCTGGAGGTAAGCAATGGTTTGGCAGAATGAGCATGTATGAAAATGACGCCTCATAGAAAGGAGCAGAAGGGGACAATCAGCGGCGCAAACCTATCGGCCTTTAAAACAAAACCTGCAGATGGCGAATCGATAAATGCATTATTGAGCAATATGATAGGTAGGAAATATAGTGAAGGACAGACATCGGCAGGTGCATCACTCTGGTTCTTGAAAATCTGGACTTTCCATTCTGGATAAGGTTTGCCCATTTTATCAACCTGATATTTATCACTCTGCTTATCCGGAGTGGAATAGAGATTCTGAGCGCACTTCCAAAGTTATACTGGAACGATCATGCGATACCCGGCACAGAATGGATAAAATTTACAAAAAGAAAACCGCCCGAGGACAAACTCTGGATATCTCTTGAGGAAGAAGAATCATTTCCCTCATGGATAGCGCTGCCGGGGCACAAGAACCTGGGATTGGGAAGGCACTGGCATTTTTTTTCGGTGGCATTCTGGCTGATAAACGGCACTGCATATTATGTACTGCTCTTCACCAGCAACGAATGGCAGCGGCTGGTGCCTACCTCGTGGTCAGTCATCCCTGATGCCATGCGCATTGCCATGATGTATGCAAGTTTTCATATGCCGCCGCCAGGAAACCCATACAACCCGCTGCAGGAGCTGACATATTTTGCCGTAGTCTTTATTCTGGGTCCTTTCATGATTGCAACCGGCGCCGCAATGTCACCGGCAATTGCAGCGCGGTTTCCAAGATACCAAAAGATCTTTGGAGGAAGGCAGCCAGCAAGAAGCCTCCACTTTCTGGGGCTGATTGCCTTTATCCTGTTCATTATAATCCATATCATAATGGTAGTAGTGGAGAGGTTTCCAGAGAATATGGGCAATATAATGCTCGGTCAGGGAGCGGGCACAAGCTTTGCCGTTGCAGCCGGCCTGTTTGCCCTTTTGGTGATTGCTGTAGTAATAGTGCATATCTGGGCCACCGCAGTTTCGCTGAAATACCCAAGGATGATGCAAAATGCTCTAGACAAGGTTATTGTCCCTGCCAAATGGTTGCTATTTAGAAAAGCAACTTCAAAGCAGAAGCTAAAGAGATCCCAGGTTTCAACCTTCTTCAGGGTAAATGGCTACCCGCCTGATACACAGGAATACCGGAGCCTTTTGGACAATAATTTTGCCACCTGGACGCTAAAAGTCAACGGGCTGGTAGAGCAGCCGCTTGAGCTTTCCTTGTCTGACCTGCAAAATATGCGCAAACAGTTGCAGGTTACGGAGCATTACTGTATACAGGGCTGGACGGCGGTCGGGGAATGGGGAGGAATACCTCTGAGCTACATAATATCGATCTGCAGGCCGCTTGCCAGTGCCAGATACGTGGTATTCCATTCCTACCAGTATACGGAAGGCGATGAATTTTACGAAGTGCTGGACTTGGAAATTGCAAAACACTCCCAGACGATTCTTGCTTATGAAATGAACGGCAGGCCCCTGGATGTTGGGCACGGGGCTCCGCTACGCTTGCGCGCAGAGACCCAGCTTGGATACAAGATGGTCAAGTGGCTCAGGTCAATCGAGTTTGTCCATGACTACAAGCATATAGGGAAGGGGCAGGGCGGACATCGCGAAGACCATATGTATTACAGTCCAAGAGCTGGAATATGATAAACAAAAACAAGCGAACATGACAGGTCAGTAAAAGCCCGTCATCAGTTCTGGTACAGGCAGAGCCGGATTTTACTTGAAGCATTTGTTACGAGTGTTGACAACAAATCAGTCAATGCAAAGCAATCTATTGCTTTAATTATCAAATCCCCCTGTATCCAGTTAGTGGAGTGAATTTTCAGACATGTCATTCTGCTTCCTCTTCGTCTTCTCCTTGTACGAACGGGCCAGTGGTCAATGCAATGCATAACAGCCAGAATCGCTTATGCATAATCCATGCATCTGTTTGCTTGCCATTGCACTGCAAACGCGACGGTTGCAGATATCATTTCATAAGATTATCTCTGGGTTAGACTTCTGCAATATATTCAGCAAGAAATTATTGCAGACAAGTCAGCGAATCTTAGTCCGCAAGCATTTTCTGAATTGCCAAAAAAGAAAATTTGCCTAAACTCAAGATATATTCAGAGGAGGAACGCCGGTACGATGAACAACCACAATTTTATGACACACTGGACATCCACTAGCAAAAGGCTTGCTCTAGCAGCATTTGCCTTCTTGGTCGCATACTCTCTCACATCTGCCAGCGCATCCTATGCACAAGTTAGCAGCAATACCCTGTCACAGACAACATTCCCTCCACCCATCTTTTACAAAATCAGATCTGAACCGTCATACGTCGTCAGGATACCTTTCAGTGACATTGGCAATTCCACATATGCGCCCAGAGCTGCGTCTTTACCTATCGGCATGACTGTCATATGGTTCAATGATGATGCGGCAGAACACTCTGTGACCACTACAAGCAACTCCCCCGAGCAGTTTGATTCTGGTCCCATATTGCCAGGCGGCTCTTTTATCCATAGATTCACACATGTGGGCATATACAACTACTATGATACGTTCAATCCCTCAACTACTGGCCGCATCAGAGTCGGCAACACCATGGAAGTGGGCAATAACTTTAACATGATGATTGGAGGAAATAACGCAATTCCCTTCAACTCTACAAAGCACTACGGAGTGGAGCTGTCATTTGTGCCAAAGACTGTCTCAATACCGCCAACAATCTCGATAACATACAATGTAACACTGATGGATTCCAAAGGCGCCAAGCTTTTCAGCCACAACTATGACGACCTTGACGGAATCTTGGATCTGGAGCTGATTCCTGTAAGCAGCACATTGCAAATCCAGAACAGTTCCAGTCAGGCTGTTACAAATACAAACCAGACAGGCAATGCCGGTGGCAACAGTAGTAGCACAGCTGGACAGAATAATAGCACTCTATCAACTCAACAACAGCAGCAACAACAAAATAGCAACGCAACAGCATCAATTGCAAGCCAGTTTAACACTTGGGGCCCTGACTTCATCGGCCAGACAGGACATGGCAGCACAGGCACATTCCATATACAGGGACCTGTACTGACACAGAACCAGATATACTATGTGAGTGTATCCATAGTATCAAAAGACAATTCAGTACTGCCAAATCCGCCTTCGGACACATTCCTTCTACCGCCAATCTCGTCTAACATGACAGCCCTGATAGCACAGCAGGCAAGCTCGCCAGTCCACCCGACGGCGCAGGGTATTACTGTAACCAATGGACTGCTGCAAAATGTTACACTGACAAAATAGGGAAAAGATAAGAACAAGAAGAACAACATTCACTCACTCATTTTTTATTTATTTTTATTTTCATTTTTGTTTCTGCAGGTTTTACATCCCCGCTGGTCTATTGTTTGCTTACACCACCGGTCTGAGGAAGGAGGTATCTCAAATTGCTAAATATTATTTTGTATATGTTGTAGTACAGTATGAGCACAAGCTCTGGGTTTACCACTGCTAGTCTGACAGATGTCCTAGACGAGTCGGTGCATACCTCAGATGATCAGGACATAGGCGATATTGAGGCGATAAGCCGGGATTTTGTCGTTGTAAAACGCGGATTCAGGAAAATCCATTACTATTATCTTCCCATAAGCACTATAGAAGGATGGGACGGTCACGTTGTGTGGCTCAAGATAACTGAAGAGGACGTAAAGAGAAATTTTGAAAGAAACAGGGCCCCTGACCCTGCAAGTTATTATTTCAAGGAATCACTGGCCGATCAGCCAAAGAGAGCGCCGCCGGCAGCTATCCATCGTATAAGGATGATTCCGTCAGATTACAAGCTGCCAGATTATGGCAGCCTCAATGCACAGGAAGCTTCAAGAATTAATACCTGTGCACTCTGTGGTTCCAGCTTTGATGTGGAAGATGAGCTGAGCAATCATGTCGGAGCAAAACACTGAATTCTGTAGCCAGAAAAAGCGCATCTAGTTCCAAGAATAGAATAGATCGAAGGGAAGGAAAAGGAAAGGAAAGCGAAGCTGAGCATTCTATCGCATTGAACTGCAGCAAGCTATGCTAAGCTAAAAAGAATAAAGGAAGAAGGAACACAGGCAAGTACAGAGAAAAGAGTGAAGAATGGTGGCAGTGGTATAGTAGCAGCAATCAGCTATGCAGCCTCATGCTCCCACATCTTCTTTGGAGCCTCAGCTTGTTTTTGCTTTTGCTCCTGAGGTTGTTTCCTTGCCTGCTCATGCGGCACCTCTGCTTTCTTCTGTTCTATCAATCCGGAGATCATTGTAGCATCGGGCTTGTAGAATAGGTCCATTGTCCAGTCAGACATCACTTTTAGTTTTTTCCTTGCCGTTGGCAGGTTCGCAAGGTAGAACGTACGCCAGAGCCACCATGCCGCAAATCCGTGTATCTTCATGCCAAACAGAGTCGCGACGCCGGTTCTCTTGCCTATCTCGGCCATCATACCTTTTGTCTTGTATCTGAACTGCTCCTTTTTGCCCTTGCCTGTTATATCGCAGATAATGTTCTTTGCAGCCACCCTGCCTTCCCTTATTGCATGCTGCGCAGTCGTAGGATATGGCTTGCCTGTCGCAGGGTCTGTTATCGAGGCACAGTCGCCCAGCGCATAGACGCCATCGCAGCCTTCAACTTCCAGATAGCCATTGGCAATTATCCTGTGCCCCTTGTCGTGGTCGCACTGCAAGTCTTTTACAACGTTGCTTGGGGTCACCCCTGTAGACCAGACAAGCGTCTGGCAGGGTATTTCCATGCCGTTATCCAGCTTTACCACGCTTTCAGTCGCTCCGTTGGCATGAGTATTCATTATAAACTCGATCCCCTTCAGCTTCTGCCTCTCGAGAGCATACCTGCCAAGCTCATCGTCTATCTCCTTCAAGATTCCGTCCTCAGCGCTTACAAGTATTATCCTGACATCTGTCATGTAAATGTCGTCATAGAATGTCCTTATGGTCTCCCTCACAAAGTCATTGAGCTCCCCAACAGTCTCGACGCCATTGAATCCACCGCCGACAACCACAAATGTCAGGAGCCTTCTTCTCAGCTCACTGTTTGTGTGCTCCAGGTTCGCCTGCTCGAGCATGCTTATGATATGGTTTCTCAATGCGAATGCATCACCGATATCGCGCATAGTAAAGGAATGTCGTTCGACATCTTCCATTCCGAAAAAGTTAGTTTCGCTTCCAAGTGCGATAACCAGATAATCATAGTCCAGTGCATGTCTGTCCCTGAGAGCCGGCTCCGTGCCTTCCTCTGCGGCGTGAACAATGTACACTTTTTTTTCCTGAAAATCTACAGACTCTACCCTTGCCTGGTAGAATCTGGCCTTGTGACAGAATGACCTTGCAGACGTGATTATGTGACGCATCTCAACCATGCCGCTCATGACCTCCGGCAGCATGGGGGTAAAGAGCAAAAAGTTTTCCTTGCTGACCAGTATTATCTCGACGCTTTCATTGCGCTTGAATCTTTTCTGCAGGTTCTTCAGCACCTCGATACCGGCAAAACCGCTTCCCAGTATGACTATGCGCTTGGTAGCTCTGCCATTATCTTGACCTGACATCAGCAGGAAAGCCTCCTGTTTGTTGCCAATTGCGATGATGATTGAATTGATTTTGTACCTGCTGTCCTCATGATCAGAGTCGATCAGCATGATATAAAGCGCTTTTTTGCATGCAAACATTTGCAATACTGTGTAGGTAGTTGAAAGACAGCAATAGTGGAGCAGGCTGAAAACATTCTCAAAAGATTTCCCTGCAACCGTATTAAGCCATGTCGTACAGTCAATGTTGAAATGTCGGCGACAACGCACCAGTCAACCAAGCTTGAAAATACCACATTTAACATTATCAGCCAGCTGGACAAGGATGCAACGTTTCTCTACCGCACTGCCGATACGTATATTGAGGATGCACAAAGAGATGGCAGACAGGATGTTGTAAACATCTGGAATACAATCAAGGAAGACAAGATGAAGCATATGCAAATGCTAAGAGAAGCATTGGCAAACGAGGCAAAGCGGGGCAAGCTGCGCGAATAAACGGCAACAACGGCTAGGCGTTAGTAAACAGAAGGGCAGGAGAATAGGCAAAAGAATCTACCCCTTTCTATTTATTTGACTCCAAATATTGCGCAAAGCAGATTGGTTGTTTCCTTTTACCAATTATTGATTGGCCGTCTGCCGTCATGTTTTGAGATCCGATTGGCTATCGATTATCAGGCATCCGTTGACTGAGCAGAGATAAGACAGGTGATGTCACTGCTCCTTCTGCTGCAGAGGCCACAAGCGATGCGTACTTGGCAAATACTCCTGTCTTGTAATGGGGCTTTATAGGCCTCCACTTCTTCATCCGCCTTTTGATCTCCGCAGCAGAAACATCCAAGTTCAGCTTGCCAGATACTGCGTCAATTTCGATTTCATCACCATCCTTTACGATAGCTATCGGCCCGCCTACCATTGCCTCCGGTGCAACATGGCCTATCATCAAGCCTCTTGTAGCACCTGAAAATCTTCCATCAGTTACGAGAGCGACCTTGTCCCCTATTCCTTGTCCTATCAGAGCTGCCGTTACGGACAGCATCTCGCGCATTCCAGGGCCTCCTTTTGGGCCCTCATACCTGATGACTATGACACTGCCTTCAGAAACCTTGCCTTCCGATATCGAGCTAAACGCTTGCTCCTCCGAATCAAAGACTCTTGCCTTTCCCTTAAAGCGCATATTCTTTATGCTGGCGATCTTGACCACTGCTCCATCAGGAGCCAGGGAGCCTCTGAGAATCTTGAGCGTGCCTTCCTTGCTTATCGGGTTACCTACAGGCCTGATAACTGGTTTGTCACCATGAGGCTGCACGTTGGCACCGGCGGCATTTCCATCGGTACTGGTTCCGGAGCTGAAATTGAAATCCTGGCTGCTGCCCTCGATATATCCACCTGCAGCATTAGCACCAAGGTTATCAAGCGACTCCAGATTCTCTGCCATTGTGCGTCCTGTAACGGTCAGGGTGTCACCATTTATCAGGCCGTTTTTTAGCATGCTTTTCAGTACAACAGGCACGCCGCCTATTCTATCTAGGTCAAGCATCACATACAGTCCGCCGGGCTTCATATCCACTATATGGGGAGTTCGCCTGCGTATCCTTTCAAATTCTTTCAGATCAAGCTTGATCCCAGCTTCCTTGGCTATTGCAATCAAATGCAGCACAGCGTTGGTTGAGCCACCGACAGCATTTACCAGAGCTATTGCATTTTCAAATGCTTCAAACGTCATGATATCCCTTGGCCTGATATTGTTCTCTATCAGGCTCATCAGCTGGCTGCCAGTAGCATAGCTGACCTGTTCTCTCTTTTTGCTCTCAGCTGGAGGAGAGGCGCTGCCAGGCAATGCCATACCTATTGCTTCGCTAATTGATGCCATTGTATTGGCAGTATACATGCCAGCACATGAGCCAGAAGATGGACATGCTACATTCTCTAGGCTGACAAGCTCTTGCAGTGACATCTGGCCCGCTTCATACGAGCCGACCCCTTCAAAGACATCAGCTACAGTTACATCCCTGCCATTCCAGTGGCCGGGGAGAATGGTGCCGCCATACATAAAGATGGCAGGCATGTTCAGCCTTGCCATTGCCATAAGCGTTCCTGGCAGGCTTTTGTCACAGCCAGAAATGCCAACAAGCCCATCGTATTGGTGTGCTCGCATCATTACTTCTATAGAGTCGGC
>JAJPHM010000025.1 GCA_021325295.1 Nitrososphaeraceae archaeon
AGATATGTGAGATATTCATAAAGTGGGACGGACTGTGGTGTCCATGCTGTGGCTATAGGTTAAGGACAAAGCCCAGAAACCTAAAGTACAAGGCAAAGCTGAGGGCTGGAGTTCCAAGTAAGAGAATTTCAGTGCAGGCCGTTATTCCAAAGCTTCGCGCAGACTAGTGCTGTCAGCGCTCAAAATATCTTTTGAACACATGTGCAGAGACTTTCCTAGCCTCTGCATGCTCTCGACATCACTTGCAAGATCCATTGTCACCCGGATTAGGTTTGAATATCCTGCCAGAAACGATCCGGCCCTGCCAGCCAGCAGGTCTGTTGCTACCCTTCCAGTATAATAATAGCAGTCAGAGAGCATGCCATTCGTAAGAAGATATTGAATCTTTGACATAACAATTGACCTATCATACCCAAAGTCAAGCTCCATCAACCCCTTGAGTGACCTCTGTATGGCAGGTCTTGTAGCTCTCTCTGCTCCAATGCATTCAAGCGCAGCATTGACTCCTTCAGACAACGCTTGCCGCTTCATGGATACTTGGCGAATTTGTTGCAGCTCATGCAACGGCATAGGCCAACTTCCAGAGAGCATAAGCACTCCCCGGAGAAATTGGTATGCGCAGAACTTTAGCCACATAGAAGAGAGGATTGGATGCCGAGGGCTGGCTTCCAACGATCTTTCATGGTGGAATAATGAACCTATAATAGCCTTTTTGCCAAGGGCATAAAGTCTTTTTTCGCGCCTGTCTTTTGTCTTTGCGACCATAGACGAAATGGCAAAATCATCTCTGTCCCGAAGGCAGATTATATTGCCCATCTCGATATCGAAACTAAACCCTGTGCGAATGGTATTTGGAAGATAAACAAGCTCTAAAGTATGACCATCTACATCTAGAACCTGATTTGCTTTGTAGCCTGCATTAGCGTCAAAGGCTGCAATATCGTATTCACAGCAATCAAGGGAAGCACCATCAACTGCTCTGCAGCCGATCAACGCCACAGGAACGGGCAGATTGGTGTCGATATAATTCTTGATGGCCTCAGGTATTGCAGTAGAAGTCATGCTGTGACCTTGACAGAATTTCGCATGACATGCATTAAAGGTATCGCCTCACATCTGGCTTTACCCTATCTTGTAACATATGTATTGTTTGAATATTTGCAGCCGATGGATTGGAAATGTGTGACTTTCTTTTTGATGAGTCTATCAATAATAGCAGGTCTGGTTGTTTTGCCTTGACCAGCGTATTATTCTTCCTGCCAGCAGTGAAGAAAGGAAAGAAGCCAAACTAAACTAAACTACTAATATGCCGAACGCGGCTAAATCAGTGTTTGAATAATAACGGCAGGCTCACAAGGGCCACACTGGCAAAAAAAATCAAGTCAGGTGAGGCCAAAGTTGCAGTTTACGGTCTGGGCCATGTCGGGTCTCCATTGTCAGCAGTATGGCTCAGAGCAGGCGCTCATGTAATAGGTGTAGACAAATCCCCTCTGGTGCTTGAGAACGCAAGGAAAGGAAGAACCCACATCCCGGAACCTGGCGTAAATGAGGCATTCAAGCTAGGCCTGAAGGAGAAGCGCTTCTCAGTTTACGAAGATCCCGTCAGAGCCTCTCGTGACTCTAGGTTCAAGTTAATCTGTGTTCCGGTTCTTGCCTTTGGCGGATCTTCGGCAGATCTTGCTGCAGTCAAGGATGTGGCATCTGCGATAGGAAATGGGCTCAAGCCTGGCGATACCGTGTCTCTTAATCCAAGCGTTCCTCCCGGGACATCAGAAGATGTGGTCGTCCCGATTCTAGAAAATGCAAGCGGCCTGAAGGTAGAAAATGACTTTTACATGCTCTACAACCCCGAAAGGATCTACGAGGGTAGAGCCATAGAAGACATTGAGCAAAGATACCCTGCAGTTGTCGCAGGGGCCGGGCCGAATAGCGCCAGCATGGGGACAATCTTTTATTCGCTCGTTTCAAAGAAAGGAGTGCTGACTGTCAGCAGTATGCGGACTGCAGAGACTGAGAAGCTCCTTGAGGGAGTGTACAGAGATGTAAATATTGCACTTGCAAATGAAATGGCAAAGTTTTGTGAACGGATTGGGGTGGATTTTTGGGAGGCCCGTGATGCGGCAAATTCCCAGCCTTTCTGTCACATTCACAGGCCCGGTGCAGGAGTGGGAGGTGCCTGCATACCGGTATACCCGCAGTTTATTCTTTATGCGGCAGATATGCTCAAGGTGGATTGCAACATAACCAGACTCAGTCGCAACGTAAATGATTCGATGCCCGCATATGTAGTAGAGCAGGCAGCAAAAATGCTTGACGGCAAGGACAACCTTGCAGGGGCAACAGTTACACTGCTTGGACTGGCGTTCAGGGGCGGCGTGTCGGATACCCGGCTTTCTCCTACGTACAAGGTTATAGAGGAGCTAAAAAAGATCAAAGTAAAACACATTCGCGTCCATGATCCGCTGGTAACAAATGACAGAGACCTTCCCAGTGATGTTCTGCTTACGTCTGACTTGGCGGATGCCGTCAAGGGTGCGGATCTGGTAATTTTAATAGCTGATCATCCTGAGTATCGCAATCTTGACTCTACCAAGCTTGGAGATGCGGCAGTTTACGATGGCCGAGGAATCCTTGATCCATCAAAGTTTGGGCTCAGATTTGGATCCATAGGCAGAGGCCAGAGTACACGCACTGCTTTAAGCAGAGGCTAATAATTTTGACTTTGACTCTGCTTTTGCTTTTAACCTAATAAAGACAGGCGACAGGACACAAGATCAAATGGCCGGCTGGCTCTCTGCCTTCTCTTGGTGTGGCTTATCATCACAAGCAAGTAAAACGGGGAGTCTTCAGGCGATAGATAGTGGGGTCGGCCGGATTTGAACCAGCGGCCTCCAGCGCCCAAGGCTGGCATCATACCAAGCTAGACAACGACCCCGGCAAAAACTGCATTGACCACTGTTCGTCAGTACCATTTTAACCTAATGAGCATAGTTTGCTTTTGCAAGAATTAAATCAATGAATAAATTGGAAGCGAGTTCTTTTACTTCTGTGCAGCTTGCCAAAAATAGGTAAAGGATATCCGCAGTTTTTGCAACGATTGTGAACATCAAGGTTCCAAGCTCCAATGTTGTAGCCAAATCGCTCTATTGCAATGCTGTTGCATTCCGGACAATATGTGTGTTCAAGGCGATGACCGGGTACATTGCCCAAGTAAGCGAACCTCAGCCCTTCTTGCTTTGCTATAGCATGGTGTTTTTCAAGAGTCTCTATTGGAGTATTGTCAAACTCCATCATTTTGTAGTCAGGATGGAATCTCAAAAAGTGAATTGGCGTGTCAGGTCCAAGCTCGTCATATACGAACTTGCAGAGTCTCCGTGCAGAGTCGAGGTCGTCTCCTACCTTGGGCACTACAAGGTCTGTGATCTCGATATGGATCTTTGTCCTGTCCCTGATTTCCTTGAGTGTCTGGAAAATTGGGTCGGCGCTTGGTATGCCTATATACCTTCTGACAAACTCTTGCTTGCCACTTCCCTTGAAATCGATTGTTATGCAATCCAGAAATTTGTCCATCAAACCTACAGATTCGACCGTATCGTATCCGTTGGATACAAAGATATTGAACAATCCTTTCTTGTGAGCCTCTATTCCACAATCTTTGGCAAACTCGATGAAAATAGAAGGCTCGTTGTATGTATATGCAATTCCGTGTGCGCCGTAGCTTGCAGCTGTTTGGACAACATCCTGAGGAGTCATTTCAACCCCTTCGACTTTTCGCCGCTGGGAAATATCATAATTCTGACAATATTGGCAATTGTGGACCAAAATCCCATCAGCTACATAGTTGTGGTTCGGAATGCATTCGATGCTGAAAACCTGTTCGTACCTTCCGATTGGCCTTACTGACTTGACTTCAAGCCAAGCACGCTTATTCTTCCTTATTGCCGGTGTTATTCGTTCTATAACCAATGCCTTGACTTCCTCTGGATGGTTGTACAGGTAGCTACCAGAAATTCTCAAAACATCCCAGCCATTGAGCTTTAGCGTCTTGTCTCTAATGCTATCACTTTGTGCAACTTGATCAGAATTATAATGCCACCAGCCATCAACTTCAATATCGAGTCTTGATTCAGGTATCGCTGCGTCAGCTATATAGTAGGATTTTGAGCCGTCTACCTTTTGATCAACTTTTATTCTATATTCTGGCGCGTAGCCTGCTCCTATCTCCTCAAGGATCTTGTACAAAAGTCTCTGACTTTCTGATGGGTGTCTGTGAAGCCATACTTGAAGCCTTTCGATATTCCGATGCCAAGGATGATTTGGATCTGTCAAAAAGCGTGATTTGCTAGTTTCTGATACTTTCTTGGCTATTGCCGGATCTTTCATCGGGTTATTATTTAGCATACGTTCCTTGATTGTGGCCATATGGCTGGCTGTCCATTTCAACCCCTTGGTGTAGCATTTACCTCTATGTGCATTCCAAGCTGAAAATCCCACGATTTTATAGCCGCAAATTCCACAGCTAAATGAAGAATTCTTGATAGAATCATATCTTTTTGCCTTCCACTCAGCAGTGTTCTGGTACCATACTTTGAGAACGAGATCGCCTTTTCTTAGCTGATTAAGTTGCCTCCAGCCTGACTGCGTCAGTACAGGATGCTCTTGAGTAGCATAAAAGTAGCCTTCGCCCCTGCTGCCGTACCTGACTTCGTAGATTTCAGCAATCCTTGTTCCGGTATGGGTTACAATTGATGGGACAATCTTGAAAGAGTTGTCTTCAATTTCGTATGACCAAAGCGAATCTCCTGGTGTGATTTCTTCAACATTGCGCTCAGTGCCATTTGCCATTAAAATTTTGGCTCCCTTTGGATGGCACAACCAGTTACAGCCGGTCGTGGAAATTGAGAATATTTCGGTTCCAGGCCTATAGTGTGTAACTGGCTTTTTCTCGATCGGGTCAACGTGTCCTGCAATGACCCTTCCATAAACAAACAGCTGGAGCCTGTTGTTCACTACACCCCTAACTCCACACAGGCCCGATTTTCCCTCAGGTATCTCGCATAATCTTGCGCAGGCAGTGCATTTTACCCTGCCATTTGGAAGAGAAACAAAAAGCTCTGCCTCCTTACCTATTGGGTAGTTGGCTTGCACGACAATTATCGGCGGAATCGACTTATAAGAATATGGTCCTGCACGCCTACAGTCAGATTCAAGAAACGAACTAGGCCGATTGCTACTATTGTTATTGTTACCATTATTATCCGTCTTACTCTATCAGGCTAACTTCGATCTCATTTGACTTTGCAGTAATCTTGGTAGGCTCTGTGTATGCATGCCTTCCCCACCACACCCGTATATCAGCATAAAGCTTGTTGGTGCCCCTCTTTAGCCTGCTGCCATCGAGCTCGATGACTTTGTTTACGTCAAATAGCAGTGCCTTAGCTTCGTCAACTGCCAGGGGATAGAACGGCATATCGTCTTTGACAACCGACACCCATATCCTGTGTGGAATCTTTGGATTGCGCGTCCAAAAGAGCGGTGCCTTCCTTACAAATTTGGATTCAAGAATTTTTTTTCTGCCAGACTTTAACTCTATTTCAAAGCTAATTCGGAATACGTTGTCATGTTTGTTGTATGCTCTTTCCCAGTTCTTCTGATCAAATACTTCCCGGATAATTCCATCAATTTTGAAAGCCAGGCTCAATGTCAGGGACTCGCTTGGCCTTATCCTGTCCTGTGATTTTGTAAGAACAGGATCGGCAATGAAACTATCTCCGGCCCTGCTGTCAGTCATCATCAGCACAATACCTGTCAAGGGTATCATTTATATCCTCAATAAGTAGTTGTCTGTATTGCATTAATGCTTGCTGAAGTATCTGATCTTAAAGATAATGAAGCTGAACTGAAAATAAAGGAAGAGGATATTTCTATTCTTTACATCATCCAGCATGAGCTTTTGAAGGAAAAGAGCGTTGAATTTGCAGGGGTAATGCTTCAGCACCCTCTAACAAAAGAATACCTAGTCAGAGTAATGACCAAGAGAAAAGATCCAATAGAGGCAATCAAGGACGCATCAGTCTCGGCTGCTGAATATACCAAAGAATTGTCCAGTCTGCTCAAGGCAGCTCTGAAAAAATAGAATCAGCAAGAGGCGTTCAGTTATAAAGTTCTGTCCCAAGTGCGAAACCCGCATGAGACCAAGGCCTGACGATGAGACTATTCTATGCCCCAAATGCGGATTCAAATCTAAAAAAGATGATGATAAAAAGGCCGCCGCAATAGAAGGCGGCAAGCAGGCAAAGAAATCTTCTGCAAACGAGCCATCGCTCAAGGTAATGGATAACCAGGGTGGTCCGGATGCCTTACCTACAACCAACATTGAATGCCAGAAGTGCAAAAATAATACGGCATTTTGGTGGATGCTGCAGACAAGATCTGCCGATGAGCCCACCACGCAATTTTACAGATGCACAAAGTGCGGTCATACATGGCGCAACTATGCGTAAGCCAAGATGAGCAGGTCCAAAGCTTGACAATCTACCCATCATCTGTCGGCTAGTTAATTTAGTGATTGAGATTGGCATTATCCAGCAGCTAAATACTGGATAAGATCTTTTCTCTTCTGCACAACACACAGACTTTTGCTTGTTGGCATCGCAGACCGCGTAGCAATGTTAAAATCTGCTATGCAGGGCAAATCTGCTGATAATGGTATTTATCGCCAGAACTAAGTCTCCAGAAGAGTGGAAAGCCATAGCTTCTGCAATCTCTACTCTTGTGGATGAAGCGACGTTTGAAGCTACTGCAGAAGGCATCTCCTTCAGGGGAATGGACCCGTCACATATTGCTCTTATAGATATCCAGTGGCCAAACTTTGCATTTGAAAGATACGAGTGTGATACAGTAGTCAAGTTCGGCGTACGTATAGATGAATTTTCAAAGCTTATCAAAAGAGCAGACAAGAAGGACGCTCTTGAAATTACACTGGGTGAGGACCAGCGTACTCTGCACATAAGAATTTCAAACGGATACAAGAGAGAATACAAGATGTTGTTGATAGAGAGCTCTGCCAGCTCTACTCCATTGCCCAAGCTTAGCTTCAATTCAAAGATAGTCCTGACGCCTGGAGCATTTGACAAGGTTCTTTCTGACGTTCAGGTGGTCTCTGAATACATTTCAATTGATGCAAAATCCTCCAGAGTTGAATTCTCCGGAAGGGGAGATAGCGGCGACGCTAGCATTGCGCTTGAATCAGGAAGTGAGGGTCTGGAGGAGCTTGCTGTTCAGGAAGAGAGCAAGGCTACCTACAGTCTGGACTACCTGTCCAAGATCACAAAAGCCATAAGTACAGCAGGAGGGTCTGTGGCTGTCGAATTTTCCAGCAAGATGCCTCTTCGGCTTGAATTTAGAATTGCAAATGTCAACAGGATCCACTTTTACCTTGCGCCACGGGTTCAGGACTGAACCAAAGAGAGACAGAGATAGATCTAGATCTAGATGTTCAAGAAGGAAAAGGAATGTCTGGTCAAGTGCAGTCGGCCTGCAGGTTAGGTTCCCAATTACTTGCACATATATTATAATACAGAAGCGAAAAAAGCATTAATTGAAGTCAAGACAACCTCAACTGGACTGCTATGCGGATTGTAATGAAGTTTGGTGGAACGGCTGTAGATTCAGGGGAGAAGGTCAGGCATGTTGCAGGACTGGTAAAGCAGTACAGCAGTAAAGGCAATGAAATTGTTTGCGTAGTTTCTGCTGTGCGCGGCATGACTGACGGTCTATTGTCAATATCCGATAGCGTCAGGCGCGGCGACAGAAGGTCAATTGAGGAATTTGTTCAAAAGGCAGGAAAAATCCACCTTGACATTGTCAATGAAGCCATCTCTGACAGTGGCATAAGAGAGCTAGCTGCTTCTTCGGTCAGAAAAGTTGTCGGTGAACTCCAAGATATTCTTGGGGGAATAGTGCTTTTGGGTGAAGTTACGCCAAAATCGCTGGACTACCTTGTGTCATTTGGCGAAAGGCTATCAGCCCCGATTGTTTCCTATGCTTTGCAAGATATTGGATTAAAGTCTGAGCACATGACAGGAAAGGAAGCTGGTATCCTTACAGATTCTAACTTTGGCGAGGCGCGGCCGCTGATGGATACCACAAAGCTTCGAGTCAGCCACAAGCTTGAGCCCATGCTTAAGTCTGGCATGATCCCGGTGGTGACAGGATTTATCGGCGGCGACCAGAATGGCAATACTACAAGCATAGGCAGAGGAGGTTCAGACTATACAGCAACCATTGTAGCTTCAAGCATCAATGCTGACGAAGTCTGGCTCTGGAGCGATGTAGATGGGCTCATGACAGCTGACCCCAAGATTGTAAAGGATGCAAGGGTTCTCAATGAAGTCTCTTTTGCAGAGGCCATGGAAATGGCCCTGTTTGGGGCAAAATACATGCACCCCCGGGCCCTCGAGCCGGTGATGGACACCAAGATTCCCATAAGGATCCGCAATACCTTCAACATCAAACACCAGGGGACGGTCATAACACAGAGCCCAAGCAAAGAGTCACAAAAGATCGTCAAGTCGGTGAGTGCAATCAGACACACTGCTCTGATTGATGTCAGCGGTGGAGGGATGGTTGGGACGCCTGGAACTGCTGCCAAGATCTTTGATACTCTGGCCAGAAATAAAGTAAACATCATGATGATCTCTCAGAGCCCATCTGAATCCAGCATCTCGATGGTGTTGAGAAAATCCGACCTTGACAGGGCAATAAATACGCTCGAGCTTAACCTGCTTGGAAGAGTGATCAAGCAGGTAAATGTAAACGAAGATGTGGCAGTCATCGCTGTAGTAGGATCCGGAATGCGGGGAATCAAGGGTGTGGCGGCAAAGGTCTTTGGGTCTGTAGCAAAGAAGGGAGTGAATGTAATAATGATCGCACAGGGCTCGTCTGAGCTGAACCTTGCTTTCGTGGTTAACGACAGTGACTGTCAGGATGCAGTGAGGGCCCTGCACGAAGAGTTTTCCCTAGGAAGAGCAGAGATGCAGGCACCATAAAGCAGTAAAGCCAGAGCTAAAGAAAGAAAATGAAAAGAAAGGCTCAGGTCAGGAAAAAAGATAAATTGCATTCGTTCTCAACATGTGCGAGCAGATAGATAGATGAATTCAACTGGCGGCAAGCTCTACGTTGTCGGCGTTGGGCCGGGCCATCACGACCATATGACTTTTCGCGCAAAGCAGGTTATTGAAGAAAGCGAAATCATAGTAGGCTACGAGACTTATGTAGACTTGGTGGAGGACCTTATAGCAGGCAAGCAAGTGTACAGATACGCGATGACACAGGAGGTTGACAGAGCAAACCAGGCGATCGAGTTTGCTGAAAGTGGCAAAGTGGTTTCACTGGTGTCGTCTGGAGACCCAGGGATATACGGTATGATTGGACTTATCTATGAAATTCTGGCAGAAAAGGGGTGGAGCAAGGAGAGCGGGATCTATGTTGAATGTGTGCCCGGCGTGTCATCTCTGAATTCATGTGCAGCACTTGTCGGCTCGCCTTTGATGACAGATTTTGCGGTCGTCAGCATGAGCGATCTGCTAGTCCCCTGGGATATGATTGTCAAGCGCGTCGAAGCTGCCGCATTGGGCGATTTTGTGACTGTAATTTACAATCCCGCCAGCAAAAAGCGCGTCCACCAGCTGAAGGATACACGGGATATCTTTATGAGATTCAGAAAGCCAGAGACTCCGGTCGCAATAGTAAAGGGGGCGTTCAGGGAGAGTCAAGAAGTTGTTGTGACCACCTTGGACAAAATGCTTGACCATCAGGACAAGCTTGGGATGATAACCACTGTTATCGTTGGCAACTCGGCCACGTTTAACTATAAGGGCATGATGATAAATCCCAGAGGATACAGTTCAAAATACAAACTGGTAAAAGAAGCTGCCAGTGCAGGCCGATAACTGAAACTGACTACAGGACTTGTACAGTCCGAGGCGAAAGGGAAATCATCAGGCCTGTATTATTTTTATGTTGACGGCACGGTCACAAGCCAAGTTACAGGTCACCAGCTAGGTTGACGAACTGAGCAACTGCCAGCGACACTACAACAATAACAAAAACCTGCAATGTTGTATCATGAAGATTTATGGATAGATTAATTTTTGTTAATTTGATAAAAACAAAGGAAAAAAGGGGAGTGTTGTCTTCTTGCTCGACTAGATCACTTGCCACGGCCTTGTCGCGAATGTTATGCCCAGCCCTGCACCGATCAGAATGCATTGGTAGACAATGTTGCCGTACGGAATTGGCTTTAGTATAGTCGGGCCACTTACGACTACTGTCTGACCTGGACCCAGACCTGGACCAATGTGTTCAATGTTTAGCTGTGTGTGGACATGGTATGACCCTGGCTCCAGTGCCCTTACGGTTATGGAGTACGGAATAACTTGTCCTGGAGGAATGTTGATAATATTGCCTGGAGGATCTCTGGTCAAGAATTCCCATCTGTTTCCAGCATTTGCGGAGTCACTGAACAACGAAAGCCAGCCTCTTAGTGGTTGTGTCACCAAGCTGTGCAGCTGTCCTGTCACGGTCAGTGTTTCACCTGTATTCAATGTCTGTGTTGAAAATTGCTCATTTTCGATTCTTACGAACCTGCTCTGCAGCTGTGCCTGGACACCGTGTGCGCTTGCTGATCCCAGCACCAGCGAAACTGAAGACAGAACCATTACTGTCGCAAGAGCCGTCACAATTAACGTCTTGCTTTGCATCATATCCCTCTACTTAGCCATACCAGAATGAACAAAGATATATATTTTGCTCCGGAGGCTCGGCGCTCTGAAATTGTTCTGTTATCTCCAGATTCGCTTGCTGCCGCATCTAGTCTGGTCAGTACTTTTGTGTCCATCCGTGGCTCTGCAGGTTTGCCACATGAACCTGAACCCGGCAGCCGATTCCTTGCTCAAGACTTAATATTGGCGCCAAGGTAACTTTTGATGGTTTTGGGAAAGGATCCCGCTGCAAATGAAGCGCTTGATGCCATAGAGGGCATAGGTCCAGCTACAAAGGAGCGCCTCAATGAGGCAGGGTTCAGGTCTATCAAGGATCTTTTGGTCAGGGGGCCTGTTGACATTTCTGTGGCCACGGGAATGGAGATGGATCAGGCTGTCAGGATTTGCAATGCCGCCAGACATGTGCTTGAAAGTCAAGGCGTACTTGATAGAGATTTTGTAACGGCGACCAGCCTGTACAACAGGAGAAAGAAGGAAGAGAGAATATCCACAGGCTCAAAAAGCTTTGACGATCTGCTCGAGGGCGGCATAGAGACAAGAGCTGTCACCGAGGTATACGGAGAATACGGTACAGGCAAGACCCAGCTATGCCATACGCTCTGTGTCATTGTCCAGCAGGGCAAAAAGGCAGGAGGGCTTGAAGGCGGAGCTATCTATATCGATACGGAAAATACATTCAGGCCTGAAAGGATATTTTCCATTGCGCAGGCCCGAAATTTCGACCCGCACAAGACGCTTGAAAATATCATTGTCGCCAAGGCCTACAACAGCGCCCATCAGGAGCTTATCTTGGAACAATCAGGCTCTGTGATCGAAGATAACCATGTCAGGCTTCTGGTAGTCGATTCTGCCGTTGCCCACTACAGGGCTGAATTTCTCGGGCGGGCTACACTATCTGAAAGGCAGCAGAGGCTCAACAAATTTATGCATATGCTGGTTAGGATTGCTGAAGCTTATGAAGTAGCGGTAGTAGTTACAAATCAAATCCAGTCTTCTCCGGATGCGTATTTTGGAGACCCGCTCAGGCCTGCAGGAGGTCATGTAGTCGCCCATACCAGCACATACAGGATATACCTCAAGCGCTCTGGCAAGAACAGAATAGCTCGCATGGTAGACAGCCCGTATCACGCTGAAAGAGAGGCACTTTTTGCCCTCACCGACCAGGGGATCTCTGACGTCGATGAAAAGAGATTTGCAGGACAGTAGCAGTTGAGTTGCGCTATCCTTTTCTTATAATAATTTAAATTAAGGCAGATGGTGACTTTGCTGCCTATGCCAAGGTCACACGGCACCAGAAGAAAATCTCGCTCGATCCTGACCAAGAACAATGTCGTCAGAGGTCTTGCATACCTTTTACAGGATTATAAAGTCGGCGATAAGGTTATCGTGGATATAGATCCCCGAGAACATAATACTACCCCTCATCGCAGGTTCCAAGGAAAGGTTGGACTTGTGGAGCAGGTAGGTAGGAGAACCTTAAGAGTATCAGTAGCGGTGGGCAGCAAGAAAAAAATATTGCAGACAAGGCTCAACCACGTAAGGCCGTTCCAGCAGAACCTAGTTGAAAACCAGGGCAGGGCAGGGTTGAGTTAAATTGCAAGTCAGGATTGCGTCAGTTGGAGGCAAGTAGGCAGGTAAAGGGATTTGACCGAGACTATTAAAAAAGAGATCATTAGCCTGCCACAGGTAAAGGAGATTCTGGAATCAGTAAAGCCAGACGATATGGATCAGATCCAGAGGTGGACTGCCGACTATGTAAGCAAGTTTGCGAAGGTCAGCGCCAAAGAGGCACAAAAGATGACAAGGCGCCTCGTAGAAGAGTGCGACCTGACCGAGGAAGAGGCTGCAGAGGTAGTAAACGTGATGCCCGTCTCCCTTGAGGAGCTGAGGGCCTTTACATTTGGCTGGAAGAAACTTATCCTTACCGACAATCTCGAAAAGATGTTAAAGATACTGAGGCCCGACACCCAAAGTTAAATAAAAACCGCTGCCAATAACTATTCTGTCCGGACAGGATAAGAACAGGTAAGAAAATGGAAAACAGGGAAACCTATGAACCATCGGCTGGCAGCAGTAGCGGAGGCGCAAGTACAGGCCATGCATTTAACAACTCCGGTGTCAATCCATCCGCTGCTCACAACAGTTCCGCCCAGCAGCCCAAGAGATATGAAGAGCATGCCCATGTCTTGGATTTTATCCAGAGGGGCAAGTCCACCACTGTAAGAGGCAGGGAAGGCATAATAATCCAGGCGATAGGGGAAGAAAGGCTCACGCTCCTTGAACTTCTCGGAATGCAGAATATGAGCTTTGAGGTTGGCGAGCGTCTTTACATCGGAAGGGAAGGGCGCGATAAGGTCATGAGTGTGCTGGGCAGGCTGGAATACAACGACATTTCGCAGTCCGCAAAGAATGAGCTTCCCGCTATCGTGGAGAAAATAGTGATAACAAACGAAAAGCGTTTCATTGACTATATCAATACCTCGCAGCCAATAACACCAAGGATTCATGCCCTTGAGCTTATTCCTGGCATCGGCAAGACATACATGATGGCAATAATAAAGGAAAGGGACAAAAAAAAGTTTGAAAACTTTGCAGATCTCCAAGCCAGAGTCGGGTTAAGGGACCCGGCAAAACTCATTGCAAAGAGGATAATAGAGGAGATCATGGGTGAGGCTAGGATGAACCTTTTTGTACGAAAATAGCCAAGCCTGTCTGCTTTACTTTACTGATTGGTTAGTTGATTGATTGAATGGTTGAGTCGCCGGCAGGAACAAGAGGTCAGGAGAGCTAGATTGGCTTTTGTTTTCAGGGCAAGAGGTTCAAAGAGAAGGCGCCTCGGCCAGCACGAGCTTGTTGATGCCAGAGTCTTGGCCAAGGTTGTATCTGCAACCCAGATTCAAAAAACAGAGTGTGTTTGCGAAGCCGGTGCAGGCACAGGCGTCCTAACAGAAAAGCTCTGCGAACGTGCGGCAGCAGTAGTTTCCTACGAAGTGGATAAAGAGCTGTTCAGACAGACCAAACGATCGCTATCCGCATGCGATAACCTTGAGCTGGTAAATTCAGATCTTTTCGCACAAGACTCTGTGCAATTTGATGTCTTTGTCTCAAACCTTCCATACTCTAGAAGCAGAGACGCAATAGAATGGCTTGCGACTCAAAGGTTCAAGCGAGCAGTAATCATGGTACAGCAAGAGTTTGCCGCCAAACTTTTGGCAAAGCCAGGAACCAGAAACTACAGGGCGATAGCTGTACTTGCGCAGTACTGCTTTAACATAGAGAGAATGTTCAAAGTCAGCAGGGAATCATTTGAGCCTGCGCCGGCTGTCGAATCTGAAGTCATAAGGCTTTTCCCTGTAAGGCCTGTGACAAGACACGACATCAAGAAGCTAAACATTATCTTTTCGCAGAGAAACAAGAGATTCTCGTCAATTGCGTCAAAATTTGGTCTGGATTACTTTCGGTCTGAATCCAGAAGGCTGCGCGAGCTTGACCCAGAGACCATAATGCATGCGGCTAATTCAATTACATTATCAAGAGAGTAGAGCAGAATAGAGTAATAGCAGCAAAAACGTGACTGCCATGTATAATCCTTCAGACGACAGCTTTCTTTTGGAAGAGTGCATAAGGACTGGAGACTATGCTGGCAGATGGGCAATTGACATCGGCACAGGGAGCGGGATTTTGCTGCATGCCCTATCTGAGAGGTTTGAAAATGTAGTTGCAACAGATATTGACCTCAATTCCTTGCTGGCATGCAATAAAGATGTCTGGACAGAGGATGCAAATGTAATGCTTGTATGCTGCAGTGCAGCCAGCGCCATCCGCGCAAGGTTCGATCTTGTAGTAAGCAATCCGCCCTATCTTCCCGATGAAAAAGGTAGTAGCTTTAGGGATATTGCAGTGCATGGGGGTCATGGTGGCACCGAAGCAACTGCAGAGTTTGTGAAATCTGCTCTCCCGCTCCTTGCGACAGATGGAAGAATACTTTTGGTGGTGTCATCATTTGCAGACCAGCAGGCCCTTGATGCAATCTTGGCCGAAAAGGGACTTGTCAGGAAAAAGGTAAAAGAAAAGAGGATCTTTTACGAAACACTTTCGGTTATTGAACTGACAAGAAAAGATAATGAAAAATGAATAAACCAGCTCGCTTGCGATCTTGACCAACCAAGACATCAGTGCTAGGTCACTGCGGACATTGCTTGCCAGTTTGTTTGTCTGCAATCTGCCTTTGTTACTTCTTTAGGCGTTTGACCGCCCTCATGGCAATCTGGTCGGCCATCTGGGAAGTTGTAGCGCTGCCACCAAGGTCATAAGTCACGTACTTGTTTTCATTGATTACCTGCTCTGTCGCTTTGAAAATTGCATCAGATATCTGCTTTTCTCCAAGATATTCTATCATCCATGCACCGGATAGTATCGTGGCAACAGGGTTTACTTTGTTCTGACCGGCATACTTGGGCGCGCTGCCGTGTGCCGGCTCGAACATGGCAAAATCATCCCCGAAATTGCCTGAATAGACATTCCCTATAGACCCTACGTGCCCTGATGCGCATTCAGAGACAATATCCATAAACAGGTTTGTGCTGAGCAGGACGCTTCCGTTGAACCGTTCAGGGTTCTTGACAAGCTGCTGGGTCATGTTGTCGATATAGTATTCCTCAACTTCTATTCCTTTGAACTCTTGGCCTGCCCGTTCGACAGCCTGCCAGAATATTCCGTCTGTCTCCTTCAGGATATTTCTCTTTGTGATGGCAAAGAGCTTTTTGTATCCTCTCTCTTGCGCAACTTCAAAGCCCTTGCGTGCAATCCGGTCGCATCCCTTTCTGGTTGTTTTGCGGATAGCAATTGCAGAGTCGTCGCTGGTTCTGAACTCTATTCCTGCATAGAGTCCTTCTGTGGCCTCCCTTACGCATACAAAGTCAAGGGCAAGTGGAGCATTCTTGTAAGTCTTGATAGGCCTGATATTGCCATACAGTTCAAACTTTTGCCTGATGCTTACAGCCACGCTTCTTGGGGCATTTGGAAGGGGGACTGTGGTAGTAGGACCTTTAAAGCATGCATCAGAGTCCTCGAGAAGCTTCCAGACCTGAGGCGATATGTAAGAATCGCCGCCAGTCTTTTGCCACCACTCTGAACCGGCATCACATGGAACCAGCTCAACCCTGCTATTGCAGGCCTTTAGAACTTTCATCATAGCATCGACAAGCTCCGGGCCTGTCCCGTCGCCGCGGATAACTGCAGCAGTCTTGGTCAATCGGATTACTCGGCAGAGTGGGCCTTTGCTCTCTATTTATTTATTATTATTTTTATTTATTTTATTTTATCCTACTTTGTTTTGTTGCAGTCCTCAGACATGATAGATGCCAGTGAGACGCTGTGTTGGTAGCACTAGTCAGCTCATGCAACTTGTTCCAGCAACCACTTCGAAACCGTTACTTTTTGCTCTGCAGATCTATGCGCGCAAGAAAATCATTGGTAAATGGTGGTGAGTTTGATGGGCTGTCCAGCTTCAGAAAGCCCTTGTCTGTATTGTATGAATACTGGACAGTATAGTTGGACAGAGGAAGAACCTCCTGCTGAGGCACGCCTGTCGAGTTGTCTACAACGGTTATGGTCCTGTTGTCATATGAATAGATCTGCATAAAGTTGGCCAGATTGAACCGGATGTCCCTCGGATACTCGATATGGACAACATCTCCTACCTGGTCAGTGTGTATAGGCCGCATACATGGCTGCCCATTCTTTGGCTGCTGGCCTACATTATCAGGCAGCCATTTTTGCTTGCCGTCTACAAATACTTGGATATGAGGATGAAGCTGAAAATCAGTGTCTATATTGTGGCCTTTGAGGCAGACATCCAGAGGGTTTGGCGGCGGAGCCACTGCAGGAATAATGACAAGGCCAAGAAGTGTAGCGGCGCCCATTGCAATTGGGGCGATAAGGATCTCTTTCTTGCCCAGCTTTTTCTTTGGCTTTTCTTCCTTTATCTTTCTTTTTGGCATCTAATCTATCTACCTACCCTGTCCTGTCTCCTGTTCTATTCTGACCCAGATCTGGATTTAGCTTTCATTTGCCCAGTCTATCCTCTCTGCTTATCCGGTTCTGTGTGTGCAATGACGATAATAATGCTTTTTCGGCCCTCAATCCCAAGATAAGTTAAATATATAATGTATCTACAGATGCACCTGTCTTTCTAAATGCAGCTAGTCCAGTTATCAGACCTGCACTTTGGCAGCCTCTTCAAGCAGGACACCTTTGACTTGGCAGTCGAAGAGGTAAACAGGCTCAAGCCAGAAGCGGTGATAATTACAGGAGACCTGACAGACGACGGCCTGCTTGTGCAGTTCGAGAGGGCCCGCCGCGAGCTGAAAAGGCTTGAATGTCCAAACATCATTGTGCTTGCCGGAAACCACGACTACAGGCATACAGGGTACCTGTTATTCAAAAAGTTCTTTCCTTCAAAGCAGGTCTATGAAATTGGCGATGCAGTTATCCTGACCCTTGGCACAGCAAGGCCTGACAGAGACGAAGGCGAAGTTGGATACAGGCAGAACCTCTGGATGGAAAAGACTTTTTCAAAATATTCTGACAGGACCAAGATAGTTGCCATGCACCACCATCTGATAGGAATCCCAGATACAGGCACAGACAAGATCATTATACTTGACGCAGGGGATACACTCAGGACCTGTCTGCATTCAAAAGTAGACCTTGTACTATGCGGCCACAAGCACAGGCCCTGGGCTTGGAATCTTGGCCCGCTTGAAATTGCCTATGCAGGAACTGCTTCGTCAGAGAGGTTCCGAGGCTTTTTTGAGAACTGTTACAACATAGTCAATGTCAAGAAAGGTGCCAAGCCGCAGGTTGATATCAAGATTGTGGGTGGCAAGAGGTTTGCCCTGTCAGAGCTTGTGGAAAGCTACAGGCCGTTTCTTGAAGCCTGACAGGGATACAATGCATTAAATAACAAGCATGGTCCAGCTAGATTGGCAGCAGTGAAGACTCAGAGTTAATCCTGAATTTATGAAGAGAAGGCATTTGACTGAGCTGCCAGAATTTTGGCCCAGATTACTGCTCGTCTTTCATGCTAATCATTGGGGATAAGCAGGCTTTTGATATGAAGATGCATTATTTTTATATATAGTTTATAATATTTTTGCATATATTGTCGTTTCCTATATGCTAAAATCAATGTCCTATAATCCTGCATGACCTCTATCTTAATATACCTGCTTCGCAAGAGATAGTTCGACTAACATGGCTCAGATGCCAGCACTGATACCAAAAGAAGTAGAAATTCAGAGACTGAAAAAGATATACATAATGGTCATTATGCTCGGCTCGATCGCTGCATCTGTAGAGGTAGACAACTTTGTCGACGGCTCTCTGCACCAGACAGCCATCAGAGACTCGGCATTCACGCCAGCTCACTGGTGGTTGTACAGCCACTTCATCGCCCTCCCGCTGGGATGGGGATTTGTGGCCATGTATGACAGAAGGGTGCCAATACTGAGAGGACCGGGCAACTCTATGAACACGGGCCTCAAGATGACCATTCTGGGCTACTTGGCAACCATGTTCACCATAGGTGTCAACGAGATGTGGCACTTCTGGTTCGTGGAAGAAATATTCTCAGTTCCAAACCACTGGATGTTTAACATGGGTGTCGTAGTGGCATTCATGGGCGCTCTTGCCTATGTGGTAAGAGTATACGCCAGACTGGTAGAACTGGGCGCAGAGACTCCAGCCAAGAACCCATATGTAGCCGAAATGTACAAGCTAGCACTCGAAGGCAAGCTGTACAGCAGAAGCATCCCATAGACGACGACCTTTTTTCTTTTTTTGTCAACTATAACTGAATTTAGCCCAGTTATTGCGGCTTTCAGGACAGTTTTCTGGCATTTTGAGGAATTATATGGAACTAACAGGACAAAATCCAGCGCTGCAGAATAGCAGCCACGCTCAACCAGTCGATTCAGTACCGATATTTTGCATGAAAAATCAGTCACAAGTAGCAGCCAGATCGTGGTTTATGCGTCTGCAGCTGCATAATATCGCATGATTGAATGCTGTAGGTATGATTATTTATTGTCCATCATATAGCAGTCACAAAAGCAAGCAAGCTTGGGAAAAAATAAATAGACATGGCAGGCCTTGGCACCATGATGCCCGTCGATCCGGTCTGCGGAATAGAGATGGACCAGGAGCTGGCCACCACACTTGAGCACAACGGCAAGACTTTTCACTTTTGCTGCGAAGGCTGCAAGAGGATATTTCTCAGAAAACCCGGCAAGTATTCCAAGTAACCGGCGCTTGGCTTGTAAACTGAGTTTTCACCAGCTTTTCACCGGTGTAACAGGGAACGCTCCGCATACCCTGCAGAACCTTCCCTGCGACTCAAAGCAGCCTCCACAGTCAGGACAGCGGAGCTTGCAGCTGCCATCCTCCTTTGGCGGAGGAAAATACCTGCGGTATATTTCAAAATAGTAGAGATGCTCCTTGCTCCTTATTCTGACGCCGCTCTTTGCAGCCGATGCAGATCCTGCCTGAAATTCCGAACCACTCATTGCCAAGCCTATCAGGTCCTGCAGCCTGTCAGTTGCAGCTCCCTGCTCCTGTGCAAGCTTTCTCCTCCAGGCAATTTCGCTTCCGACCTTTTGCTCAAAGCATCCGCGCAGGATAAACTTGCCCCACCTTTCTCCAAGGTGGCTCCCTACCTTGACTTCAGGGCTCAAAGACTTTGCAAATTCTGCAAATGACCTGTCAAGAAACGGCGTCCTGATGTCTACTCCCAACTGTGCGCCAATCTTGGCTGAAGAAAAATGCATCACATCCCAGAGCCTCTGCAACTGGGTCTGGAGAGCCTGCAGGTCGTCGTAGTAGCGCTGGAGAAAATTATATCCGGCAAAGAGCTCGTCCCCGCCGTCTCCTGTCATTATGCTGCGGTAGCCATCTTGCTTTGCCTTCTCTATTGCAGCAAAAGCTACGCTTGAATTTCTTATTTCAATCGGGTCGAACGTTCTGAAAAGACGGATTACATTCTCTACAATGTCAAGCAGTTTTTCCTGTCCGATTACAAGCTCGACATGCCTTTTGCTGTATCTGGCTGCAACCTTTCTTGCATAACCAAAATCAGGGGCATCCGGACCAAAGCCTGCTGCTACAGTATATTCTGGTCTGAGTATCGAAGCCAGGATGCTGCTATCAAGTCCTCCCGACAAGAGCAGAGCATCAGCATAGTTTCTCTTGACACTTTCTGTCAGCATCTCCACCAGTTTGCGGCAATTGTAGTCCTGCAATCAAGATACCTTCCCGTAGTCAGAAAAATAACATTTCGTTTTCAAATCTGCTTCAATTTCTTTTGCAGTCCCGAAATTTTCTGCCGATTCAGCGAATCAAGGATTTTTTTCTTCCGTCTCCAAGACAACGCTCTTTGCGTCTTTAGTCAGCTTTGTCATGTCTATCTTATCTTTGATTCGTTTGGATATTATGATACTTAACCCTGTCTTGCTCGGAAAGTCTCAGGTCTTCTATAAACCCCTTCTCAACAATGTCGCCAAAAAGGTATTCAGAGTGCAATTGTGCAATCATGAATTTCATACATTATGCCGATCTTTGAAACAAGCGCATAGATAGCAAAATATCTAGATTGATAATTATTTTCTTGGCAGACCCAGGGTCTTTACATACTCTGAAGGAGACAGAAGAGGAATCCCGATTAACTTTGAAAGCTCATGCCTTTTGTCAATTATCCCTCTGTCTCCAGTCACAAACGCTCCCAAGTCACTGTTCATTTGTTTGGCATGCCTTGCTGCAGTCAAATGCATAATATCCAAGGTACGAAGGCCGGCTTGCATGCATACCATAATCGAGTCGGTAAAAATGCTGGGCATCGGGATATGGATATTTCCAAGTGCAAATGCTGTATCACCCCCAATATGAATAAAATTGATCTTCAATTCAAGAAGCGTCTGCAAAGCTTTGACGATAAAGATCTTCTTTTCCTGCATATTCCGGCCAATGTTGTGTTCGAAAAGACGTCCGGCAACCGCCGCAACCTCAAGAACCGTCAGGACAGACGTTTCAGCACGTATTTCGTTTTTTGCAAGGTTTGCAACAATGGCGGCCGCGTCAGAATGGTACGGGTCATCATATTTGAGATATGATATGAATACATTTGTGTCCATGTAAAATTGGTGCATTGAAACTACCTACAGGTCTACCTACCTTTCTCTACCTTCGGCCACCATTTCCGCCGCAGTCTTATTTTTTCCACCAAATACCTTGGCAGCAAGCTCTCTGAACTGCCGATCAGATAGAGTGTTGCTGGCCTGCTTTAAAACTGGCTCAAGATCAGCTGAGCCAAAAAGCTCGGGGTGCTCTTCTAGGTGATCATGCAGCATAATCCGGACAGCTTCGCTTTTGTTTTTAAACTTCTTTCGCTTGACCAGCCTATCCAGCTTTTGAATAACCTCACTATCTACTTTGACGTTGAGTACTTCCATGGTAATACAACCATGTTACGTAATATAAAGGCGTTATGCACCAGATACTTCAAGACCAAATAAGCAATAAACTGCAGCCAGTCTGCTCATAGGTGATGCAATAATGATAATTCCAGCTAATCACAGAAAGCTTTCCATTGTAGCCTTGTTTTCTAGACTAGAAAAATAGTTGCAAAAATGTTCTATTCTATCTTTTACTTGCTTGTTCCACAAACAGAAAAACAGAACAGGTTCATTTTGATGAATCTAAAATTAGCTCCCTCATATCCAGTACGATGTTGCTATGATTATCATACTTTCAATCTCCTCTGATTGGAGATTTACGTTTTAACTAAATTTCCCTCGCAAATTCCCAGATGAGATAGCAGACACTTTCAATCTCCTCTGATTGGAGATTTACGTTTTAACTCACTTCCATTTTACCTGTTTTGTCGCCTAGTGCTTTCCTTTCAATCTCCTCTGATTGGAAATTGATTTACGCTTTAACAGCTATGGATCAATAAGCAGATCAGCAGAAAAATGCAGTTGAATATGCCAGCCCCTGGCGGCAAGGCAGTAAGCGAGTATGTCTGCTGCTGAAGCCTCTCATTGCTGCAAGTGGCACCTTTACTGACAGAATGTTTATTCGCCGAGTGAAAATACAACCACTACTATGGATGACCTGAGCATATGACGATACACTGATCTGCCAATGTTAAATTGACAACAATTCTTGTGCCATAGAGGAGCTCCGAACTACCCACTCTCTTTTTTCTTAATCTCTTTACTCACTTTGCATTTTCGTGCAAAGTTTCTTTAGCCTCTGCTTTTGGAGGTGCCTCGCAGAATTCAGTCAGCACTCCATTTAACGATTTTGGGTGGATAAAGGTAATCCGTCTGCCATACGAACCGGACCGCAGGCCTCCAAGCATCCTCATGCCACTCTGTTGGGCCCTTGCAACGTCTTTTTCAATGTCATCTGCAGTGATGGCGATATGGTGTATCCCTTCTCCTCTGTCTGTCAGGAATTTTTTTATCGGGCTGTCGTCTGCCGTTGGCTCCATCAGCTCTATTCTGGTGTCTTCAAGCTCCAGCATCGCAACCTTGACCTTTTCATGCGGCACCTCTTCTATTTCCAGCCTGTCCACATTCAGGATCTTTTGGTAATTTTTCAAGGCCTCCTCTACGTTGTTTACTGCTATTGCGATATGGTCTACCCTCATCTTCTCTATCCTGACGGTTGAATGGTTGCCTGGTTTATTTTAATTTCTCGTTGACACGACAATCTTCTGGACAGATAATACTGGAAAATCTACAACGTTTTGGCTGGATCCAGAGCTGGAGTTGCCTCAACGGGAGCCGGAATTTATATTGTCATCCTGCAGATCAAGTATAGCTGGTCCGATGAATATACCCCTTTACAAAATTGGGATAAAAACTGGCTTGCTGGCAGGAGTTATTGCCGGAATCGCTACAGCAGCCGGCTATGTCGGAATTTCACTCTTTTTTATTTATGTGCTCCAGACACCGATTGAAAAGTCTACGCTGGTTCCGCATGCAGGTTCTGCTCTTTCTGTTTCTGCCGACCAGCTTGGCATGGTCTCGCTTGCTGCAAGCTCGGCAGTTGCTGGCGTCATACTTGGCGCAATTCTGGGCGTTGCCTTTTCCTTGATCCATACCAAATACCTCAAAAGAAGAAGCCTCCGGTTAAAGGGCCTGGTTCTTGGCACCGCGCTGTGGCCTGCAAGCCTTGCCCTTGCCATTTCAAATTCAAACATTTTCGAGCCCGGATTTCTTGTGGCCAAGGTCGCACTAGAGTTCGCAACAGACCTGCTTGCAGGGTACCTGGTTGGATACTTTTACCTGAGGTTTGCGCTGGCAAAGCCGTTGCCTGATGAGCTTTTGTAAACGCCGTTTTATTGAACTATTTTATTTATGATTCAACTAGGAAAATCATATAAGATCAGCACACCGTCAGATACTGCCACATTGGAATAAACACATTGGGTTCTTGGATATCCATATAGTCCTTCGTAATTACAATTGATAGCGGTGGCTTTACCATTGAATTGAAATCCTCAAGCCCCTGCAAACCCCTTATTTGTTCCCGATATTTTACTTCAACCGGCAATGACTTGTTGAATAGCTCGATGATAAAATCGACTTCATATTTTTCTCTCCAGTACATTGCCTGGAGGTTGTATGAAGGATCAAAGTCCAGTCGCAGTCTCCTGCTGTGATCGGCCGAAACAGTTTCAGCTACCTTGCCCATTTCATCGGCAATTGTTAACGTCTGATCGTCCAGTAATGCACACGATGCATTTCTTATGCCGACGTCATTTACATAGACCTTCTTTTCCCGCCTGATTCGCTTTGCTCTGCTTTTTGAGTATGTTTCTGCTTCAGAGACAAGGAATGCGGACTTGAGCAGATAGATGTATGTATTCAGAGTTTCCCGTTTCAGCCCCAGTGTCCTGGCAAGGTTAAAGCGGTTTACAACCTGAGACGACTCTTTGGCCAGCATGGCAAAAAGGCTCTCCAGTGCTACAGGGTCTCTGACCTTACCTGTTCTCATAATATCCTTGTATATGGTAAGATTGAGATAGTTTCTCAAGTTCTGAGTGCATTCACTTGTGTCGTCTATTTTTGCAATTTCAGGATAGCCTCCTTTTATGAGGTACTGGTTAAGATAGACCAGTATCTTGTCCTTAAGCGGCGCAAGGTCTTTTGCCACAGCTTTTACACTGTCGTAAAATAGCCTTGGGTTATGTGCTTTGACAGCAGTCTGCAAAGCCTGCCGCATCGAAGAGTTTGCAGCGTTAATCGCGTCGGCGATGGAATCGCCTTCCCTGAACCTGATATATTCAGTGAATTTCATTGGCAGCACAATCTGCGGATTAATCCGGCCAACCAGTGCTTCGGATGTTCCCCGCAGGATGCTCAGGTTCGAAGAGCCAGAGACTATAAATTTTATCCTGTATCCTAGGTCGTACCACCTTTTCAGCATGTCTTCCCATCTGTGAACTGATTGAATTTCGTCTAAAAAAAATATGCCGTTTCTTCAAGCTCGTCAAGCGGCCTTTTTGCTATGCTTGTAGAATAGATATCGAATATTTGCTTGGTTCTACCAATAGTCACATTTAGGTACGGGTCATCCAGTGAAAGGTACATCAGGTTCTGGGGTTTTGTTTTGTGCAAAAGGCTTTGTACAAGTTGATAGAGCAGAGTTGTCTTACCCACCTGCCTTGGACCGACTATTGCAACGATTTTTTGGTTGTCCAGTTGATCGGCAAGCCGCTGGTAGTCATATCGTTTGAATCGTTTTAGTTTGACATCAGGAATGGGTTTGCCAGTCCACCACGGATTGTATGTATAAAGGATTCTAAGCAGCTCGCTTTCCTGAGCATCTGCCTTTAAAGCATAGGTGCTGGTGTCAGGGCCGGCCA
Organism: Nitrososphaeraceae archaeon; assembly: GCA_021325295.1. GTDB lineage: Archaea > Thermoproteota > Nitrososphaeria > Nitrososphaerales > Nitrososphaeraceae > JAJPHM01. Next base: position 24,715 of record JAJPHM010000025.1, read on the forward strand.
ACAGACTAGATTGCATCCCTCGTTATATAGGTGACCGTTATAATGGACACCGACTTGCAGAACCATGAACGTTATATCGGACACATAACGACAATCTGAGGCTCAGCATGGCATCATCATTGCTACTGCCCTGTAGTTGTCAATGCTCATGAGCTCTAGGTTAGCGCGGAAGAGAAGTTGAGAAATGGAGATATTGTTCATTCAGGTCACGCCGGCAAATTTGGTAATGCATTATTTAGGATTTGGATCTGTTCCGGCTGACAGGTTTCATTAGGAAAGAGCGTATGCAGGATCTCGGCCTTTAGGTCATTTGAAAATACTTCGTCTACGTCATTGCGAACGGCACGGCCTTTAAATCCTGCAGATGAATTGTCTTTCAACATCCTGTCTTTCAGGCAGAGGGCTCGGCAAGCTCTTGAAGCCCCTCTGATATCTGACAATTTATTCAGTTTCTTGATGTCTATAGATGAGGTTCTGGCCAGCAATACTCGGATAATTTCTGTATCTTTAATTGTTGGATAGTATTTGAGTCCATCAGCCATTGCCTGTTCTATAGAAGCAAGTGAAGCACCTATCTTTGCATCGAACCTGTACTCTTTGCCCCACAAGGACTCTTTCTTGACTATCACCTTTCCTTCTTTAGTTTCGTTGGCGATATTTTCCATAAAGTCGACAGCTTTGGTATTGTTCTTATCTACAACTACCAGCAGGTAATTTGGGGCATAAAACACGTTATAGGATACTGCAAGTCCCAGTGGAAGCGATATATAATAATCTGTCATTCTAAGGTTTTTTGCTATCTTTTCCACGATACTATTGCTTTCCTTCCGCCAAAGATCATTCAATACCAATGATCTTAACTCTTGTGCAGCGGGATTGTCGCCATAAATATACCCATTCTGTCCTTTGCCAGTCTTGACAGGTTTTAGAATCCCTGCTTCTGCTAACTGTTTGCATTCTTTAGAAATAGCCCTAGGTGCATATCCAGATACCTTGGTTAAAGCGTAAGTGGATACAGGTCGGGTACCAATATTTTTAATTCGCATTTACACCATTAAAGGTCGTGGGTGAGGAGAAGACAAGACCTAAAGTTGACATACTTCTTCTTATGGCAATTCTGAGGCAGGTAACTACAGCATTGAATTCATATCAACATAATCTTGATTGGTTTTCAAAGCCACCTTCTGCTGCTGATGAGCCAAACCGAAAGGACGTGCTAATAGAATATGCCAATATTATTAAAAAAGCAGACCTAAAAGCTGAGGAGGTAGAAGTTCTAACCAGCAAATTACAAACTGCGTACAACAACGGGAACACCGCACTATTCAACAAAACCATTGAAGAAGAAGCAAAAGATTTGGCTATAATTCTCGCTCTCTACAAGCTGGAATTTGAGCTTTATCTAAAACAATTGAGGAAACAGTTCGCGGCAACCGGACGGCAGCTCCCTGAGAATATAGAAATTCCTAAAGTTGATGAGCTTGCATTAAGCTTGGGGCTGACTTTGCCCAGTTTATGAGAATAGTGAAAGTTTTCTTTCTAGTTTGCGAAGCATCTTCCTTACTTTAGAAAGGGTTAACATGTAAGGAATGACGGGCACTCTCTGAAGATGCTAGAATAATACAGCTAACTAGCCTACATCAGATTGAGACATCTGCTTCATACTTGTTAGCGCTGCTTTACCCTTCTCGGTTAAATCCCATCCGTCAATCACCTCTTCGTTTGGTTTCATAAAGTGATTATGATGCAAAAACAAAATCCACATCTGCACTAACTGGCGGTCTCCATTGAACTCTGATACAATATGCTCCTGGCTGTCGCCTCTGCAAACATTTCAAAATGTAGAATGCCTGCTTTAGACCCGGTAGATTGTTTGGGTCCTTGGTTGTTGCTGTTGTTGTCGTTGTTTTCGTTTGATTGATGATTGACTCTTCCACTGGCTCGCTTCTGCTACTGCTGCTACTAGTACTGAAGGTCGTAAACCGTCATTGTGCTCACCATTTCTATGATATACATTCTTCCTTCTCTCTCCTTCTTTTACCTGTTTCTCCTTACTAATACTCCCACTTAAGCATGTTGGTGAAAACGTCAATACGATTAAATGAAATGCGTATAAGCGTCATAAACATTGAAGCCCTTGAAATAACTAATCACGTTTGTATGGCTAATTGCTTCTACTATTCCCCTTTTGGGTTTGGCATGGAATGAATCTTTCTTGTACTGTTTAGTGCATGAGGTACAATGGAGCATCTTTCTGAACAAGCCGAGGCTGTGCCAGCTTTCATCAGGCAACATCCAAGCATGCAGGAAGAACTGCTTATAGCAGAGTTTCACTATCCGGCACTGGACTTATCAAAGGCATTAGTGCCACTTTGTAAAGGACTAGTTGAAGCGAAATCTGATGTCTGGAAAGGTGAATTTCCGCATGAAGCAACAATTTACTTGATAAGGTTCTTTCCAAAATATTGAAATGCCTTTTCTGGTGGCCTTGCATGGTAGCTCGGATACTCATCGTATACATACACCGATACGTTGAGTTGCCTTTCAATTAGTTTAGAATGATGGCGTGCACCGAGTCTAGCAATAGTGTCTGCATAGTGACCTCAGGAGATAGTGTACACGCATGATAAATGACAACCAGAATAACTCTGGATGATTGTACACTGTGCACGCAGCATAACCATCAAGAAGAAGAATGCAATTTTTGTATCAGCAGCGCCTTGACAATGTCCGCAATAGCAGTGACATTAGTTGGCAGGACAGAGACAAAATCAGGCTCTAGCTTCTCTACTTCTTCTTTTCTCTGTTGGTCGTCTACTATGACTACAATCTTGGTCTTTGGGTTAATCTGTTTTATCCTCGGTATAATCATGCCACTTCGCTCAGATGCAATCTTGCCCTCCAGATATATTGCGTCAATCTGTCCTTTCTCCATGTCCAGCCTGTTGAGGCATTCCATGGCATTGGTAACGCTGTATACTTCAAATCCCTGAAGTTGCAGTGTGCCAGAAATTATTGTGTTTGCAGCCTTTTTATCATCTGCCACTATGACTCTGAGTTTGTCATTGGTAGCCTGCATGATAGAAAAACTATGGTATTATAACATAATATGGATTTTGTAACCATATTCTAAGGTGAATTTGGTAGATAAATCGCATATTACTCGATATATTATCCCAATAATTTCTAATGTAATAGAATAATCTACCAGCTGACTTAATTAGCTGAATCCTGAAAGCTGAGGGATTGCAAATGGCCAAACAGGAGCCAATTTTGGACACAATTTATTGCTGCAAGCTTTGCAGAGCAGTATTTTTGTTCAAAAGCGACATAGAGGATCATAGCAGGATGCTAGGGCCAGAGCATGCAGAAATGTCCATCATGCCACTGACGACAGAAGGTGCGTACACGACAAACTAGGGCGGTGGAGGAGCTACACAAGTAGGCTGTCCGATTGGGTCAGTTAATGCACTATAGATACTGTTTGGAGGAGGGTTGTGAATGCCTTGCCGAAGAAGCGCATTTATCGCCACTGATTCTGCTCCAACATCTTTTAGAGACAAGGTAAAGAAGGCACTGTTCGTATTGTTAAAATAAGTGTGTAAAGGAGTTCTAGCAACTGTCTGATTCATGAGCATGGTTCCATTGTCTGACTGGAGTCTTACAAATAGCGGAATGTTGGAAGGAGTAGAGCAGATATCAATAGACACATCCAGGCCATAGCTTGGATTTGTTTCGATAAAGGTTGTAATTTTGTATTCTCGGTTTGGTGCAAGTGATACGGCTTTTGAAGAAGAGGAGTTTGTAAAATAATTGGTATTTGGAATTATGCCGCCAATTATGCCTGCTGCCACTATTCCAATAATTAATAATAGCAAGGTACCTGTTTTCAAGAGAGATACATCATAATAACTATAGAATTTAGAAATGAAAAATATTTGCTACTTTGATGGGTATGCACATGTCATTGATCCAATGGTAAAACCTGTACAATTCCTCTTTGCCAAGGCTTCCCGTGATACCCTATCTTGCCTAGCTGTGTGAATGTATATTCAAATACGTGCCCCGGAAGTATTACATTGTTTGAAGTGCCATTTGCAATCAAAATAGATGGAGCTGCTGCGTAAAAAGAAGGATCAGTAAGGTTATCGGCTGATACCCAGTTTATTACAGAATCCTGATTTATCCATCTTACTGTATTATTCACCCCTATCATTACTTTTAGAATTTGAGGTTCAAAGTTGTTTTCAGGGTCACCAACCTTTTGTGGAATGATTATTGTCGATATCTGGTTTGAGATCCGATTTTTAACAATTGAAATAGGAATAGAATGTAGGAAGATAGCAAAAGAAACAACAAGCGTAATTCCCGCGAAAAATCCAACTATTACAGCCAACGGTGTGCTGTCAGTCATGTATTCTTCTATCTACAATCTGAATATTCACACGGTATCTAAAATACTTGCTAGTTAACCTATCAAACAAAATCAATTATCATTTTTGAAAGCAGCCTCGAAGTCCATTGTTGTTTGTCTTGTTGCTTTACGATGAGAAGCGAGTATTTAAGAACCCAACTTTGTTCTTGGGACTAGCAGTTTGGGATTGCGATACTCAGTTACGCATATCACAGCAATAAAATTTAATGAAGCGTTATTGTCTAGAGTAATACGAAGCAAGCCGTACTACTAATAGCAATAACTGGCAGTGTGGCGGTCATTACCATTTCTGTCTTGGCAGTACTGTTTCTTGCCATTCCACAACCAAAGGTATCTGGACCAATGCCACAGATCGCAATTCTGTATAATGGGCAGAAGTACGCTGGCCATCTTGAAGGCTATCGCTGGAAAGGCAATGTATTCCCTCAATTGGAGGGTGAAGAAATCCCATATTACCCGATTCCAACTGTAAATGTGACGTACGGCTCGTCGATACAATTTGTAGCCAATAATACCTCACAACAACCATCGTATACTGGCGTTTCAATCTTTGATATTACAAACAGTACTACTGCTGGAAGGTCGGTTATTGACCAATTGACACTTCCCAACAACACACTCAAGGTTGGAGTTGATGGTCCTTTCAAATATTTTGAACCTAGCAGAAAATATGAACTGATGGTTGGTGCTGTATGGGTGAGTGCTGACATTTTTGGCAGACATGAGGATGGCGTAAGCTACATGTTTTTAGTCAATACCATCTAACAGCATATAGAAGGAGGAATCGATTCTTTATGCTTTGCCAAGCTTTCCAGAAACACTTCGATTGCCTTATCTATTTTCTTCATCGCTGCGTTTTTGTATTCCCAAATGATACGTGATACGCATATTACAAGCTTGTTTTTCGCGATCCCCTGTTGTTTTGGCTCTGATGTCGTTATGGCCGATGCCCGTCACATTGCCTACCCAAGTTCATAGCTGGCCGCGCCATAGCAAACGGCCTTGGTGAACTGAAATCTCCTCTTGCACGTTTACGACCTACTGTCAAACATATCCTGAGTGATCGGGAATGAAGGGCTGGAGGAAGATAGTGACATATCCTGCCTGCCAGAGCGTGGATTATTAACGAGTTATACACAACATAAATTATGAGGGCCAAGGTGAAAAAATGGGGCAATTCGCTCGGATTGATCATTCCTGCTGACTTGGCCAGCAAGGATGGATTGAAGGAAGGCGACGAAGTCGAGTATCACCTCAAAAAATGCAATGATATCAAGGAGCTGTTTGGAAAGTACCCGATGGGTAACATTCAAAAGATAAAAGACGAGCTTCGCAAGGAATGGTCGGAGGACGTCGACCATGGTAGTTCACGATAGTTATACCGTGCTCGCATACATAAGTGGCGAGAAGGCCTTTGCCAAATACTTTGAACGACAGCCATCCGGTGCACTGACAAAGCTCAACCTGATGGAGATCTACTTTAGGGCGGCCAAGCTCCATGGTCACGAGGCCGCAAGGCGGGTTATCGACCGTTTTTCCAGGTACTTGATAGACTTTGACATCGATGACATTGCTGGCTCTATGAAGCTTAGAGAAGAGCTGATGAAAAGTAGGATTGACATATCGTATGTAGATGCGCTCGGTTACTACCTTGCCAGAAAGATGCGAATTCCTTTTCTCACAGGCGATAGGCAGTTCGCAGACCTTGCAGGCGTTAAATTCGTAAGGTAATATCTCTCAAGAGCATCCCCTTATAGAAACATAACCTGCACGTCTACTGCTGACCTCTGCACTACGCCTGGATAAGCTTATCTTGTATGGCTTGACATTACACACTGTCCATGAAAGAGACTGTCGAATCTCTGGTTCAGAGGCTTGCAATGCTTGGCCCTGAAACAGACATGGATACTGTCAGGTCCATCATTGCAAGGAAGGATGAAGCCCTGCCTCACCTGGTACGGGTGGCAACCGAGGAAAATTACTGGGACACTGAGTCGAGGATATTCTCTATCTGGGCCCCAATCTGCGCTATGCACGTCCTGTCAAAGATTGGTGGAAACGAAGCTGCCTCTGCTGTCCACAGTGCAATGAAGATGCATCACGACGATACAGGAGACTGGATTACAGAAGACATGCCATATGTGCTGGCTGCATTTGGACTTGGAGGATTTGACGCGCTTGCATCGATGGTAGCAGATATCCATCTTGACGAATTTGTAAGGAATGGTGCAGCCAGGGCGCTTGTCATGATATCCCGGCTTCACCCGGAAACAAAGCCAAGATCGATACGGGTGTTGAAGGAGGCTATAGCTGCTGAAGATAACATAGGTAAGATAAGTCTCCTTACAGATGCACTTGCCGAGTTCAAAGACAGAGACACACTCCCCTTCATCGAAGAGCTGTTCAAAAGAAAGATGGTAGACACAAAATGTCTCAATTATCAGACGGTACTAGATATCTATGCCGGCAAGTTTGACAATCCACAACGCGACACCCCACGCGATCCTCTTGGCATATTCATTCCAAGGCCGGACAACTTTTATTGGAAGAATAACGCAAAGACCAAGTCTGGCGAGCGCCACTCAGTCAAAGTTGGCAGGAATGACCCATGCACGTGTGGCAGCGGCAAAAAATTCAAGAAATGCTGCATGCATAAAATCGGTTTGATTGGTTAATCGATCGATTGGCTTTAGAAAAAAATGTAGCGTGGATGTTTTCAGTGCTTGCAATACCAGAATAAGCCTTTTACGGCAGGGAGGATGTCAGTCCTCGACTCAAAGGTACACATTCCACATGGCAGGGACGGCGCGCAATAATATTTATGTCTCGCCCAACACTATTCTTGTCAGAATTGGCCGCAAAGCTGCCACAGCTACAGTCGATCAGGATATACTTCACCAGAAAAGAGGATGAAGAAAAAGGATTCTATGCATTACTAACATCAGGAATGCCAGTCCAAGCAATTGCTAATTCAAGATATATAATCAATGAAAAGCAATGCAATATGCTAACTCAAATGAAAATACCATATAAAAGAGAGCAATAGAAAGGCAAGCGGTGATGGCTATCAAGACGTTAGTTGCCAGCATTGGACTGATTGCTCGCCTGTTAGTCTTTATTTTGTTGATGGGATTCATTGATTTGTTTGTTCGCCAGAAAAACAACCAATAAGAGTTTAAAAGATGAGAATCATAGAAAATAACTGGAAGAAGATAGCCCAATTTTTATACATCATCTATTTATAGATGGCATATAACAATGGCTACTTTAACAGGAAAATCCAAGGCGGGCACAAGAGGGACTATACCACCATTGACAAAAGATTCCATCAAACATGGTATCAAAGATTTGGAAGAGGGGAAGAGCAGAACATTCAAGAGCAGCAAAGAATTCTTCAAGTACATAGAATCACTACCTGATGAAGATTAATTGTCTTCATAGCATTCTTCCGGCTCTTAACTTAACCGCCACCTCTGGCCAAGTATGTGATGAACCGTATTCTGTGTGCCTCCATATTGATATACAATAGGAACATAATCTCGGCCCAGAAAAACTCTCTATTGAAGCGCTATTACATGCTCGCCGCGAGCAACCGTAGAACTATTGCGTTATGCGACCATTTACGAGATGACTTATGCACAAAAGGAGAGTCATTTAGGATTACACCCAATAAAACATCTTAATTCCATAATAAGCAGCCTTGGCAAGGCTCTATCTTATGCCATTCCAATATGGCACGGTAAGACGTAATCCAAGGTTCAGCAAAAGTAGAATACCTTTATTATCGCAAAGCCCGGATAGCATTGCCATTTGCCAGTAGCCAATGTTTTTATGGATGAAGCAGGCGATTTGGGTTTTTCTTTTCGCTCATCGCAATCTTATGTCATTGGTTATGTCATAACTACCTCACATACCCCTCATTTTATCAGAAATAAGTGTTGTAGACTATTACGCAAGGTGAACAGTCGACTCAAGAATAACAAAAAGATATCCGAGTTCAAGTTCTCTGTAGATTCAGACTATACACGATTAAAATTCTGTAATCTGATAAGCTCATTGGGTATAGATGCAGGCGTAATTGCGATAAGAAAGGATAGTGTTAAAGATGGCCTGAAAACGGAACCAAACATACTCTACAACTATCTTACTGTCCACCATGTCGTGCCAGTAATTATCAGAAATTATCTGAAGTCCACTATGCCAGTGAATAGGATCAGATTCAAGATAGATAAAAGCCTGTCAAGGGTTAATCAAGACAAATTCAACTACTATTTTGAAAACGAAATTTCTTTTATAAGGCGGAGAGAAGGGTTCAAGGCTGATGTTTTGGCAGAGATCGACCATGAAAATTCTCACAATGATGTGTGTCTGCAAATTGCAGACTATATTGCTGGCTCTGTATTCCGACGGATAGAGCACTTGGACAGCAAGTTCTATGATATCATAAAAAATAAAATTAAATACCGAGAGAAATGGGACTGGAATGAAAAATTTACTTGGTGACTCTGGCCCTACTTGTCCCATCCCGTTCCACGGGCATCATTCGTTCGGGCTAGCTCCTACTGCGAGGCAGCAGGACTTATTCACCAAAAGAAAATTGAAGCACTAGTTATATAACCTTTGAGGAAGATGGCTCCCTTAATACAGGTCACCTTATGTCACTTTAAGTATCATTCATAGCTCATGAGGCCGCTTTTTGCACTTCAATGGTAGGTCTGCAGTCCTTTGGTGACCCAGACGTGTTCAATGTTTTTAGCTAGCAGCATTCAGAACGAAAACTTGGGCTCGTATCTTCCAAATACGGCCCGCAGTGTTCCGCTGATCTCGCCCAGAGTGGCATAGCTTTTCACAGCCTGCACAATAAGGGGCATCAGGTTCTCTTGGCCCTCTGCAGCCTTTTGCAGCGCAGAGAGAGCGTGGTCTACCTTGGTTCTGTCCCTTGAATTTTTCATTTCGCGCAGCCGAGCTATCTGCCTCTGTTCAAGCTCAAGGTCTATCTTGTTGAGCTTGGGCTCTACATCGTGAGGGTCCTGGAACTTGTTGACTCCCACTATAACCCGCTTGTTTTCGTCTATCTCTTTCTTTAGCCTGTAGGCGTTGTTTCTAATCTCTTCCTGGAAAAAGCCCTTCTCCACTGCCGCAAGAGCGCCTCCCATCCGGTCTATCTTTTTCAGATATCGTGCCACCTCTTCCTCTATCCTTCCTGTCAGGTATTCTACATAATACGACCCTGCCAGCGGATCCACAGTCTTTGTAACGCCAGTCTCCATGGCAATTATCTGCTGGGTTCTGAGGGCTATCTTGACAGACTCTTCTGTCGGCAGCGCCAGAGCCTCGTCCCTTGAATTTGTATGGAGAGACTGGCATCCTCCCAGAACTGCTGCAAGTGCCTCAAGTGTCACCCTCACTACATTGTTGTCCACCTGCTGCGCAGTCAGCGATTCGCCGCTTGTCTGCACATGGAATCTTAAATGCATCGACTTGGCATTCTTGGCGTGGAACCTTTCCTTCATTATCCTGGCATATATCCTCCTTGCGGCCCGGAACTTGGCAACCTCTTCAAAAAACTCCATGGTACAGCAAAAGAAAAATGAAAGCCGTGGTGCGAAACTGTCTACCTTCAGCCCACGGTCAACGCAGGTTTCAATGTATTCAATTGCGTTTGCAAACGTAAACGCAAGCTCCTGCACAGCATTGCAACCAGCTTCGCGCATATGGTACCCGGATATGCTGATAGGGTACCACTGCGGGACGCTCTTTGAGCAGTATTCAATCATGTCGCCTATTAGCCTAATCGACGGCTTTGGCGGGTAGATGTAGGTGTTTCTTGCAATGTATTCTTTCAGTATGTCGTTCTGCGTTGTTCCTCTCAGCTCCGCAGGAGAGACGCCCTGCGACTCTGCAACTGCAATGTAAAGCGACAAAAGCGTAGAAGCAGTCGAATTGATGGTCATCGACGTGCTCACCTTGCCAAGTGGGATGCTGTCAAAGCAGGTCATCATGTCCTTTATCGAGCTGATGGCGACACCTGTCCTTCCCACTTCGCCTTCAGACTGCGGGTCGTCTGAATCCCTCCCTGTCTGGGTTGGAAGGTCAAACGCCAAAGATAGCCCGGTCTGACCGTGCTCAAGCAAAAACTTGAACCTCTTGTTGGTCTCCTCTGCAGTACCAAAGCCGCTGTACTGCCTCATGGTCCAGAGCCTTTCCCGGTACATGCTCGGGTACAACCCTCTTGTAAATGGAAACTTGCCTGGCTCCTCGCCATCAACATTGAACTTGGCCAGATCCTTCTTTGAATATGTCCTCTTTACCGGCAGGCCAGAATCGGTCTTGACAGTTTCATTTGAATTTGATGCCACTTTACATTCCTCTCCCTGCTACTGCTTTAACAAAATCGCAGCCAGCTGCTCTGCAGCCATGTACGGATCCATCTCTTTTCTTGCCAGCTTGTCCATAAATTCCCTGTATTTATCTTGCTGCCCAAGCATGACAGAGACTCTCTGTTCTACAATATTTAAAACCATATCTTTAAGCTCAGACTCTAGCATCTTTTTCTCTCTTTCTTTGTAATTAATCCTTCCTCCCTTGAGCAGCTTGTCGATGGTCTGGGCAAGCTCCTTTATCCCGCTTCCGGTCTTGGTTGACGTTCTGAGGACGGCAGGCTTTCTTTCAGTGTCGCCTATCATGTCCTTGATTATATTGTAAAGCACGCCAGAGCCGTCAAGGTCTGACTTGTTGACCACATAAATATCGCCAATTTCTGTCAGCCCAGCCTTTACAGCCTGTATGTTATCGCCCGTATTTGGAGTAAACAGCACTACAGTCAGGTTCACCACTTTTGATATTTCCACTTCAAGCTGCCCTGCGCCGACGCTTTCAACCAGAACAAGGTCATACCCGGCAGCATCAAGCACCCTTATTGCATTGCGCAGTGACCTTGACACTCCCCCTACTGCGCCTCTTGAGGCCATGCTCCTCATGAACACCCTGTCGTTGTCAAGGTTTTCCTGCATCCTCACCCTATCTCCCAGTATAGCTCCGCCAGTAAGCGGGCTTGTGGGGTCTACTGCCAGAACAGCCACTTTATACCCTAGGGCTTGGCAGGCAGGGATCAGTTTGCCTATAAGCGAGCTTTTGCCTGCGCCTCCAGGGCCTGTTACGCCTACCGTCCTAGCTTTGCCTGTCTTGGCGAATATCTGGCGTATAATTTCCCGCGACTCTGGCTCGTCATTATCCACAATCGAGATTGCCCTTGCCAGCGAGCGCCTTTCTCCTTCAAATAGGCCTTTTACTATGGGATGCAAATGAATTCATACATGCTGAGGCTCCATTTATTAATAGATCGTAAAGGCATTGTAGTCTTGTGATTATCAAAAGTAATTTACACTGAGCTTGGTGGCGCTCACTTTTTGGGGGAAACTTGCTAGAGGTTTGCTCTATCTCTCCTGTGCCCAGCAATTATTTTTTTAGAAAAGCCGTATACTTTTGGTCTTTGCTTCTTGACTTCTGAAAGTGATGGTAACTTGACGATTCTCTTCTTGCTGTGTGGAATGTAAAAACAGCTAATCTAGTCAGTCGAAATATAAAATTCAAGTGCTTCGCTCACCACTTTACTTAGCTTTCTGTTTCGAAAAGATTCCTTGAGAACTGCCTTTAGTGACTCGTCGATACAGACTATGAGTTTTGCGACCGTAAGGTAATGTAAAGTAAACAAATTGTCATTTACAAATATCGTCGTATGAGCACTGGTTCTTTTTGTCGTCAGATCCGATTAAGGCACAGATACAATTTACTTACATCAACCCAAGAATATTCTTTCATATTGTGGCATACCATGCATGACATAGAATAATGGCTATAACTTACAACAGATTTTCGTTAATTGAACTCGCTAATTTAAACCAGCAATACTTAATTGTAAGAAACTTCTTACATCATCTGTGACCTTAGAGATTAGAACTACAAAGGTATGAGACAAGGGTCAAGTTGCTATTCCAACGGAATTTCAGAGAAAAATGGGCCTCAAGAAAGAAGACAATGTAGTCTTGATGTTAAGGGATGGAAACTTGGTACTTCAAAAATCTGATAAAGTAGCCAAGAAGCTTGAAAAAGAGTTTGAACATATTCAGATCATGTCTGAGAGTTCTCTAAAGAAGATCTGGAGCAACAAGAAAGACGATATCTGGAACGAATACCTGAAGGAATAGATCAATGGTATCCCAGCGTGATCTGGTACTTGTGCCTTGGCCGTTTTGAAACACCACCGGGACAAAGGTAAGGCTGGTTATTGTTATATCAAATGAAAAATATAACACAAGCTTTGATGATTTTATCGGAGTTGCAGTCACATCAAACACTGAGTTACGCGATCACACTATCCCATTGACTGATAGCGAACTCGAGACAGGCAAAATGAAAGTACAAAGTGTAATCAAGGTTGATTACATCTCTAGCATGGATCAATCTCTTGTCCAGAAAAAAATCGGGAGAATAACAAAACAATCCTTTGCAAACATTATCAAAGAATTGATGCTTATCCTGAACGAACAATAACCATCAACTATTGTTCCAACCTGACAATAAATCTACCCAGAAAGTCAGTTGGTCATGGAGAACAGGTTGGCATGTGTTTGTATTGTATTAATAACTGACAATCCTTTATTTTCAGCCGAAAACGAATAAATATTTTTAAACAAATCAATCATTTGCTTTACCATGTCTTCAGCTTCAGCGCAGCAGCAACAGCAACAGAAAAGGCCCATCAGAATACTGGTCTCCAAGCTTGGCCTCGATGGCCATGACAGGGGTGCCCTTGTTCTCTGCAGAGCCTTCAGAGACGCAGGAATGGAAGTCATTTACTCGGGACTGTTCTGCACTCCAGAGCAGGTTGCAAACATGGCAATAGACGAAGATGTCGACGTTGTTGCATTGAGCCTGCTAAATGGTGCCCACCTCACACTCTTTCCCAAAGTGGCAAAGCTTTTGAAAGAAAAGGGAGCTGACGACATACTAATAGTCGGCGGAGGCATCATACCTGAAAGCGACAGAAAAGAGCTGGAAAAAAGCGGAGTTACCGGAAATTTTGGTCCAGGCACTGCTCTTCCTACGATAATTGACCATATCCTGAAAAATGTAAAGAAAGGAAGGACTGGTCAGTAGGCAGGCAACAAGTCTGGCCTAGACGTGCTCTGCATTTGGCCACATCATTTTGCGCATTTCCTTGCCTACAACTTCTATCTGGTGGTTTTCAATTTCCTTCATAAACCGCGCAAACGAGTTCTTGCCGTCTTTTTTGTAGACACTTACCCACTCGTCTGCAAACTGGCCTGACTGGATATCTTTGAGCACCTCTTTCATCTTCCTTTTTGCTTCCTTGTCGACCACTCTTGGCCCTCTGGTAAGCCCGCCGTACCTTGCTGTTTCACTTACGCGGTTGTACATCCCGGTGATGCCGTATTTCTGGATAAGGTCAACAATCAGCTTGAGCTCATGGAGGCATTCAAAGTATGCAACCTCCGGCTGGTATCCTGCCTCGACCAGTGTCTCGAATGCATTCATTACAAGCGAATGAGCCCCGCCACAGAGGTCGACCTGCTCTCCAAACCAGTCAGTCTCTACTTCCTCTTTGAATGTCGTCTGGAGCACTCCCGGCCTTGTGCTTCCGATTCCTTTCGCAAGGGCAAGCACCCTGTCCCATGCCTTGCCTGTAAAGTCCTGGTAAACAGCAACCAGAGATGGTGTGCCAAAGCCTTCCAGAAACAATTCCCTTACCCTCTGGCCAGGGCCCTTTGGTGCAACCATTACAACATCCACATTTTTAGGCGGAACTATCCACTTCCAGTGTATTGCTGCAGCGTGAGAAAAGCTCAGCGCCTTTCCTTCTTTCATCTGCTCGGCGATCTGCTTTCTATAAGTTTCAGCCTGCTCCATGTCGGGGATAAGGATATGGATAATATCTGCCTGCTTTGCGGCCTCAGATACACCCATCACAGTGTGGCCGTCGTCTTCGGCCAGCTTCCATGTCTTACCTGTTCCATCTTTTCTCAACCCAACGATAACCTTCAGCCCAGAGTCTTTCATGTTTGAGGCCTGGGCTCTTCCCTGAATACCATAACCGATTACTGCTACAGTCTGCTTTTTTATCGGGTCCAGCGAGACCTGATTGTCTAGCCATTTTTTTGCGGGCATACGATAGACAGTCGATGGGTGGCCAGTATTATTAATTGTGCGTTGGATTTTGCGCTCTTCTTTCTTTTCATTTTTTACTGGACTTGATGCATCGTAACATCTCATTTAATAATCCCGCCTTCATTCGGTTCTTGTCTGCGTAAATGAAGATAAGCTACGAGCTCAACCCTCCAAAAATTGTGAAAGGGGAGCGCTTTGACATTGACCAGCTATGTCAGGACATGGCAGTTCTGAAGGATAGAGCAGTGCAGATTGCCCGCTATGCAGACAGCATCCACCTTACCGATTCTGTCCTTGGTATACCAAGGGTCTCAAGCGTGACTTCTGCAGGGCAGATAATGGAGTCGCTAGAATCTGTCAAGGCCAAGAATACCAGGATAACGTGTAGCTTAAGGGTAAGGGACCGGAACTTTGTCTCTATCTGCCAGTCTGTTTCTGATGCTATCTTTATCGGCGTTGACGGCCTGCTTTTGCTCATGGGCGACGAGCCTGCAGACAAGCCTGCCAACTCGGGGCTCAAGCCATCAACCGCAGTCAAGATGCTCCGGCATGAAGGATATGATGCAAAAATCAAGCTAAGCCTTTCCGTGCCTGCCAGAATAAAGAATGTGTCGGCTTCGCTGCAGAACAAAATAGCTGCCAGGCCCTATTCCTTTGTGACCCAGTCGATATCCTCGCTTTCCGACCTTGGCGAAATAGTCGACATCGCCAAGCCTTACTCGATCAGGGTGACGGCGTGCATAATGGTGCCATCAGAGAAGAACAGGTACTCGGCTAACATGATAGGGCTTGACTGGAAAGAGTATTCCGGCAGTCCGGTTGATTTTATCAAGCAGGCAGCCAAGACAGCAGACGAAGTTCTGCTGACGTCTCCCAACAGCTTCAGTTCCGGACTTGAACTCTTGAACGAGTTAAGAAAGTGAGTAAGTAACTGAACTGGACCTTACTCCCAGATGCAGATTCCTCATAATACAAGCAAGCCTGCAGACAGATATCAGAATTTATCCAGTATGCGGCAGTCGACTTTTTTTCATTATTGTAATAACAATGGTGCTGGCAATTCCTCCGATTAAAGCCAGCAATGGCAGTGGAAACTCGGGGGTTGTCATACTTTTTGTTGTCCAGTCAGCCACAATTTTGTTCTGCGCGTCAGCCAGCGTCATCTGCCCTGAACACACTGCATCATGAAGCGAATTTTCCTCCTGGTCTTTTTCATGCGCTCCATTTGGCAGGTTGTACGGCTCTGGCCAAAGGTTCTTTGTGTCCCTGGGTGCGCCACCCAGTTCTAGCGGTATCAGATGATCATATTCATAATTGCTTGGCGAATCTGTGTCTCCATACTGTTGCATGCTAGCCAGTTTCAGAGGCTCAGTATACGACACCGGAGGCCTGACAGTAGCAGTGTAGCCGGGGACACAGATGGTGCTATCAATATTGTTCTGAGTTACGTCAGGGTCAGCCACTCCGGGTGTGCAGCTATAGTCTGCCAGGCCGTTAACTGAATGACATACAGAGTCTGTTTGAGAAAATGCCGCAGGGGCTGAAACCATCAGGAAGGTCAAGGCTGCGCCAATAATAGCAAGGCTAGCAGAATTTGCCATCGACCTGCCTTGAAATCCTTGGCTATAAGTCAATGCAGAAACAGAGCATAACAAACTGGTAAACAGTCTTAGTCTTAGTCCTTCTTGTCATAACATTCCTTTCACGCCATATTATCAGAATCAAGTACGCTTTTCAACAAGCAGGCCGCAGGGCAAGAAACGAGTTTTTCTTTTTTGGCTTGTGCATACTTGCTTCCTTGCTTGCTTGCCCACCCGTCTATTCTCTTTCCTCTTCAAGTCTTTCCATCCACCAGCTCTTTCTTGCGTGCCTCAGTCAGCTCAGACTTGAGCTCTTCTAACACCTTCCTATGATAATCGGCTAGATCGGTATCTTCAGGTAACCTTGGCCTCCTGTAATCCACTTTGATTTCGCTTTTTATCCTCCCCGGCCTGCTTGTGAATACCACAACCTTGTCGCCCAGGCAGACAGACTCGGTAATGTTGTGAGAAACAAAGACAATGGTTTTTCTGGTCTTTGCCCAGATAAGCTGGAGCTCAACCAAAAGCAGATCTCGGGTCTGTGCATCAAGCGCCGCAAAGGGCTCGTCCATGAAAAGCACCTCCGGATCTATTGCCAGGGCCCTGGCAATAGCCACTCTCTGCTTCATGCCCCCTGACAGCTGGTACACATAGGCTTCGGAGAACTTGGATAGCTGCATCATGTCCAGATAGCGCATTGCAATTTCTCTTCTTGTCTGTTTTTCAACTCCGCGCATCTTCAAGCCAAATTCGACGTTATCGATTACTCTGAGCCAGGGAAAGAGGGCGTTTTCCTGAAATACCATTATCCTGTCCGGTCCTGTCTCTGTCACCGGCCTGCCGTTTAGGATTACCTCGCCTTCAGTAGGCTTGTCAAGCCCGGCCAGTATATTGAGCAGCGTTGTCTTGCCGCAGCCAGACGGCCCGACAAAGCAGACAAGCTGCTGATCTTCAATTGTCAGGTTGACATCCTTGATTGCAGTATAAGGTGTAGACTTGTCATTCTGCGGGAAGAACCTCTTTGTAATGTTCCGTGCTTCAAGTCGAGCCATTTCTTTCTAGCCGGGCCTGAAATTGAAATGGAAATAGAAATGTAAGTAACAACAGGTTAACGTATCCCCCTGATTCTCCACTTGATTGTCCATCTGATAACTCATTTCTGCTCCAAGCGTTGAAACTCGCCAACTTTTGATTGGTAGAAGAACAATCAGGCAGGTGGCTCATACCAAGTCGCTTGTGTCGCCAAACTTTTTCATTTCCTTCAATCGCTTTCTATCAATTATCGTTATTGCTGCTCCGGCTACGGCTATTGCTATGCCGGCAATAAGGGCGTAGCTGTAGACCTGCGTCTGGCTTCCAACAATACTCTCCTGGTCTCCCAGCACTGCTGAAGCGACAACGGTGCTGTTCTGGGAAAGATTGGTGACTGAAAGTGTGTAATTGCCATCCTGTGGAGCGGAAAAAGTCTCTATTACAAATGGGCTGGCAGCGGGTTTGTCTACTATGGACTGGTTTGCCGGGTCGATGACTCTGATCCTCACGTCTTGGTTGTTCCCTTCCGAGAGGGCGACGATATAGGCTCCCTGGTGGGAATATGCAGAAGAGATGTACCTTTGCAGCTCAAAATGCGATCCGGGAGCTATTTCGTGTCTGCTTTCATTCTGAAGGCTGGAGACAAATTTCATGCTGTAATAGCCAAGTATCGCAAAACTTGTAACCACCACAATCCCGCCTGCTATAAGCAGGATCTGCCCTCTTCTTAGAAGCAACTTTGGAATAGCCACCGCCACATATAATATATATTTATCAAAACTAGTGTGGATTTTCCTCTGGCAGGTCCAGCTTGTTCTGGTTCTAGTTCTTCAGCGAAAGCTGCTCTAGCCTTCTTCTGGTAGAGTCAAGGACAAATTCTGAAACAGAGCGATATCCCATCTGGCCTGCAACCTGGTTTATCCTGTCCGCAAGAACCTTGGGTATCTTGACAGAGGTGTATTCTGTTGATTGCATAATAATATCCTATCCACAGGTGGATACATCAGAGTAAAAAGGATTACTATTCCTGAAAAATATAAGGTAAGAATCATCCAACATACTTAACTAATGAAATCTCGATCTACTATGTTTAATGAACATCGCAGAGACAGAAGCTCCAACAGTAATGGTGGCAAAGACCTGTGGATATGGAGAAAAAAGGATGGTCAGATACTCTTTTTCTGACTCTTATCACAACCTGTGCGTTGACAAAAAAGATATCATTAATGCAGAATTAGAGGCATGCGAAAGGCTTTTGAGATTTACAACTGACCCCGACGACAAGCGGGCCATAGAATCAGAGATAGCCGAGCTGAAGATGGCGCTTGACCTTATGCCCTAAGTCATTTGCTGCCTCTTTCTCTGTCTTTCTACCAGAAGAAAGTATAAGTATCTGTTTATGGATACGGTACGCCTAATGCAAGATGCATTACGCAATAAATCAAGCATACGGAGCAAGGTCCTGGTAGCTGCTGCTGGCGTCGCGGCTGCAAGTGTAGCCGTGGCTGTTATAGCAGCAAGGGCAAGGAAAGGTTCTAGGCATACCAGCAAAAATTCTGCAAACCCGGAAAATGGAAAGGTATACGCTCACTCTGTCTCCCCTGCCGGAAAGATAGAGCATTCTGCAGTGTCTTCGAAGCAGGAAAAGATACACGAGGCAAAGAAGGAAGAAACTCAGGGCAAGGTTGCAAACATCAAGGGCAAGAATTCCAAATCTGGCGATTCACAGGAATCTGCCGGCGTTATCTACGTCAAGAAAAGCTCCGAGTTTGCATTTTACGGCTAGGCGGGCTCTTTTTAAAAAATCCGCCGTCCACATGCCGGATTGTTATATTAGAAAATTATCAAGCGTCTTTATACTCAATGCTGCTATCTTGATCAGTCGCAGAAGTGCTGCCGAAACTTGTTGCCATCGCCGCAATCGCTGTCGCCGTGGTGGCGGGAGTTTTTGTTTATTTTTCCTACATGTCAACAAGCAATAGTGTACCTAACGTGAAATTTGTAGAATTCAATGTCGACAAGACCGACATCAAGGTCGGCGAGAGCAGCACCATAACGTTCAATGTTGAAAGCCAAGAGCAGCAAATGATCAACAACACAAAGGTTGCAATTGTCATTACTCCTTCTGGATACCAGCCCTATCTGACGGTAGACAAGCAGACTACAGTGCTGCCGGTTCTTGCAGGCAAAGGTGCGCGCACGGGCGAAGAATCGGCGTCTATAACGGCTGTAGGGGTGCCGGCGCAGGAAGCAACGTATTCTGTAAAGGCAATTCTCTATGCCGAGAACGTCCAGTCAGATATCAAGAACTTTGATCTTCATATACACCAGTAAAAGTGAACTGACTTTGCCAGAGCAAGAGCCCGAGATGAGATCGATATCATGCAATTCATTTTGTTTATCATGCCCGGAAGATAGAACAGCAAAAAAGAAATTCTGCGGCATAATTTCATTTCAGCCAAAACAGTCGAGAATTCACAGATAAATTAACATAATCATTGTTCTGCTCACATGCACTATTTCACATTATATGGCATAAGATACAAACGAAAAGTGAACAGGTAGGCACGAAAAGGTTTGGCTCTTTTGCTCTCTCCTAGCGCTACCGAATGGGCTGCGCTGCTAGCAGTAACCGCGTCGATAATGGCGATATGGGGGTACCTGTTTGTCCTTTGGTTCAGACACCATCTTGCTTCTTTCTCCCTGCAAGGCAGCAGTGACAGGAAAATAAAATCTACAACCAAAAATCAGACAGGACGTTTATCCGCTGGATGGTCTGCACATCTGCCTCAAGCCGATTGCCCTTTTGTAAGCATAATAGTGCCTGCAAGAAACGAGGAGGAACATATTGGCAGGTGCCTTGACTCGCTTTTAGCTCAGGATTATCCTGAATTTGAAATCATTGCAGTTGATGACAACTCGACAGACAGCACGCTCCAGATAATGAAAAGCATAGAGGACAAGGCTAAAGGCAGGCTGAAGGTAATTTCACTGGTTGACAAGCCTGAAGGGTGGACTGGCAAGACATGGGCTTCCCAGCAGGGCTACGTCCAGAGCAAAGGCAGTCTTGTGCTATTTACTGATGCTGACACATTTTACAAAGACAGGCGGGCAGTATCACTTGCTGTTTCCTACATGCAAGACAGGGGACTTGATGTTCTGACAGGCTTGCCCAGATTTGAGCTCAGAGACTTCTGGTCCAAATCAGTCATGCCACTGTGGAACCTCTTTCTTGCACTCTTTGGAGCGGACATGGCCAGAGTAAACAACCCGAAATCAAAGACAGCATACCTGATGGGATGCTTTTCCATGATGTACAGAAGCGTCTATGAAGGCTCTGGAACATTTGGTGCTGTCCGCCAAGAGATACAGGAGGACAAAGCGCTTGGTGAGAGGATAAAGCATGCCGGCTACAGGCTAGAGATGGTCAAAATCGACAGAGCAGTAACAGCGTTATGGTCACGCGATGGAAAGACCCTCTGGCACGGTATCACAAGATCACTTGTACCCTCGATAATTCAAAGCAGGCGCCGAACGCTTGGATGGACTTTGCTTATCTTTTTCATGGGCTTGCTGCCGGTGGCTCTTCTTCCATTGTCATTGTCCTTTTCTGGTTTGCCATTTTTTTCTGTTCTACCGTTTAACATTGGCATCGGTACTGTTGGTGTTGGTGCAAACATTCTTTCAGCTCCATACGGGCTAGCGCAACTGCTTCCACTGTTTCTTGATATTGCTTGCTTATGCATGATAATCGCAGCAGTCGCAATCAAGACATACAGCATGTACAGGATAACTCCTGCATATTCTATCTTTTTCTTGGCGGGGGCAGCCTTTCTTCTTGCAGCATACATATCCAGCATGGCTCAGGCCGCAGGGTCGGCAGGTAAAGGGTCAGTTGTCTGGTGGAGGGGCAGAAAATACATTTACAACAGCGCAGGCATGGTAGCAGAGGCGCCGCAGCAGGCGGCTGCACAGGTCACTTCTCCCCACAGCCAGCAATACAAGGCCAGGCAAGCAAGTGCAGCCTAGCCAGTTAGCCAGCTATACAGACTGATACCGATAGCTCAGAGCACAAAATACTCTGCTTCAGGGTGGTGAACAACTATTGCAGCCGTAGATTGATCCGGTATTATCTGGCCTGCTTCAGACAGGGTCATGCCGGACTTTGAAGGGTCAAGTATCTTCCATACCAGGTGGTGCTGCGATATATCAGGGCAGCTTGGGTAGCCCCAGCTGTAGCGAAGGCCTCGTTTTGGTCCTATATGCAGCTCCTGCCGTATCTTCATATTCACCCATTCTGCCAGTGCCTCCGCAGTCTCTACTGCCAGACCATGCAGGTAATAGGCATCGGTATAGCGGTTTTCTTTATTCCACCGGTCAATGATTTCTGTAACTTTGCTTCCTACAGTTACAGCTTGAAAGGCTACGATATCGTCCTGCCCAAAATAATCAGTCAGGCAGAGGTGCTTTTCCTTCGAAGATCTCGGGAATTCAAATACAACCTGCTCACCCCCTTCAATGTCGACAGCCAGCCTGCCGGGCCCTGGCTTTGCCATGCTCATGTTATGGCAGCGGAAATACCCGTAGACTGCTTTTGGCTCAAACAGCCTTTCGGCAATTACCCTTTCCCTCCACTCTTTGAAGAGCTCTTCGTTTTCCTTATCCATCCCCCCGGCAGATTTTCCCCTTATACCCCAGGAAAGCACGTATAGTGATTTTTTGTTCACAAACTTCCACACTTCGTCCAGATCTATCTTGTCAGGCTCTAGCCTTATCCTCTGGTTTATGCTTGGAGGCAGTGGCGGGGTCACAGGCCTGATTCCGCTATGCGGGATTGCCTTGACTTCTGGCGCGGCCTGGGGTTTTTCCTTCCAGTCTTTGAGCCTCGCCTGCCACTCAGAGATGAACTGGCGCTTTTCCTCTGCAGGCCCCATGAGCTTGTTCATAACCTTGAGGCCGTCAAATGCAGTCTTGCAGTAAAAGACCCCCGGCATGTACAGGCCCTCGCCATCCTTTGCTATTCTGTTGATATAGCTACTGTTAATTGCCGCTCCGCCACAGAGCACAGGAATCTTCATTTGGTTTTTCCTTGCATGCTCTACAAAATACTGCATCTGTTTTGAAGTCGATACCAGAAGGGCAGAAAGCCCGACGGCGTCTGCGTCTACCTCCTGTATCTTGTCCAGTATCTTCTGGATTGGGACCTGTTTGCCAAGGTCGTATACAGTATAGCCGTTGTTTGTCAGGATGGTCTTGACCAGATTCTTGCCAATGTCATGGACATCCCCGTAGACTGTGCAGAGGACTATTTTGCCCTTGCTTACTCCTTCTTTTTTTATCAGGTACTTTTCCAGCTCTGCCACTGCTGCTTTCATGCATTCTGCTGACTTCAACACAAATGGCAGGATAAGCTCACCTGCCCCGAATTTGTCTCCGACTTCTTTCATTGCAGGAAGCAGGGTATCGTTGAGCGTCTGGACTGCTGCCTCATGGAGGGCTTCTCTTGTGACTTTTCCCTGTATTGCTATTGACAGCCGCTTTTCCCCATCATTTGACTCCTGTACCAGCACGTCTTGACCAGATGCACCAGAGACATTGGCAGCTATTGCCATGACCACATCATTTTCTATCCCGTCCTTGAGCCTGTTGACTATTCTAAAGTAGCATTTCTTTGAAGCGTCCCAGCTTGGGTCGACCTCTACTCTGCCAGAAGCTGCAGCAGATTTCTGGTCTGCAGATCCGGACTTTTCAAACCAGGCTATGAGATCTGCCAGCGCGTTTGGGCTATTGTTAAAGATCAGATCTTCGGCAAGTTTGCGTTCCACAGGGTCAATCTCCGGGTACGGGATTACGTCTCTTGCATTGATAATCACAGAATCAAGACCGGCTTTTAGCGCATGGTAAAGAAACACCGAGTTGACCACTTTTCTTGCATTTGCGGCAAGACCAAAGCTGACATTGCTGAGTCCAAGTGTGGTAAATGATTCAGGGAACCTTGCCTTGACAAGGCGCAGGCCCTCCAGCGTATTTCTCGCGGAATCCAGAAATTCCCTTTCTCCTGTTGCAAGCGTAAATGTGAGGACATCAAAGACAAACTGCCAGGGCTTGAGCCCGTATTTTTTTCCAGTTTCGTACAGCAGCTCTGCCACCTGCAGTTTCTCCTGCGGAGTCTTTGCCATGCCACCGGGTCCGATGCACATTGCGATAGCAGGCACTCCAAACTTTGCCATAAGCGGGGCAAGAGCATGAAATCTGGTGCCATCTCCTTCGAGGTTTATCGAGTTTATCATCGGCCTTCCGGGTATCTGCTCCAGTGCAGACTCGATTACCTTCGGGTCAGTTGAATCTATTACCAGAGGAGCGTCGATCTCAAGGCTGAGGCGCTTTACGAGCTTTGTCATAAACTCAAGCTCGTCAGAGCGCTCGGTAGTGGCAACGCACACATCAAGGCAGTGAGCTCCATCTTCTACCTGTTTTCTTGCCAGGTCAACCAAGCCATCAAAGTCGTTGTTGAGGACAAGTTCCTTTGCTTTTTTTGAGCCCTGTGTATTGACCCGCTCCCCTATGATAAGGGGCGGCGGGTTCTGGCGCATCTCGACTGCTTTGAGTGCTGAGCTTATCCTTGGGACTGCCAACGGTAAAACTAATTTACTTACTGCCCTTGCTTTATATTTGCTATATCCTTTATCTTATCGGTTCCAGGCAAAGGAACACGAATAGATATAGACATGGATATGGATACTCCCTTTAGAAATGTCTACCTGAGTTATTTTATATCATAAATGCTGATAAGAAAGTATGGCAACAGCTCAATTATATAGGAACCCAGCCAGCCCAGTCGACATTGTCTACTCTATAATAAAAAGTCGCAGTGGCAAGGTGAGGGCAAAGGATCTGGACAGATTAATCGGTAACAAGCAGGAAGTAAGGTTTGCAATAACAAGGCTGACCATACAGGGCAAGATCAAGCGCATCAGAGGTTTCGGAAAGGCTGGAATTGAATACTTTTACCGAGACATTGCATCTGAGCATGTAAAGCAGACCTCAGAAGAAAATAGTCAAATTTTTTGAAGATCAGGCAGAAATAGCGCTGTGCCGGCCCATTTTTGACCTGTTTTATTTTTTTTCTTTTCTTTTCTTTTTCCCTTTTGTTTTCTTTCCCTCCCTCCTCACCTTTCCTCTCCTTTCTTGTGCCCTTTTGCAAGTCAGTTTAAAGTCAGGTTTGTCTAACTAACCAAGTTCAGTACTACTACCAGCCTTAAATACACAGGCAGCCCAGACAATATCATGATAAAAGTAACAAAATCAGGCCAGCACTATTACCATGATGAAGGCTGGCTATCGACTTACTGGCACTTTTCATTTGCTGACTATTATGACCCAACAAATACCAGTTTTGGCCCGCTCAGAGTGTTCAATGATGACACGATCAAGCCCGGCACAGGCTTTGGCTTTCATCCTCACAGGGATATGGAAATTGTAACATATGTTATAGAAGGCAAGCTTGAGCACAGAGACGATCAGGGAAACCACGGAGTCATCGGGCCAGGAGAGATACAGAGGATGACGGCAGGTAGCGGCATTGTCCACTCCGAATATAACCATTCACATAAAGACACCCTGCGGCTCTTGCAGATCTGGATATTTGCTAACAAAAGAGGCCTGGTGCCCTCATGGGAGCAGCGCAGGTTTGAAAAACAGAGCAGAAGGAACAGGCTTTTGCCTGTTGTTGTTCCGGAGGGCACAAGAGGAGCAGAAGGAGAAGGAGAAGGAAAGCAAGACAGTGCAGTCAAGATACACCAAGATGTCACATTTTACATTTCTTTTCTGGCACCCAACAAGCGTTTGGACTATAGCCTGAAGCAAGGTCGCAAGGCCTACCTGTTTGTAATAGGTGGCAAGATCAGACTCGATAATGAAGGATTGGAGACAAGAGATGCTGCAAGGATAGAAGGGCAGCCTTCGTTCTCTATAAAAGCGGCAAGGCCATCAGAAATCATGCTGCTTGACCTGCCAGAAAAGTATGAAATGAATAATTGAGCCGACAGGAATGTGGACAGAGATTGTTTGTCTGCCTCTATGTCTGTCCATCTGCCCACCTGTCCCCATAGCCAGCCAGTTACCAGACCGCAAACAGGCAGGCAGCGGGTTGGTTTGCCTATTTTTTTGCCCCCGGCTGTGACCAAGTGTTGCGCTAGCCGGTCAATTTATCCTCAGATAAACAATATTCTATGCTGATGTCACAACGAACCCATATTGATTCAAATCCAATAACACCACGGCATGAAAGCGAGCAAGGCAAAGCGCTAGCAGGCGGTGAAAATGGATGGTAATCCCCGTCCCGGAAGACCTCTTTGCAAATGCAGTGGATAGAGTTGCCAGAAGTGTAGTCAATATTGCCAGCGTCAAGATCATTCACGATTATATGTTCAGGGTCTTCCCGGTTCAGGGCGTAGGCTCTGGTGTGGTTGTTGACGAAAAAGGCTACATACTGACAAACGACCATGTGGTGGACAACTCTGACAGGCTAAAAGTAACACTGACTGACGGAAAGGTGCTAGATGGCACGATAGTCGGCTCAGACAAAGCTGCAGACTTGGCAGTTGTAAAGGTAGACTCTAGCGAGGCCCTGGCTGCTGCGCAACTTGGAGATTCAGACAATCTCAGGGTGGGCCAGGCAGTGATTGCAATAGGAAATCCCTTTGGGTTAACAGGCGGGCCTGCTGTCACTGCAGGCATTATCAGCTCACTCAACAGAAGCATACAGACAGGCACCGGAATTTTAGAACTTATCCAGACAGACGCGGCCATAAACCCTGGAAATTCAGGCGGACCTCTGGCAAATACAAAGGGCGAAGTCATCGCAATAAACACCGCCAATATGCCATATGCACAGGGAATCGGCTTTGCCGTACCATCAAATACTGCAAAGCCTCTGCTCAAGGCTGCCATTGAAGGGGTCAGAGTTCGGGTCCCAAGGCCGTGGATAGGCATTGCATCAATGAAGGTTACTCCAAGGCTTGCCAGGTACTACGGCCTGCCGATTGACGAAGGCGTGCTTGTTGCAAGGGTCGAGCCAGATAGCCCTGCTGACTCTGCTGGCCTGAGAAAAGGTGACATAATAGAGCAGGTCAACGGAAAAAGCATAGAGGATCCATCCGATATCCCGGCCCACCTGCATAAAAAACAGGCAGGCGATACCTTGGTGGTAACCATCAACAGGTATGGCAGAGAGTTCCAAGTTCCAGTAAAGGTAGATGAGCGGCCATAGCCAGCAGAGGCAGTAGCATTATGCTTAGTTACTTACCTGCAGGCTACTTTACCCTTTATATCTGCGGTCGGACTTAAAGAGTGGTGAGAATCCCTGTGCCCGTGGAGAAAGAAAATGCAGCTGCTGCAAGACCTGAGTCGGAAGGAGACTCCCCGGATAGTGCAGACTCGACTATGGTGGTCGAAGTTGAAAACCAGTCGCACTCGGGAGCGTCTGCAACAGCAACACAGGTTCTGATAAAAGATGCAGGCGCAGGTGACAGCGAATCTGCACTAGCTGACCAGCTGCACAATAATGATAACAGGATTATTTCCCTGCTCAACCAAAAGGGATCGAACTACTCGTTCAGGGGCATTATGCGCAGCCTCGACATGCACCAGCAGAGCCTCGCAAGAGCTCTTCACAGGCTTGAAGGAATGGGATTTGTAGAGAAAACATCGGCTGGCTACAGACTGAGCATTGAAGGTTCGAAATTGACCGCGCAGCCTTCAGGACAGCATGGCAGGCCGACTCTCCATTCTCTTGCAGGGAAAGAAGAGAGGGAGAGGTTTGTGCAATTGCTGCAAAGCTACATCCCTGCCAACGTACAGGCAGAAGAAGTAGCCTCAAAACTTGCAGGAAGGTGGTTCAAGAACCTCAGGTGGATAGGGCTTGTTGAAAGCGAAGCCGGCGACTACTTGCTGCAGTGGGTCTGCGACGATACATCTGGCAAGCCGGGCAGGTTCAGGGTCAACCTGAGAATAGTCTCAAAAGACATTATTATCGAAACTGACGCGGAATCTGACACGGACAAAGTGCAGGCTATGGCCGGCTCGTATGCCATTTACGAATATGCCACAAAGGCTGTGCAGGACAGGGTTGAACAGCAACAGCACCTGATGCAACCCCGGGCAGGAGGAGTGCAGGTGCATACGCTTAGATTCCGAGACCAGATTCAGGGCAGAAACAACTAGCCCGTAGTCAGGTCAGGGCAGAGCCCTTCTGGAAACAGAACTGAAACAACCATTGCAAGTACTCTGTGACCGGCTTTTTGCATAGGTGGTCAATTAATCCACCGACTTTCTATAATATGTCATGACAACAATAGTTGGAATCAAGACCAAGCAAGGCGTTGTGCTTGGGGCCGACAAAAGGGCAAGCAAGGGCTTTTTCATAGGCTCCAAGATAACGCAAAAGATATCAAAAATTGACGACACACTGGCTGTGGCAATAGCAGGACAGCTGTCCGATGCAGAGTACCTGATAAAGGTCGCCAAGGCAGAGAGGCGCCTGATGGAGCTTCGCAGGGGCTTTCCCCTTTCAGTCAAAGAGTCTGCCAAGCTTGTCGCAAACCTAGCCTACTCTGGACTGAGAAGCTACCAGCCTTATTTTGTGGAGCTTATCGTGGCGGGGGTGGATGCCACCGGCGGGCAGGTATATGTGGCTGACATGAGCGGTGCCATAACAAGCGAAAACTTTGCGTCCTCCGGCTCCGGCTCTCCTATAGCATACGGGGTGCTTGAAAGCGTGTACAGGGAGGACATGACAAATGAGCAGGCAAAAGAGCTGGCAACAAAAGCAGTCGCTGCAGCAATGGAGCGCGACCCGGGCTCCGGCAACGGCATTGACGTGCTGGCAATATCCAATACCAATCTTGTGGAGGTGGCACACAGGTAAATGTCATCTGAATCAGGACTTGGGCAGGCAGGCAATAACAGGTATCCGTACTTTTACGGTCCGCAGGGCAGGCTGGTAATGGTCGACAGCGCCCTTGAAGCTGTAAACAGGGGCTCAACAACCATAGGCATCAAGACTCCGGGGTTTGCGATGGTTTCAAGCCATATCAAGCCCTTAAGGTCCCTGATAGAGCCGACGGAAAAGATATTCGAAATAGACGGCCATGTCGGAGCCACGGGAGCCGGTTACATTGGCGACATATTGCAGCTGATGGACGAGCTGAGACTGCAGGCGCAGAAGCACAGGCTGACATTTGACAGCCCGATAGATGTCGGATCTCTTGCAAAGCACATAAGCGCATACCTGCACCAGTACACGATATATGCTGTCAGGCCGCAGGCAGCGTCTGTGATAATAGCAGGGGCAGATCAGGGAGGCGTGCACCTGTACCAGGTTGACCCAAGCGGGACATTTTTCAGGGGAGCCGGCTTTGCGATAGGCCAGTCTGCAGATATTGCTCTGGACACAATCCAGAAGGAATACAGCGTCGACATGACACCGGAAGAGGCGGCCCAGCTTGGTGGAAAGGCGATAGAAAGAGCCCTCGGAGAAAAGCCCACAATAGAGACAGGAATAGTTACAGCAAAGGATCAGAGGTTCAGAAGGCTCTCAAATCCAAGCTAGCCGCAGACGACTTTTCTTTCTTTTTTCGCCTTCCTTTCCTTTCTTTGCATTTTGTTATCTATCCCATCCCCATTCTCATTTTCTCTTCTTTCTTTCTTCCTTCCTTCATTCTTCCCTCTATTCCAGTTATTTCAAGCCAAGCCCATCTACTCATATCCTGGCTTCCTGAGCATCTCTGGTCCTTATCCTGCTCTTCAGCACAAATGCCAGAACGGCAGCGGTTACCGAAACTACCGCAGCGGTAATGAATATCAAATAGTATGACTCTGCTGACGGAAAAAAGTTTGTTGTCCCACCCGAGCTGACGGCATACCTGTTGACCTGCATAAACATGCCTGCAACCGCAGGGCCTATAGAGCTTCCAACTATTCTAAAAAGCGTGTTCATGCCAAGCGAGATCCCCATAAACTCCCGCGGCGTAGATAGCATGTTGATGTTCATTACGCCAACATTTGTCAGTGAAAGGCCTGTCGAGATTACTGCAAGATTGGCTGATACCATGAGCGGTGTTGAATGAAGCATTACCAGCGCAAAAAAGCCGGCGCACATTATTATGCTACCAAGTACTGTGGGTTTTACTGAGCCCCATTTAGATATGATAAACCCGGATGTGGGCCCAAATACAAGGAACACAAGCGCAAAAGGAAGCTGGATATTGGCTGCCTGGAAAGCATCGCCTCCAAAGCCGGAAGGTGGAGGGCTTCTTACAAGCACAGGTATGGTCTGAAAAACCATGAACATACACAGCCCTACGATAGTTATCATGACGTTTGAGGGAAGGATGATTTGGTGCAGCATAAGCCGAAAATCCACAAGCGGCGATCTGGCCTTTCTTTCCACCAGAATAAAGAGCACAAGTGAGGTGCTTCCGGCTGCAAGAAATGCTGCAATTTGCATGCTTGTAATGCCGCCGCTTTCCATAAACGTAAGGGCAAGCAAAAAAGATACGATTGTTCCCGCTAGAGTTACAATGCCCTTGATGTCCATTGCAGAGGCAGGCATGCGACCTGAAGAAGGAGCAGAAGTCGATGCAGCTTCTTTGGGCTTGCAGGTCTCATCAGCATGCAGATAGCGCATCGGGCGCTCGTCAACATGTACAAATCGCCTTATGACAAAGATAAGCGCGACTATGACAGGTATTATAGAGTAGAACGTCACGCGCCAGCCAAAGTTCTGAATTATGCTTCCTCCGGCAAGCAGGCCTATGACTGCCCCGGCGGCAAACATTGAAGAGATAACACCCTGTCCTATCGCAAGCTTTTCTCTGGGGAACTGGTCCCTTACTATGCCAAATGCAATGGGAAATATCGACATTCCCACCCCCTGAAGCGCCCGGGCAAATAGCAGCATGTAGATGCTGGTTGAGAACCCTCCAAGCGAGACGCCCACAGCATAAAATATCAGCGTGACAAGAAGCATCTTTTTCTTGCCATACATGTCTGAAAGTTTGCCTGTGATAGGAGTCATTACCGCGCCGACCACAAGGTAGGCTGAAAGAATCCAAGACGATGTGCTGTAGGAAATGTTAAACTCCTGTATGAGGTCAGGGATTGCTGGTATCAGCATGGTCTCGGCGTACATGGCCATGGTGGCAATGGAGCTGAGTATCGCAAGTGTCTTCCAAGCAGAGGGGCTTATGGTTACCTTCCCCGGAGGCTGCTTGTTCCCTGGGCCGCCGTTTTCTTTGGGTATCATCCAGACTACCTGATTGGTTGGATGTGCCTATTGATGCAACTCCATATTTATGAATTGCACAGCAATGCACTGATTTGCAACCTCTACGCAATACCAAGGCGACAGCTTTGGCTTTCTGTCCGCTAACTATCCATCTGCCTGTTGTCTGTCTTGGCTACTGCAGAACGGCAGGCTCAAATCGACTAATTTCAATCAAACGAAAGAAAGGATATGAAAGATGGGAGAGAAGGAACGAGATGAAATGAAATGCTTTTGAGCCGGTCTTTCGAATAATAGTGCAGTGTCACAACAAGACGACGAGGATTCTATGAAAAGCCTCATACGGGAGCTTGATAAAGAGCAATCCAGAATAGTAATATCCAAGGACATCAGGGGAAGGTACAGAAAGGTGGCAACGGTTATCAGCGGCATACAAGATAAAAACGATGCAGAAGCTTTGACCAAAGAGTTAAAGGCTGAGATGGGAACCGGCGGAACTTACAAGAATGGCCAGATAATCTTGCAGGGTGACCACAGAGATTCGGTAAGGCAGTTTCTTGTCAAGAAGGGTTTTAGCAGCGAATCGATAGAAGTAATGTAACAGATCCTTTTCATATTGCAGTACATCTACGCCAACATTTATCGCGGTCTGCTTTTGGCTGGATCTTAAACAGGCAGGTAAATGATGACAAGGCCAGCCCAGCGGGCAGACATGGTCCGCCTGTCGGGCAAGGACTTGCGCGAGTAACCTTGTTCAAAGGTCAGGTTAACATTCTGACTCAATCGGCATTTGATAAGCTTTGACTTTGAAAAAAGAGGCCGCCGTTTGTCATCAACACATGGCTGTCAGCCTCTATAACCAAGACGGCAGCATCTTGTTCTTAATGAGAAACGTTAAGAACAGTATGTCTGTTTCTATTCCCGGATGCAGAATCTGGCTCTGGCAAAGATCCTCAGGGATATTGGCTTTCTGACCGAGGTTGAAGACGGAGACAATGCTGCCTTCAAAGCCCGCGCTTATTACAGGGCGGCAGACATAATCGCAAACCTCAACAGAAAAGTTGACGACATTTACAGAGAAAAGGGCCTGCAGGGACTGCTCGAGATTCCAACTGTCGGCAAGGCGATAGCTCTGAAAGTACAGGAATATATCACGACAGGCAGAGTGGCCCACCTGGAGGAAATGAAGGCAAGGACTCCCATCAATACTGAAGAGTTGAGCGGAATAGAAGGAATCGGGCCCAGAACAATCAAGATCCTGTATGATAGGCTCGGTATAAAAAACCTGGACGACCTTTATAATGCCGCTGCGCAGAAAAAAATCAGAACTATTCCAGGGTTTTCTGAAAAAAAAGAGCAGGACATTTTGAAGCGGATCGATTTTTTCAGGAAAGGCAAGGGCCGCCGCATCCTAGGCGAGATCTATCCTCTTGTCAAGCAAATCGAGTCGCGGCTTTCACGTGCAGATGGCGTAAAGAAAGTAGCGGTGGCAGGCTCTATAAGGAGAATGAGAGAGACGATTGGAGATATCGACTATATCGTTCTTTCCGACAGGCCTGAAGAGGTAATGGATTTTTTTGTCAGAATGCCAGAGGTTGCTGAAGTTCTGGGCAGAGGGCCGGCAAAAGTGTTTGTGAAGCTAAATGCTGGCATTGATGCAGATCTTTTGGTGGTTCCTAATGAAAGTTTTGGTTCGGCAATGCAGTATTTTACAGGAAGCAAAGAGCACTCTGTGGAGCTTCGCAGGATAGCCATTTCCAAAGGTCTGAGGCTCAATGAATGGGGCCTCTTTAAGAGCGATAAAGAAGATAGAACTGCGGAAGGTGCCAGCGACAGCAGCGAACTAACTTCAGGTAAGAAAGTAATGGCAGGGCAGGTTGCAGGGAACTCTGAGGAGGAGATTTACAGTGCCCTGGGGCTCCAGTGGATCCCTCCAGAAATGCGTGAAAATCGCGGCGAAATAGAGCTTGCCAGGGCGGGTCAGATTCCCAAGCTGGTAGAATACGGCTCACTGAAGGGGGATCTTCAGGTCCACAGCGACAGCACTGACGGCACAATGCCAATAGAGGATATGGCACATGCTGCAAAGGAAAAGTTTGGTCTAGACTATATCGCCATTACTGACCACACAAAGAGCCTGACTATAGCAGGCGGTCTTGACGAAAAAGAGTTGCTAGACCAGGCCCACAGGATAGCAGAGATAAACGACAGGCTCGAAGGCTTCCGTATCCTGTCAGGCGCCGAGGTAAACATAATGAAGGACGGCTCACTGGACATTCCAGACAACGTCCTTGACAAGCTGGACATCGTGGGCGCGGCTATTCATTCACATTTTTCGCAGCCAGTGGAAGTGCAGACAGAGAGACTTGTCAGGGCTGCCCAAAACCCGAGCGTGGACATTATATTCCACCCCACAGGCAGGCTTTTGAACAAAAGAGACGGCTATCCAGTGGACATTGCCAGACTGGTAGAGGCTGCAAAAGACACAGGTACTGCGCTTGAAATTGATGCCCACTACGACAGGCTTGACCTCAGAGACGACCATGTGAGGATGGCGGTTCAGCACGGGGTCAAGCTTGTGATTGATTCAGATGCACATCACCCGGTGCATTTTGCATTCCTGATGTTTGGGCTTGGTCAGGCACGACGCGGCTGGGCCAGAGAATCGGATGTGCTCAACACAATGCCTTTTGACAGGCTGAAAAGGTCGCTCAAATGACGCAGTGAACTAAACTAACTATGCATGTATGTATATATTCTCTAACCTGTCTGGCAGGCTAAATTAAACAATTAATATCCCCGGCAGCTGCTATCGCCATACGATATGCGCCACTCCAGCCTCGAAAGAGACGAAGTGAGGACAAGAAAGATCTTTCTTGGAGTCTTTTACTTTTGTGCAGCCACCATGGCCGCGATTACTTTTTACGCACTCTATGTCAGCATTGCCGACTACTCCAAGACTGGGACTATTGCCATAGGCAAAGTCCTTGAAGAGACAGAGTTTCCAGTCCACGGCCTTGCCAAGCTTGTCACTTACCTGATGATAGTCTCTGTAGTTGGGTGGTACTGTGTCGTGAGGCTTGGAGGCGAGAAGGTAAAGAGCATACCAAAATGGCTCAAATCGATATTGCAGCTTATCGTGCTGGCAATTGCAGTAGTTGCGCTTTACGAATTTGTCTACAATTTCACCATATGGGAAGCACTTATCACAGCCCAGGCAATAAAGGGCACGATAAACCCAGACAACGTAGTTGTTCCATATCCAAACCCAAATACGCCATGGAGCCTGGTGTTTGCTACAAAGATGTCCCTTGCTGCATTTCTTATTGCAGCACATGGGTTCTATACCATGTCAAAGCCTGAGAAAAAGTTCAGAGAAGAGTAGTGGACTGAGCGAAGCCAAGTCAAGTGAAAAAATGAAATGAAAGAAAAGACACAGTAGAGCAGAATCACCGGTCAATAATTGGTTGACATGTAATACAATATAGTACCAAATCTGCCTCTACTTATTTGCAGCAAGCCATTCTCTTACCCGGTCATTCTCAAACTCGCGCTTTTTTCTATATGATGATGCAGATGGCGGATGGAGCACCACAGCAGGCCCGGCCTTATTATAAAAGTCAACCTCGATGTAGCTGGCCATATTATTGCCGACTTCAAAAAAGCAGTATCCTTTTCCATCAAACCGTGCCAGCCCTTCAGCGTTCTGCTGGGATTGCTTTGAACTTGACCGGTTTCCCATTTGCAGCTTGATCTCGTGTATAATCTGCAACGCGACAGCTTTTCCTTGGCCTTCCGCAAATATGCCTGCCTTTGGCACTGCCATTGCATAGCCAGATGGTTGCAGACCTGCAATATCTCCTATGGCAAAGACTCGCTCATATGCGGTCTTGAGCGTAAACGGGTCGGCTGGCACCCAGCCCCCTTCAGGCGCAATGCCTGATCTTGAGACTACATCTGGGACCTTGTGTGCAGGGACGCCTGCCAAAATATCATAAGAAGCAGATCTGCCATCTTCAAACACAAGCATGTCGTCCTGAACTGACTTCACTTTGTGCAATGGATGAAAATTAATTCCCTGCTTCTGGAGCATATCTACCATGTCTTTGTTTGCCTGCGGCCCTGCTACGGGAATAGGAACAGGTGTTGGAGCATAGATGTCAATCTCTATGCCATCCCTCTTGCCATTTTGTAAAAGCAGGTCACTTATGAGCATCGATGCTTCGTAGGGTGCCGGCGGGCACTTGTAAGGAATTCCCATTATCGCAACTGCCACCTTTTCACCCCTTCTGGCAGAAAGAAGCCTGCTGCGCAGTGCAGGAATCTGCTGCGAGTCGTACAGATTGAACCCTTTGCCGACAAAACCCGGCACTCTTTCCGGGTCCAGCTCTGCGCCAAGAGCTATTATCATGTAATCTGATTCGAGCTTGCCCCTTCCTTTGGTCAGGACGCTTCTTGACCGGGCATCAATTTCCACTATCTCGTCGTTGAGAAACTCTATACCCTTGCTTGTCAGGCCATCAAGCGGAGTAGCAGAATCTTCAAGAATTCTATCACCATGCAGAACCCACAGGTTAACAAGTCCCATCATGAACGACTTTTTCTTATCGATTACGGTTATTCGATGTTCTGGCTCAAGGTTTCCCCTCAGCAGGTTGGCTGCGGCAAGGCCGCCAAACCCGGCTCCAAGAATCAATATTCGCTTTCCGGATTGCATGAAAGTTACTTCCTCCCGTCCTCCTTCTTTTTCTTTCTCTCTTTCTTTTCTTTTCTTGTCTTGTCTCGTCTCTTCGCTTCTTTGCCTTTCCTTTCCTTCTTTTGCCTTCCCTTCTCTTATCCACTTTTCCCTACTTGAATACTAAAGGCAGGAGCCAGCTGCTTATGTAAACAAGGGCTATAACTTTGACAGTCTTGCCAGAGACCATGGCTATCGTGAATTTCCTGAAGCTAAACTTTTTTGCCCCTGCAATGACAGGTATTACATCTCCAAATATCGGTATCCATGGACTGAGAAAAATTGCTATCCACCCGTATTTTTCAAGGAGACCTGAACCCCGTACTTGCTGTTTTTTGTCCTGCCTGACAAACCTATGGAAAAACTTGTTTCCGCCATAGCCGGCATAATACGATATAAATCCACCTATTATCGATCCCGCCGTCAGCACCACCATCACAGACTCTCTGCTCTGACCTGCCAGCAAGAGGGCGCTTGCAGTCAGCTCTGTCGGGATAGGTATTATAGAAGAGGCAACACCATTCAAAAATAGGCCTGCAAGCCCGTACTTTGCAAAGATTGGATTGTTGACAATATTTTCAATCTGGCCGAGCAGGGACTCCAATGACTTACCTGATGGGCCTTGATATTTTAGTTTACGGCGCGGGGAGATAACGTGCAGACAATGGATACACATCTGGCTACTGGAAGCACGAGGCTGTATTGTGCAACCTATTAGGTCCTCTGCAGGGTGCTAGCCACGCAATTGCAATACAGAAAATAAAACAAGTATGCAGTCCGGCTTATTAAGATCCAAAGCAATCAATTTCTTTATGCGGCCAATTTGTTTGCTTTTTCTTCTTTGTTTGCCGCCAGCAAGCTGATAACTGACTGATTGATGCTAACTGCTAAAATCCAGCTTTTTTCATTCTGGAGCCGCATCTTGGGCAGGCTGCCTGGTTGTGCTTTGTACCGCAGGCCATGCAGTAGTAATCGATGCCCTTTGAGCCAAACATGGAGCCAAATGCTCCTCCGCCAGCACCCATCTTTTGCATCTGTCTTTTTCTGATAAAATAACTCATCAGCATAAAGACCCCTATCATTATAGGCAGCGAGTAGGGAAATGGCACGACCAATGATATGGCAATGCTGATTGCAAACGATACTCCTATCCACATTAGCTGGGTGACAAGAAAACGCTTGGACGCAGAATCCATTTGTTCCAGATTTATTATCAAGCCCCGGCTAAAAAGTCTTTATTCGTCTTATAAAGAAAGATAGAGGCTGCCTCTCATCCGCTACTTTCTCTGCAGCCGCCGTGCTAAATTGTCTCTCCAAGCCCAGGCCGCTCTTTTTCCAACCTTGCTATGTTGCGAGAAAGGTTCTCAATAGTTCCGGGGATGTGGCACCTGCATATGCAGTCATTGTTGCAATCTGCATGATTGCCAGCCTTGCAGTATTCAGAAAATCCTTGGCTTCCCATAAAGAGGATAATGAAAATATCGTCCAACCATAATTTCTACCTTTGTTTATTATCTCACTTGCGGATGCAGAGAGGTGCAAGAAAATATCTAATCGGGAACCAAACTTTCCGTCCCGTTCCATTCCGTCCTATTCTATTCTTCATTCAGATCAAAAGATTCGGCCCTGAAGAGTTATGGTTAATATACAGAGGCATTTACGGATGTGGTGGAGGCTAGGATATGCCGGGGTCGCCTAGCC
Source organism: Nitrososphaeraceae archaeon (assembly GCA_021325295.1). Classification (GTDB taxonomy): domain Archaea; phylum Thermoproteota; class Nitrososphaeria; order Nitrososphaerales; family Nitrososphaeraceae; genus JAJPHM01. The sequence continues at coordinate 61,671 of JAJPHM010000025.1, forward strand.
CGGAAGGGCGCAAGCCTGGAAAACCTGTAGTGGAGTGTAGATACATTTTGCAGTTTCCAGCAAGCTTGTGACCCGTGAGGGTCTCGAGGGTTCAAATCCCTCTCCCGGCGCTCTACTTTTGAAGTCACACCAAATAGCTCTCTTATTGCTAGGTACCGAATCCAAAATCCAGTTGAAGAATTCGTCACAAATTGGGTCTGAAATAGATTGATGCAGGAAATAGACGACAAAATAGACAAGATTGCCGCAATCAGGATGCAGTACATTATCAGAAAATCAGGTCGATTCTCCGCCAGACGTACTACAAGAATCCAAGAGATGCAAGTCGACAGCTACTCCAGAGCCGACTGCAACTAATAAAATTGATTGCTATCTACCTACCAATTCCGGTATCCGGCACGATAATGCATATTTTCATGAGCAGTTCTTTCTTCTTCATCGGTCAACGGCAATCCGCATGCAGAACAGCGGTATATACCAAGATTTTCAAGGTCCATTATCTTGGAGACTGCGATAATGTTTGAATCTTTATCATCCGTAATAACATAATCTCTCTTCATCCCCCTTTCTAAAAGAATCTCCTCAAGTATGACTCTCGTTTTACTGAGGCTATACTTTTGATCTAAAATGTACAATATGTCATACCCAGTTTGAATATCGATTGGCTTTTCTGAGGTAATGTTTTGTACAAATGCGTTATGAATTGCTCCTTTCAGCACGGGACATGCAGCTGAAACAAGTATTTTTGCTGAGATCATAACCCTTCTCCTTATCTCCTCATTTTCAATAGTAGTTACGGTATCTAATATTTCAGATAAAGTCACAGCATTGTTTTCAGCGCTCTTGCCAGCTGGAATGGATTCTTCCATTGTGCCTTCTGTAGTTGATGTTTCCAGAGTTCCCTTTTTTGGCTGGCGTTTAGGTTTATACCACCACCAATATCCCGCCAAGATTAATGGAATAGAGGCAGTGATGATAAATGAGAGAGAATATGCAATTTGACTCTGTATCATGAAATATGTCAGGATGAAGCCTATGGGATTGAAATAATTCATCCTGGTTTCAATAATTAGAATCCAGACAATCTCAAATAGAATAATTGCCAGTATCTTTCGCAAAGTAATTGTTGATACCGGCTCCGAACTTGATTTTATTATTATCTCTGATCAGCAATGAACGTCCTGCTTTCATGAGATGAAAGAAATTGAATCACGACTGCAAGTCCGAGCGAAAAATAGAAAATAGGGTGATAAAAAACAGGCAGACCTAACAGAAATTGAGGTTACTGGCCTCTTCTTCCCCAAGCCATGGCTACAACTGTGCTTATTACTGCACCGGCAAAGCCGCTTATCGTGGCAAAGACAATGTCCTGTTGCAGAGCGATTCCTCCAAGTGCCTTGAGCAGGACAGGAGACGCGAGGAAGACCAGAAATCCTATCGCAAAGCCCACTGCTGCAAACAAAGTCGTCAATGCCATCCTTGAGCTTACTATCATCATATTAGCGCATATTTTTTGTAATGCGTTATAAAAGCGGGTGTATAATATGATAAACCCCGGTCGGTAATTGGTTTGATCTTGACAAGCATGCAGCCCTCAGATATTTCTGCTACTTGCCCTGAACTCCTTTTCTGTTGCGAGGTATCTCTTCCAGAACATGCCAGAAATTGCTGCCAGGGCCACCCAGAATACTATAACAACAGCGGTGGTTGCAGTTCTAAAGCCCCCCATAAATGCCGAGGGGACATATGATAGATCAGTGGGGTCGTCAGGCAAAACAAAGTGCGCAACAGAGATTATGACAAGGTAAACTGCTGCGGCAGCAAATATTCTGCCTTCTGTCCTTACCCTTCTGAATAGAACAGCTACTCCAATGGCCGCAAATGCAGACAGGGCCATGTATGCAGCAAAAAGCATCTGATAGAAGGATAGGAAATTCTGGTCCACAGTAGGTGGGTCAGGAGGATATTTTATGGCAGGAATGGCATACAAAACAAACCACGTCAGGGCAGCAATGACTGCTACCTCTTTTTTCAGCTCAAGCCTGTATCTTTGCATGTAAATATGCACAAGCCCAAAGATTGCTCCGCAAGCGGGCCCAACAAGAAATGGTCCAATGATCTGCCAAGCAAGTATGCTCTGCAGATACGAGTCAAACTGGTCTTCGTCAAGTGCCGCGGCTGACTGCTGGCTGTCAAGTTCAATATTTGCAAACTGGTCAGTGAAGTGTTGCATTACTGCAAAGTTCAGAGCCAGAAGGACAGCTCCGGAAACGCACCCTGCCAGAACTGAAACCAGCACAACTCTGAGGTCTCTTGAGGACAGCATTTTTCAAATCCCGCTAATTTCTTCTTGTCTTTCTCTTTCTCCTTTTGCAGCCTTTGTCATCTCACATCACACCTCATCTCATCTCATATCTCCTCGTCAAGCTCCTCAAAGGCCGTTGCTTTTGAAATTTCGTGCAGGCGCATAGCTACAGTCCTATCATATTCCCCTTTGCTGATGATGCCTTTTTGGTCCAAGAGTTCAACCAGAGTTGCAAGCTGCGCGCCAATCTCGTCTACCCTTGTCAGCTCTCTTCCAGTAGTCTTTCTTGCAGACGCCACGAGATCGTCATCGTCTGCAGAATGGTCTGGCCGCTTTCTTTTTCTTTTTGAGACTTTCCTGTTGCTTGATTTTCTATTGCGTTGCATGTATGTGTGCACACCTACCTGCTGCCTGACTATCTTCCTGGCAGGCAGTATGTATCTATCGATCTTGCAGCGTGGGTGCGTTTATTTATCTACCTGTTTTTCTTTTCCTGATTGCCTGCTTTGTATTCTGCTCTCACCTCAGCTTCTCTTCTCGCCTCTCCTCTCCTCTGCAAATATGACGGAAATGGAGGTAGACCCCAAAAAAGTGGGATGACATGCGAGCGCACGGCTAGCCATCGATAGCTCCAAATAATTTTAGACTGTTCTTTATTACCTTTGAATAGGGTTTGCCACTTTCAATCGATACAAGCACCAGATGTTCCTTGAGAGGAATGGAAACAAATGTTATACGCTCCCTCTCCGACAGAGTATAGATCACTTTGCCAAAGTCCTGGTCAAAATCATGCCTCATTGCTGTCCTCAGCGCAAAATCAAGGTAAAGCCTTTCAGAATCCTGGCTTGATTCCATCGGCTCTAGACCTTTTCTCATCCCGCCTGCAACAAGCTTACCCATTTTGTTTATTATTCCGGCAAACCTGACGTTCTTGTCAGTCTCAAAGATCTTAGCGCAGGCCTGCTCGAAATCAGCTCTGGAGTGCGTCAACAGGGTAGACTGGCAACAAAGACCGTTAATAATTATTCCCCAACGTAGAGCACGATAGGACTGGGCAGGCCGCTATGGCAGGGCAGATTTAGCCTATAGAGACAGACTCCAATAACTTTGTTAATTTACATGGGTCAGCAATTGCTTATATTCAGAATCCAGAAGTGAGGGTGGCAAAAAATGTCGCCAAAACAAACTAACAGGAAAAATAAGCTGGCATATTCGGCGCTCGCTTTTGCGATCCTAGCCATTGGAAGCTTTTCCACGGTGGGATTGAGAGCATCGTATGCAGCTGCAACTTCGCAACCCTACGAACAGTACATAACAGAGCAGCTACCTGCAATACAGCCAATAGTTTCAAAGGAGCTGACCCCTTCAGGCAACGCAACTCTTCCAGCTGATCTGGCCGATATAGTCTCTGCAGGACAGGCACTGGCTTCAAAAGAGTTTACTGCGTCGACAGATGCTGCAAACAATAACCAGAGTATGCTTGCAACAAGGTATGCTTCATCTGGAATAGACGTCTACAGACACCTTCTGAACTTGGTAATGCAGTATGAATACGATAGCAAGAACTCAAAGCAGGCCATGGCTACTGAGCAGGTAAGTGACCTTGCATCCCAGATTTCAAGGGTTCAGTGGCAGGAGGTCCGCATCTACGAGATTACCACAGCAGCTACCAAGCTTAACCAGACTGTCCCTGACCTTGGAGCAGTCACAACACTGATCAACAATGCAAAGCAGGATATCCAGAATACCATCAGCCTGGAAAATAGCAATTCAAGCGACCTCAAGACAATAGAAAAATCACTGTGGGATACTCACAAGAATCTCAACCAGTCAGAAAGACTGCTCAACCAGATATGGAGAGCTATAGAGAAGGATATTGACAAAGCACAAGGAGAGACAAGGCTTGACAAGATAATTGCAAGGTTAACAACCACAGCAAACACTCTGCAGCAAAGAGCAGAGAATCAGAGCAACACGGATGCAGAGTCAGAAGTCACTGCTGCACTGACAGACATACAGCAGGCTCAGAACTCGGCCAACACAGGAAATGAAAAGACTGCAATGGAATTTGTAATGGATGCAGCAGTGCATCTGAGAGCAGCAGCTGCATTGCTCAGGGTCTAAGAAAGAAGAGCAGATGGTTGACCGCGCTTCTGGAGCATGGTAACAAGACGCCAGAAGCTCTTCGACTTTTTTTATTTTGTTATCCAATTTCTGGATATGCATAACGAGACGATGAAGGTTACCGCAACCTTAAACCAGACAGGTATGACCAGTATATTGTTGATTGTCGCATTTCTGACACAGAGTTGCTGGCACGGATATTCAGAAAAGTTGACGTGGCTAGAAGGTGGTGAGGTTGGGATAATGCAGAGCAAAACAATAATTTGTTTACGGGACAAAATTGAAGGGAAGACTGCTGCAGATAACCACTTCACAAATTCCTTTCAAAACCTATCAGTTATCTAATTAACCCGGAAAGCTCCAACTGGCGGATAATAGTGAACGAAGAAGAGGCTGCTGCGGGAAATAAAAATGAGCTGGAAGATGCCGAGAGAAGGAAGCTTCTCCAGATAGTCTCTGAGAAGGGGCTAAAGGGTCTGACCATTGCACAGCTTGTACGTCTGGGCAACCTTCTTGAGGCCAAGGATTATGGAGACAGCAAGAGGATACAGAGGTCAAAGAAAAAACTGCTAAAGCAGATTAATTTTGCTATTTATGACGCAACGCAGAAGGGCAGGGATGCAGACCAGAATATTTGAGCTGAGTCGAGTCAAGTCGATCCAGTTCAGTTGAATTTTACCAGAGGGCGCAAGCTTGATATGAACTTTATCTGATGCTCGTAAGTACAGTGCAGCTGGATCTTCAGAGCAGGAAAAAGTGGACAGCAAGCGGTACCTCGAGAATACAGCCTGTTCAGGAGACATTGAAAAAAGTTATTCCAATTGCTAAAAAGATAGGCGTAACCCGCCTTGCAGATATCACAGGTATGGATGCCCTCGGGATTCCCAATTACTCTGCAGTATTGCCCGGAACTGAAGACTACATCTGGGTTTATAGCGGCAAAGGCCCTACACATGACCACGCCAAGGCAAGCGCCTTGATGGAAAGTGTAGAGCGATATTCCTCGCTACCAAGCGGCGCCCCGAGAAAGTTTGTCAGGACAAGCTTTGAAAGACTGCACGCTTCAGATGGCGGCAGAGATTGTGCAAAAGCCCTTCATCCGGACGATGTAGTGGAGCCGGTAAGTTTTGAATACCAGAATGATATGGAGATGGATTTTCTGCCTGCATACGACCTGATTGCAAAAGATGAGATTCTGGTTCCTGCGCCACTGGCACTCTTCAGGTATTCCCCGTCGCCTCCGGCGGTGAACCCGTTTGCATTTCACCACACAAACGGCCTTGCATCGGGAAACGTGATGGAAGAGGCTGTCTGTCATGCACTGTGTGAGGTAATCGAGCGAGATGCCACAAGTCTGGCAGAGCTTCGGGCAAGCGCCATACCATACCACTTTTTGCGCCATATCTCTAGCTCACTGCATTCAGCTGGCTTTCCGGTTCGTGATCTTGATGCAGGCGCGTTTGTCGACAGTCCAGACATCTTTCCGGACGTAGACATATCAGAAGTCGAGTTTGAACCAGTAAAGGAGCTTGCGGCAAGGTTTGCAAGGGCCGGCATTCCCCTGATTATAAAGGACATCACTTCAGACATCGGGATACCAACATTCAATGCCAGTAGCATCGAGTGGATAACCCACGATTATGGGTATCTGGCAGAAGGCCACGGAACTCATCCGGATGCAAGGATTGCTCTGCTGCGAGCTATTACAGAAGTATCGCAGACAAGGGCTGCCAACATTCAGGGAGCAAGAGACGACCTGCGCAAGATAAAATACGGAGAAAACAATACCGACGACAGGCGGGCATGGCAGTTTATGCCGTCCAGAAGAAAGGTCAAGTTTTCGCAGGTAAAGTCGTATCTCAACGAAGACATCCTAGACGACATTGGGCTTTTGCTGGACAGGCTGAAAAAAGCAGGGTTGCAGAGAGCCCTGATTGTAAACCTGACAAACCCTGATCTGGGCGTTCCTGTGGTGCGGGCAATAGTCCCGGGTCTTGAGACCTTCAAGATAACAAAGTCAGTCATGGGCTGGCGCGCTCGCAGGTATTTCAGGCAGTGGTCTTGAATGACAGCAAGTGATGCTCCTAGGCCGATAATATTTTTGGGGCCAAGCCTCAGCCAAGAAAAGGCAAGAAAAATTTTTGATGCCGACTACAGGCCGCCGGCAAAAAAAGGCGACCTGCTAAGGCTTGCAGGTACTCCCGCGCATGGCAGAATGCTGGTGGGGCTGGTTGATGGCGTCTTTATGCAAGACTATCCTCCAACCCCCATAGAGGTGTATCAGCTTCTCAGAAGAAACAGAACAGTGGTAGCTGGAGCCGCCAGCCTTGGAGCGCTTCGGGCAGTAGAACTGGAAAAGTTTGGCATGGTCGGAATAGGTAGAATATTTGAGCTTTTCAAGGCCGGCAAGGTGTGCGCAGATGACGAGGTTGCAGTGACGTTTTCAGAGGGCGATCATAGACTTCAATCAGAGGCAATGATAGACATCCGGTTTAACCTGTACCGGGCATATAGAAGGTCAGTAATAGGGAAGGAAGCAAGGTCTGCAATAGCTCGCGTTGCAAAAGAGATATACTTTCCCCACAGAAACTACGAGCACATCATAGACGAATCAAAGAGGCTCTACCCGCACCTGTCCTCTGAAATAAACTTATTTGGGAATTTCGTTTATTCAAACAGAAAGAGCCTGAAAGAAATTGATGCAATAAGGCTGATAAAGTATATCAAGAATACTTATGAGCAGCTCAACAAAATAGAAGAACCAAGATAATAGATTGACCGATTGATTTATGGCTTTAAAAAAATTTGACCAACCAGTACAACCAGTCAGTCGATCAGCCAGTATTGTGCTGTTAATAGTCTGTCAGACAGGTCTGCTTCATTACACCATCCCCAAGCTGTCTTGTAATCTGTCTTGAAGGCATTTCAGGAAACTCGAATGCAATACCCGCGTTTGACATTTTTTGCTCTATCATCTCCAGAACTTGCTTGGAATATTTTCTGTCTGCCGGCACATAGTTTGCGCTGATGGGCTCAACAAATCCAAATATTTGGCTGTACAGCTCGACCCCGTCAGGAACTCCAAGGATTTCAAGTACTGTCTTTATTCTCTCCCATATGTCCTGCCTCAGCCTCATGACTGCCGCAAATGCATATTGCACATTTGCGCGCTGGCTCTTTTCGACTATCGTATCAATCTCCTCGGGACTGTCTGTTACAAGAGGGACTACAGGGTTGATGTTGACGACACACCTGACACCGCGGTCGACAAACTTTTTGATTACATCAAATATTCTATCTGCCGGCGGTGTCCCGGGTTCTATTACGCGCCTTACCTTTTCATTACATGTAGTGATTGACCATGCAATGCAGCAGTTATCAGAATAAGAGCTGTGGAGGTCAAGGTCCCTTTCTATAATGATTGATTTGGTAAATACACAGTACGGAACACCGTATTTTTGAAGGACCTGTATGCATTTTCTTGTCAGCCCATACTTCAGCTCTGCAGGCTGGTAAGCGTCAGTGGCAGAAGAGATCATGACCGGATCGATATATTCCCGTTTCCATGACTTTAGCTCCTTTTCCAGTATATCGGGGGAGTTTATCTTTGCATATACCTTGTCGTAAAACTCCGGGGACCACTCATAGGTGGCATAGCAATAGCCGCAGCGATGCTGGCAGCCCTGGTAGGGATTAATGGTCAGTCCCTCGTATCCTCTGACTGAGAATGGATGGATAATGGATTTGCTTATCTTGGCCTGAGTTTCAGGAGCAGTATTGCAGTACCACAATGTTAATTGTCTCTGCAAGCTTTCCAGATCTATTGTAATAAGGTATGAAGTACCGATGGGAGAGGGGGTAGGGTAGCTTGCATATTGCGAGCTTTACTAGAATATGGATCGAACTAGGAAACTGGCTCGCTGAAACCAGAGCAAGTCTAGTAGGTATTAAAGGAAGATGGCATAAAGTCCAACTGTGTCAAGTGTATCAGTAGTGCTTCCTGAACGGTTGCTTCAAATGGTAGAGGAAGAGCAAAGAAAGAGAAATCTGCCTGACCTGCAACAAACTATCAGGTTCATTCTTGCCGACTACTTCCGCGACAAGTATCAAAGACAAGTGCGCCAGAAACTAGGCAAATGAAGAATGAAGCAACCAGATTCGCCTCTAATCAGCTCACCAGCTTTCAACCTTGAGTCCAGGCACTCTTTCAAAATGCTTCACATTTCGTGTAACAAGAGTTTCGCCATTTTTTAGCGCGATGCTTGCTATGAATAGGTCGCGGTCACCGATAGAGGAACTACGCAGCTCGCTGTAAAGCCTGCCCCACAACAACGCCGACTCTTCGTCAAGTGTCAACACTGAAAAATCCCTGATGTATTCTCTAGCGCGTTCTATCGCGTCCGTTCTTCCAGATTTGTACGAACCTGCAAAATACTCTGCCGCATTGATGATCGTCGTATTGGCAAATTCATTATTCCCGTAAAGCTGCTGCATCTTCCTTACTGCTTTGTCATCCTTTCTATCAAGATCAATCAAGAAATCAGTGTCCAGGCAAACCACATCGGGTCACTGTACCTTTAACTTGAAATTGCGTTTGAGATCCTTTGTAACAGTTCTGATACTCTCTGCGGTCTCTTCATCTAGCGGCTCTCTATCTTGAAGCGAAGCGAGTATCCTTGCAGGGTGCCCTCGTGGAAACGTCCTCAATATTACATCAGAAAAAGACTCGCCTTCCCTCTTCTGGGCCTTCAATATCTTGTAGGCTTGCTCAGATATCATTATTGATATGCTGGCCATCAAATATTACATATATATTACATATATTTAAATATACTAGCAGAAACCCATCGGTGGATTTCCAACCTTCACTACAGCTCTACATCGCGGGTCCTAAAGTTTTTGCGGAATTCCTTGCTTGCCTGTTCAATACTGCCTGCAAGCTCTGGGGAATGCATCTCGCCCATCATTTCAAGCAATCTTCTGGCGCTTCCTTTGTTTTCAGTAAGCCGGAGAATGACATCTGTAAATGATTCTCCTTCTTTCTTGGAAGCCTTTAGTGCCTGATATGCTTCGTCTGTGATCGAAAGCGTTCTTGTAGGCATAGCAGTATACAATACACACGTGTGTGTATTATTTATTGTAAGCCAAATGGGAGCATTTCTTTGGTTGAGTGCCTTACCTACAATACCGTCTCTATCCTGCTGACCGTAAAGCCATCCTGACAAACAGAAGGGTCTGAGAACAGTGTCTACATAGGCACAGGGTTTGCCAGAATGGCCGTACCCGGTATGGACTAGGCTAAAACTCTGGTTCACAGGGTTAAACCCAACCCAAAAGTAATTACTCAAGCTGCCTACTTATATTCCGGAGATATGCATGACACCCCTCGGGCAGGGATAAATAGCAGGCTACCACTATATTCAAGTTGGTCAATCATCTGCAATCAATCGAACTAACAATTCGATTTGCCGCACCCACGCTAATTCGCACACTTTTTGTAAAACATCGAAAATTAGTCAGCCCAATACCGGTTATAGCAAGAGCATAAAAACGCCTACTTTTGTATAGTTATTATGAATATGCTCTCAATTTACACCAAAGTATTGTGGTATTCTGCCATCTTCACTATTTTTTACAAGTATTATCCGATACTTATCAGCCAATAAGTAATTCTAAAATGCAAAGATATCGGGCTTTTGCACATGATGCGCGGCTCGCAGAGGTCCCGTTCCTTGGAGGCCTGACCGAATTTCAGAGCAGTTTGGAGCTTTTCGAAAATTTGCCGCTATCTCGGTTAAAGATGTCGAAACACCCATTGCGCGGCAATGACTTGTATACACATGAACTTGCCCAATCTATTCTCCGTATTGGACTTTTGCAACCAATTGTCGTAAGGCCTGCTGATGATAATTGCTATGAGGTTGTGGCAGGAAATCGTAGATTCACAGCATGCAAAAGTCTTGGATGGGAAAAAATCCAGTGCAGAATAGTAGACGTAAATGATAAAGAAGCGTTTGAGCTGTCGCTTGTGGAAAATATTCAACGAATGACTCTAAACCCTGTTGAAGAAGCAGAGGCGTACAAAAGATACGTAAATGAATTTGGTTGGGGAAGCGTCAAAGACTTGGCGTCCAGGCTTGAGAAAAGCAGCTCGTACATATCAAAGCGTACAAGGTTGCTTGATTTTCCGGCTTTTATTGTTGATAAAATAAAATCAGGAGAGATAAACCCCAGCATGGCTGAAGAGTTGGCTAGGCTTGACAGCGAAAAGAAGCAGTGTGAGCTTGCTTCTCTGGTGTGTTCAAATCGCATCTCAGTTAGCAATGCCCGGTCTATAATCCAGAAAGCCAGTTGCAATAAAGAAATTGAGGAGAGTTTTTTCTTGAATTCGTATTCATGTGGCAGTGATTCTTCTAAAGCGAATTTAAGGTCGGTAAAAGCATTCTCTAAATCAATAGCGATATTGCAAAATGCAATGAATGATCTAGCCAATGTAATGGAGGGGCTTGAGGGAAAAAATTGGATAGCGTATGAAATGCTATTGCAGCACAAAAATGCGCTAAATTCTGAAATTGATGTCTTGATTAGGCAGAGAAAAAGGCTGCTAAAATGCCGATTTCTGCGGTGATGCAGAGCAGAATATTTCGGTACCGAAAGTTTTTCGATCGATTTTTAGACAGGGATTTCTGGAAGTCATGAACAACTTCGGAACAAAATAGTAATGCTGTTGTACAAAGTCGATATTGGCTGCCTGATATTCGGCTGATGAAATCCTAGGAAAATTCTGTAACTATCTAGTCAACTTGGCTTCCATCTTCGCTTGTACCATCGAAGCGACCTGCCATGATATGTTTTGCATTCGCAAATCTATCGGGTAATGAATTGCTAACGCATAAAAAGCAACTATAAATTTGAGTTTATTATCATTACCTAGTATGAAAGATGTACCTATAGATGGAGAAGCCGCAAAGACTGCGACAGAAGAGACCAAATGCGAAATAATGCCGATCTGGGAAGTTCTCGGCAAGAGGTGGTCTCTGCTTATACTGAAGAATCTCAGTACAAAAGAAGTAATACGCTTCAATGAGTTAAAGAAGAGCCTGAATGGAATCAGCAGCACTGTCCTTTCAGAGAGGCTGCTTGACCTTGAGCGCAATGGGTTAGTAAGGAAAAAAATCTATGCGGAGGTGCCTCCAAGGGTTGAGTACAGTCTAACCATGCAGGCAAGAGAGCTTGAGACAATTTTAAAGGAGCTCAATAGATGGTGCGGCCGCTGGAAAGGTCCGGCTAGAAGGCAAGAGGAACAAGTAGTTGCTTCTCCGCAGGAAAGGAAAAAGCTGTCTAGAGGATAACCTCGACATTAAAATTCGCCGACCTAAACCGCCATAGGATAGGCCCACGAATCACAACAATGGCGCTCATTGATAGCACTAGCAAGTGTGACAAATAGCTGCTATCTACAACAATAATTATTTGTATTTAATACCTCTGATGCCGGATTCTGGTAAGTTGTCCAAGCCTTTGCGAGATGCTATGAGGAAATACCCACTATGAGTAAAGCAGAATTATACAACTGGTCCAGTAATCGAAAATTCAGGATAATATCTTGGCCACAAACCCATTTTGTCAAGATACTAACGAGGCTTTGTAGACTTTTTGTTTGGCCTATTATTTGATCAAAAACCTTACATTCAACGCGCTGCTACTTTGGGCGTTGATTGATGGATGTATCCCTCGTTGTTATGCCCTTTGCCGGCGTTGAACGACCGTCTCTTGGAGTCAGTCTTCTAAAATCAGGTTTGAGCAGGTCTGGCTTTTCATCTACAATTCATTACTTTAATCTAAAATTTTCGAAAATTGCAAGCTCTTACATGTACAGAAAAATATCACACTACGAATATGCAGATTCCCTTATTGGCGAGCTAATTTTTGCTCCCTTCGTTGCTAATTGCAATGCTTGGTCTGAATCCTTTCTTGTGGAAATTCTAACGGATATTCTCTTGGTACATGATGTCAGCTTCGAGCAAATAACCGAATTGGCTGAACTTTCACACACTCTTCAATTGCTCATTCCTTCTTTTCTGGATGATTGCGTGAAACAAATTCTCGCGGACAACCCAAAAATTATTGGATTCACAAGCACTTTCCATCAAACTTGCTCATCGCTTGCAGTAGCCAAGTTGCTCAAGAAGCAAGCAGACGTGCCGATAATATTTGGTGGCGCTAATTGTGAGGGGCAGATGGGTCATGCTATACTTGCTAATTTTGATTTTGTAGACTATGTATGTTCCGGTGAAGGAGATATTGCATTTCCCTTATTCGTTGGAAATTACTTGAAAAGTCAGTCAGAATCTTCAGAAATAAATGGAATCATATCTAGGTACTCTGATGAGTTGCACATCAATATGACAAGCCCTGTTATGGAAATGAATTCGTTGCCTTATCCAGATTTTCATGATTTTTTTAGAGAATTAGAATATATCGCAAAAGACACAGATCCAATGTTGTCAGTCGAAACATCTAGAGGATGCTGGTGGGGAGAAAAGTTTCAATGCACTTTTTGTGGACTAAATGGATCCACCATGAAGTACAGAAGCAAATCATCAATTAGAGCATTGGAGGAAATCAAATTCCTAAGTACACAGTACGGGGTGCGAACATTTCAAATAGTAGACAACATCTTGGACATGAAATACTTTAACGAATTCTTCCATATGCTCTCGGAAGTAGAACCTAGTCTTGATCTCTTTTATGAGACAAAGTCAAACCTGTCAAAGAATCAACTTCAAATATTAAAGAAAGCAGGAGTAAGCTCAATCCAGCCAGGCATTGAGAGTTTCAGTTCTGCGATACTCAAGCTGATGAAAAAAGGTGTGAGCGCCATTCAGAACATACAGACCCTCAAGTGGTGTACAGAACTCCAAATCTTTCCATATTGGAACCTGCTGTGGGGCTTTCCTAATGAACCTGAACACGAGTATGAGAGAATGGCTATACTAGTTGAAAAATTAGTTCATTTATATCCGCCCACTTGGTTCGGCAGAATAACTCTGGATAGATTCAGCCCATATTTTGTGAATTCAGTAGAACATGACATAACAAATGTCAGGCCTGCTTTGCCATATAGATATGTGTATCCCGGCTTGGACATCAAGGAATTGTCGAAGATATCTTACCACTTTGATTTTGATTACAGTGATTGCAGATATCCTGAACGTTATACTGAAAAGCTGCAATCAAAGCTGAGATTTTGGCAGAATTTGTGGTCAACGCATGGTAAGAATAATAGCAATGTACCATCACTTACCTATTCGTGGCTTTTTGATAGAGCCATAATCATAAGAGATACTAGGCCGTGTAGAGTGTCAGAGTTCTTTACAATGGAAGATCAATCAGCTTTTATTTACGAGATCTGCTCAAGCCTGCACAGCTTGGGCAGTATTATTGAAAAAGCAAGATCAAGGTACCAATCCATCGAGAATCATGAAGTAGAAATGATCTTATCCAAAATGGTAGGGAGTAATCTGGTCATTCAAGAGAACGATTCTTACCTTTCCTTGGCTACTCCCCTCAATCCAAAGTAATGCAGAGCCTTGAACAGATTCTAGATATCGCAGCAAATACTAAAATTATTGTAAACATTCCAGTTTTTCGTGGAGATTTTCTAAAATGACTATATTTATATAGTTCTTTCTAAAATTAGTAGTAATGGCAGCTCGTTCTACGGATGATTTTGCAGCACAGGTAAATAAGCTGATAGAGAAGTCCAAAGATGGCATGTTTCTGGGCAATCTTAAGATCAATGCAGAAGAAACATTGAGAGATGAGGGGATAACTGATCCTAGAATAGTCAATTATATCTTGACGATAGTACGAGCTTATACCCAAGAGCCTGTAGGAGAAAAGGAATTACTGGGAGAAGGAAAACATGTCAAAGGAGGGGCAGCATTCTGGCCAATTTAAAAGTCCCTCATTTTTTATGAAAAGCACAAAAGTTTATGATGATTTTAGTTCGAACGCAAGATACATCAGATCCAAACTCAAAGAACAGCTCGCGACCAGTAGCAATGATCTTCGTCCATTGATGGAATACTACCTTTCTGATCGTCTCCAAATATTTTCGACAAAGAATGACCATTTTGATCCGCAGTATGGCATACCAGTACCTTACCTAGTTTACTGGTTTGCAGAAGCATTCCAGTACTACGACGTGTCTATAGTAGACCAACTGGCACTTTCGCTTATGTATGCGACTGCTTTTTGCTGCATTAGAGATGATCTTGTTGATGGTCGACCCACAATAGGCCACATTAATTCAAATTACAGCGATCATGCATATGTTGCCCTTGCAAATTTGTTCATGTCTAAATTTCTAAAGATCTTTAGATCAATGTTTCCGAAGAAGTCGGTCTTTTGGTATTACCTTGTCAATTCTCTTGATTATTGGTGGAACCACGAGTATTGGAGCCGCATGTTCTTGCTTGCAGGCAATAAGAACTACCCGTCTGGTTATTTTATGTCCAGAGGGTTTCTTTCGCAAGCATCCGGATATATGGTCGGTATGGCGTTGCCACCATTGTCTGCACTGGCAATCAAAGCGAAGCAAAAAAATGGCGAATTCAAACACATAAAGAATTTTCTTGTAAATTATGCCATGGGCTACAAGATAGTCGACGACCTAAGGGATTGGAAGCAAGATTTGAAGGAAGACTGCCCTCAATCAACTGTGATAAACCATGCACCGGCATTCATTTCAGTTCTTGGAAATAAAATGACCGAAAGGGAAATAAATGCAGCATTTTATAACCAAGAATTCACGAAGTCAGTCTACCGAACTATTCTGAAGTTTTATTCCAGAGCAATGAAAGAAATCATGAGATATCCTTCGGCATTATACTTGAAACAATACATGGGAGACCAGATTGAATATTTCAACAGAGAAGAACAATATTTGCTGGCACATCAAGAAAAGTTTAGGTCATCAATTCTGGACTTTTCGATAGAACTTGGCTCTTCTTTGTCTACCAGACAATAATCAAATCATCCAGAATTTAGTATAATTCAATTTAATTTGCATGCAGTATTCACCTTTTTTACCTGCTTGGCACATCCCTGAAAGATGTGGTGAAACTGTTCAGACCAAAAACTGACTCGAAACCAGTGATAGAAATATCTGACTCAATATTATATTATGTTATATTAGATGAGCCTAGTCGAGTAAAACCTTGGATGTCGGAATCGCCTATGGAACGTGACAGGCGTAATGCCTCTGCCAACAATGTTTTGCCTATGGCTCATCCTTTGCCGTGATATCCTCTTTTCTTGCCTCTTTTCATAGTCATCGGGCAAACTGGATATAAGGTCCAATGCATTGCTGTTGATACTACTAATTGCATCCTCCGTATGGGCTTTGGCCGATGCGATCGTTGCTGCTGCAGCTGCGTATCTTGCCGTCATGCCTTCAAGTTGGCGTGATTTCCAATTCTGTTTCTTATCTTTTGCAAGCTCATCTGCAAGTGCCATAGTCTTTTTCTCATCGTCTGAATTCCAGAGCTCAAAGTCTGAAATAGAGAATGACTTTGTATCATCGCCATCGGCTGATTTTAGTGAGCTGATTTTTGTGTTCAGAACAATATCCACTAAACGCGATATCGCACAGGACATATCCCTGAATGAGATGACAATTTTTCTTGTATCTAGATCGATATTGCTAGATAGAATTAGGACATTTTCATCTTCAGGACAGGAAAGATCCTCAAAGACCTTGGCCCATTCATTAAACGTGCCACCAAATTTGACTCCTAAATATTTCATGCATTCCATGCCTATCCTCATATGCAAAACACCCATTGGATGTACGCCGTAGCGATATCTGCCACTGTAGAGATCACATTCACGCATTGATGAGAAATTGGTTTTATAGTACAGATCCAGCAAAGGCTTTGTAACACAATAAAGAGCAATGCCGTATGATGGCCCTATGTTCATGTAACCCAAAATCGAAGCCAAGCTTTCTTGGAATATCGCCTGATCGGTCCAATAATCTAGAGCAAAAGTGTCAAATGCCACAGAGACCTGCTGGCTTTTCGCACTGGCTTTGTTGTCAATTTCTTGCGTCTCATATGGTTTGCTACCGTTCCCCTGAAACAGTTTTTCACTAACCGCATCAAGAAGATCGTTGACTACCAGATGATCGCCTGATTCGACGTCGTAATAACCATTAATGATTTCATGACCTCCGACCTCGTGACCTAAAAGTGGCCAGTATGCTGGCCAGTCTACATATATTTTGCTAATGCTGATAAATGTAGCCTGCAACTGCCAGTAAGCTAGTAATTCACGGGAAGGCGGAACAGTCAGAATGATGGACCTTCTTTTACTTATGCTACAGATCGGCAAGACCTCGCCTTGATTTGGTGGCAATATTTTTCCATCTATGTATAAAAGATGCAAATCCTGAATTATTTTTTTTATGCATTCTAGGTACAATTTATTGTCTTTATAGTCATCAGACGTATGTTGTAGAATACTTTGAAAGCAAAGGTGCAGAAAACCAAGCCCAGGTTCTCCGCTTTCATCAACATTGAATTTATCGCTGATCGTAAAAGAACCCCAGTCGCTTTCAGTGTGTAGCCTGATGATGTTGTATAGCGGGCGAATCAGAATATCATGTGCATGGGGGTACTGTTTTCCAAAATCCTTTCCGCACATGTTAATTGTTTCGAGTGCATCTTTCAGGAATTGGTATCCTTTCAATCTAAAGTTGGTCCATTCATCGGGCGTTGGCTTGTGGCATTCCTGTTTTCCATTAAAGCAACATGGTTGGTAATTTTTTGGAAAAGGATTGTCTTCCATGAAACTCCTAATTCTATTCTTGGTTGCAGATAGCAAGGCACACTTTTGTATTTCGGCAGATGATAGAACAGCCATCAAGCCCTCATCAGCATATCCTGTATTGTATTACAGAATGATATAAGATCTTCGAACAATGTGAATGCAAATGAATTGTCAGCAATAGCTTTTAATCACTCCTCGCTTGCATTGTTATATCTGTCCACCTTCTGAGCTTCTTCAAGAACCTCATCAAGATATTGTCGGTACTCAGTATCGCTCATTGTAAGATCAAATCCAGTCCTATTCTCCAATGATTTAACATACTTTTTTGAAATTGAAATGACCGTATTTGTTAGCTCAATATCCCTATTTGCCCTGCCTATTGTGTCTATGAACCCAGATTTATCCAAATAATTGCGGATCATTTTTCTTATTCCTATATCGGCGGAAAAAACGGCAGAAGAGTATATTCCGGAAACAAAGAGGGATGCGCCAAGAGCGACAAAAGCGTACGATACTGCTCCAAGCGGGGGCAGTGCACCAAATGCCAAGTTTGCAGAAACTGCGGCGTACAATATAGATATGCCAATGGCAGTAGTACGCAGCGACTCCTTGAATTTTGCAGCCTGGCCACCCTCAATATTTTTGCTTATTTTGAGGAAGACAAAGCCAAGCAAAAATCCCTGTCCGATAATCGCTGCAATGCCTGTGAGTCTGAAGCCTATCAAGCTAGTGTCAAATGGTCCGTTTGTATTTGGAGTAAATACAATTACTGAACCAAGAATTATGCTGGCTAGTGATCCTATAATTAGCAGCCAGAATAAAGGCTTGCCAATTGACTGAGAATAGCTTCTCAGCAGCAATGCAGAACCGGTCCAGATAAGAAATCCCCAAGCAGGTGTCATCAAGTATGGAACGGCAAGAAGAATCTGAATAAATTCAGGTAGACTCTGAAGAGACGGAAACTGAGGATGAGATTGACTTGTAACTACTACCGGAAATCTATCAAACAAGATTATACTTTGTGATAGGATTGTCATAGATAATATCAGAGCCATCAACACTGATGATATAAGAAAAAAGAGAGATACCCAATTTCTCCTATTCTTAGGAATTATGCGAAACCACTGAATGAATTTGTAAGAAAGGAAACCAAGAAAGCCAGCTCCAGTGAAGTAACTGAGCACCATAATGCCCAAGAGCGACAGAGTGTGATATTGCATAAAGATAACTTCTTCAAATAATATTACTCCAAGCAGTCCACTGAGACTAAACTGAATTGCCCGCATGACTTTTGGTGTTCCTGCAAGCAAGGCGGATAAGTGGCGAGAATTGCTGATTCTGTCAGTCTGATCAATGCAAATGCGGAGACCCATAACAATGGCTATTATAGTTATAATAGAGAAGGCGATTGTTCTAACACTTGTCGGAATGATAGGAGTCATAAAATCGGCGACATTGCTCAGAACAGAATCTATAGTTATAGCTGCAAGAAGAGTTATGATTGCTATCCGCTGAGAGGATGGGCGTTCAGTTTCTGAGCTTATCACATACCTAGTTCTTGATGCAAATCATCAAGATAAGTATTCTCATGCTACGACATCTTCTCACTAATTATTTTCTGAAGATATCTTTACCACATATTTCCTCGGTTCTGACATTTAGGCGTGTATATTTTGACCGATGTACCTAGTGCCATACGACAAGCAGACCTTGGAGTTTTGCAATTTCCATAAAGATATTTTATCCCTTTAACGTCAAGCTAGATAGCACAAAAATGGAGATAGGAATCATCGGGCTTGGGATGATGGGCTCTGCAATAGCGGCAAGATTAACCAAATGTGGCTATGGGATTTCTGTCTATAACAGAGATAAGTCAAAGATAACACATCTCTCAAAGATGGGTGCCCATGTGGTTGAAAGCCCAAAAGAGATTGCAAACAGAGCCGATTTGGTAGTAATATGTGTTACAGACTATGATGCGACAAGAGAGGTCTTGTTTGGCAAGGGTGGAATCAAAGAAGCAGAAGCTGACTCGAATTTGGTAATTGCAAACATGGGTACAATTTCTCCTTTGCAATCAAGAAATTGCGCGGAAATTCTTGAGCAAATGGGCATAGAGATGCTGGAAATGCCCGTAATGGGTGGACCGGCAGCTGCAGAGACAGGTGAGCTAGTACCGATTGTTGCTGGCAGTGAGAAGGCATTCAAAAAAGCTAGGCCTATCATTAAAAAGCTAGGGAGCCCTATCTTTTACGTCGGTCATAAGATAGGTACTGCTAGCACTATCAAGCTTGCAATGAACTTGAACATTGCCCTGATTGCAGCTGCAGTATCAGAAGGAATTACCCTTACAAGAAGTGCCGGAGTGGATCCACAATTGTTTCTCAATGTGCTCAACTCTACCTATTTCAAAACAGGCCTGAGTGAGAAAAAAGGTCCCAAGATGCTGCAAGGAGATTTCCGGCCGTCCTTCCATCTCAGGAATATGGTCAAGGACCTAGAGCTTGCTGCAAGTACTGCTTTGAGCGAAGGCATCTCTCTGCCCCAAACTGTTCTTACCCAGCAGATTTACCGGGCTGCAAACAACAGCGGCTATTCTGAACTTGACTATACCTCTATTGTTGATTTTCTTTCAAAAGTGAATGGCCTGGATAGGCGGCAAGTCAAGTAATCGATAGTTTACAAGTTAATCAAACCGCATCCTTGCATGGTTAGTTCTAAATGCAGAATATAGCAGGCTAAATTACAAACAAGTTGGTAGCGGTAGTAATCAGGAGAGAAAATTAAGAGCGATTGCAACATCAGCTACTGCACTATCACAACCAGAAATCTATTTTGAATCATCTTGATATGTCTGTATGATGAGGGGAAAAGGAGTTGAGCCACCAGTAAGATGGGCAAATTTTGATCTACTGTTTATGGGCTGGAGGATATCAGCTCTGATGGCTCGATTCTCTTAATCAAATCTATTCTGTCAAAATCTCTATCAAATGAGACCAGGTTTGTTACCTTGTTTGCAGTCATTGTTGAAACCACCAGCGCATCATCAAAATCAAGGTTGTATTTTTTCATAATTTTCAAAGCATCATTCAACATTTGCATATCTGGAACAAGGACTTTAATTTTTGATTGATCAATAAAGGCTAGAAAGTTCTTGGCTGGCTCCAGAGTAATACCCCTATGAGTCAGATGTATCAGTATTGCGTATAGTATAAAGTCTGAAATGAAACACTCTTGTTTTCCTTGTACCACTCCGAAAAAGAATTTTTCGCATTCGTCTTTTCTCTTGTCTTGCAGCTCAACTTCTAGGAAAATATTAGCGCCAACAAAACATTTCATAATGGGTCATTTTGCTTGCCATACCATCTTGCTTTCATGTTGAAGCTCCAAGGATGTCTTTTTACCCTTAAGATGAGCTAGGCCTCCTCCTATCAGATCAACAGGATTACCCTTTATCCGTTCATTCTGGACTGATTTTGCAGCCTCTCCCTCTTCTATCGTCCATTTTTTAATTGCAGCTTCCGCAGCTTTTTTTATTGAACCTTTAGAATAACCGAACCTTTTCATGGCTGTCTGCCGGAAGCTTTGTTCTAGATTTTTGTCTAGCTCTACCTTAATGACCATATGTACTTATGGTCATTGGTTCGCTTTATCTTTTTGCATATCCATCATCTGAAAACAACTCTCCTCATCAGTAACATTAGCATCTAGCTGTACAAATCCAAGATATATTGAAGATAACCCGTCATATCGTCTGAACACGCCGGAGCTATGCAGCCAAGCAAAGAATCATTCCATGCTGCTTCTTGTCTAATATAATCTAGCTGGGGAAAGTCTCTACAATCAATAATTCAAAAGTCTTGAGCTTGTTAATCAATGCTCGCAATTCGCCGTCCTTTATATTGCTATCATGCTTGCAGTCTGACTGTAAAAGAGCATGAGAAGAGAGATTGAAGCTGAAAATCATTAAAGAATTAAAGCAAAGAGATCAGGACGTTACCGTCTTTGCCTCACTGCCTGATATGGGCAGGGTGGGCGGCCTCGTTTCCTCTTTTCTGCAGCAGACCCTCAGAGCAGAGCTGGTTGCAGAGATATCATCAATCGAAAAACCTTGGGTGTCATATTCAAATGGAATAGTAAAAAGCATAATCGATACCTACAGAATATACTATGACAGCTCGCATCGACTTCTGGTATTCACAGGAGACACTCAGCCCCAAGAGCCAAGTGAACTTTATGCTCTCTGCAACACCTTTCTTGATTTTGCGCAATCAGCAGGAAATATCAAACTTGTCTATAGCGCCGGAGGATATTTGCGAGAACAGCTTGCCGGCGCCCCAAAGGTTTGCGGTGTCGTGAACAGGCCCGAACTCAAAAAACTACTGGACGAATCGGCCATTGAAACTGTAGGAAATGAAATCACCACCATAACCTGGTTCAACGGCCTGATATTGGGAATTGCCGCAGAGAGAGGAATAGACGGCATCGGCCTTTTCGGCGAAATTTCAGATACTGCCATCCCGCAGCCTCTGGCAGCCAAGAGCATAGTGGGCGCTTTTGCGAGGCTCCAAAAGATTCGGATTGACCTAAAGCCACTTGACGAGCAGTACGAATCTGTCATGGAGGACGTTCAGAAGCAGAAAAAAGAGCCCTCAAAGTTTGGGCCGGGAATAGGATAAAATTACAGAATGATGATCAAATTAAGATATAATTTTTCAGTGTGATCCTGCTGGAATTCTTTATTTGAAAAGACTAGAATCGAGATTAATGCCACAAAGGGGCTTTGTCCAAGTTCTTCTTAAAGAGAACATTTTGAATGAAAGCCTGATCGTCCGCAATATACTAAACCTCCCAAGGGGCAATAACAGGAAAAGCCTACTTTCCCAATGGTAACAAATTGTAGATAATCGTGCAGGAGAAGGCATGTTATATTATTGCAAACAACGCAGAGCTTGCCTATGGTAACGAGGAACGGTTATGCTGAGAGCTAAAGATGATTATTCTTGGTATTTATTTTGCGAAGGCTAACTATATATAGTATTTATATATATTATATACATATGCCAAAACCAGTCATGTTATCTGATGAAGCATATCGTGTGTTGAGAGATGCAAAAAGACCAGGAGAATCATTTTCCGATGTCGTCCTGCGCAAGTTTCCGAAGGGTGATCCTGCGAGAATTCTAGCAGCTGTAAAAGAAATCAAGCCGGATCTGGAGTTTTCCAAGAGCATAAAGGAAGCCAGAAAGGAGATGCGCAAGAACGTTAGAATGAAGGAAGTCATTTTCTGATGCCTTTCTGTGCTGACACTGATTTTCTAATTGACCTGAAGGATCATGATGAGAAAGCCATTAAAAAATTGGAGCAAATCCAATCAATGGGAGACATTGTAACAACTACTGCCATAACTGTTGCAGAATTTTATTTTGGAGCGTACAGGGCACGAGATAAAAAGAGTGCATTATCTGAAGCTGACAGACTTATTGAACCATTTGCTATATTGTACCTCGATTACGTGTCTGCCAAACTGTACGGTCAGCTAGGAGAGAAATTGCGGTCTAATATGCTAAACTCGTTTGACCTTTTTATAGCCAGCATTGCCCTTGCAAACAAACAAACGCTGCTCACCAGGAACATCAAACATTTTGAAAGAGTGCCCGGGCTTGCTGTCGAAAGCTGGTAATGGCAGTCAATCCATTTATTTCATTTATTTTAGAGGACCGCTGGCCGGTTGTCATACTTCAATAATTTGGCCCGGTCTACACTTTCCAAAGTATAGTACATAGCTTCTTACGCGAGAGTATAGACTGGTACATTATGCAGCTATCTAGTGCACAGGGGAGCCGGGTACTGCATCTGGCGCAGTCAAAAAGATGGGCTTGCCTTCAGGGCCATCTGCAGCCAAGAGCATGCCCATAGAAATTATATTGCCAATCTTGCGCGGTTCCAAATTTGTGCACACCACTACTGTTTTCCCGATGAATTCCTCGGGTTTGTAGAATGTAGCCCCTCCGACTGCCAGCTCTCTCTGTTCTGTTCCGATGTCGACCTTGGCCTTGAAGACTTTTTTCATGCCCGGGATGCTTTCCGCATGAACCACTTTGCCGACCCGAAGTTCTACTTTTGAAAATTCCTCAAATGTAATGTACGTTTTTTCAGGTGTTGGCTCGCTCATGATGCTATGCTAGCGTGTGGTGCTATTAAAATTGGTATTGGTCAAGTAAGTTAGGCTAACATTCTCCAATTGTCCTCAAAAGCAAATTGCATATGATATAATATCTCTGTCATGTAGGCCGCCACCTAGTTTGCACTAGATATACTGCTCTCCTTTTCCTGTTTTTGGCTGCCTGCCAGAGGCAGGCTAAAGCTAAACGTGGCACCGCTACCATCTTTGTTATTCATGCCCCAGATCTGCCCGCCATGGGCTTCAACAACATTTTTTGATATAAACAGCCCAAGGCCTGTCCCCTGGTCTGACTTGGTCGCAAACTTGGTAAAGAGCCTGGGAATCATATCCCGGTCTATACCGGTACCAGAATCCTTTACTCTTACTATTGCTTCATTATCCTTTTCATTCTTTTCTGCTGAAATTATTATCTTGCCGTGATCTGTGAACTTGACTGCATTCTTGACCAAGTTGGCCATTACCTCGTATATCCTTGTCCTGTCTGCCATCACAAAGATTTCTTTCTCTGAAGGCTCTGCGACTATCTCTACATCTTTTCCCGGAGGAATCTCGTGCTTCATATCCTTTGCTACATTCTTTATCTTTTCATTAAGGTCCACCCTTTCCTTGTTAAGCTTGAGTGTATTGCTTTCAATCCTGGTCACATCAAGAATGTCTGAAGTAAGCCTCTGCAAACGCAGAGCGTTTCTGCGCAGAGCATCAACCATTTCCGCTTTGCCGTTGCTGCCAACATCATTTGCCGTCATTTCCGACTCGAGCAGCTCAGAGTATCCAAGTATAGCCTGGGTGGGTGTTCTCAGCTCGTGAGCTGCTATGTTGATGAACTCTTTTTGCATTTTGTCGTGGACTTTTAGCTGCTCGTTGGCGCGCTGAAGCTCTGTCGTTCTTTCCGATACTGTACGCATCAGCCTTTTGTTCCATGTGACAACAAGAAATGCAAGGCCAACAGCTACAGCACCTATGGTCACTACAATAAGCGTACTGAGTGTTCTTTGCTGGTCGGCCAAAAGAGCAACTTCTGTGGTCAGCTTGTGTGGAGTTACAATATACAGCGTAGCAAAGTAATTTCCATCCGCCAGCACCGGCTCGTAAGCGATGGTACCTGTCTGGCCATTGTAGGAAATATCCTCGTATCCTGACTTGCCTTCCAGCGATTGCCTGAGCAAATTGTTGAAAGGGTCCTTGATGGCTGCAGGCAATAACGACTGGAACCGGCTTCCAAATACATTACTGCCAATGAACGTCTGGTTGTCTGTGTAGAGAATCGTGCCGTTTCTGTCAAGCAGACCAGCAGTGCTGGCAAATT
Organism: Nitrososphaeraceae archaeon; assembly: GCA_021325295.1. Taxonomy (GTDB): domain Archaea; phylum Thermoproteota; class Nitrososphaeria; order Nitrososphaerales; family Nitrososphaeraceae; genus JAJPHM01. The sequence continues at coordinate 86,430 of JAJPHM010000025.1, forward strand.
CAGGCGATAGTTCGTTTTTCAAAAATGTGCCCAGCAAGGTCAACCTTACTCCGGAAACCACAACTCCATCAAAGGTGCCGGTTGAATTGGCCGCATTCCCGTTGACCATAATAGGATACGAAACATACAGCCTAGCAATGTTGTCTCTTGAATCGATGGCTGAGCTAAAGTAGAGCGAATGGCTCTTTCTGGGCTCTGTAAAGTATGGCCTGTAGCTTAGGTCAGTGCCCTGGTACTTTTCCTTCTGCGTATAGTTTAGGTTGCTCAGCTCAACCAGCTTGCCGTCTTTGTCAAGCCACATGTAAAATTCAGTCAGGTCAGATGTCGAGCGTTGCGCGCTGTCCAACAGCGACTGGGCACTCTGGTCATGGTTTTGCACCGGCTGCGACGACGAGATGACCATCAGGTTAGACGTTACTGCATCGATACTTCTTGCCAGTATCCTTCCCAAGTCGTGAGCCTCGACCTTGGCGTTTGTTTGTGCAGACCTGTCTGAAACCTTGGCAGCCTGTGAAGAAAAGAAATCTGAATACTGGTAGGAAAAGATTGATAGCGCAGCTGCCGTTGCTGCAATGATTATCAAAAGAGCAATGCTTTTTTTCGGTAAAGTCTTTCTTGTCTGTAAAGACAATTTTGTATATATAGTGCCGTTTCCATTAATTAATTATTCAGGGTACCATCTCATAGAAGAATTCTCTCACATGGCAATAGCAACTCTTATGAGCATACATACAGAAGTAATCAAGATGATAGGCCGGCAGCATGACGTGGGCCTTGTGTTCTTTGCAAATGACGGAGCCGGTCCAAGCTCTAACTCTTCTACTGCACTCAGGCAGCCAGAACGACAACCACAGAGGCCAAGTATACTGGTTGTGGACGACGAGCGAGATATCGCAGAGATGTTTGGATCAGCGTTGCGAAGAGCCGGATTTGATGTGAAGGTTTTCAGCGACCCAAAGCATGCGCTGTCAAACTACAAGGCGGGAGCATACGACCTTGTCCTTCTGGACGTACGGATGCCTGGGATGAATGGCTTTGAACTTTGCTCTGCAATAAGGCAGCTTGAACCGGTAAGGGTTTGCTTTATTTCTGCATACGAAATCCACGAAGAGGAAATGAGAAATGCGCTCCCGGAGTTTAAGGTTTCTTGCATAATCAGAAAACCTGTATCAATCAGGGACCTTGTTGACAGAGTAAGAAAAGAGCTGGAAAATTCAAATTGACAATCAGTTAGCAAGAGAACCGATCAGTCTGCAAACTTTCTATATTCAGCTCAGGCTCGTCGACTAGATTCATTCATTGTATCGTCGCTACCTTCAATGTGGAGCTGACCGAAAAGACTTTTCTAGTCCAAACACGATTTATTCCAGTGCCATTGTGTTGCAGTAGCCAGGGAGATAATTGATTATGACCACAGTTGCCATTCCCTATTTAGTAAAGCCGGGCATAGGACGTGGTGCGAACGCATAGCCATAGTACTGACCAGTGTTGCATAATGTGTGGAAAAGTGATTGTAAGGCCAGCAGTAATTGAGCGGATAGATGGAACAGATTTTACTTTTGATTCTGATGCTTGTTTGATAATTTTCAAAAGATTCACAAGTGTCTATGGGATAGATTTTATCGTAGCAAGTAAGCCTGAGAAGGCAAGATAGCAAGAAATAGCAAGAAAGAAATCAAGAAAAAAAGCATCACTTGCTGGACCAGGCGCAACTACCTGACAAACATCAAGCGTTATTGACAGCAGCATTGCAAAAATAGAACAGTAGAAAATCTGGGAGAGCAGGTCAGGAATATTTGCATGGCTTTTGTGACTGGAGCAGTGAGCAACTAACTAACCTAACCGCTTAACAAAACTTGCTGATTCAAAAAAGATGGCTATTTGGGAGATCTGTCTTGCTTTTGTTTTTGATTTTGCCTTTGCTTTTGACTCTGGATCTCTCCCATAACTTGATTCACATAATGCATGATATCTTGTTGTGACATGGTCTGGATTATTCCAGTCCTGCTTTCTACTTGCTCTGAATTTGCCTTCGCTACCGTCATTACAGTCTTCTCCAGCCGCTTCATAACGTCTGCTGTTCCTATGCTATCAAGCAGTTTTGACTCTACCAGCACCTGTTTGCGAATCGCAGTCCTCACTGCCGCATTTTCGGATATGTATGCAGCCGAATAATAAAACCCAATGCTAAAAAGATACGCTGCAAGTGTGAGAAACGAGTGTGCCGCCAGTCCGAAAGGAGGAAAGGTCTTGAAGATGACAGGTGACAGGTATGCGATAGAAGTAGCCATTATACCGTATGCACTCATGAGCATGTATTTTCCTATATGCTGCTCTTGGCCTACATTTTTCATATTTCTGGCAATGCTCCAGTAGCCGATGCCCCAGATCATCTGCATCCCAATTGACCCGATTATAGCTATCACCCTGAAGGAAAGGTATGGAGTATTGAAGAGCTTGTAATCTACAGTAGGCGAGGTTGCTAGGCTGGGAACGGTCCCGACCAAAAATACTATGGCAGGTAAGCAGATAAGGGTCCAGAGCCTTGCCTTTCCAAGTTGCTTGGAGAAGTGTCGCAGTATCAGCGTTATCGCTGCCCACTGAAACATGGCTGAAATTTCAGCAACTGCCACAACCAGCAGATAAAACAGCGCATTCACAGAAGAAGATGTACTGATGTGATTAAAATTAGCGTAAGAGGCGTTACTAACGACCTGGCTTCCTTCCGATACTATAGACAATATAACCAGGTTGCCAAGCATTGCCAGAGAACCAGTCGTAGCTGCAAGACCAAGGAGCAGTATCGTAATGTTCCTTCGGACAGCAAAGAACCAAGAAAATAATTTGTAGCCAAGAAATGCATAGTACCCTGCTCCCGGAAGGGTTCCAAGCCCAATGATTGCCTTGAACAGCGCTATGTCATACTTTGATTCTATGGCCATTTGCAAGATAAGGGCAAGCAGCAGAATGGACAGGGCAAGCTGAACTAGCATAACAAGCTTGAAGAGCCGATTAAAGGCAGATAAAGTCGAGTGGGCGAGCATTCCACTTTTTGTTGTCGTGTCGTTTGCAAATGAAAGCAGGTAGTTACCCCCAAGACCATAAATGACAAGAGAAATCAATCCAAATACAAGAATCCCCCAGATAGAATCAAGCAGAGGTCTTGCAATATCAAAAAAGAATGCCAGAATACCATCTGCAGCCATTGCAGCTATTGTTAACGGGCCCAAGAACGAAGCCCTCTGTCCCAAAATGCGCGAAAATGGAATGTACAGCTGCAGCAATAAAGTGGATCGTATCTTGAATCTAATAACCATTCCCGCAGTCAGTGACCCATCAAGCAGGCCAGTCCAGTCAGTCAGTTGCTTGCTTTTGCCTCACCGCAGTGCGTGCGTTACTTTGACTATTCATTTTTAAATAGAATAGAATAAGGTTTAGCGGAAACTAGGGAGAGATTCTTGAAGGGATGTTAGAGTTTCCAAAATCAGTCGAATATGCAGAGTAGAGCCTTATCCTCTGGCCGTGCTTTATCTGGTAATCAGAATTGACAAGCTTGATTGTATCCCTGTATTCTGCCTTCAGAGCGATCAGGTCTTCTGCCAGCCTGTCTGCCAGCAGTATGTGGCCGCTGTCTCCTATGTCCATTACCCTGCGGGCAAGGACAATTTCCGGTCCCCACACGTTACGGTTGTTGTTTATGTCGTTGACCATAAATACCGGTCCTGACGCCAAACCTATTCGCACATCTATTCTGTCGCTATTTGGTTTGCCACGGTTGTAGCCTGCCAGTTTCTTGTGAAGCTCAATTGCAAGCTTTAACGGAATTTCAGGATTTAGCAGAAATCCAATTGCCATCCCGTCTCCTGTCGGAAATGAAAAGCCCCTGTATTCCGTCCTTTTGAATGCTTCACACGATCCGACAAGTTCGTTGAGATTTTCAATTTTCTCTATCTGCTTTTCCACAGGAAGTGATTGGTCTGACAGGCTTACTATGTCTATGAAAAAAAAGTTCACATCAGATACGCCCACAGAAAGACCGGAGTCAAACACATTTGCGCTATAGTACTCTTTTAGCCTCAGATAGGTCTGCATGCACAGGATCGTGTCAAATGTAAAGTCCGAGTATGAAATTGCCTTTCCTGTAACCGGCCTATTGCAGGTCGGGCACTTTGCAATGGTCTTGGACAGGCTATCGCCAAATGCCAGAATGCCGCTGGCATCTATTGAAAACTCGATCCATTTTGGGGTGTGGTGGATGCCCTTTATTGAAAGCAGCCTTATGCTCCTTGACAACGAGTGGCCGCTATCTTCAAGCTTCATTTCCAGAATCCCATCAACTATACAGCTCAGCTTTGAAACTGCGTTTGCAGAGTATAGATCTGTGCCGGTGAGCGTAAATATTCCGGCGACCTTGTAATCTCTCAGAAGAATGGCCAGACTGTGTATGAATTTCAAAAGCGCTGTTTCCTTGAAAATAATGGACAGGTGGGTAAGAGAATCAATTACCAAGCGTATGGACCTGCCAGAACCAGCATATGGACTCAGCGCACTCTCGATGTCTGTCAGTATTGCAGACAATTTTATCCAATCAGAGCCCCTGCCATTTCCTCCCTTACCGCTTCTTTTTGACAAGCCTGCCTGCAGATATGGATCGATGAATTTCAAATTTCCATTTACTCTGGCGTCTTTTGGAAACTGTTTTTCATCAAGGTTAGCGCTGATAAATATACAAAAGTCGTCGTTTAGCAGTCCATCAAGAATAAACTGCCTGCAGTAGATGCTCTTGCCTGCGCCAGCAGGACCGACAAGCAAGAGCAAACTTTTTGGAATTGCCTGCATGTCGCTAAAGTAGCAAGCGCCCGGAATTTGGGATAACCCTGATGAATCTGGCTTGGCATGTGCCAACTAGTTGCTTAACCTCAAGGAATCGCTGCTAGCCAGCTCGGTTATTTTCATTGAAAATGGATGGTCAGGATATTTTATTGCAGTCAGAAATTCTTTTCTACTAAACTGTATGTCGCAGTAGCAGGGAATTGCAGAGACTACAGACATCTTTGTTTGACTGGTGAGCATGTCCGCAATGTCAGGGTCTCCTGTCTGCTCAGCAACGTCAAGCCCCGAAGTATGCAAGGCATTGGCTTTGGAACTAGAATGAACTGAGGGATTTGGAACGCAGTAGCCATGAACTCTATTTAGGACAAGATAGGGTTTTGCTCCAAACTTTGCAAATGAAGTGTATATTTCATTGGCCATCTTTATTGTACCATCAATGTCGATATCCCCCATCTTGAGCGTAAGAAAAAGCCTGTCTGCAACCGCCAGTGCGTTTATTGACCAGTATCTGATACCAGGGCTTGTGTCAAGTATCACGTAATCGATATTGTGGGTTGAAATCAACTCTTCACGGAGTTGTATGAACTTGCGCAGGAGCTGAAGTTTGTCCTGTTTTCCCCCAATGCCTTCAAGCTTGTGAATCTCTTCCTTTTTTGGATTGGAGAAACCAAGCAAGAGCCTGCCGCCATTTTTCTGTCCAGAATTACCACTGCGGCTGTTGCCATGTGCAAGGCCGTCAAGTGTGGATGTTACATCAACCAGTATATTTTCAGCATCTGCATTATCTGCCAAAAAATCGTTAATCCAGTTTGCAGGCGTTATTTCAAAATAAGCCTGCAGGCTGGGGGCATATACATCAAGGTCAAGAAGAGATACCCTGTATCCTCTCCTAGCCAGAAGAACTGCTAAATTGGCGGCCAATGTGGTCTTGCCTGTGCCGCCTTTGTAAGAGTGAAAAGCAATGCATTGTGTCAATAACGGAGGATTTCCAAACTGCCTATTTAAGGGATGAGGTCGAAAAGAGATTGTTGGCGTTCTGGAGGCGTAATCAATGGCCGCTCACCTCACTCTATTGAATAGAACATATTAACGAAGCTGCATGGCTGGCTGATTTGCCTATTTAGGTCTAGTATGCTTATATCTTCAGGCAACGCAGGGACTGCAATTGAAGAACAATGCCATCCTTGTTGTTGATGATGAACCCGACATCACCATGACATTGAAAATGGGTCTACAGGCATATGGATTTAAAGTTAGCATATTTAACGATCCGGTTCTGGCATTGTCAAATGTCAAACCCGGGCTCTATGATCTGGCTCTTTTGGATATCAGAATGCCCAAGATGAGTGGTTTTGAACTGTACAAAGAAATCGAGAAGATCGATAACAAGGTAAAGGTATGCTTCATTACCGCATTTGAGGTTTATTACGAGTCATTGAGGGAGTTGTACCCTGATTCCAAAGTATCATGCTTTATCAAAAAGCCGGTGCTGATAGAAAAACTTGTAGACCATATAAAAAAGGAATTAGGCGGCTAATAATATAGAAATGAAATGACAGAACATTCAGATGACATTTGCCGATTCAATTCATTGTTAAAATGAGCCAAGTTAGTTCTGCAACAAAAAATCAGTCTTTTATTTAGATGCACAGATCTTGAAAATTGAAAAAAAGTCGCGCAAAATCAGATAGGTAACCAATGTATTCAAAAGGATATAAGATCGATATCATCTATCGTTGTATTTCCTTCAGCCTAGTATCGCTTAGTCCACATTCTGTGCATTTGTAGACGATGGACTTGCCCAGGTCCTTTTGCGGCAGCATCTCTGAACCACAGCATGCACATCGCATTTTACCTATTACTAATTCCCATTTCAGCGCCTCATAAAAAAGTATTCTGCCAGCTATTCCATAATTCTGTCAGAAATAATGCAAAGCGTCCTCTGTCTATATCAAAGCAGAGCAAAGGAAAGGAAAGCTATAGTTCAGCGTATCTTTTTTCTTCTCTTCTACACGTCAGCATACATCGAAAATTCATGCGGATGTGGCCTGACTGTGACTTCTGTGTGTTCTTTTGCCTCGTGTTCTACAATCATATCCACAGTATCATCGCCAAATACCGGCTTTAAGAATGCGCTATCGCTTTCAAGCTCCTCATACGCTTCCCTCAGACTGGCAGGCAGCTGCTTTATCCCAAGGTCGCGGCGCCTCTTTGGACTCATCTTGAAAATGTCTTCGTCAACTGGATCGCCAATCGACCTCTTTTTCCTTATACCATCAAGACCTGCAGCCATTATGGCAGAAAACGCCAGATATGGATTGCATGAAGGATCTGGTGCCCTGAACTCTATTCTTTTCATATCTGCAAATTTCTCGCCCTTGTAGTGTGCAGGAATCCTGATTATGGCAGACCTGTTGCCTGTGCTCCATGCTATATACACAGGCGCCTCGTATCCAGGTACAAGCCGCCTGTACGAGTTTGTGGTTGGGGCGATAATGGCAGCCAGCGCCCTTGCGTGATCCATAATCCCTCCGCCAAAATACCGCGCCAGTTCTGACAGCTCTGCGTATTCGTCACCCGGGTCGTAAAAGAGGTTACGTCCCCTGCTCCAGAGGCTGACGTTTACATGCATACCAGAGCCATTGTCAAGGGCGATTGGCTTTGGCATCATTGTGGCTATCATGTTGTGTTTCTTTGCAATATTCTTCACGATATACTTGTAGCTCTGCACTGCATCGCCAGCATTTACCAGCGTGTCGTAGCGTATGTCTATCTCGCACTGACCCGCCGTCGCCACTTCGTGGTGGTGTGCATCGCACACAATGCCAAAATTGTTTGTGAGCACGTCAACGCATTCGTTGCGGTATTCCATCAACGTATCGCCTGGCGCGCTGGGCAGGTACCCTTCCTTTAACCTGAGGGCATAGGCTACGCTGTCTGAAGACCACGGTGCCTCCCTTGAAGCTATCCTGTAGCTCTGGCCCTGGTAGGGTGTCATGGTATTTACCTCAAGCTTGTCAAATACGAAAAACTCCACTTCAGGTCCCCAGTAAGATGTGTCGTACCCCTGCTCAGATACGTAGCGCTCTGCCCTCTTGGCAAGCCCCCTCGGATCTCGTGGAAAGAGATCCCTTTTTGACCCCCCGCTCAGAATATCACAGATTAATCTGGCTGTCGGAGCCTGCTCGATCCATGGCACGGTAGCATACGTCGAAGGGTCGGGCCTGATTATCAGGTCAGATTCGTGGATCTCTGTAAACCCTCTGATCGAAGACCCGTCAAGCTTTGGCAGGCCGTCTTCAAAATCCTCCAGCCGGAACATGTTTGCATCAATAGTGGTATGGTGAAACCTGCCAAAGAGACCTGTAAACTGGAGGTCCAGAAATTTTATCCTGTCTTCTTTTAGCTTTCGCATTACGGATTCAGCTGTAAAGTTTAAAGGAACAATCTTGCCATCAATGACTTTATAAGGCAAAGGGTATCACTTAGTAGGACACTAAAACCCTATAATTTAAGTTTATCAGAGCATGGCAGGGCAGGGTGGAGATATGACACAGTCCAACCAAAAAGATCCGGCAGGGCACTCAGATTCTGAGGTACTTTCACTCAAAGAGATCTATACTTTGCTAAAAAAGGAAATAGAGATGGCTGCACTGCAATCAATTCCTCCTGATACTTTTGTAAAAATAGCTGCAACTCTTGGCGAGCTGAAAGGGCAGGGGTATGAAGGGGTTGAGGCCAAGGTGCGCGACCAGCTGGCAGAGCTCGTTGCCGAGTCTGCGAGGCTTTTACTTGCTGCAAGGCAGCAAAAATTGCTCGAATCAAACGATATTGACTATTCAAAGTTGACAGACGAGGAAAAGTATATTCACGATGGCTTTACCGAGTGGGCGAGCAGATCCGACACAATAGCTGACGCTGCATCTCGCGGCAGGCCCAAAGTGCTTGAATCAATCTCTGCCAGAATTCGCTCAAAGCGGGTCTTTGTCAGGTTCCTCAAGCCAACCCAGCAGTTCATTGGCATCGACTTGGCCAGGTACGGGCCGTTTGAAGAGGAAGACATTGCTTCTCTTCCACTTGAAAATGCCCGAGCGCTTGTCAAGAGCGGCGAGGCTGTGCAGGTACAGATCCAGTAAAGAAAAGAAGGCGCGCCTGCAAGTACGTGGCGGAAAAATCTAGCTCGTGGCAGCTGGACCAGAATTGAATAGAGTAGAACATAATAGAAGAATAAAATGAATAAATCAGAAAAGAGATTCTCTCTGTCAGGCCAGAAGGCAAAACCCAATAAATTAAATATTGTAAAGGCCTGTTAGCATTTAATGACGCATAACGGGATAGATATAGACCAGTATGTTCTCTTTACAATCTATCCTTTCGCTGCATTTATGGTGTCAGGGCTTGTGGCCAGAAAGACCAAGATGGCCGAAGTAACAAAATACATCATACAGGCAGCAATATGCATTGCGTTTTCCATAGTCTATTTTGTCGCGGTTCCAAACGGAGGTGCTCAGGGCCTAGCCATAGTTCTGGCAATGTTTAGCGCGATACTGCTTCTTATGGCAAGGAAACACAAGATCCACCCGGAGCCTGAAGAAGACCAGCAGAGTAGCACAAGAGCCTAGGTTTGGGCTAGAAGGCAGCGGAAGAAGGAGAAGAATTAGGAGAAGATCCAGAAGGCGAGTTGAGCAACCTGTTTGTGTGCTCTATTCTGCTTTCCATAAGGCCATCGATCCAGTCGTGAAACTCTTTCTCTGCGGATTCGAAGGAGGACTTGTTCTTGAGCATATACTTCTGTATAAACTTGACCTTCATCCATAAATATGCCAGCTCTGTGTCGTCATCTGAGCTCACTTGCTGTCATTCCTCCTTTCGATCTCGCTTTCTATTCTCACGTTCTGGCTCTTAAGGATTATTCTACCGGTTTTGTAATTTCGTTTGGAGTTTGGATCGGATTGGGTTGGATGCAAAACGAGCAAGACGGGACCTGATATCAGGGGATAACACACGCTCTTCCTACTACTTTGCCTTCCTTGAGCGCATTTAGGGCTTCGTTTACCTGGTCAAGCCTGTACCTGTGATTTGTATTTACCACGCCTTTCAGCCTTCCCTTGCCGGCCAGCTCTGCCATTGTCTGAAGTTCCCGCTTTGTACCAACAAACGATCCTGCCATAGAAACTTCCTTGAGTGCAAATATCTTTGGGTTAACTGTTGCAGGCGAATCGTTGACACCTACAAGTACAAGCCTTCCTGAATTTGCCAGGAGCCTGAGTGAGCTATCGATGCTTTCGGTGCTCCCGACAAAGTCAAAGACCACATCCAGTCCCCTGGCTGATGTTATGGCCTTGACGCTATCGCGCAGCTTCTCTTTGGTGATATTGACTGCCGCGTCAGCAGAGCCGATATCCTGAGCCATCTTTAACTTTTCGTCGGTTCTTCCTATCGCGATTGTGGTTGATGCGCCTGCAAGTCTGGCGAGCTGCAGCACATACATGCCGACTCCGCCAGTGCCGTATACTGCGACTCTGTCGCCAAGCTGAACTCTGGCAACAGCACTCACAGCGTGAAACGCTGTTATCCCTGCGCAGCCAAGGCTTGCGCCAAATTCAAAAGGCACATTCTGGGGAAGCTGCACCAGCTGTCGGGAGTCTACCTTGATGTAATCGGCATACCCTCCATCTGCAGAAAAGCCGTACATAGGTCCGGCGCCAATATTTCTGCAAACGCCCTGCCTGCCCCGAATGCACATGTCACAGTCGCCGCATGGTGTCAAGAAGTAGACCACAACCCTGTCGCCTTTTTTTGTGCTGTCTACCTCGCTTCCTACCTGCTCTACCTCCCCGGCGATTTCGTGCCCCAGAGTCACTGGGGGTTTTGCCACAAGGACTCCGGTAGTTACGTGGACATCGCTATGGCAGATTGAAGCAGCACGCACCCTGACCAGCGCTTCTTTTTTGCCCGGCTGCGGCGTCTCTGACTGCTCTATCTTGAGAGGCTCACCAACTTTATGGAACCTGGCAGATTGCATTTGTTAAAAGACCATCCTTTCTTTCTTGCTCCTTCACGTTCTCTTCCCGATATAACGTTTTTTGCTATGCAGGCTTGCTTCAAGCGGTTTATAGATTGGATTATTCATTGTTGCAGGCAGAGCAAGAAACTCTTTTAGGCAATTTATGGCATATATAGACTAGATTAGAGCATGGACTCTGGCACAAGGCAGTTTCTGCTGCAGCAGCTGATGTGGATAGGAATATCCTTTGGCATCAGCATTGGCATATCTCTGGTAGTGCCGTTTCCATTTTCGCTGCCTATAATTATCTTTGTGTTTATTGCACTGAGCTACTATATGCGCAAAAGGCAGCTTGGAGCTGGGAGCGGCAGGGGGTTGTTCAACCCAATGCCCAGATATGGCAGCGGAAGCGTAGATTACTATTGCATTTCGTGTGGTACAAAGCATAACCAGGCAGCCTGCCCAAGATGCGGATCCAGAATGAAAAAAGCTGGATTTTAGCATAGTTAGCATCAATCAGCCAATCAGTTAGCTAGCTGGGCCATCGAAGCAGCTTATTTCTGGGTCGCTTCAGGTTGCACAAGCAAACTATGCTGTCTGACTCGCTATTTGATAATACATCAAGTTACCAACCCGTCAGGATCCGCATGCAGGCAGGTTTGACCATGCAGCCTAGACATCCTGGCTGTCCTTTTCAAGTCGATTAAGGTCAACAAGGGGCACATATTTTGCGTTCTGTGCAGCTGCATTTGCTCCTGAAGAATGCCAGGCTTTCGGATATGTGCCCGGCTCCATTATAAGTCTCTTCATTACAAAGGCAACGCCCTTGACGTTTTCTGCTATCTCACTTTCAGTCATGGCAGCTTCGCCTAGTCCGACAATTTCGCCTTTCAAGGTATACACCCCGACCAGCTCGCCTTTCTTCAGCCCCTTTGGAACCGCGGTAACTCCAGGTACTGCTAGCGGCGCGCCATGGCACAGGGCATCGACTGCAGTATCCCTAACAGTCATTCCACGGATTCCCTGCAGGCAATCTTCGATGGGCCTGACAAGCCTTCTCAGCTTCTCGTCTTTTCCCTGCTGCCTGTAGAGCCTAAAACCATCGGCCAAGTCATGCAGCCGTGCAAACCCGCAGGCTTCTGTGAGGTTGCTGACTCTTGTCCGGCGCAGCTCCACCATTGTTGCTCCTACGCCCAAGACCTCTCCAATGTCATAGATCATCTTTCTGATGTATGTCCCAGCCTGACAGAGCACGCGCATAAGCACAAGTCTGTCGTACTGCTCAAGGCATTCAAACTCATAGATGGATCGAATACGAGTTACCCTCTTTACTGAAGAGCGCTGGGGCGGGCGCTGATAAATTTCGCCGGTGAACTCTCTGGCTATCTTTTCCATCCTATCCGAGGAAATGTGTGCATGCATTCTGGCAAGCACATAGTATTCCTTTGGTCCAAGTAGCAGGACAGAGAGCGCCTTTGTACCCTCTCCAAGCCCCAGAGGAAGCAGGCCTGTTGCGCCAGGGTCAAGCGTGCCACTGTGCCCAGCTTTATCAATTTCAAGCAGTCTTTTTACCCAAGCAACTACTTCGTGGCTTGTAGGGCCAGCAGGCTTGTCTACTAGCACCAAGCCATACTTCAAAAGTGATTCTATAGGCCTCCTGTCAGGATAATGGCCATAGTTATCGTTTGTAACATCGTCGTCTATTTTCACAAGGTCTCTGAGTTGGGGCAGACTGAAGGCAGGACTGGAATTAGAATTGGAGTTTGGATTCGAATTGAGATTGGGATTGGGACTAGAACCAGAGATCAGATTAAATCCAGAGCTATCGACAGGACCAGAATCCTGTCCGGCGCTGGCAGAGTAAGATGAGGAATGCGAGTGCGATGGTTGCGAAGAGTTAGACAAAGACTTACCTGCTGCCTGAAGTGCTATAGCACTATATGCCTTACTATGTTTTTGGATATTTCTATCAGCGAGTCCAGACTCAGCTGGTCGGTATTGATGATATAGTCAAATACTCCAAGGTCTTCGCCAAACCTAAAGCCATAGAGGTTATAATAGATCTTTTTGTTTTCTTCGTCCCTCAGTTTTACAATTTCCTGTGCTTTAGAATATGTTACTCCGTCCCGGCTTGCCATTCTTTTTGCCCTGCTGTCCTGCGACCCTTTTAGCCAGAACTTGATCGGCCCCTGCACAAGCCATGGAAGCGTGTAACTGGTAATGACAACATTGCCTTCCTTTATTATCTGGATTAGTTTTTCATCGACCTGCTTGTCAAAGGAAGGATCTGACCTTCTGTCCTGCATGAATTTTTTTGCTTCTTCGTCGTCCCACCAGTCATTTCCGGAAGCAGAATAGCCTTTCTCCCTTGCAAGCATCTTCAGGATATCTCCGCCGTTGTACATCGACAGGCCAAACTCCTTGGCAAGTTCCGCTGCAAGCGTAGTCTTGCCCACGGCAGGCCAGCCAGAGATGACTATGCCAAGCCTGCCTTTAGTGTTGGCGTTATTGTTGTGGTTGTGATTGTTGTTGTGGTGCTTCAATTCAATTCTACTACTACTAACTAACTGTTGTTACTATCCTGTTCTTGTCAGGTCATGCTAGGGAGGGCAGTCTTGGTAACTTTGGCAATTATCCCGCTGAATGAGAACGAGGTTATGAGGAACCAGCCCCAGAGATACACTTCGTCTGGCGCGGTGCACGAGCCTTTGTGGTTGCCGTTAGCGTCAAGTTGCATATCAGTCTTGACATTGTCACTGCTGCACATTATCCACGGGATATAGATAGGAGAAAGAGAAACAGTCCCTCCAAATACCAGCGGAAACACAAGTATCCAGATAAGAAACGACGGAATCATGTAGATAAACATCGGGCGCATCTGCTGCTGCTGCATCTCTATCGCCATCTTGTTAACATAGGCCTGTCTTTTTTTAAGCTCCTCTATCCTAGGCTTGTCCTGCTTTCTTATTGCATCTGTATACTGTTTGCGCCACTCTGATGTCTCTTTCATAATCCTGCTCATCTTCTCGATATCCGTAGTCTTTTTCCTCAACATGGCAAATGCAAAATTCATCCCTATTGAAATCAGCGATGCCACCACAGTTGCAGTGATCATGTTCTTAAAGACAGGGTGCTGGGTATAGTGGGGAGCAAGACCGGGAAGCTGCATTATAATTGCAGAGATTGGGTCAATAATTACCATTTCTTGATACCTGTTCTCCTCTTCTCTCCTCTCTTGCTTGCCTGCTTTCTTCTCTTCGCTCTACTCTACTCTGATCCCTTCTTTCTCTGCTCTCAATTCTCTTTTCCGCCTGCGCGCCTGCCTGCACATTCCCCAAGGCCCAAGCCAGTCTACTGACCTTACCCGACAATTCTAAAGATAGTGCTGCAGGGATTGTTATATTATTTTTGTAGTCGTCCTTGTTTGTCATTTGCTGGTTTCTAGCCTCTTTTGTTTTGTACCTCTTCTTCTTTCTTCCGCCATTTTATTCATTTTTCTTTCTCTCGCCATCATCGCCACCTGTTAGCGCCTTGGCAATGTTCGATGCCGCCTCGTCAATCTTGCCTTCGCGGTTCATTACAATTACAAAAGGCGATCCTGTCAGGATGGAGCATGAGGCAACCATTACCTTTGAAATTTCAAGCTCGTGCTGGATCTCCTCTGGTGAGGCCACATCGCGCTGGCGGGTGCTGTCGGTTCTTCTTCTGTTTATTATCTCTCCCGGGTCGGCAGCTATCATTACAAAATTTGTGGGGCGCATTATCTCAAGCAGCCTTACAGGAAGCCCAGGATAGTACCCTTCGCGGGTGTTTATGAAAAGGTGGGTGTCAATCAGCACCACAGGATCTTTCATCTCTGCTATCCGCCTTGCAGCCGTGTCTTGAAGTCTGCGCTGGTCTTCAACTGACATTTTGCGCATCTCGTCTCTGTCCTTGAGACCTTGCTTTTTGGCCTCTTCGAACATGACTGTTCCAAAGACCACGACAGAGGTCTTGTACCCTCTGTTGCTCAATATTTCAGCTGCGCGGGTGATGACGGTGGTCTTGCCGACCCCCGGTATCCCCACTATAATGGCACGTTTATTTTCGCCCAAGTAGAGCCGCCAGTTGAGGCATGTGGGTGTCGACCTGTTCCCTTACCAAGAGCGTATAATAATTGACAAGTATGCTGACCATAAGCAAAATTCCAGTTCCCGACCCAAAGGCGTTCAGGACGTTTGATACAGATGCCAGTAGCCCAATGATTACAGAGCCGATTATGGTAACCGACGGGATGTACCTGCCAAGGAGCGCCTCGACCGAGCCTTCCGACCTTCTAAATCCTGGGACCTGGACATCGGCATCAAGCAGGTTCTTTGCCGCCGATTTTGCAGACAGGCCTCCAAGCTCCACCCAGAGCCTGCCAAATAGAGTTACCACAGTAGTCAGGAATATGATGTAGACCACAGTCCTCAGCGGATCGTGCGATGCGCTTTCAAAGCTGGCAGGTGATGTGATATAGTATAGCACCCCGCCTGTTGGTGTCTGGGGTTTTGAAGGGTCAAACTGCGCAAGATAGTTGAAAATGGGGTTCTGGTTGTTGACATCGTACTGGGCCCACATCATATGGCCCATAAATACTGCGTTGGCGAGTAGAGCTGACGCTAGGATAACAGGGATATTTGAGGTATAGAGCAGTTTTATCGGGTAGACTGCCGTGAATCCCCTGTACTTTGTAGATACAATAGGTATATCGACGTGCACACCCTCCAGGTAGACAAGGATCAGTATAATTCCAGCCGTCACCATGAGCCCGAGTATGCTTGGCAGCTGGCCAGATCTAAAGAACGAGTCTCCAAAGTGACCGTTTGCAGCAGTATCTATCATGTACGGTACAATCCCTACCGGCCCATCCGAGCCAGGTACAGGGCTCAGTACGCTCCACATTATAGACTGCGCTACACCGGTCATGATAAAGAGGCTAATCCCGGAGCCAAGTCCCCATCCTTTCTGCACCATCTCATCAAGCAGCATTACGATAACACTTGACGACACAAGCTGCGTTATCAGAATAGGTGTTACCCACGCATGTTTGCCATCTGCGTTGACAAGTGGCCCGTAGACACTGGCTCCATACAGCGAGCCTTCGGCAATAATTACTATAATTGTGACTATCTTTGTGGCCGATGTGAATAGCGACCTGTCATCTGGATTTTTGAAGTTGAGCCTGATCAGATCCGAGCCTTTCAAAAGCTGCATGAGCAGTCCTGCCGTAACTATCGGACCTATGCCAAGTTCCATCAACGTGCCCTGCTGGGCTGCAAAAATAACTCTGGCAAAAGCCAGAAAGTCAAACTTGGGCTCGCTTGTTACTCCGTAGAGCGGTATCTGGCCCATGATAAGGTATGCCAGAAGTGCGATCCCGCACCACACAAATTTTTCAGCAAGAGATATCTTTTTCTTTGGCTTTGGAACCTGGGGGATGTACGCAGACGCGGACTTTATGACGCGCCTGAAGACGCTTTCATTTTCCACCATGGTCATTTGAAATAATCTCGCCACCAGCAGCTTCAATTTTTGCTCTGGCGTTCTCTGACGCCTTTGCTATCTTGACAGTAAATGCAGACTGGACACTGCCGCCTCCAAGCAGCTTGTCATAACCCAGCGCATCCAGATCCAAAACTACTTTGCCTGACTGATCCGCCTTGGCATGTTTGGCGACCGCTGAATCCAAGTCGCGGACGTTTATCCACCTGTGTACAAGGTTCCGGTTAAAAGAGTTGAACGGATCGTGTCCAAAGTGGTCAGGCTCTTCAATTACTGTCCTTATCCAGAAATGTTTATGTTTGCCAGCCCCGCCAATACCGCCTCTTGAGCCGGCCTGCCTGTGCTGCCCGATCTGGCCCCAGCCACAGTACCTGCTTCCACGCTGCCTTCTGCTTTTTCTAAATCTGGTAGCCATAATAATTTATCATACCCGTCTTATTCATTCCATCCATTCATCCATCTATCTTGTTGTTGTCAGGTCCACCGAGTCTGAGTTACTCTGGAACGCAATTGGATTCATCAGAACACCTTAATTAAGTCTTGCTCCTTTAGAGCATCCTTTTTACAATTTCAATGAGCTCGCCGTCTTCACCAAGTATTCCTTTCTGCAGATACTGGGTCTTTGTCTTTCTTTTGAATCCACCTTTTGGCGGGCTCAGCGCAAACCAAGGTTTTATCCCTTCCAGTTTTGAAATTGCAACCTTATCCTGGGCTATGGCAGATGCCAGCTCGTCTATGCTCTTGTATCCGCCTGGGATCTCTGAGCCTTCGATCGGCTTGAATCCAGCCCGGCGGCCCCTTTTTTGCAAAAGCTCCTTGACTATAGTGGCGTCTGCCTTTGTCCAGGCTACAATTTCCTTGACCCTTCTTAACATGCCAAGATACTCCGAGCTTTCCGGTACAATTGTTGCGCGGAACTTTTTGCTCAGGTTCAGCCCATCAAGCGTTGTATTCGCCCAGTGGGGAATGTTAACAGTTCCTCTTATTCTTACCACAAGATATGCCATTTTGTTTGTTCAGCCTGCCTCTCTTCTATTCTCTTCTATACTACTCTTCTCTCTGCCTTCAACCCACGCTATAAGTGCTTCTCAGCGCGTTAAAGATTGCCTTTGTAGTTGATGACATTGTATTCGTAGAGCCAAACGATTTGGTCCAAGCATCCTTGAGGCCGGCAAGTTTGAGCAGGCCCTTGATATTTTCGCCTGCGACCAGACCAAGACCTCTTGGCCCGGGGATAATTTCAAGTGTTACGCTGCCGCCTTTGCCGCGCACTTTGAATGGAACCGAGTGAAGCTGGTTGCATTTGCACTCCCAGCTCCCACATCCAAGTTTTACTGGAATAACATTAAGGTAAGCTGCATTTGTGGCCTTGTCAATTGCAGTGCGCATCTGAGATGCCTTGCCCTTGCCAATTCCAAACCAACCTGCCTCATTTCCCACGGCAACCAAGGCATTGAATCGTGTCATTTCGCCAGCGTCTGTCTGCTTTTGTACAATTCCCACATGGACGACCTGATTTTTAATGTCTGGAAGAAGGTGCCTGACTATTTCCGGCTCCTGTATTCTCATGCCGTTTTCATAAACTTGGTCCATCGAGTTTATCTTGCCGCTCAGAACCATCGCTCCAAGCGTAGTCCGTGGCTTCCACTCTACGTTTTGCTGCTGGCTGCGCATCATTGTGACTTATCTTTCTCCTTTTTGTCTGTCTTTTTACTTTTATCCTGCGCAGACGAATCTTTTTGGCCGCCCTTAGCCTTTGACTTTTCCTTTTGCTGCTCCTGCTTGCCTGCTGGCTTTTTTGCCTTGCCTTTTTCTTCTTTTACCTTCTGCTCCGAATCTGCGGCAGTTTCCTTTTCTCCTGTGGGCTCTTTGACCTCTTTTCTTGGGCCTGCTATTTTTTCTCTTACTTCCTCTACATGCTCAGGATAGCTCTCTGGCTTGAGGCCATTTTTCAAAAGTAGTGAAAAAGTAGAATTGTACCTGTCTGAATCAGAGCTGAGGCTCTCTGCATATTTTGCGATATGCTCGCCGCTTGTGCGGTCATCTGGCGGGAGTGATTCGTCAGAAACCGGTACGTTGACCCCAGCTTCAGTTATCCCCTTCAGGCATGCCGCCACTCTTGAGGTAAAGCGATCATTGCCGATATAGAGCACTGCTTTGCTGACGCCTTTATCCAGAGCCTTTTTGCCCAAAAGCAAGCCTGTAAGATAACATGCAGGAAGGTTGTTTAGAGAGCCTTTCCAACCGTGCTTCAAAAGTTCTCTGCTATGACAGGATGTAATGACCATGTCTCCAGTCGGCGTTGCTTTCAGTATCTGTGTAGCAACATTTTGGTCGCTTACTTTGACCGATATAAATGAATGTCTGCCTATCAGTACTGCAGCTCTTTTATGATAATTGGTCTTGTCCTGCCTGATTCGCTTCAGTGTTCGGACATAAGATGAAGAAGATGAAGTCAAATTAGCTACTCACCATTTCGTTACTATTTTGCAAACGAATAGAAGAGCAAGAAAGGTAAAGCCCTTATAAACGTATATTGCCTAGTTGAAGCCTGCATAGCGGACTGCAGGCTATCGAGGTAAAAGCATCTTCATTGATTTGACAGCTCTTGGATGTCTGTTTAACTGTCGATCTATCTATCAAGCCATTTCTTGCCTTATTCGATACTGCAGATACATGACCATGTTTATTTTTGCTCAGGCCAGCTTCACTGAAGTTTTCAGTGCCAGTTTATTGGCTATTGACGCGGCAAATGCACCTGCTCCAATTCCATTATCAATGTTGACCACAGCAAGCCCCAGTGTGCAGCTCTGCAACATTGATGCCAGAGCGGCTATACCATCTGATCCAAAGCCATAACCAACTGAAGTCGGAACGCCAATCACAGGCACGTCAACAAGTGCCGCAACTGCGGATGCCAGAGCTCCTTCCATCCCAGCCACAACGACGATGGCGCCGACATCTTGCTGCAGCATTTCTTTCAGCCGGGGAAACAATCTGTGGATTCCCGCTATTCCTACATCATATGTTGTAACCGATTCGCAACCCATCGACCTTGCCACCAGCCTTGCTTCCTCAGCCACGCCAATATCGGATGTGCCTGCAGCAACTATTCCAATCTTTGCTCCTGTAGTTTTGGGTGGCGTGGTCCTGTCAAAAGCTAGTATGGTTGTGCTATTTTTCCCAGACTCGATGCAGATATTGCTTTTCCTGCCTCCAATCCCCTTCAGAACCTTCTCATAATCCTGCTCTTTGATTCTGCTGACAACAACTTGGCCTCTTGCCCGGATAGCAGAAAGGGCAATCGCAATTGTGTCTCTGTACTTTTTACCCTCGGCGTAGACCACCTCAGGCAGGCCCCTTCTCAGGTCTCTACCTACATCCAGCTGTGCCATTTCTCCTACATGTTCTATCGAATGGATAGCCAGCTCCTTTCGTACTCTGTCTATTCCCATGTTGCCTTTGGCAAATTCTTCAAGAATTGCCTGAAGATCCACGCCAAGTCCTGTATTGCCGACGGGATAAAAAGCTTGGTCAGAGAGGAAGCGCTTTTATCGCTTCCCTGACACTTGCAACCCCCTTGCTGAAAATTTCCTGCTCAAAGCTGTCCAGCTTGAGCTCTATTATCTTCTCTACTCCGCCGCTGCCTATTACTGCTGGAACTCCCATGCAGACGTCAGAAATCCCGTATTCTCCTTCAAGCAGTGTAGATACAGGGATTACAAGCTTTTTGTCTTTCAGTACAGACTCGACCATTGTTGCCACGGCGTTGCCAGGAGCATATACAGTTGCCCCTTTAAGTGCAATAACTTCTGCTGCAACCTTTCTTGTCTTTTCAAAGATATCTGCTGCGACTTCTTTTGATATAAAGTCATGGAGAGGTATGCCTGCTATCGATGAGAACCGGGTCAGCGGAAGCATGTTCTCACCATGCTCGCTTATCACCATGGCCTGTATAGATTCCCTTGACACGTTTGTCGCCTGCTGGATAAAGCTCTTGAACCTTGACAGGTCCAGCATGCCTCCCATGCCAAAGACCTTGCTCTTTTTTGCGCCCACGGTCTTGAGAGCAAGGTAGGTCATCGGGTCAAGTGGATTTGTCACAACCACCACAAATGCATCCTTTGCATATGTTGCAATTTTTGAGGCCACATCTTGTACAATGCCTGCATTTGTCTTGAGCAGGTCCATCCTGGTCATGCCAGGCTTCCTGCCGACGCCGGCGACAAGTACGACAAAATCCGAGCCTCGCATATCTTCATAATTATTTGATCCTCTTACCACAGAGTCAGATCCTCTTTCTGAAAGCTGGTGGTTGATGTCCATTGCTTCACCCTGGGGCAGTCCTTGGACAATATCCAGCAGGAGTATATCGTCAAGTTCTCTCAAACCGCAGTTAAGAGCTGCTGATGCTCCCACCTTGCCAGATCCAATAACTGTTATGGTCATTTGCACAAGCTAAGATGGTGCATTAATTAAAAGTTTACAAATCAAAACCAGGCCGCTGAAATCAATTCCTGAATTTGAGCCAAGGCAAATTATGTCATTGCTGCAGCGTTGAAGAGGATGTCAGCAAGCCAGTGCATTTTGCTAGTCCGCCAGTCCTGTATCACAAGATAATTATAATAGAAT
>JAJPHM010000003.1 GCA_021325295.1 Nitrososphaeraceae archaeon
GAGCTTGTAACAAGAAGCTTGGCCAAAGAAGTAAGAATAGTCTGGGGAGCAAGAGTAGACCCAGAAATCAGAGGCAAAGCAAGGGTAATGGTTGTGCTGACAGGTGTAGAGAGCAAGTTTGGAGAAGAGCAGAAGCAAGTAGAAGTCCAGCCTGTGGCAGAAAACAAGAGACGCTTCCTTGGGCTCTTTTAGGTAGCTGCGAGAAGAGCAGACGAGCCTTCTGCACTCCTTTTCTTCTTCTTTTTCTTCTTCTTTCCTTTTCTTATTTAACAGGCCATGTCTTGTTATATTCAGCAGATATCCATCCTATGCAAATAGCCCTTCGCAGACTGAGGCAGACTGAAACAACTCTGATGTCTTCATTTCTCCTTTTTTTGCTGATGTATTACTTTGTCGGAACAGCTGGGACATGCCACACCAAAGCAAGAATGATTGCAAAAACGGATTTGACAGAATCGCTTCCTTTTTCTGTCACCGTTTCTCTGACATTCTGAAGTCAGAGCAGACCTGACCTGATCTGACTTGTCAGAATTTCCAGCCACAGAGGCTGCAGAAAGCAGATTCGCTGCTGACATCCATGCCGCAATGAGTGCAATGTTTAGATGCATTTGGGGACGGTCGCTGGTCGATTCCGCAGCTAGGGCAGAAATTGGATGAAACAAGTCCCATTCTACCGCAATTTCGGCAAAAAACCTTCTCGGTACTTCCAGACGACAGGTATACTTTGACCTCTGTATTGTTATCTTCCCTTTTGCTGGAGGAAATAATGCCAAATATTGCCACCCCCGCACCACCAAGCATTGCAACAGCTATCATGCCCGGTGCGACCCGCATATATGGCGCGGTCATGCTGTCAATATAGTCGGAATACATCGACTCTCCGCTTTGGATTTGCTGAGGAAAGATCTGAACGAGTGGCAACATGTGCTGCAGGTAGAGAAGGCCAAGAGTCCCACAAACAGCCACCGTCAGGCCTGCAGCAAAGTATGTGAACCTCACAGGCTTATCGCTTCCTAAAGCTTGCGTGTCATTTTCTCATAAAGTATTTTGTATGTGAGCTGCAGTTACACATACATACTTCAAGTTCATGGCCGACTGACTCGTGTCGTCTGAAAGAATACCTGATACGATACTAATATTGTACTATTGAATTTCTGACCGGAATTCTGGCCTGTGTCCTATTTCTCCCGCATGTCATCATTTGCTGGCTCTGAGTGCCAAGCAATACTTCCACTTCCAGTCCCACCCAAAATCGGGATCTCTGAACTGCAATTGCTACACCGTACTTTTATTATAATGTAGATTAAAAATCCAATCACAAGCGCGCTTGCAAATATTGACAGAGTCATTGCAAATCCAAGTCCTGAAGCTGCAAACAGAGCACCAAATGGATTCTCTGGCGCCGAGACTGTACCAGCATTTCCCGATCCGGTGGTCTGAGAATTGGCAGAGGAATAGTCCTCCATATTCTGCTTTGCTATTTTGATACTGTCATCGACTGTAAAAAGCCCTGACTGAAAGAGGTCGGCTTCGACAGAAGCCTCATCTGTGCTGACTTCAGGCGTAGCTACTCTTGTGGCTACAAGGCTTGTTGGCTGCACGTACTGAAACAGGAACACGTTGACTGCGGCAAAAACTATCAATGCGGCAATTCCTGGCACAAGGAGAGCGTGAATAGAGTTCCAGCTATGTTCTTTCACACCTGGCGAGGCTGCCTGAGTGACTTTTCTGGCCATTGCTTCGTCAAGGAGGCTGTGCTTCCACATCTTCCAGGTCTCAAGCCACAAGACCCCAGCTGCGGCAACAGGTACTGCAATATCGTACACACTCAGGTTGCCGTACCTGAAGACAACATAAATGGCAGAAACAGCCGAAAAGAATGCTGCATAAAATGCAAGCCTTGGGACTGTATACCTGCCAAAATTTACGTAGGATTCTAAGGCCTTTACTTTTGTCTTTCTTGTTATAAAGCACCGTCCGTAGGCGTCGCGGCCTGCAAGGCCCATCTCTACTAGCTTCTCAACCTGGTATTCGGCCACACTTGGGCTTGAGAGGCCAAGCTCTCTCTGGATCTCCCTTATGCCGCTCGGGGCCTTTTTTCTTTGGAGGTAGATGTAGACCTGCAACGTCCTGCCACGCAATTTTCGCTCGGTGTCGTATTTTGGAGCCTGTAGCTTTTCGCCATTTCCGTCAGCTTCTGCTGGGCGGTCTTCTGCCGCTGGCATATATTCAATTAGAACAATCCCGGATTTAAGGGCCACTTTGATATTTGCTCGCAACCTGCTGTTCTATGTAAAGAACGCACAAATTTTGTATTGTGAGAAGGCTGTTTGTTAAAATTTTACAACAACTATTCGGCCGACCGGTTGCTTCCAGTAAGCAGGTGACGAGAAGCCAGACAATCAACCAAAGACTGCTAATGTTTTTTTCTTACTTCGTCAATTGACAAGTTCAGACAAAAAAGTCTCGGAGACCCTGCCAGACGGCAAGGCCTGTCTATGGTATTGTTCTACCTATGCTGTTACCCTCTCTCCGCGGTGCCTGCCCTTGACAAAGAACGCGGCAGCTACCCCTCCAAAGATTGCACCTATGATTCCAACCAGCTCTATCATCTGAGTTCCTTCAGTGGCAACAAGAGGCTTCCCTGATCCTCCGCCGGACATCATGACACGTTCCACTTCAAGTATTGCATTCTCACTGCATTGGGCCGCAGGTATGCCCAGCTGAGAACACTTTTGCAATATCTCTTTGGAAACGTTTGGAGTTTGTGAAGTGGAGTTATTGGTGGTGGTCGTATATCCATACCCGTACTGCGCATTGGCGCTTTGGTACTGAATGCCTGCAGTAATGGCCGCAATGGATAGAGTCGCAAGAAGCAGAGCCGGCTCGATTGCCCTGCCTGTATTTCTGGCTTTTGCTTTTGTATTTTTACAGTCTACTTTTTTGCTCATGAATTATCAAAGAAAACCCATTCTGATAATCCTGATATTAGAACTCTGTACCGACAGACCGTTCATATGGCAGAACACCTGCAAACTTGTGCTCCTTCCTTCTCTTCTTCTTTCCCTAAAGCAATCTTGTAAAGAAAATATTTAGGGATGCAACACCGTACCCTGTTGCATCAGCGGCAAACAGGCAGGCTACACTGGCTCATTGGAGACTATTGACAGCGGCAAAATAAAGTGGATCGATATTTCGCAGCCTACTTCTGCGGAGCTTGAAATGCTTGCGCTAAAGTATCCATTCCATCAGCTGAATCTCGAAGACTGCCTTTCTAGGATTCAGATATCCAAAATAGACAAGCACCAGTCGCATTCGTTTATCATTCTCAGATTTCCATCAATCAGTGGTCATAGATCCGCTCTTTCCATAACCGTAGACCAGCTCTCTGTCTTTATCGGTCAAGACTATCTGGTGACAGTCCACCATGCTGAGTTTGGCCCGCTGGCTCAGTTGTTCCAATCATGCAGGAATGACAAAAACCTTATGGGGCAATCGACAGGCTTTTTGCTGTACAAGATTATAGACGGCTTGGTTGACGAGCTGCTGAGCACCTTGGGCCATATCGAGCGCGACTTGGATGCAATAGAGGATGCCGTCTTTGGTGGCTCGTCTCCTGTATCGATCAAGATCACCACACTGAGGAGGGAGATCATGACACTCAAACGAACAATTATCCCGCTAAGAAGAGTAATCGCAGAACTGTCAACAGACATCGAGAGATTTGCAAATGGTTTGGACCTTGCGCCATACTTTTCGGATGTAAAAGACCATATTGAAAAGGTGCTTGAGGAGCTGGAGGCTTCCAAGGAAACTGTCGAGATCTACAAAGACACCAACTTTACTACCAGCACAGAAAGGTCGAACAAGATTCTGGGACTGCTCACCATACTCTTTACTCTGACAATTCCAGTCACGGTGCTGAGCTCTTTTTATGGAATGAACATCGAAATTCCAGGGACGGTGCAGTCGGGTCCTTGGGACTTTTTCGGTCCTTACACCACTATGATGCTGGTTATTGCCGGATCCGTGGCGCCTTCCCTTGTGATGCTTTGGTATTTTTATCACAAGAAGTGGATGAGCTTTTAGAGCAAAGTAAGGGAAGGGTAGCCATCAGATGCGTATGTCGTTCGTAACTAGGCTTCCAGCCAGCAACCTACCTGCCTTGCGATTCCATTCGGACAAAGGTTTAAAGGATTTTTCGCTGCCAAGAACACAATGGGCCAGCCTTCATCTCTTCTGGATGCTCCGGGAAAGGCTAACCTTTGGATCAACCTCTCTAACTGGAATATTTATGGCAACAGGATTGTAGGTATGGTAGATTTCTTGGCTAGACTTATAGAATTAGACAACTATGTTCTTTCATTACCATATTATTTTACAACTCTGACGGTATTCAGAAGCTTTTTAACTGAAGGGACCATAATGATGATATCGGCTCGAGATGTCCTTTACCGGAATGAAGGAGCGGAGAGGAGTTGCAATGACAGGCACAACTCATAGATTTATCAACACCTTCATTGTCGTTTTTGCAGCTCTGACTTTGACGCATGCAGCGTTTGTTGATTATAGGGTCGGGGGCGAGATACAGACAAAATTCAGATCCAGGTACTATGATCCTGCCCTCTATAATGCAGGCTACTTGCAGACAAGAAAATATGCTGATGTAGAACCACTATACGAACGCGCATATTGTGCGGATCGCAACAGGGCTAACAGGTGGATCTGGTGGCGAGGTCAGACAAGGCGAGAATGGACAGAATCTGGACTTTGTTGTGGTGTCTTTGACATGCTTGTCAAGACAAAAGGAGGCAGAACAAGAGCAAGACTCCTCGGCCTTCTTGACCGCCCAAAAAACAGGCTGCAGCTGGCAAGTGAAATTGGCATCGATTGGAAGGCAGTAGACAGACATGTAGCCAAGCTGCTCGAATACAACCTAATCAGGCAGATCGAGTCTGCACCAAACTGCAGGATGTATCTGATCACAGAAAAAGGCTCAAGAGCACTGGCCCTTGTAAAGAAGGTCGGAATATCCTATAGCTGCTATAATCCAGAGGCAGATGCCGCATCTAGAATTTCAGTTTCTGATGCCGTACGTTCAAATCTGCCTGTTGCCGGAGCATTCTGACACAGTGTCTCTTGTAAACTTGATTGTCAACAGGCACCTTTCAATGTCAGGATGCCAAAGGATGCTATCAAGCGACGGCATTACCTCATCGGTTCTTGCCATAAGAGGCATAGCAGGAGTCTTTGAAGGCATTTCATTGGACATGCGGTCGGCAAGAAAACAAAATGTTTCCTTTGGAGAGTGCGCCAGCACCGCAAAGAACCTCGACGAATACCAGTTCCGGATCTGCACGTACGTCCCTTTGGTCGCCGACACAAACCCATCCAAAATACAGCTGCAAAAATACCGTATAGCGATAATCTCCGCATTTGCAAAGCTATCGTCAATTCTGGTGACAGGCAAGACTCAAAGTCTGGCAGAATGGAACTCTATTGCAAAAATGCTTCTGGTTGACGCATCCGACACGTACACAAAGGCCAGCTCAGGTGCAGGGTATCAACCACTGCAGCTTGCACAGATGACGCCAGAGTCGTACCATTTTTTTGGCATTACTGAATCCCAGATAGACTCTGCCCTGGATCGAATGTATGGCGGCTCTGGAAGAGCAGCAGACGAGGAAGGAGGAGGAGAATAAACCTGTTCTCTCTGGAACAATCATCCTTCTTTCTTATAACGTAGATTATCAAGGTACAGGCGTGGCTTGCAGATATAGTTTCATCTGCAGATACTGCGACAAGTCTAGCACAAAGTGTAGTTCTACAGCCCTGTCATCATTCTGCATCTACTACAAAAAGTTCAGGGATGCAGAATATACTGCAGAAAAAATAGTCATAAAGGTTTAATCTGGGCAGGTCTTGCTTTGAGGTCAAGCAGGCAGAATAATCTTCTGATAGATGGAATTTCTCTCCTTTTTAATAATGTTGTATTTTGCACCATCATGAAGCATAGAAGCCGAGAGGATATAATTTTGGCAATTCTCAAGGCATCGATCGGCGGTGAGACAAGAGCGAGGATAGCTGTCAAGGCCTTTGTATCCTTTTCTCTACTGACAGGCTATCTGCCTTACCTTATCGAAAAGGATCTTATTGCATATCTCCAAAACGAAATCCGATTCAAGACTACACCGAGGGGAATGAGGTTTATCCAAAACTATGAGAAGATAGGCCTGAATCCTTTGGCGCCTTCAAGCAACAGGCAGAGGATCGTATCTTCCATGTGGTAGATAATTCTTCTATAACACAACATCATGATATTTTTATGCTTCCAGATTGCTGATGATAATTCGAACAGCGAAATGAAGTACAGGAGCAGAACAGACATCGTTTCATCCATTCTGGAAGCCGCCAACGGGGGAACTACAAAAACCAAGATAATGTACAAGGCATATCTTTCCTATGCACAGATGAAAGAATACGTAGGCGTGCTGGTGGAAAGTGGTCTTTTGGAATATGTCGAAGGAGAGGGCTTATTCAAGACTACGCAAAAAGGGCTGGAATATCTGAAGAGATATGACGAAATAGGACAGCTGGTATCTACCAGCTGACTTCTTCCTTTTCTTTTCCTTCTTCACTATATCATGTTATCATTTTTGCAATAAAGAAATTGTTCAGATTATTCAAGACAAGAATTTGGTGGCTGCGTGTCATGCCATTTGTGCAAACTCTGCTGAAGCTGAGCAGTACATGCGGTACAAGATTACTAGATTATCCTGCTGCCTTGTCTTTTATTTATCTGGCGTATCTCAAATATTGGTTACATGATGGGTCATTATTTTCCTGAATTTCTTGTGGTGAGATGAATCTGCCTTCGCCGACGGTGCCATCTCCGGAGGGCTGGCCGTCAGGCTTTTCAGCCACAATGTATCCCTGGTTGTCGATAGAAACCCTCATCCTTGGCAGTCCGTTGTAGCCACTTACGACTGGATTTGTTCCTCCTGCAATATGGCCAAAACAGGAGTAGCCATCTGAGACCCGAAATACATCGCTGTGACAAATATCTTGCAAAAGATATTCAGTTTCGTTATTGTTCAGATCATGATTGGAAATGTAGCGTAGCAGACAGTGCGATTCCGGGTCAAGTATACTATAGGCGCGGAATGCGTTAGCGTTATTCTGGCTTGCTACTACAAGTTCTGCAGGCAACCTTATCAATGCATACTGCTCGTATGCATCAGCATTCCTTATCAAATCCTGCTTTTGCTTGTCTGTCAGAAGGCCATTGGGGTCTGGGCCATCGTTTGCAGTTGATAGTTGCTGCTCCACGCTAGACATGCTCTTGCCAAAAGGATCTAGAAAGTGCACTTCCGAATCAGTCGAGTTGGTCTGGACCGAATCTGCCTTTACATAGCTTAGCGTGACGTTGGCAATGCCATCCGGTCCGTAGGTGATAGAATAGGCTATGATCCGACGCGTGTCTTCTGTGGTGGTGTTGCTAAGTGTTTGCCTTCCGCTTACAAAGAATAATACAAATGCCAGTGTAATGGCTGCGATGATAATTACTCCAGCAGAGATAGCGACACGCCTTGCCAGAGTATCCATCAATAACAGTCTGTGACAACTGCTTTTCTAGTTTGTGCAGTCAGATCGGCAGGTTGTCGATGTCAGCAAGTGCTCATTTATTCCTGATTCCCTATTCCATTTTCTTTACCTTTCCGGATGACTTGGCTGGCCTTGCAGTAAACAAAATCGGCATCCTTGACAAGTTTTCTTGATACCAGATTGGCAAGACAGATGCTGCAGCGCAGAACATTGCCCCATCCCGGAACATAGATTGCAGTTATTTCTCTCTCGCACATATAGCAAAGTAGCTGAATATTGTATTTCCGATATCCGTTGCCTTTCATAATCATTCGGTTAATGTGGTCTACTTTTGGCTGCCGTCTGACTTTATGCTGTGGTTCTACGTATTGGTTTGTTATCCTGCAACCACGATTGAATCCTGGCAAGTCTTGTGCTTTATTGTGCTTGGAACAATTTCAATCTTTTATTCTTATTATGTTGTTAAAGCGCTATGCTTTGCTATTCTAAATAAATAGTCAGGTTTTTCTGTCAAAACTGGACAGTGATGCTGCTGGCTCTGCAGAAACGGAAGATAAGGCCAGAAGAATCGAGCATCTATCTCTGTATGCTGATTCTTTTTCTCACTATGCTATTGCCAGCTCTTTTGGCTACAATGCCAGAGACTGTCCTATTTGGTCAGTAGTCCATCAAGACAGCGAATTTTCAATTGAACTTGAATCACTATCACCCCATTACCCCGATTAGTTTAATAGCATCACCACCAATAGCTGGTGATAGTAGATGATGATGATAGATGATAGACGACGGATGGTTGATTGATTGTCAATGCCAACAGCATATGTACTGATAAACTGTGATTTGGGCTCTGAAGAAGAGATAATAAGAGAATTAA
>JAJPHM010000041.1 GCA_021325295.1 Nitrososphaeraceae archaeon
GTTTCTGCTGGCACAGGCCAGGGAGCCATTGTCTATCATGCACATAGAATTGCATCACCTGACTGGGCTCCCTGCTTTGCAACAACATGTGATGCAGGGACAGGTCCGGGTGCAGCAATGTACTTTGTTGTGTACAACAGCACTGGTGCGATGGTAGCTGATGGATTTGCCGATGAAACAGGGACGCAAATAACTGGACTGACCATAGGCTCAACCTACTACATATATCCCACTGACTGCAACCTATGCCACAATTCAACCCACAACGTAGTCTTTGACCACTGGGGCGATGGCAGCACGGATAGGCCGAAGGCATTTGTGGTAACAGCCACACCCATTTCAGCCGATGCATATTACAGGATTGTAGAGCTTGGGTCGTCTGCAACAACGACTACCTCCTCGCCTCCTTCAAGCTCCAACCAATCTGCAACACCTACACCTACGCAGACAACCAACCCTAGTTCTATGCCAACCTCCGCCGCTACCCCTACCTCAACCTCTACTTCCTCAACGTCTTCCCAACAAACAAGTCAGACCAGTACAACAAGTACGTCTACGGGCTCAAGTATAACCATCACCCATACTGCAAATAGTGAGCTTCCACCAAGCCTGATTCTCAGTGTGCTGAACGCGCGGGAGGCAACTGCCTTGCAAAAAGTAAACGAAAGAGAACAAAAGGCCACCGAGAAAATAAATGACATGTTGGAAAAAATTAAAGAAAGAGAGATCAACGCTGAGCAAAAGTTGGACAAGATGCTCGAAAATAGAGCAGATCAAGAGCAAAAACAACTGTTGCAGCTGGGAGACGAGCATCAGGAAAACGACAATAATGATGGAGAAGGAGCAGACAATTAGAAATAGCCAGATCCATCCATCCATCCATCCTTCCTTCTTTTTCTTTTCTCTTCTTTTCTTCTCTCTTCTCTTTGCAGAAATACCTTGTTGTCATGCCTTGATGATTGCCTTTTTATCCTTCTTTGATTTGTGTACTGCCAATGCAACATGACCAAAAATGCATTTTCTGCAAGATTGCATCAGGTGCCGTGAGGTCTAGAATAATCAAGCAAAATGAAAGGGCGATAGTTCTGCTTGATGCTTTTCCTCTTGCTGCAGGCCATTCGCTTATCATTCCAAAATTGCACTATGCAAAGTTACAGGAGATGACCAAGCAAGATTCGCAGGCGGTTTTTGAGTTACTACAGGAAGTTACAGGTGCAATTGAGAAGGCATCTGGCGTAGACGCCAGCACAATTGCCATCCATAACGGCAAGGATGCCGGGCAGGAAATACCTCATGTGCATGTGCACATCATCCCGCGCAAGGCCGGCGACGGAGCAGGCCCTGTGCACTCGATGTTCAGGTCCAGACCAGAGCTGAAGGACTCGGAGATGGATTTACTTTTGGGAAGAATAAAGCAATTTATTCCTTGATTTGACAAGTCTGGATCTGGATCTGGCTCTTAATTTTACAATCAAGAATCTAAGTACCAGGACAGGAGTAGTGGATCTGATATTGCCTTCAATAGCGTGTCCTGATAAAAACATCGCTATTGCAATCAGCCAGAGTGAAAGCCCCTCCTCTATGTCTGTGTGAAACCCTGTCAGGAATCCTACTACAAATACTACTCCAAGCGCATAGACAGGCGCACCCGTCAAATGCAGTAACCTGTTCGCAGGGTGTCTGTGGGTTGCTGCAACTATGGTTACAATTTTTGACAGAAACACCATCAATTTCTCCTTATTCTCACCTTGCGCGGCTGATAACCTTTTCCACTACTTCTGGGACTCTGGATATATCCGGCACAGTGTAGGTTGGCCTCTCACATTCGCTCCTAGGCTCTTGGAGGCTGAAAAGCGAGTCCGTTGTCCTGATGGTAGCCATCATCCCGATCTGGTTTGCCGGGCAGATATCGGTGTCGAGCCTGTCTCCTACCATAATGCATTCTGATGGCTGCCTTGAGGCTTGCCCCATAGCAAGCTCGAATATCCTGCGGTCAGGCTTTTTCAGGCCAACGTCTGAGGAAATAACCTTTACTCTGAAAAATCTGTCCAGACCTTCCTTCTCAAATATGGCGGCGACATCTTGTGCCTGCTGGTTGGCAATTATCCCAAGCTCGCAGTGCTGCGACAGAGATTCCAACGCTTTAGTTGTCCCGTCATAGAGGCAGTACAAGCTCCTCCTGCCCTGCGAAATTTCCTGGTCTATTCTTGGCATTACAAGCCTGTCGTATCCCGGCTGGAGTATCAGCCGACAGACTTCATAAGCAAGCTCCCGAGCGCTGCCATAGCCTATCCGGCGGTCTTTTATTACGTTGTCCCTGAGGGCTCTATAGTTGCGCATGTCAATCCTTGCGCCAAAGCCGTTCAAAAGCTCAAGAAACCTGGCATCAAAGGTATCGATAAAATCCCGCTCGTCTATCAGAGTCTGTCCAAGGTCAAAAAATACGATGGGCCCTTTCATAGAACACCACCCAAAGCGAAAGAATACTCATATTAACTATAAATAGAGTTTTTGGCTTCAGCGGTTTTGCATGCTCAAGCGGGATTATGATATTATCGTGGCAGGCGGCGGCCTGGCAGGGTTGATAGTGGCATCGTCGGCTGCCTTTTATTCAAAGCAATCTCTGCGTATCCTTGTCGTTGACAGAAATGCCCTGCCTACCATGGGCAAAAAGACAGTGTCAGGCTGGGTCTGTGGCGATGCTGTGGGCAAAAATACAGTCGACTATATGTCTAGCAGAATCGGTATAAACTGGGGATACCCGGAGATAGAGCACCCCGTAAAGGGCGTGATCGCTTATTCGCCTGACCACGAGACTGGCATATCGTTTGACGGCGAAGGCTATATCCTGAACAGAAGGATGCTTCCACAGAGGCAGATAAAAGACGCAGTAAAGGCAGGCGTGGAGATAAAGGATAGGATTGCGCTGCGCTCTGTCATAACAGAAGGCAACACAGTAATCGGGGTAGAAGGTGAAAGCCTAGTTGACAAGACTGTCTTCAAAAAGACAGCCCGCCTCGTAATAGACTGCACAGGCGTTACTTCGGTCCTGCGTACCAACCTGCCGATAAAATCATTCATACAGCGCCGAATAGACCGCGACGATCTTGAAGCCACAGGAAGATACATTTACAATTTTGATGTTTCAAAGGTGGACAGGACATATTTTGACCCGGATTACTGCATAATCCACCTTGACCAAAAGGCAGCCCCTGGCGGATACGGCTGGGTCTTCCCAAAGGGAGAAAACAAGGCAAACATTGGACTTGGCGTGCAGCAAAAGGCCTTCGAGGCGCGCAACAGAGAGATGGGCGTGCACCCGGACCTCAGGACGCTTATAGACGAATACGTAGAGTCAAACCCGGTGATAGAGAACCCCCGGCTGGCTGACGGCGAAATGGACGAAGGCAATGCATGGGGCACATGGCAGGTATCTGTAAGGAGGCAGAACGACTGCATGGTGGCAAACGGCTACATGATAGTGGGCGATTCTGCGTGGATGCCAAAGCCACTTGATGCCGGAGGGATAGGGCCTGCGATCATTGCAGCAACTATTGCCGGCAAAGATGCCGTAGAGGCTATCCAGGCAGGCGATACTACAGAAAAGGGCCTGTGGAAGTTTAACAAGAACTTTATTGACGCATACGGGTACAAGACTGCTGGGCTAGAAGTATTCAGGAGGATGCTGCAGGGCCTGACAAACGACCAGATTAATTACGGCATGAAGCACTTTTTGTCAAAGATGGATATTGACAAGATTACAAATGGAGAGCACCCAGAGTTTGGCGCTGTCGACAAGCTGGGAATGATGATAAGAGGGGCCCTGAACAAAAA
The DNA here is from genome assembly GCA_021325295.1 of Nitrososphaeraceae archaeon. Classification (GTDB taxonomy): domain Archaea; phylum Thermoproteota; class Nitrososphaeria; order Nitrososphaerales; family Nitrososphaeraceae; genus JAJPHM01. Next base: position 3,835 of record JAJPHM010000041.1, read on the forward strand.
GCTTGCAGAGGACCTCAGGTATACTGCGAACATGAACAAAAAGCTTGTCGAGCACTATTACAACTATCCGAGCCAGCCTGAAGGATTTCCCGAATGGCAGAAAACACTCAACGGCTACCTGTCTGAAGCCTTTGCAAAATACAAGTGAGTAAAGTAGGTAAATAATCCAATAAATGGCAAGACAGGATGCGCACGTGGCTAAATGATTCTCTCCCTCTTTGCTTGGCCGTGAATAAGCATTGCCGCCAAGCGTGAATAAATGAATAATCCAAGCACAGGATGAATGAATAACCAATATATTTTCACGAAGGAATCTGTGAATAAACCAAGCGTAGATGAATGAATAATATTCA
>JAJPHM010000063.1 GCA_021325295.1 Nitrososphaeraceae archaeon
GATGCCAGACTGAGGGGCTTTTGCTTTTACAATGAAGCCAACTTTACAAAATTCACAGAATCCCAGAAATACTCATTGTATGAGCATCATGGCATGAATTTGATGCTATTTACTTGCTAAATTCTCTTTAATAAAAGTGTCAGGATATTGCAGAGCTTGGAAGAATAGTGGAATCCCTGAAAATGATAATGGCGACACTGGCCCTATCGTCATAAACGAATATTCCCTTTGCTTTGGATTGCTTTGTGGATCTTTGAACATCTGATATAGTCGAATTGCTTCCTCGTTTCCACCTATCAGGTCCTTTAATCCAAGGAGCTCTATACCGTATGCCAAGCCAAATCCAAACATGTATACTCGAAGCTGATTGATAATTTCTCTATCCAAGCCCGATAGAGTCTGGCTGATAAACAACCATCCAAGGCCAAACTTTCTTGTAGTACGTACTGCGTCCTTTAGCGTAGTACGTATTTGCTTCATTTCCTCATTATCTAGATACTCTCTTGGTGCTAGTCGGTGCGCTTCGTCGATAACAACCAAAGTGTTCAGTATCTTGCCCTGTCTGTATGCGATTTGTGCAGCTTCATTTAACGACCGCAAGAATTCATTGATCACTATTAGCTTGATATCTTCATTCCACATGATATTGCTTGGGACATTTATCTCAGATAGGTCGATTATTATTATCTCGCCCTTTGACTCCTCAGTAGCAATCTTGGTTAGTTCTTTTATCATAATTGAATTTGCCTGTCTGTTCTGCTTTGTAAACAGGTTGCAGACTTTTTCCCAGATTTGATATAGGTAGACTACATTGGCGCTTTGAATAGCACTCAGCAACCTTTGCTGATATTCTTCACCGCTATAGATGGTAGACAATCCCTGCCTTGTTTGTATGGAAGATAGCATTGCATTGAAAGTCTCCCTTTTGTAGTAGTTCCAAGGTTCAATCTTGTTTATTACATTCGATGCTCTGATGTTCCCAGATAGAATTCCATCAATATAGTCAGCAGCTCTTATCTTGTTATCCTCATAGAATATTCGTAGTTGATCAAAAAAGCCGGAATACATCAACAATTTTTTGAATAGCTCGTTACCCGTCAGCACAAGATTGTGCAGGTTATAGATCTGCACTTTCTTGCCCATCTTTTCAAATAGGTCACAAGCTTTCGGGTCATTTCTTATCTTGGCAAATTCGCCCTGTGGATCTAGAACAAATATAGTCATTGGTTTATGCCGTGCATAGCCTATCATTACCATCTTTGACAGTACAGACTTGCCCGAGCCAGTCTTGCCAAATATACCGATGTGGTATGCCTCTCCAATGCCTCCTTCTTCCTGCCCGAAATGTTTAAACCACATGGGCATCAACACGGTAGAGCCATATGCCTTACCTAGGTAAACCAGCTCTTTCGAATACTCGGCAAGTAAATCTCGCATAAACTGTTCGCTGACCAGTTTTATTGGCGTTCCAGTTGACGGAACTGTCCCTAGCATGCTTGGCTGAAAGCCGTTTGGTGTCATGCCAAATACCGCGCTAACTATCATTCTGGCAGTATGGGTGTCATGTCTCTCTGTAATGGGATCAACCCTTCCTTTCTGCCTGATCAGGCCTCTCATAGTGGCGTCTTCGCTCCAAATGTTTCGAAGTTCAATTTCGGTTATTTGACCTAAAGCATAGTGATCCATACCATCCTGAGTAAAGTGAAACATACACAAGCTTCCAACAAGTCTCTTGTCTGCAGCTGTGCCCAGTATGTCTATGACAAGGCTATGAGTTGAAGAAGGAGAGCCGATAACTCCAATTCTTTCTGCTTGGTCAAAAGAGTTCTTGATATGGTTTTGCATATTGTTTACCTTACTCACTTGCCTTATTCCGTCCTGTATCCATACATTGCTTGAAATACACTTTCTAGGTCATGCGTCGTCCTTAAAGCCATCTCATGGGTAGTAGCCTGCCTTAAAGCTGGAAGAGCTTTCCGGAGATGCTTGACCATCCTATCAGCCATATAACAGGGATAAGGTTCCATTATACCTGGTGCACTGCATTGAAGCCTTAATGCCTCCAAAAGTATGGAAAGGCGGTTAGGGTTTGATGCGACTGCAGGTCCTACTTCAACTCTTAATGCAGGGAAGTATTGAGACGGACGATAGTATAGAACGTTTATGTCTTTGATTAGTGATACGATCTCATTTCCCAGATTTTCTAGGTTGAGAGTCTGGGAGTTGAAATTGACATAGTCGCCGGCCTGCAGCATCATTATTGGTCCGACTATCTCGCCATTTTGGAGCACCTGGGAGAGCATTGCTCTGTCCTCATATTCTGGCATTCCTATCATTGTGGAAATGACTTTTCTGCTGGTGTATTTGGCAATTGATGCATAGATCTTGTCACTTCTCTGCGATGTCAAGATTTGCTTGTAGTTGTCAAGGGCATCATGGATTCGTGTGGTAAAGATATTGCCAAGTTCTTTTGGCACTTCTGATAGCTTTGAGATGGCAAGGTTGAACTTGATTAGAGCTGTTTCCAGAGAGCCGTCTAGAAGGACAACATCATGTGGTGCTTTTATGGCCATTTCAAGCTCGATTGTAAACATTATAGCCTCAGCTACAATGAACGTAGAGTCATAGTGGTTTACTGTAAGGACAAAGCACCTATGTCGAGGTAATTCCCAGTGTCTTGTCTCAGTTGGCGGAGTGAGGCCTTCGACACCAAGACCTGCGATAGCTACTATGTCAGTTGACATTAGCTTTTCTATGGCCCGGCCTCCATCAACAGCACATGTAGTGGGATTTGATAAAGAGCGGATTACTGTAGCATCATTCTTCAGAAGGTTATGCGCCTTAAGAAGAGCCCGGATCTTTTCCTTGGCATTCTGGATACCATCTAATGTTTTCGTCATATGTTGGCCAAGTTTTTTATAATGAGATAGCATTTCTTCAACGAGAGCTTCTGGAAGATCAGCAAAGAGTGATTCGGTTGACAGAGAAGCCACGCTTTTGGTAATTAAGACAATGACTTAACCTTATTGCCCATGCGATCGGAATATTTACTTTTGAGGCTTGGTATGTAGGTGGGTTGTAATTGAGGAATTGGCTACGGAAATTAAGTTAAGTTGTATACTATACAAGTGCAGCCCACTATTGCTACATGCAAGGTGCCACATATGCATATCTCGTTCTTGATGTAAGCAAAAAGAAGGATAGTTAGTTAACCTTGTTGGTTTCTGGTTGATACATAATCTAGCGATCTATGGAAGAATGGGTTATCTGGAACCAAAACCTTCCAACTATGCTTCTATTGCCTTCTCCATATTGATGGTATGGGCATAGGTTACGGGTTTAGCGCCAGTCGTCAAGGACATACTTGTCAGGCGTATCATATCCTTGTTCGTCAGGCCTGTGCATGGCAACACCCTGTATCTGCGTATGGAATCTTTTCTCCAAAAGCATCCTATATGCACTACGCCTGCCAGTATTGACCCCTGCAATAAGGTTGGATAGCCCTTTTGATCGTGCAAAAGATTCACATGCATCCAGCAGGCACCCAAAATATTCAAAAGAACGCTGGCCGAACTTTGCTGCGCCAAATTTTACATAGCAGTTGCCGCTGCCTGCTTCTGTCCTTGGTCCACAGTGGCAGATCGCTATCCCTGCCAGTTCTCCCCCGCCGTTCTGAAGCAAGACCGTATCGCCTAAATGCTGGTTTTCTACAGACTCGATTTCTTTTTGCAGGTTCAGCCCGGGGTAGATGTCATTTGTCAATTCTGCGCACCTAGAAAGAAGACTGGTTTTTTCAGACGACGATAGCTTGGAACATGTTGACCATGAAAGAGAATCTTGATTTGTCTTGCTTTCATCATGTTCTCGCTGTTTGATAGTCCCAGTAACAGGTTTTGACATTATTGCAGTAAGAAAACCGGGCCAGAAGCCAAACTTTTGATAAAGGTAGATGTGCCTGGCACTCTGGCTAAATGTAAAAAGCCCTGCATGCTTGACTTGCCATCTTTCAAATATGCTCATTGACGCTTCAAGCAAGTGCCTTGCAACGCCTCTGTCCCATAAATCTGGCCTGACAGTTAATGGACCCAAGATGCCAACACTGCCCCAGTTCATCAATATGCAGGACCCTGCTATCCTTCCATCAGCTTCTGCGACAAGAGCGCCGGAAGGATCGAAATGGTACCTAGTTTGAATATAATCCGCATCTCCCATGAAAGCCATCGGATCAGGCAGCCCAAGAAATGTTCCAAAAGCTAGCCTCATTATCCTGTCAGCTTCTTGCAAGTCACCATCAGTCATTTTGCGAATAGATATAGAAATTGTCATGGATTTTGTCTTCCCGCTTCCTCTTTCACAACTGGACTACCTATTATTTGATGGCATTATACTTAATATCGCTGTGCATTTGCTATCTTGTGTGCCAAATACAGTATGGAAAATGCCATTGGCTATCTCACCTGTGTGCTATGTCAGCTAACATGAGTTTGGAAACCTCTAGCTTTTTGTTTCTCCTGTTATGGCCTACCTTTTTAACCAAATCTTCTGCGTTGCATGATCTTTCAGTGGCTTGTAAAACGAAAGTGATTTCCGTCCACTATGTGCCTATCGTTATATATACTGATTTTATCCTAAATTGAGTATTTGAAGTGGAGCTGGGGTGGCAAGAAAGAAACAGAAAGTAATAAGGACAGGTACAAAAGCTGGACTCATGATGGAGCAAAGCCCCAAGACCTGAGCAGATATGATTGCTATTCTATCCTCGGTCTGACATATAATGCAAGCCTTGAAGAAATAAAACGAGCGTATCGCAAGCTTGCATTGCAATACCATCCTGACCGGAATAGCTCCCCTGAAGCCACTGCAATTTTTACTGTAATCCAGATGGCATATGATACACTCTCAGACGAGCGCAGGAGGAAACAGTATGATTCAACAATTCCTGCTTTGGCAAGTACAAAGCAATCAAAGGTCAAGGTTATTCTTGAAGGCGCATATACCGTAGACGATCTCTTAGACGATAGGGCATCTATTTCCGTTGAAGATTCTGATGATGCCATTGTTTTTGAAAATACAATTAGCATTCCCACAATCTGGATACACAAAGGAGGTGAGCACAGGCAATACGGGCTATACTCTGATGTAGCGTTTGATAGACTGCTCCGAGCACTCTACGGGTTGATCGACCCGCACGAGAAGCTAAATGATGTCATGGTATATGGAAAGCCCAAGCTGCGCGCTCACTTTGATGCAAGGTTCTGGAACCGCGGCCAGACCAACATCTCGCTGTACTGTTACAGTTCTATGAGTTTCACAATAATCAACGGAATTCCGTTTCTTTATCTTCATGGTGCAAAATATCACAATGCACATCATGAAATCACTGTCGAGTTTTACATAAAGATGGTCGATGCAATCAGCAGCCTCGTAAGGAAGGAGCTGGAAGGCACAGTTGAGCCTCCAGCAGAGACAGAGGCAAAAACCCTATTCCAGCCTATCAAGCATATCAGCGAGCTAAAGCTGCCGCCTTTTGAAATCTGCGAGCTGTTTGTGACACTATCAAGAACCAAGTCAGCCCAAGAGGCGATAGACATGCTATGCAAGGTATATGGCGTGCCTTCGATGACAGCAGTATTTCAGCACCGGTTCCCTGTTAAAGATATGGTCTGCGAGGATGCTCTTGCCGTATACTATTCAGATGGAATGATTGCCTATTTTAGGCCGGAAGGCACCACCATGAAGACAATCCTCCATGAATTCTATCACCACCTGGTCAACTGTTATGGTGTAAGATTGGATTACGAAGTGATACCTGATGCTAATACTGGCTATTTTACAAGAAATGCCAGAGAGGAGTTTGCGGCAAATAGTTACGCTGAGACGTTTCTGAGAAGGGCTATGACGTAGAGTAGAGCCAAGAATCGGAGCCGGCCAGCCACTGTCTATGGTTCCCGACGAGTATCGAACACTCGCAGAACTATTTCTTGTCCTTTGTAATCACATATTTGCCCGACAGGATCGAAGCATTGGATAATACAATCTCTTTTCCATGATCGTCCGATGCAAGAAAGGTAAACCGCGGGTTGATTTTTGTAACGACTCCCGCGTATCTTTCGTCTCCAGCAGTAATTTCAATATGGTCCTTCTCTGCAAAGGGCAGGGTGTCAACCACTCTTGGCTCCTTCATTACCCTTATGTTTCCCTGAACTATTGCACTGTTGGGCACAATGTATTCCGTGCCTACATCTGAAAGTACCTTTGTATACATGAAATTAACCTCCTCTACAATCCCGTGAATGTTGTCATTGACTATGAATATCGAGTCCCCAACCTTGGCCGGAAATGTTGTAAGCATCAATCCGCCTGAAAGTATATTGCCAACTATGGTAGAGAGTGCAATGCCGATAATAATTGCTGCAACTCCTCCTCCTATGAGCACGGATTGGAGGTCAAGCTGCCATACGTGCATGATTGCAAGAGTGGCGATAAGTGAAATAGTCACAATGATAAAAAATGATATGAGAGCAGACAGATGTAGCCCGATTCTGGCAGATGACCTCTTGACAAGCCGCCTGACTGCAGTTATTACCAGAAGTGATAATCCGATTATAACTATACTGCTTGTAATCTGGAAGTGAATATGCTTGAGTCCTAACTCAGGAGCTACCAAGACCTCAAAGAGGTATAGCGATACCCAGATTATCGCAATTGCAACCAGGACCTTTTTCGCAAGGCTAATCAGCTCATTTCCAATTGGCTTGTGAATAGCATTATGAATGTCAAGCTCAATAGATTTTGTCATAAATTAAAGCAAAAGGCTTTTTCATATAATTGTAATTAGGCATGTCCGAACTTGTCTTCAACTAGTGTCAAAGTTACTTTTTTTGTCCATACTTCCAATTGGCTCTCTCCATTTCATTTATGAACGATAACAGAACCTCTTCCAAGATTTGCATAATTCTCTTGCCCTTTTGGGCCGTTGCCTTTTTGGATGCACCTGTCGCTCCGGTGTTCGTCAGCTCATTAAAGCTCCAGAAAATTCTGACTGCATTAACGCTCTTCTTATTGCCATTGATGTCTGCAGAATCTCCGGGCAGATTGGGCACAGTCTGCTCTGGCGCAAGGCTCATGGCTACTAGTTCAGGCCTGACAGCCAGCATTGCTGATGTTTCTGCTTCACCACCATGCCCCATCCCACTCTATACCTCAAACAAATTCTTGTCAATCTCTCCAACAAGTGTCCACCAGGATTCTAGACACGATATTACAACATCAGGATACTGTTCCTTTATCTTCCTTGCTGCCAGCTCTATCGGCGCGATGTTTCCATCATGTCCATTAATTAACAATATCCGTCTCACATTGTTACGGACCAAACTCTGCAAGACATCAAAGATAACAGAAATCATTGTTTCTGGCTGCAGGCTGATTGTCATAAAGAAATCTTTATGGTGAGAACTCACGCCGTACGGCAAGGGTGGCAGTACTATGACATTGCTTTGCTTCTTTGCTGCAACACGTTTTGCTAGCTCAAATGGCATTATAAAGTCGGCGCCAAATGGCATATGGTCTCCGTGATTTTCGCAAGCACCCAATACCAATACTGCTACAAGAGTATTTTCATTAGCAACTGCCTTCATGCGATGGGCATTGATTTCAGAAAGAATGTTTGGTTGATTATCACCGATACTCATGGTAGACAACGGTGTTGAAGATTTAGTCAATCAATAAACGTTCTTTTTATCATTATCAATTTGTAGTACTTGCCGTCTAGACTGTATTCAAAAAATGGCCAATTAATGATTAGTTTTGTTGAAATTTTTCGCCTTACTATTACATCATGCAGCTACAATGGGAAGCTATAGCAGGCGACTACGGGCCTATGAGTGGCACCTGGCAAACATTAAATTCCTTAATTTGTGTATCCCGTATCCGGTCTTTGACGATATCATTATAGGCTTGTTGAGTTGCAATCGTTGCACGATCTCGTCAACCTTTTGCGGGTCAACGGCATCATATTTTGTCAGAACAACAATGACTTTGGACCGGTCAACCTGAAGCTCATCGAGGACATCCCAACAGCTTGAGTATTTTATGTCTATTTTTTGAAGATCTTCAGAAGCATCAACCAGTAGCAGAATCAGATCCGCAGCAAGTGACTCCTCCAGAGTTGATTTGAAGGCATCAATCATGTATGGGGGTAGCCGGCTGATAAAGCCCACAGTGTCAGTGAGCAGTACATCATCCTGTCCCCCATCGTGGGACTTTAACATCCTGGTGGTCGTCGAAAGCGTAGTAAACAGGCTACTTGATGTCTCCTTGTCCTCCTTTGTAAGAAGGTTGAACAGAGTAGTCTTGCCTGAACTGGTATATCCAACAAGTGAGACAACTGGCAGCCGGGTTCTTGTCCTTTGCTGGCGGTAAAGGTCGCGCTTTTTCTTGGCTTCAACCAGCCTTTCCTTGATAAAGTTCATCCTTCTCTTCAGATCACGGAACTTTACGTCTACAGTATATTCACCCATGCCACCCTTGCCGGCTCTTTCACTGCCTGCTGTCATTTTTGCTATCTCTCTGACCCGGGGCATCTCGTACTGGATTTCTGCAAGCTCGATCTGAAGTTTGGCTTCGACAGTAGTGGCCCTTGAGTAAAAGATATTGAGTATAAGCCGTTCTCGATCTATTGCCTCTACTCCTGTGAGCTTGCTGAGGTTGTGGAGCTGCTTTGAAGTCAAATGCTCGTCAACTATTATCTGCTCTATGTTGTTCTGTTCTTTTACAAAATCCCTGATCTCTTCAGCTTTGCCTGCACCCAATCCATATTGCGAATGGTTAAGGTACTTCTGAGTGAAAACTTTGACTATATTGTAGTCAGCCGACTCTACTAGGCTCTTGGCCTCTTCAAGCCTGAAGCTATCCGGATAGCTAACAAGTATAGTCTTGATGGCCACTCTTTTAAGACCAGTCCATATAATCGGCCATAGTGTATTGGTTGTTGTGCCCTCTTGAGCAGGCATGGGATGTCTCTGCGCTTGTGGCTGCTAGTCTAGCGTCGCTATCGCTTCCTTCAGGCACATATATGCCGGGAAAGACCTCTCCACAAGTCTTGCATTGGAGCATAAGCATAGGCAATGTAATACATCAATTGGGATGCGCTTGCTTATGTAAATGCCTTTGCTTGTCACTTTGCAACTGCTGGAACAGAAATTTAGTATCTATATGGTCATGGCAAGATCAACCTTGCTTCTGAATCCTCAATCAACTGCAAATTTGTAGTCAATCCGACCACTCCTCCAATACTAATTGATTAATTTTGAAACTTAGCCAGAGCCGTCTTCTATTATTCATCTTGTCATGACATTACAAGTAACTGAGAGATAACCAAAAGATGCCGATTAATGCCCTGTCTTCTAAAATTCTTGGATTGCAACTCTACAATATCAAGTCTGGTAATGCTCAAAGCAGGGGAACGTATGGTGTTGACAGTTCTGAACTTGGAAGAATGGCAGCAGAGCTATACAACCAAGGCGGAAGGAGAGAAATATCGCTACTGACAGGTAGCTAAAGATGCATATCCAGGTTGTTTGCCTGATTCTCTGATGCCACAAGACGTTCACTTGTTCTTGGCTAGGCTGGTTGAGGAAAATGCCATTTCCACTGAAGAATCCAGCAATATCCTGAAGCAGTACCAGGAACTCAAAGAAGGATACCTGTCAGGTAGTCTGGATAATGTAACTGCAGAAAGAATAGCAAGAATGATTGCAGACATGAAACGCAATAAGGTCAAAGCACCAGAGGATTTTCCTTCAATTCAGGATTCAATCTTGTTAACTATTGTAATGACAAGGGATAGGATTTGAAGAAAAAGATGCAAGATATCTTCAAGGCTTCATAAACGCAATGCAAGAATAATCTGCGGAAAATATGGATATGAAGAAAGCTGACTGGCTAGCCTACTATTTCCTGCAAGGAGCTTTGGAATCATGGTAGCCCTTTGATAGCCCAATATGGTGAAATCACTATCAATGCAATGCCTGATGCTACCATGCCAACTCCAGAAATGAAAAATGCATTTTCATAGTTATAGGAAATAAACGGACAGCTTGAGGCCGGATTAGAACAGACGCGCCTGTACTCCAGTTGTATATTGGTTATTTGACGATAATTATCATAAATCAACAGGATTATTCCTGATGCTATCAGGATACCAGCGGCAACAAAAACAAAAGCAATACGAGCCACAGTCTTCTATATTCAATATCAAATTTAACACAAGCAAACCATCTAGGTTAATGTCGTTTGCTTTCCCACTGCTTTCATGTTCTCAAGATATTGCAAAACATTCTCCTTTGCCTTGGCTTGTTCCTTTGTTAGCTTTTCTCCTGTCATCTCCTTAAATTGCAACGCGTTAGCCACCGACTGTCCTATTGGATGGTTGTTAAAGTATGTTCTCAGAACTTTGGTTTCATTCCTTATCTCTTGCACCTTATCAGCCCATGGCTGAAGTTCCTGCTCTGTATACAAATAGTTGTACCAGTAGCCTTTGTTTCTGCCATGCAGCCTGATAAGGGAATGGTCTGCTGTCACTATGGCATTAGATAGAAACTTCAGTTTAGGATCTGGTGAATCAGTCATGACAGCAGCAATGTTATACTGTCTTAGCATTTCCCATGGCCCTTCTGTCTGCCATGATGGGTGGCGAAACTCCATAGCATACTCATAGCCTGAAGGAAGGTGGTCAAGGAAGGATTCTGTTTGTCTAAAGTTATCAACTGTGAAAGATGGAGCCAGCTGAAACAGAATGGCACCAAGTTTTTTGGTATTCTTTAATGGTGATATTTTGTCCAGATAGTGTTCAAAATCTGCCATTGCACCCTTTGCCATGTCCAGCTTTTTGACATGGGTTATTGTCTCTGGAACCTTTAACGAAAACTGAAATCCCTCTGGAACAGCTTTTGCCATTCCAATGAATGTCCCTTTTGTCATTTTGGAATAGAACTTGTCGTAAAAGATAGAATCCATCTCTGCTGTGTTAAAGTAATGGGAATAGTAACTGAGCATCTTCGTTGTGGAAGTGGGATAAAATGGACCAACCCAGCCGCCTTCCTCTCCTGACTGGGGATAGTTCCAACCAGAGCAGCCCACGAGCAATTGGTTCATGATGGAATAGCTCTAATCAGTATGCATAGTATATAGATAGAATGAACTGAACTGAAAGTAATTGTTGCGCTGGTGCATTGCAGACTGAGCAATCGGACAATTGCTCAAATAGCAGTAATGCATCAATTTCAGTACTAAAGGCAGGTAAATGGCCAGTAGCGCAAAATGGAAGTATATTGTGGCACTTGCAGCATCTGTTGTAATTACGTTATCTGCTTTTCTTGTAATTCCATATTTCAGTACAGCTACGCTAGAACAGAAGGACAATATACAACGCATAGTGGCAATTGAGCAGCAATACAATAGAGACACTTTGAAGATAGAGACTAAAACAAGGTGGCTCAAAGTTGGAGATATGGCGCCTGACAGCTCTGCATTCTTTTTGTCGCCATTTGCCACTCCCTATAACGTCAGCAATGCAGTTTTGCGGCCAAATATGACAAGCGCAGATGACATAACAACTGAACTTCGAAAAAGCGATATTTTTGCATTATATGAGATTATCCGCCTCCCTGATTGGCTTGGCGGCGGAAATAACGATATCTCTTCTTATCGGGCATACAGCGCAGTTTCGGTATCTGATCAGTGTATCGCCAAGTATTGGCCAGACCCAGGTAGATATAGAATTGAAAACCCCTGTGCCGGTGATATGTATAGGCCATGGGATGGATTTGCATATGCTGGTCCGGCAGGGTCAGGTATAACAGGCAGAATAGTTCCTTCCTCAATTCTAAATGGCCTTCCTACACTTGACCTGACTGTGGATAGCCAAGGATACATTGCTGCCAAAAAACCAAACGAAGACTTGTATGCAAACGGTTCTGTAGGCGAAGGCCACAGGTTCACTGCAGAGTCGCTTGATTCACGCACTGCAAGGATGGTCGATGCCGCAAGTGCTTATGCTGGATACAGGCTTCCAATTCCAGCCAGTATCAACGGCATACATCTTAGCGAGCTGCAACCGCTATTTGTGTGGGAGCCTTACCAACATGCATTAACTCATTCATTTGAGGCTAGATATTACGGCATAGGCTTGTCAGTAGGAGGAGGCATGGTAATCGTACGCTCCTATGCAATCAAAGATAGTGCGCCATACGCATTAAGTAACGTATTGGTCAGTGGCAAAGGTAGCGGCAGCAATAGTAGCAATGACAACAACTCTGCAGCCATAAACTCAAAAAGTCAACAATTCAACAGCACTGTGGTCGGTCAGATTATTGACCTGAGTAATGGTGTTAACAACCAGCAAAATAGGACCATAATTGCAGGAGACAACATTGCAGGCAAGTACGCAGTATTTAGCAGCATCCGGACTTCTGATGCTATTGGAAGGATTGGCTCCAATGCCGCAATATGGGGTACAAGCTCAGATGGAAGACAGGATATCATGGTCTCCATATATGCTTCAAATCTGAATATTGAGCAGCTAATGGTATTGGCAAAGGGACTTGGGCTTCAGAAATAATATGATTGGTATTGATGATTTAATTGAAGTCAATCAAGATCTTCAGCTTTGCCATCAGGCCAACATCAGGCTGAAGCATTACCTATGGCATGTTACTCTGATAAGGCTAGCTTGAGTGTAACTCTATCACTATTCTTCATGTCATTAAATGGTTTAGTTGCTTCTGGAAGAGGTATGTTATGTTATATCATGTTATCAGTTCCTCATAATCAAAGACATTTTGCCTAGCATAATTTATGCAGCATGACAAAATAAAAGCCAACTAGCTGCTTATGATTCCATTCTGACTGAAAGGTCAATATGTATTCAACAATAAGTATTCCTTGATGCATCATATTTAAAAACACACTAGACTGACTCTATTCCTCCAATCAACCCTGTATGGCAAGATTAACCAAGCTCTTTAGTCTAAAGCAGTGTCGCTCTTGTGGTAGCAAGGTTATCCCAAGGAGACTCTGCCTTGACTGTAATGAGCCCAGCTCCATATGGTGTGAGACTTGCTTTACTATTGAAGATTATCTCCATGTGGGACATGATGAATTGAATCTATTTTAGGGTACTAACTAAACTATCTCAAGTGACTTTAGCACTTTAAAGAAAGAATCCACCCGATCCAAAAGTTGAATCCGTCTTTTTCTCAATGTTTATATCAATAGCTATCCATACAGCTCCGATGAAGGTCATTCAAACCATTCCTGACATGCCAAAACCAGTTACAGAACCTGAAGTTTCCAAGTTTCTCGAAAGCAAGCTGAATCTGCAGATTGCTACTGTTGATGAAGAAGGGTATCCAAGTATCCAGCCAGTCTGGTTCATTTATGACAGGCAAGCAGAAAAGATTTACACAGCAACTCCCAAGATGTCAAAAAAAGCTCAGAACATTCAGAAAAACCCTGACAAGGTGTATTTTTCAATCGATGACGAGAATTTTCCATACAAAGGCGTGAAAGGGAGGGCAAGTGCGAAAATATCTGAAGACATTCAAAAGAACCTGCCTATTGTATCAGAGATTAACATGAAGTACCTGGGCACACTGGAACACCCTCTGGCTAAAATGATAATTGATAATACCAAAAAGGGAATCGAAGTTGTAATTGAGCTTACTCCAAAATTCTTCTCGGCTTGGGATTTTAGTAAGGGAATGTAGTTGGTTTAGTTTAATTTATAGCATCTCCATAAAGTCAAAAGCGTGTATGGCCAGTCGGCTCCTGCCGCCTCTCTGGATGTCAGCTATAATTATAATCAAGCAATGTCTTTTGAATAATTTTGGGCTTTGCTATGTCTGTTTCTTTAGAGGAAGCGCTATTTCTGGACAGGTGGCTTAACTTTATACCAATCTTTCGTATCGCAGGCTGCCTGGTGAACTCGAACTTTTCCACCAGCTTGTCTATAACTGACGATATACTCTCTTGGCTGTTCTGATAGTCTGGAAATGTAATCTCTCTTGTCTCTATGGCAAAATCTGTCCTAACCAGTTTGACCCCCACTGTGCGAAATGAGTAGCCATGCTCTGCAGCTCTTCTGTATATGTCGCCAACCAATTCATGAAGCATTCTGGAAACCTCTTGCTTGTCTAAAGTAAATGCCTCCAACGTAGTTTCAGTGCTGACAGAAACGTGATCGCCTCTTTGTACGACAGGCTCGTCATCCAGTCCGTTAGCCACCTTCCACATCCAGTAACCATTCTTGCCAAATCGGTCCGCCAGTCTTTTTGCATCTGTCTTTGCAAGCTGGCCCAGCGTCGATACGCCCATCTCCTTGAGTGCTTTCTCTGTCTTTGGGCCGACTCCAGATACTTTGTTTACTTCAAGCGGCTGCAAAAAGCTTCTCAGCTCTGCAGCAGTTACGACAGTCAGGCCATCAGGCTTTCTATAATCAGATGCAATCTTGGCGGCAGATTTCGTAGGAGCTATGCCTACAGAGCATAGCAATCCACATTTTTCTCTAACTGCCTGCTTTATTCTCATTCCAAGTTCCTCAAGGGCCTGCCCGGTGATGTAACTGGAATTACTGTCTGAAACCCTATGCGTACAGTCAAGAAATGCTTCGTCTATGCTCGACTGCTCCAGTGTATCAGAAAATTGAGCCAAGACTTCCATTACCTGCGCCGACACCTGGCTATAATATGGAATATCTACAGGGAGCAGTACCATATCCGGGCAGAGATTTCTGGCTCTGGCTAGGGGCATTGCCGACCTTACACCGTATTTTCTGGCCTCATAAGAGCAGGATGAAACTACGCCCTTTGTAATTTCGCCTGCATTCTGGTCAGTCATGATCACTGCATGGGGCTTGCCCCTCAATGATGGGTTTCTCAGCTCTTCACAGGATGGGTAGAAGGCATTCAGGTCAACACAGACAATTACTCTGTCAATCGGCCTGCCATTTTCGGTGTGCTTGATTGAAGACTCTTCCACCTTTCCAAAGTGATCACTGGAAGCAATTTCCGATACTGCAGAAGCTACCGCTGCCGCTTCAGGCAGACCGACTAGTTTGCGAACTAGCATAGCTTGAGTTGGGTTCTCGACAACCAGTATTGCAGCATCGACTTGACCTTCCGTTGATATTTCCTGTACCTTTTGAATAATCTTGGCCCACTGTTCTGCTTCCTGCTCTATTGAGGAGCTATTGCCTGTCCTGCTATTCCGGAATTCATGCATGTAAAAGCGAAGGTAAAGCAGGTTGGATGTATTTACAACAGATGGAAGGCGATTCGAATCAGCCGACCATATGAGCGTTGCATTATACTTTTTCATCAAGTTGTACGTCAGGTCCTGGTACCATGAGATATGGCGGAACTGCAATGCAACTCTATAATCATGGTAAGAGCAGGTTCTTAACAACTGCTCAAGCCAGTCTCTATTGGTACCCAGAGTCAGCGACAAAGGGATATCTATTGTGATTGCGATAACTTTACCCTTGATCTGCTTCAGGTTTTCTAAGAATCTGCCAATCCTCTCCTGAGCATCCAGATCGCCAAGCTCATCCACAAGCTCTGATGGTTCAGAGCCAACAAAAGCTGCTCTGGGCATTGATATGCTGAAGCGAAACTGCTCCGGCGTCTGCTCTACCCATCTTTTTGTGATTTTGCCATCAAGCAGGCTATTCACTGAGGTATCATGAGTATTATTTGAACGGGGTCTGCCCTGAAACTTGCCTGTCAAATTTGAGGGTTTGGAAATGCCTTCTTTACTGCCATTACTCAGGTTAACCTCTACAAATTCAAGCCTTGCCGAATAATATGACAGATAATTCTTGGGGTCAAGGTTGTCAGGATAAAACTGGCCTCTCCAAGGCACATTCCTCCACCCTGAGCATCCTATATAGTACTTCAACTCTTTTCCTGCTTTGGCAATAATAAAGGCTGCTTTTGCTTTTTAGCATTTCTGATAAAGAAAAGAAAATGAAATGAAACAAAATAAAACAAGTAGAAAAATAAAAGGCGCGGCCTTATTGATCCTGCTGACCTTTACAATAGACTACCCGTTATCCTCATCTTCATGCTCGCCATTGTCAGGATGTAAATGTGAATGTGGAAGTGGAAGTGGATGAATTTTCAACTTCGGCACATTATAGATAACCGCGGCTGTATTGTGCTTTTCTTTATCAAGGATTATCTGGTGTATATTCACCGGAGCCTCAAATTGTGAATTGCCATTTATCACTAACAATATCTCTGCATTATTGGATACAAATTCCAGCATCTTTACATTTTTCAGCTGTACATTGACAAGTGGCGGAAGAAGCTGTGCTACGTTATTGTTTTGAAGAATTGAGAGCAAACTTGACGATGCTGTGTTGCTAGTGCTTGTTGTACTTGAGCCAGATGATGAAGAGCTGCTAGTTGGTGGTGGTGGAGGCAGAGTACTCGTAGAAGTATTGGAGCTGGGTGTTGTTGTGGTGGTTGATGCTGCACTGCTAGTTCCCTGTTCTACAATCCTGTAATATGCATCGGCCGATATTGGGCTGGCCTGTACTGTAAATGCCTTCGGCCTATCTGTGCTGCCATCGCCCCAGTGGTCAAAGACTACATTGTGGGTTGAATTGTGGCACAGGTTGCAATCGGCAGGGTACAGGTAATAGGTTGCACCAACAGTCAATCCTGTTATCTGTGTCCCTGTCTCGTCTGCAAATCCATGGGCCACTATTCTCCCTGTACTATCATAAACTACAAAGTACATCGTTGTTCCGGGACCTGTCCCTGCATCACATGTTGTTGCAAAGCAGGGAGCCCAGTCAGGTGATGCAATTCTATGTGCATGATAGACAATGGCTCCCTGGCCTGTGCCAGCAGAAAC
>JAJPHM010000028.1 GCA_021325295.1 Nitrososphaeraceae archaeon
ATCCACTGCCTTTACTCCAGCAACATTTGCAGTTACTGCTGGACAGCAATATACAATAGAAGTACAGGACTATGGCAATTATCACTTTGACCATTGGGCAGACAATGGCAGTACAAATAGAGACAGGACAGTTACTGCAGGAAGCGGCGGCACGACGCTCACAGCAGTATATGCAAGCTCAGGTTCAGGTTCAAACCCGGGCCCCAGTCCAATTACAAATCCACCAGCTGCCCAATCAACGATCAGCGTTACAACCACAGACTATAGCGGAAACCCAATCACTGGTTACTATACTACACTCTGGCAGAATGGACAGCAGATACAATCAGGATTCTCACCACAGACATTCACTGTCAGCAATGGCCAAACCTATCAGGTAGCAGTATCAGACTATGGCAACTTCGTCTTTGACCACTGGTCTGATGGTACAACAAATAGGTTCCATACAGTGACAACTGGTAGCGGCACGACAACTAACTTGGTGGCAATATACAGAACTGGCTAGGCTACGTTTTGTGCCACCACTTCCCTTTTGTTTTGTATTCTATCTTGCTAGAGACAAGAAAATTCAACTCAATTCAATCTTCGCTCTTCCATTATTACGCGTTTGTTAATTCTTTTTGAAATGCATTAAAAAGTCGAAATATTAGCCGAATAGTTGTAACAGACAGACTAGGCCAAGCAGGTAAATGAAGGCAGATCTGGTTCCCATCCAAATACTTATATGAGTTAAACCCGACATCTCTGCACACTTGGCCCAGGAAGTCATGATGGTAGAAGATCGCAGAAATTCACTGCTAAATAGACGCGAAATCAGGGCAGTATTCAGAGGAGAGGCCGGCAAACTAAAGAGGACTGATGCGACGGGCAAGATTGCAGATCAGCTGAATATTGACAAGAAAAATATCATCCCTATTTCGCTAAAGTGCGAGACTGGCAAGACGGATATACATGCTACCTTTTATGTCTACGACGACCCCGAGGAAGCCAAGAAGCAGCTTCCGCGCTATAGGCTTTTGCGAACGCTTCCAAAAGAAGAAAGAAAAAAGTTGCTCGGAGATGAAAAGGCTGCAAAGCTCAAGGCCAAGCAGGCTGCTGCAGCTGAAAAGGGCGGAGGAGCCGCTGGAGGAAAGAAGTAAGAGTGGCAGATAAGAAGCAAAAAGGAGAAGTAGCCATTTACAAGTTCTACAAGGTAGAGGGCGACAAGGTTTCTCGATCAAGGCGTGATTGCCCAAGGTGCGGCAAGGGCACATTCATGGCAGAACACAAAGATAGACATACGTGCGGCAAGTGTGGCTTTACAGAGTTTACTCATAAAGAAACAAAAAAAGTCAAAAAATAGCTTCATAACGGCAGCTTCCTATTTCATTTAACACTGCAAGTTGTGACTTCAGTATGCAAATACATCTTTTGGCTATACCACAGCCACTTAGCTTGCTTTAGGAGTCTTTTTTGATTCCTATAACGTAACGATGCATACAATGGTCAACTATGAGGTCTCTGCGGCAATATTTATTTGGTTTTTGAGTGCTCTGGCAACGGATGGCGCAAGCACAGGGTAAAAGGATTCCATATGCCTTTTTGATTTTGCTAGCTTCCTGACATTCTCAACTGACCCTTGACCCAAGTATCCACAGAGGAATTCTTTGGCTATCATCATAGCTGCACTGACATTGGTGGTCCCTTTGAGTGCCCAACCCAGAAACTGTGCAAGGTCCCAGAGCTGGTCACCGGCTTTGAAAATAAATTGCTCCAGATCAGTAAAGTAGAGATTACCATCAGTTTGCCTGGCTATGATATTTTTTGGCTTTATATTTCCAAAACTCGATCCAGCACTATGGACTGTGGCGATCTGCTTACCAGCAACTCTAATTGCCACATCTAACATCTCTCCTCCTCCCGCTACTCTGGTTGCTGTCTTTGCTTTTATATGACTCTTGATAATATCTGCAAGGGTTTTTCCTTCGATAAACTCGGTTACAAGAAGCCTTCTGTCTAGCACGACGCATTCGACAACAGGAGAGCAGAGGCCTAGAGTTCTGACATAACGTAGTGCCTTGTATTCGCAGCCCAGTCTGAAGAGTGGATCGACTCTGAACCTTTTTACGGGCGAAGTCCAGATATTCAGCGCAGCCCACTTTATGGACTTTGACTTGGCAAGTTCCTTTACAACTATTCTTTTCTCTTTGTCCTTGCCAGCTTCTCTATCAACAATTCTAATAAGCGAAGTTTTGCTGTTCAAGTTTCCAAGCCTCTGTTTTGTGATATCATACCTTGCAAAACCAATTGACTCAGCCAGCACATCTAGCCATTTTTCTGATACTCTATGCGATTTCTTTGATGCCTCAAAGATCAGCATTCCCTCTGAAAGTTTTAGATAAGTTGCATCAGGATGAGATATAAATTCAGGAAGTTTGGGTGTTGCATGGTGGTGCCGCATCAGCTTAGACTGAGCCTCCTTTAGAGCAAGATGAAATGCATGTCTGCCAGCATAGGTATGCACCAGGTACGAGCTGAATTCCTGAAGTCGTTTTGTAAGCCTCAAATAGGCTTCGCCTCTGTTGCCTGTGGCAACGCGCTTTTCAGATATCTTTAGCAGCTTGCCCTTGATTTCAAAGAGATGGTCGTCCTGTCTTATTATATCATTCAAGGCTCGCCTGTATCCGTCAAGGGCAAATTCGATGTTCTGCTCAGCACGACTGCCTGTGTAGGTTCTATAATAACTATAGATTGCGTTTGGATACAGAGCGCTCCGGCGCCTTATCTTTGCAAACATCACAAATTCCAAGGGAAACATGATCTCTGTGCTTAGCACATTTGTTGATTGTATCAGCTGGTTAATTTCTTCAAGGATTACTCTCCTTTTGTAAACCTGCTCTATTTTGTTGAAAAAATCTTGGTTTTCAATTGGCTCATAGATATGCAAGAGCCTCCCTACTACAAACTCGCCAAGGTATCCTTCAGAGGCATCTTTTTCAAGCAGCTGCCTGTCTACTACCAAAGCCGAGATGTCAATTGCAGATTCTCGTTTTTCACCTTTCTCTGTATGATCCTTTATTCCATGACCTTCTTCTCTGGAGTAAACATACTTTAATGCAAAAGGATAGTTCTGCAGTACAACAATAATATCAAAGTCACTTTCTGAGCGCGCGTAGCCGGCAACTTGGGAGCCATACAGGCATATGCCAACAACTGACCGGCCTTTGGCTATTTGGGAAACGAATCTTCTTATTGTGGCCAGCTGCCAGCTGGGAATGCTCCAGCTATTGCTGCACATCGCCACTCATACTGGTGTTGTTGTCGCTAATAATGCTATTATCTGCAGCATCTGCACCAGATGATTCTTTTTTTTCGTTTATACGCCTGCGGACCTTGGCATTTTCGAATTTAGCTATCTTTTCGCTTATCTCCGGATCCACTTTGAGTTTGGCCATTGCTTCAAATGGTATTTTGATTACATTTGCATCAATAGGAACACTTGTTGTTGGGAGCCCTTTATCCATCCATTCCTTTATGGCTTTATCTTCAAGCCTCATATCCCTAAAGCCTTCGGGAAAACGAGTAGTGATGTGCCTTACCAAAGTAGGGTCTGACCTGAAAACTGCCCTTGCTTCTACAAGCCTTCCCCCGTCAGCATAAGTTCCTTCAAACAAAGTGCCAGAGATTTCATCAGATATAATATTCATCTTTGTTACCCTGCCTACAAGCTCCAGATAGTGCATAAATTCATGTGCCAGGATGGCATGCAGCGTACCCTTGAGTGAATATGCCACAAGCGGAGCAGTAATCTGTACAACGACGTGAAGCATACCGTCTTCGCCGATTGCCGGGATAGTTCTTGCAAAGAATATACCAAGCTGCGTAAATTCTGCTTGTGATGTAGAGACGACAAGGCTTGGCTCTATGTAGTAATATGGATATTTTATGCCAGATGCCTTTTCTACTCGGGCGACACCTTCAGTCACAAGATGAAACCGGTCAACAATAGTCTGATATACTTTGGGCGGCAACAGACCAGCCTTGCCCGCATCATGCACTTTTCGCAGGGGATCAAAGCTCATCATTTTTATGGTTCAACCCACCCTGCCTTGTAGAGTAACATCAATTCAGTTGTGACTGTTGACACAGCACAATAGTGCAACAAAAATGTTACTGATTATCCAATCTAATCCAATCGATCGGCCAATACTGAGCGTCACATAATTATTACATCAAGGACATCAAAGAGAATGCAATCGCATTTTGCACCCACAAGCTCAGACACACTAGGCTTTGCATACTCGTTGCCACCTACAAACTGCTTTATTGTAAGGCCACCGTCTGCAGTTATTGTAAAAATCAGTTGCCCCGGTCCAGCGCGCCTGACAGCATTGCATGAGTATATTTTTTTCTCGATTACCTTCGACTTGCTTTCAAGCCTGATAGTCGAGCCGGCTAGTGCACGAATATTTGCTATATCTTGACGGGTAATGTCCTTGTCGCATCTTATCAATATCCTAGTCTTTGTGGTAAATACAGGCATTGAATCTGGCAGCCCAGCGACTTGTTCAATTGTTGCTCTGATTCCCCGGCTGACAATTTTTCTCTGTCCTTTTGCAATGCTTCTTCTCTGCGGGTTGAAGACGCGGACATAGAACGGTCTGCCTGAACCAAGTACAAGGCTGGACTGATCCTCCCCGCCTACCCAAGAGAATTTTGCTGACTGGCCCTTTAAAAGAGAAATCAGTTTTCTGGCGATAATCCCCTCGATACTATCACCACCTGAGTAGCCAGAACCGCCACACTTGTCGCAGCCGGCACCTTGGCAATGTTCACACCTTTCCTGCCTCTGCGGCAGATTCCTTGTCGTTTTTTTGTATCTGCCAGAGAAGGCCAATGGCCTAGATTTGACCGCCACATCAACATCGCCGCCGCTGGAAATGGCGAGGCCGATTGTTATATCTGGTGTCAGGTAATCGACTTTTTTGCCTATTACTGTTGCAAGCCTGCTGCCAAGCTCTCTTGTAAGGTGGCTTTTTATACTCTCCTTTCCCCGGATTTTGAATCTGGCCCTCAGGCTGTCTTCTCGCTCAAAGAACTTTGCAGGCAGGGTGGCACCTATCAGGAAGGTCTCAAACTCGTAATCCTTTATGTGCTCAAGAATAGTTTGCACAATAGTATCGATTCTGTTCATGATACCGGAGCACACATAGCAGTCTGCAGGCTTGACAGCATCAAGGGAGATTTCCTGCTGGATATGTGACAAGGTAGATTCTGCCAGGCCTTCCCGTCTTCTTCCCTTTTTTGCCCCAGCCCTTCTAATACCTGCCAGATTGTCAGTCTTTATGCCTGTCTGTCTCTCAAAGCATAGAGGGCAGAGTTTGTAGTTGTAGTTGTAGTTGCTCAACTTCACAGGCAAGCTGCTTCTGCAGGAGCCATCAGCCAATGCCGAACCTCCTCAAAAGTCCCTGCATCTGCCTCCCCTTTGCCTGTTTCATCATAGTTTTGGAATTATTGTATTGTTTTATCAGATCCTTTACTTCATGATCTGAAGCGCCTGAGCCCCTTGCTATCCTTTTTCGTCTTGAATCATTGATAATATCGGGATTTCTTTTTTCATCTTTGGTCATTGATTGGATTATAAACCGCCACTTTTCCATCTTGCCCTCAAGAGCCTCAAGCTGGTCGTCTTTTACCATTCCGGAAAGGCCCGGAAGGTTTTCTATTACGTTTCTAAAGCCCATCTTGCCAACATTTTCCATCTGGACATAAAAGTCCTCAATGGTCATTTTGCCGCTCAGCACTCTCTTGGCCTGATCCTCGTCTGCCTGCAATTCCAAGCCTCTGGCCATATCAAGCAGGGCCTTGATATCGCCCATGCCAAGGAGCCTGCCCACAAACCGCGTCGGCGAAAACTGCTCCAAGTCGTCGATGCGCTCGCCGGTTCCAATGAACATGACCTTGGCACCTGTTGCAGATGATGCAGCCAGTGCGCCGCCACCTTTCGCTGTGCCATCAAGCTTTGTTATGACTATACCTCCTACAGGAGCTGCCTCATGGAATGCCTTGGCCTGGGCATAAGCCTGTTGCCCTATTGTCCCGTCTATCACCAGAAGGACAAGATCAGGTGTAGCCACCTTGTACATTTCGTTCATTTCAGCAAGCAGCCCTGTTTCTTCTTTGTGCCTGCCGGCTGTATCTATTATGACGACATCCAGATTCTGTGGGCCAAAATAGCCAAGGCCGTTTTTTGCTATCCCGACTGCATCCTTGCCTCCTTCTTCGCCGTAAACCTCAACATTCATCTTGCTGCAGTTCATCTTGAGCTGGGTTAGGGCGCCTGGCCTGTATGTGTCTGCGCCTATTACCCCAACTCTGTACCCATGTTTTGTAAGCCACCTTGCAAGCTTTGAGGTGACTGTTGTCTTGCCACTTCCCTGAATTCCTAGCATCAGCACGACATTTTGTTTGCCGGGTTTGAAAAATGAGGCGACTCCTGATTGCTGCTCTTCCATATGCATTTTGTCGAGGCTTTTTATCGCCTCGCCTGTGTATCCTAACAGCCTTGCAAGTTCGCCGTAAAGTATCGTTATGATGTGATCTTTTCTTGATAGGCCCTTTGGGGGCTGCTCCTTCAGAGCGCGCTCTTTGAGATTGGTAGTAATGGAAAGTACAAGCTTTACGTTAACATCTGATAAGAGCAGGGCTCTCTGGACATCTCTACAGAGAGAGTCGATAAGCTCTTCGTTTACGTCAGATGCGCCGACTATTTTCTTCAGTGCGCTGCGAAGGTTATCTCGTAAATTATCAAACATATTCGCCTTCTTCTCTCCCTCTCCTCTTTCTTAATCCAAGACTACTTTTGTAATAGGGAGACTTCTAATATTTCAAATATTCCCCTCTGGCCATCCCAGTGGATGTTTGATTTCTTGATTTCCATCCTTTTTTTGAATAGTGGGCAGTCAATAACCAAGGTCTCAGCCTCTCCTCCTTCAAAGGTCAGATTAAAGCCATATTTTTTGCTCAGAAATGCAAGCTTTTGTATAGAGTCTTTGTCCAGCTGCCTGCCGAGCCATTCTTTGCCAAGGCCCATGGCAGACACCCCTACGATGATAGCATTAAATTCACTCTGAATAATTTCATTCATATATGGCAGTGGGTCTGCATGCCAGAGCGGTGCAATTGCGGCCAGATCGTGTCTGTTGCAGATAAGGTCAAATGCCTGCTTCTGAAACATGCTGGATATGCCTCCATGAACTATGCCTTCTATACCAAAAAGCGATCTGGCTTGAAGTATTGCCTCTTCTAGCCCTTTTACCTCATCCTCTTTGCTGGTCCCTTTCACTTCAAACCCAAGCAGCGGGATCTGCATAGCATCGGCAAGGTACTCGGTTATTCTGCTATTTGGGTAATGAAATAGAAGGCTGTCGTCAGCAAGCGGGTGCATTGTAACGAGGCACTCTACAGTATGGCCCTTCTGCTGTGCCTTAAATATTGAAAAAGTACTGTCCTTGCCGCCAGAATACAGTGAAGCCAGTTTCATGTAAAGCCGCCCACGTCTCTATCAGCTACTCAATATTAATTACACTATTGTATGCTCTACAACTGGCTGATGGTATCATCTACTTGCTTGCATCAATATATCGCTCCTTTATTCAAAGATCTCGTACCAGGAGGCGGCTCGGATAGATCAATATTGTTTATATCTTGAGGCCCTGCAATTCATGTGGCGATTGAACAGCATTGAGTAGCCTGCTTGAAGTAAGAGATGTCAAGAAATACTTTGCTGTCAAGAGAAGCTTTCGCCAGATCTTTCGCCGCGCACAAAATCATTATGTCAAGGCGGTAGACGGCGTCAGCTTTTCTGTTGAGCGAGGCAAGGTACTGGTCATAGCAGGCGAATCCGGCTCAGGCAAGACCACACTGGCCAGGATTGCAATGAAGGCAATCGAGCCTGACAGCGGAACTATAATCTTCGAAGGGCAGGATGTAACAGAGTATTCAGGTGAGCGACTAAAGCACTTCCGCTCCCGCGTGCAGATGGTATACCAAGACCCTTATTCGTCCCTTGACCCCAGGATGAGGATTCTCGATATAGTGAGGGAACCCCTTGACATACATGACAGAGCAAGCTCAAAGAGCGAAAGAACAGACAAGGCGATAAGGGCTTTACAAGATGTAAGGTTGGAGCCGGCTGAGATCGCTTCAAGGTATCCTCACGCGCTTTCTGGCGGGCAGAGACAGAGGGTCGCACTTGCGCGGGCTCTTGTCCTGCGTCCTGCGCTAATAGTCGCTGATGAGCCCGTTTCAATGCTTGACGTTTCTGTCAGGGCAGAGATTCTGGAGCTCATGCGAGACCTAAAGGAAAGATTCCAGATATCATTTGTTTACATTACTCACGATCTTTCTACCGCCAGGTACATCGGCGATAACATTGCAATAATGTATTCAGGTAAAATAGTAGAGCAGGGACCAATAGATGATGTTCTGCTGGACCCGCTTCACCCATATACACAAGCGTTGATTGACGCAATATCAGAGCCAAACCCAGACAACCTCCATGTTGAGAAAAAGATCAGAATAAAGGGCTTTAGTTCAGAGGGAGCAGACGAGGGGGATGATGACATCAGAGGTGGCATAACGGATCAGATTACAGGATGCCAGTTTTACAATCGCTGTCTGTATTCTATGCCAGCCTGCAAAGCCAAGGAACCTGCACTTTTGGCTGTAAAAAATGGTCACTCCGTATCCTGTTTTCTTTACACACAGACCAGCACCGTTGGGTCAGAAGAGCGCACTGGCTAAATTTGAAACGAACAGTGAATATGTGTACCATACTGTACTGTTGCAGATAACCAAAATAGTTTTATCTTTCCCGTCTGCCTTTACCGTGAATGCAAAAAAAGCTCATAGCGGCCATAGCGGCTGCAGCTCTTTTATTGGTATCTAGCTTTGCTGTAAGCCCACATGCATTGGCCCAGTCAAGCGTAAAAGGACCCTACGTTGACCAAGTAAAGTTTATCCGCTATCTTGACGAAAATGTCGCACTCGGGGAGGTTAAAGCCGGCAATCTTGATTCGTATTTTTACCGCATACTACCTGAATCAGTTCCAGATATCAAAAACGACTCTAAGCTGAAAATTTACGATAGAGAAGCAGGATCCTATGGCCTTTTGCTAAACCCTGCCCCGCCAAGGAGCAACCAGACTGGCACTCTAAACCCGTTTGAATTTAGGCAGGTAAGGTATGCAATGAATTACTTGGTTGACAGGGACTTTGTGGTTAATGAGATTTTGAAGGGCTTTGGCACTCCCATGGTCGATCCATTTGGAATATACTCGCCGGAATACCTCAATATCATCAATACAGTCGAATCATTTGGTTTTAGAAATGATCCTGCGCTTGCCGACAAATTGATAACTGAAACTCTGACTGGCGCCGGAGCAACCAAAGAAAATGGCGAATGGATGTACAAAGGAAATCCAATTACGATAAAAATTCTGATAAGAAACGATGATCCAAAGAGAAGCCAGATAGGAGAGTCGCTTTCGTCGAGCCTCGAAAGCCTTGGGTTTGTCGTGCAGAAAAGCTACGGCGACCTGAGCCAGGCAAGCAATGTAGTATACGGATCTGACCCGCAGGATATGCAGTGGCAGATATACACCGAAGGGTACGCTGGGACATCTGAATTTGTAAAATACAACCCAGTCATCGATGCGCAGATGTACGGACCATGGTTTGGAAATATGCCCGGCTGGCAGAACCCAAGCTACTGGCAATACCAGAATTCGTCGCTTGATACCCTGACACAGAAAATATACCTTTTCAACTTTACATCTCAAGACGAGAGGAACAACCTCGTGAGGCAAGCAACAAAGGAAGGCATCCAAGAGTCTGTCAGAATATTCATCGCCCAGACAACAGAACCATTTGTAGCATCATCGTCTCTGCATGGCCTGGTGAACGATTTTGGGGCAGGGATTACCAGCAGATATTCCCTTATTGATGCCAGATCGTCCAATGACAATAGCTCATTGAACATCGGAGTCAAGCAGATCTATCAGGGCGCATGGAACAATGTGGCTGGCTGCAAGGATACATACTGTGTTACTATTCTTTCGGCAATAGAGGATGGCCCCACGACAAGACATCCCTATACAGGCGAGGTTCTTCCTCTCAGAGAAGTCTGGAACAATTCTGACATTGTAACAAACGGCCCTGAAGGAAGGCTTGCAGTAGACCCCAATGCCATGGTTTGGAACTCTACGCTTGAACAGTGGAAGGCTGTAGGGAATAATGTTACTGCCAAGAGCAAAGTCACGTACACTCTGCTTTATTCAAAATGGCACAACGGGATCATGATGGACAGAAACGACATACTATACTCGTACTACTTTCCTTTTGAGTGGAGCAAAAACGATACGTCTGTAGATCCGGAATACGCTGCACAGGCACGGGTGACAGTTCCTCTTTTGAAAGGGATAAGCTTTTTGCCTGATGGCAGGCTCGTATCATACATTGACCTGTGGCACTACGACAGTCAGGAGATAGCCGACCAAGCTTCAGTCTGGTCGGTTGAGCCGTGGGAGATAACTGCCGCCACTGAAAGGCTTGTAAAGGATGGCAAGGTTGCTTATTCAAAGTCTGAAGCAGGGGCCAAGAATATCGACCAGCTATCGCTTATCACTGCCGGGCACGCCAGCATGATAAAGGATGAGCTTGAAAAAATGAAAAACGAAGGCTACATACCGCCTGCCTTGAAGGGTCTAGTAAATGCAAGCGAAGCAAGCAAGCGCTATGATGCAAGCATAGCTTGGATAGAGCAGCATAACAGCGCACTGATAAGTAACGGACCGTTTTACTTTGATAACTTTAACCCATCAGGCGGGACAATTACCATCAAGGCATTCAGAGACGAATCATACCCCTTTGAGCAAGGTCACTTTTCGTCCTTTGAGTCTCCAAAGCTTGCAAGCATAGCAGGCGTAAATGTCGCTGACGTCATTACTATGGGGCAGCCCTCTACAATACAGGCCAGCATAGAGGTGAACGGTCAGCCAAGCAACGACGTATTCGTGCAGTATTTTTTGTCAAATAAAGACGGAGCAGTAGTGGTAGAAGGGGCAGGCCGTCCGACAAACAACACAGGTCAGTTTGAAATTGCATTGCGCGGAAACGATACTGCAATGCTATCGTCAGGACCCAATACTCTGAAAATATTTGCATATAGCAAAGAGGCATTTCGACCAGATATCTATGTCAATACTGTACTGGCTACCGGTCAAGGTAATTCTAATCCTGCATCTACCCCGGAATTTCCGGCAGGCATACTTGTTTTGATGGCAGCAGTGTTCGGCGGAATAATTGCAGCAACTAGAAGGAGGCTCTTCTAGTTGAGGTGGCAGGAGGTTTGAGGCCTTTGGCACAAGTCCAGTCCAGTCCAGTCCAATCGAGACCAGTCTGGCGGCTTCCCTAGCAGTCCAGAGTATTCAGGTCAATCTGAGGGAAAGTACTGACTGACCTATAGATCACCGACATATCACGGTAGACTATAATAACGTGCCCCTGTCACATTTGCCTAGGTCAGACGTGGTTGCAGGGCTTCCAGCGGTTTCTGATAACTCGATCAATTAACATTGTAATTGTGCTTTTCAGTACTTTAACACTTACCATAGCCCTCCTAGGTTCGACAATGGACAAGACTCTAATAGACTCTATAAACGCCAGTGTCAAAGAGGAAGTAAGCCAGCAAAAGATCACGTTTCATTCAACTGACGAATACAGGAAATACGTTGACGTAAAAATCGAACAACAGATCAAATCAGTTGGTCTAGACGAGCCATGGTATTCTCCCAAGAGATTTGGAAACACTATGATTAAGGTTATGACCCTCGATCTTGGAAAATCCAATTCTTTTACAAGCTCGTCCGGGTCTTCCAGCGTTAGGGATATCATACTGGAAAGAATGCCCAACACGATACTGTTGTTTACTACATCTACTATCATAATATCAGCTATAGGGCTTTACGTAGGAGCATTTGTAGCCAGCAAGGCCGGATCAGTCTGGGACAGGATAAATTCCGCATTTGCTGTGTTCAGCGGCAGCTTTCCAATCTGGTGGATTGGGATGCTAATGATATTTGCCTTTGCCTTTGCTTATCACATCTTCCCAGCGCGCTCTACTCCGCTTACCCAGCCTTCAGATCCGTCGTATATCATAGACCTTCTCTATCACATGCTCCTTCCACTGATAACAATAGTGCTTGTAGGATTCGGGTCATGGGCCTATTTTGTGCGCTTTTTTGTGGTTGGAATCCTAAACGAAGACTATATTCAGGCCAAGAGAACTGCCGGCATCTCCGAGAAAAAGATAGTCTATTCTCACGCCTTGAAAAACGCAGCCCCTCCGATTGTAACAGTCATTGCATTGAGCCTTGCAGCATCGTTTGGTGGAGCAATTCTTTCCGAAGCTGTCTTCGACTGGCCGGGAATGGGCAAGCTGTATTATGACGCAATAGGGGCTTTTGACTACCCTATAATCATTGGTGTGACATATCTGCTGACTGTTATATTTGTGCTGACTGTATTTGCTGCAGACATTGTATATGGCTACTTTGATCCGAGAGTAAAAGTCGGATAGTATGGCGGCGCTGAGAAAATGAAAAAAGAAAGGTACTGCAAACAAACAGGCCAGATAAAAGAATGGTGATTGTAGCAAACGACAACAAATGAAGTGATATCAAGAAGGCAGATAGTCGAGGAGTTTCGCCGTTCAAGGGCAGGAATGGCTGGCGCAGGCATACTTGCGGTTCTTATCGCAATGAGCCTCTATGCAGCAATAGCTATCCCTTTGGAGTCGTTCAGGCAGTGGAACAACCCAAATTACTGGGTGGATTATCCAAGGTCTGCAGCTCCGTCTTGGACCAATGTTGGGATACTTGGCCCCAAAGCCCCCCAGCACATAATCCTGTCTTATCCAAACGATGCCTCAGTGTCAAGGTCCTCTTTGAATGGGATAAACCTGGTGACTCACACGTATACCGTTGATTTTGACTATGACTCGTACCCAAGCGACTTTATGCTGCCATATGACGTAAAATATGGAAGTACCCCGCCAATACTGCAGGTGGATGTGTCAAGGCCGGACGGCAAAACATTCAGGATATACTATTTCTCCCTGCCGCCATCGCAATCTACCGGCGGAAATGAAGCCTCGGCGAGGGTCTTTTCCTCTGACCCAAAAGTTTCTGAAAACCTGCGCAATTATTACGGTGACTTCAAGTACCAGCAGGATGCTTCAAGGCCGGAGATAATGATCTTTTCTGACTTGCAGCACAGCGCGGTCTTGAAGGGCAAGTACATGTTCAAAGAGACGTTTTATCTCTTTGGCAATTCAGATGCAGTAGAAAAATCAGGAGTTGTTCTGGGAGGCAAGGTCTATGGCCTTATGGGCACAGATGAATCACGCAGAGACTTAGCTATCGGTCTTTTATGGGGAGCGCCTGTAGCTCTTTTTATCGGCCTGACTGTATCTATAGCCTCTGTTCTCATCGGTCTTGTCTATGGCGTCATAGCTGGCTACAAAGGCAAGAGAACCGATGAGGGACTGATGAGGATAAATGACGTGTTCTATTCGCTCCCGACCCTGCCTCTTCTTGTAATTATGTCTGTTGCAATCGGCAGAAGTATCTTTCTCATTACAGGCTTTTTAGTAATCTTTGGCTGGGTAGGCATGGCAAAGATAAGCAGAAGCCTTGCTCTGCAGATAAAGAACCTCCAATACGTAGAAGCTGCAAAGCTGATGGGTCAATCGGATATCAGGATAATTTTCAAGCACATAATTCCGCAACTTTTGCCATTGACCTTTGCCAGCATTGCCATTTCAGTTCCTGCAGCCATCTTGGGCGAGGCGGGCCTGAGCTTTGTTGGCCTCGGAGACCCATCCATTCCAACATGGGGCCAGATATTGCATGATGCAAACTCTGCAGGTGCTGCAGCAAGTGGAGTCTGGTGGTGGGTAGCACCACCAGGTTTTATGATAGCTATTACGGGCCTTGCTTTTGTGCTGATCGGAAACGCTCTTGACTCTATCGTAAATCCGCGTTCAAAAAAGATATAGAGAAAGTAGAGACAGCGTAAATCTGTCTCGCTAGGTTTTCTAGGCTTTGAATACAAGGCATGACTTATCCTGCCTGTCTTTCTTTTGTATATGCACATCGTTTATATTACTACCAGTATTCCACGATCATACCTACTTATGTCATACGAAAGAAGAGGCGGCTACGGAGGTAGCTTCGCTCCAAAGCCCGTAGAAATGGGCAAAGAATACGACGTGCAAATAACTGAAAAGAGCAGACAAGGTGATGGCGTTGCCAGAGTTCAAGGATTTGTAATTTTTGTCAAAAATGGACAAGTCGGACAGAATGCAAAGGTAAAGATCACCAGCGTAGGAAATAGATTCGCAGTAGCAGAGCTTGCTGAGCAACAGCAACAATAGTTACAAACCCAAAGATGTGGCAACTACCAGCTAATGGAAAGTACCACAGTTGTTTTTCTTCTAATTTTTCGGAATGATATAAAGTTAAATCAGATCAAGTTAAATCAAGCCAATGTATCCAACCTATCATAGCATGATGGCAGATGTCTCTGCTCGCTGAACCCTAGAACAAAATAGCTCACAGAATCAGCGGAATCATCTAAAAAATTTTAATAAAGAAAGAATCATGACTATTTCTCACGGGCTACCTTCTTCTATGAGACCCATAATTAAAATCAACGGCCGTCAAACTGCTCTCGCAGCGCTATCCTCTTTTAGCAGATCCGTCGCTTGCCATAACTATTATTGTTGAAGCGTACAATAGCGCAGATCAGATTATCAACAATAGCTCCAGCTCCGGGATAATCTCTACCATGAATGAGTATATTAGCTAGAACTATATGCAACTTTACTTTTTAATTTAAAGAAGAAAACCATAAAGCGCGGATGCCTCAGCAACTCATAATCCTCATCATTTTATCCTATCTTGATGCTCTTTGTTTTATAGCTCAGCCGGCTCTTCCTATACTTCATCAGCATCCTATACGAAATTGGCAGTGTCGTTTAATAAAGCATGGTGGCAAAAAGGAACGACCCACAGAAACACATGGGTAGCACGGGATTATCCTTTTACCCTTACTATCTTGATTCTATCTAGGACCTTCCAGTACTCCACTTCACGGCCCTGAACTTCACCTTGCTGTATCTTGTCTCTGATTTCATCCTCAATCGCTGAAGTCTCGAATACTTCAAAGGTCTCGAGATCCATTATCTGAAGTGATTCTCCAGTCTTTGAAATTATCTGGCCGTTTCTTTTGTCAATGAGTGGAACCTCGACCTTGGTAGAGACTGGTCCTACAAATGGATGTGGCTTGTTATCAAAAACTCCGACTGCCGTAATTCTTGCTTTCGCCGATCCATGCTTGCCAGGCTTGCTGTGGTCATATGAGACTATTCTGCAAGGTTCTCCATCGATTATAATGTAGGAGCCTATTTTAAGTGCTCCAAGGTCCATTGGTTTACTCATTTATCAGGAGGCTAGAGAAGAAGATCCTATTTAAAGTTATAAGCACATCAAGTCTGTTTTATTCCAATGCTGCTATTCTCTTTCCGGCCTTTTTTCCTTTCCTGTCCTTCTCTTCTTTTACTGCTGTTATTATCTGCCTTACTTTAGCTTTTCAAGAATAGAAAAGCTAACCAGATTATTCAGAGAGATTCCCTTTCTGGCGACGTCTCTTCTTGTCCGCTCGCAATATTTCTGGTCGCTTTGATGTGTCCTTTCACCTTCGACTTCCAGTACTATCAGGTTTTTCGAATATGGAAAAGTAAATTTGGGCTGCTCGCTGGCCAGTATCTGCATATCTACAAGGCTTGCTTTTTTTACCTTGTCTCTCCTTGCGATGACATTTGCAAGGTCGCCCATCTCACCGTCGTCGTAAGCGTATTTTGTAAAGTAAAGCGAGATATAATTGAGTTTTTCAGCGGTACGCTCAAACAGGTGACTGCTCAGGCTGAACATAAAAGAAAGTCTGTCCATCCCATGCTTGCTAATGTCATCCAAGACAGACTGGATATTTGTGAATGATGCAAGAATATAGTGGTTGGCCTTATTTGGAAAGTATGGTATGCTCTCTTCGGCAAAAGTGGCTGTGACAAAGTAGATCTCTCCAATATGCTCGGCTTTTTTCCAATAATCAAGCAGCTGTTCTGATTGCTTTCCATGTGGCGTGCATACATAGCCAACACTATCCCTGCTGCCGGTCAACCCCACCGACCTTCAGATACTGGAACTGTGATATATACTATAAGTTGGCTTAAAGTAATCAGAACAGGTATTATGGTCGGTTGGTTGCTTATTTATGGTCATATGCCCTTAGGTTAGCAAGAAGAAGAAAAGCTGGCTCGTAGTCTCTCATAGTCGATTGTCTTTGAGCTTTCTGCTGTGTGCCATTTTGCAGAATTTGTTCCCGATAGCTTGATTCTGTAATATGGTACCAGTGAAAATCCAATGGCAGCCGAGAGGGCACCGGGCAAGTCAGCTGCAGCCTGACAGAGAGCCTGTGCAATCACTACGCGTGATGGAAGTGAAATTTCCAGCTTTGAGATATGGGCCTGAAGCTGGTCATGGCCATTTGCAGCCCTTATAATCTGAGAGGCCATCTCTGCCATATTTGCCGCAGGCCGGAAGTAGACTATTGCACTGTCGTTATACACCACGTTTGCCCTGGCTTCAAGCACCATGCACTGCAAATAAAGGTCGATTGCAATGACATCCGCAGGGATTATGATGTCTCTTGCTATTCTTGAATCAACTGCCAATGCCCTTCCCATCACAGTATACTGAGACAGACCTGCTCTTCTGGCAGCCCTTAACCAATTGGAGATAAACCTTCCCCCTCTACCTGCTATGCCGTCTACTTGAACAGGCAATGGATTAGATGCGCAGAGAGAAATTCCCTTGCTATTGTCCAGACTAGATGCAAGTTCATGTGTGCAGTTTGGATGAGGTATTATGTCTGCATCGTAGAGCACTATAATCTCACCAATTGCTTCCCTGAAAATCTCATTCCATGCTGCAGCTGCACCCCTTCTGTTCTCGTGATGCAGCAGTTTAATATTTAGAGACGACTTTGTCGCAAAATCCCTAACCATATCTGCAGTGTTGTCAGAGGAATCATCAGAAATCAGCACTTCAGAAATTGCAAAGCCGGATAGATATTGTGATTCAAGCGACGCAAGGAGGCTGCGTATATTCTTCTGTTCGTTATAGGACGGTATACCAATGGTCAGCTGGCGCACTGTTCCTGCTATAGTATTGGATATTTAATGAAGCTTGTGATAGTGTGACGGCATGAAGTAGATTGGCAGCAACTTTTTTTGCTTGACTCTATGCAATCAAGCTGAAAGGTTAGGCGGCCTTTATAGTTCTTTATCAAGGCTA
This sequence comes from Nitrososphaeraceae archaeon, assembly GCA_021325295.1. Lineage (GTDB taxonomy): Archaea > Thermoproteota > Nitrososphaeria > Nitrososphaerales > Nitrososphaeraceae > JAJPHM01. The sequence continues at coordinate 17,457 of JAJPHM010000028.1, forward strand.
AACTATTCATTCATATTCCGTGCAAGGCACATCAGATTATTTGCAAAGACAGCGCAAAGAGCAGCGTGCGCAGCGAGGCTCACAGATGACAGGTGAAAGTGCACAAGAAGCATACAGGAGAATACTTGCTATGTGCGGCATAAAGAAAGAGCACCTAATATTGCCAGTCTTTGTACAGGAAAAAGGCAGGCGGGGTTCTAGGCCCGGCGCGATGCCCGGGATTGAACTTTGGGCGCCTGAAAAAATAAGCGACCAAGTCCAGGCTATTGTTGATTCAGGGATTCGGTCGATAATTATTTTTGGCATTCCTGAATCGAGAGATGCAGCGGGGTCAGTTGCCGCTGACGATGAGGGAATTGTGCAAAAGGCTGTAAGGAGAATAAAATCCGAATTTGGCAGCGCGATCTATGTCATAACTGATGTCTGCATATGCCAGTACAACCTGTCAGGTCACTGTGGAGTTGTCACTGCTGGCCGCAACGTAAGCAAAGCCAACAGAGAAGAGTTTGATATAGATAATGACAAGACGTTAAAGATTCTGGCACAGATTGCAACAAGCCATGCAAAAGCAGGTGCAGACATGGTGGCTCCGTCTTCCATGATGGATGGCCAAGTTCTCTCAATTAGAAAGGCCCTTGATGCAGGAGGATTCAATGGTGTAAAGATAATGTCTTACTCGTCCAAGCATGCTTCATCACTTTACTCTCCATTCAGATCGACCGCATTTTTTGAAGGAAAGCGAAGCCAGATAGACAAATCTTCGTATCAGGTGTCCTACGCCAACCCAAGCCAGACGCTCAGAGAAATAGAAGCTGACATCAATGAGGGAGCAGATGCCGTGATGATAAAGCCGGCTATGTCTTACCTTGACCTTGTCTCCTTGGTCAAGGAGGAATTTAGCATCCCTGTGGCTGTGCAAAATGTAAGTGGAGAGTACGCTATGATAAAAGCCGCCTCCAAGCGTGGCTGGATTGACGAAGAGGATTGGAAGGTACAGCTGGTTGCATCAATAAGGAGAGCAGGTGCAGACAGAATCATTTCATACTTTTCATTTGATATAGCAAGATACCTATACTGACCTTTTATCTGCCTGCGGCACATTCTACTCTGCAGGGTTGTCTGTACTACCGACTGGTAGTCTTTTCCGTATGACTTGACCTGTTCAGTAGCCACGGCTTACATCTAGTCACGATTATATACCATTCTTGCAACAAACGGGAGTGTCCCGCGGTAGCTCAGCCTGGTAGAGCTTTCGGCTGTAGATGTTGGCTTTGGGTTTTAGCTGACCACGTGAAGCAGCCTATCGGGCGCACAACTTCAGTAACCGAAGAGTCGCAGGCTCAAACAATATGGCCAAAACCGGCCAGTTGGGGCAGATCCTGCCCGCGGGATTTTTGCTAATTTGCTTTTGTTTCTTCCATTTTTTCTCCTATTGCCTTTTGCTCTTGCTCCAACGTACTCCATGCAACATTTGGTTTGACTTATTAGTGCCTGCTCACAATGTATGTCATGCCTGATGGCAAGATTGAGACAATAAATCCAGCAACAGGAAAAGTCATCGCCACATACGACAACACAGCACCAGATGAGGTCAGTAAAAAGGTCAAAGATGCCAGAGCTGCTCTGGGATCTTGGAAAAAGCTGGATATTTCAGAGCGAGCAGACTATATGAGAAAGCTTGGGCGCGTTATGCGAAAGAACAGGGAAGACTATGCCAAACTGATTACTGAAGAGATGGGCAAACCCATAAGGCAATCGATTGCAGAGATAGAAAAATGTGCCTGGGTCTGCGATTATTATGCAGAGCATGCCGAGGCATTCCTCAGGGACGAGCTTATCCCGACAGAGTTCCGCAAGAGTTTCGTATCATTTGAACCCTTGGGTGTAATTGCATCTATTATGCCATGGAATTTTCCGTTCTGGCAGGTGATGAGATTTGCTGTACCAACACTGACTGCAGGTAATGTCGGCATACTGAAACATTCAAGCGTATGCCTTGGAAGCGCATTGCAGATTGAGCAAGCATTCAGAGATGCCGGCTTTCCAGAAAATATTTTTCAATCTATAATCGGAGACTACAGGGCTGGAGAGGCGCTTGTCCAGTCTGATATTGATGCAGTATCAGTAACAGGCAGTGTCAATACCGGCCGAAGGGTTGCAGAGCTTGCCTCAAAGAATTTGAAAAAGTTTGTACTTGAGCTTGGAGGAAGCGACCCGTTTGTAGTCCTAGAAGACGCAGACCTGAACCAGACTGCACACATGGCAACGCAGTCCAGACTACTCAACACGGGGCAAAGCTGTATAGCAGCAAAGCGATTTATTGTAGTAAAGGAAGTGGCCGACAGATTTACAGAATTGTTTGTCGATAATACTGAATCAGAAGTCGTAGGGGACCCGCTTGACCCAAAGACCACTGTAGGTCCCCTTGTGAGAGACAGCCAGAGGGATATGCTTGCCAAACAGGTAGAAGACGCAAGAACAAAAGGCGGCAATATACTTACCGGTGGTAGCAAGCTAAAAGGAGATGGCTTTTTTTACGAGCCCACAATTATTTCAAATGTTACACCTGAAATGGATGTGTTAAGAGAAGAAGTATTTGGCCCAGCCGCTCCCATAATAGTTGTAGATAATGAAGAGCAAGCAATAAGGGAGGCCAACAACTCTGAATTTGGTCTTGGAGCAAGCATTTGGACAAACAATATAGACAGAGGCATGAGACTAGCAAGACAGATAGAAAGTGGCATTGTTTCAGTCAATGAGATGGTCAAGTCCGACCCGCGGCTGCCGTTTGGTGGAATAAAGCATTCTGGCGTAGGCAGGGAGCTTTCTGAATTCGGCATAAAAGAATTCGTCAATATAAAATCAGTAGTAGTAAAGGACATCACAAGCAAGCTGCTTGTAGAATAAGGTAGAGGGCATGAGGAAAGAAGTGACTTGAATGTCCTATCTTTCCTTGCACTGCATTGCTATAGAGAAGATATGAAAATCAGCCAGACGCATCTATTAATTAAATGCGATCTTTTTGCGAGAAATTACGTGTCTACCATTATTATTACTGCATAACCTGCTCAGCTGCCCGGTTTTAGTCGGCTTGCAAGATTTAGCCTTGTCTCAACGACAGCAAGCTGTCCTTCAAGCAACTTTTTGTAACTGGCCAAGAGTTTTGCTTGGTTGCCATACGGTTCCTTTCTGATCTCCACTATCGCTTCTTCAAACTCTGCACTGAGCTTGTTAGTATGAGATCCAAGGTTACGTATATCCTTGGCATCTAGCGCTGCATTCAAATCCACAGAATGTGTCTTTATCTTTCCAGCTTTCTCTTCAACAACTGCCCGGGTCTTTCTGCTAGCTGACGAAGCAAGATCTTTGAGTGATCTTCCTGCCTCTTTTGCTTTTGTAGATACGCTCTGATCTTGTGCAGACGTTACCTCGTAAGCCTCATCCTCCTTTGATGATGCAGCTGCCTCTGTTCTTCGCTTGACAGCTCGCTCTGATGAAGCATTGACAGCCTCTTCATGGCTGGCAGCGTTATCTCTGCTCACAGTATAGATCAAGCCTCCAAAGCTTATAAGAACTTCAAGTAATTCTTTTCTTCTATTTCTATCGAATAAAAAAAGAATTACTTTTTTCCTGCATCACTGACTGCCCTTTTCTGTACTTTTCTTTTATTGTACACAAGAAGTGCTACTGCAAAACCCGCTCCAGTAACCCCTAGCCCTACATAGGATAGCAAGGTATAATCGTAGAGTGCGACCTTGACTGGAAACTCGAAGGTGATGGTATCTCCGTTTCCCAGAGTGTCGTTTAGGTCAATGTCGATTGCATAGGTAGCTTCGCTTGTAAAAGTATACTGGTATGTATAGTGACCATACGGGATCAGTATCGGATTTGTGCGCGTCACTTCGTTGTTGTCCTTCAGTATTCTGATCAGTATCGGCGTATCCACAAGGTCCTGCCCATCAATGGTTGCGACTCTCAGCATTATCTTTACGGGCTGACCGACAAGTGGTCTCAGTGGGTCGGTAGCCATCTCCATCTGGTAGTTTCCGATTCTCTGACGAAAAGAATTTTTGATCGGGTCGGCAAAGGCAGGGTGGATTGTCAAAGATGCAAGAACAAGTACCGACATCAAAAGCAGAACAGCCACCTGCCTTTTCATCGGGACATCTCTGCCTCTTCCTGCTTTAAAATGTTGGGAGTAGCGAATATCACGATCATTTTGCAGCAAATAAAATTGCAAGATGGACATGGTTTACGTTAATTAGCCGGGTACCGGCTAATCTAGGATTGGTAAAGTGAGCGAATATTAGCAGGATTCTAGCTTTCTGCCTGTTTGTAGCACTTGTCATTATCCTTGCTGGAGTGCCTATTTTTGCGCCTGGCACAAACCTGGCCTATGCGCATTTCTTTGGAGTGATACAGAACGTAGGCCAGTACCAGATAGTCTTCCAGCCCTATCCAAATCCACCGGTGGCAGGCCAGAACTCGACTCTGAACTTTAGCATCCTGCAGGACAATTATAATATAAACAATGTATATGTGGCCTTGGTCATCAAGGAAAAAAATACAGGCAAGATAGTTGATCAGATTCCATACAGATTCTACGAATTCAGCGATATTACAATACCATACAGGTTCCAAAACACAACAGATTATACAGTAACTCTGGATGCAAGACTAAACGGCGATACGCAATACCAGACCACTCCGCTTGTGGCAAACTTTGACATATCAACAGGTAACCCAAATCAACCAATTGTGCCTTTTGACACCCTGATGCTCTATTATGTCACGCCAGCTTCGGCAGCTGCAGCGGGGATAGCAATCTATATTCGGTCAAAGAAGTCGTAACAAGCAACCCACACCAGTCTGATGAAGCAACCTAAGCTAAGATAGACCAGGTTGTTGATTTAACCTGGCGCCAATTTTACCTTGTTTAGCCTAATCAGCTCTTTCCAAGGATATTGTCCTTTGAAAGAGCCTTGTCTAGCTCTTCCTCTGTCATTAGTCCTTTGCTCAGAACCAGCTCCCTTATGCTCTTGTTTGTCTTTAGAGATTCCTTGTAAATCTCTGCAGCCTTGAGGTAGCCTATATGAGGATTGAGTAGAGTAACAAGTACGGGACTGCGGTAGACATACGATTCGAGCCTTTTGTCGTTTGCCTGCAGACCATCAATCATATTCCGGGCAAATATCGGAAGAAAGTTCCTCAGCATTGAAGTTGAGTCCAGAATGCACTTTAACATACCCGGAAGCATAACATTGAGTTCAAACTGGCCGGCCTGTGCAGCGAATGCTACTGAAACGTCGTTGCCTATTATGTTAAAACATATCATGTTGAGGCATTCTGCAAGTGAAGGGTTAACCTTGCCTGGCATAATCGACGAGCCAGCGTGGACTGCTGGTATGAGGATTTCGGCAAGGCCCGCCACCGGGCCGGAGGCCATCAGGCGCAGATCATTTGCCATTTTGTTTAGCTCGACTGCAAGATTTCTAAGCGCAGACGAGCAGTTTGCCACTTCCAGTTTGCTCTGCAGAGGATAAAAGGTATTTTCTGATTGCTTGAGCTCAAGCCCGGATATCTCTGACAAGTATTTTGTAACTGATTCCCTGTAGCCTTTTGGCGTGTTGGCACCTGTTCCGACTGCTGTTCCGCCCAGACCTATGTACTTGAGTCTCTTCATGGCGTCAAGCAGCCCATTTCTTGCCTGTGAAATAGAATAGGCATACTCCTCAAACTCTGAGCCTAGTGTGACAGGTATGGCATCCATCAAATGTGTTCTGCCTATCTTTACGATGTTTTGGAATTCTTTTGCCTTGTCTTGAAGAGATGCTATGAGTTGATCTACAGCAGCGCAGACTTTATTCAGGTCAAGAAGTATAGCTACATGCATCGCGGTGGGAAACGTGTCATTGCTTGACTGCGACATGTTTACATGGTCGTTTGGGCTTATCGTTTCGTAATCGCCTTTGCTTTTTCCAAGTATTTCCAGAGCCCTGTTTGCAATGACTTCGTTGCAGTTCATATTAAACGCAGTACCTGCACCAGAGTTGATCTCTTCAACAACAAACTGATCCCTGAACTTGCCGGCCAGAATTTCATCACATGCCTTTACAATTGCGTCAGCCTTGGTGCCATCAAGAGCCCGCAATTCCTTATTTGCCAAGGCAGCTGAGCGCTTTATCATGACATATGCTGCAATGAGGTTCCAGTCAGCCTTTCTGCCTGTCACCAGGTATTGCTCTTTTGCCCTTGCTGTAAAGGGACCATAATAGGCGTCTGCTGGAACTTTGACGTCGCCGAGCGAGTCCTTGTCAACCCTAAAAGACATACAGTACGCAATCTATTGTAGGCTAGTAATAAATTGATTGGCTCAGGATATTATGATGGCTTTTGCAAGGCCTTCAATTTTTAGAATATCTGCGTGAGTTATCGGCAAGCCGTGCAGGGGGATGTTTTGATCTTGTTGAGTCTTGGTCTGGCTTTTGCTGTCGGTCCTGTTATAGATCAAGAAAGAAAGAAACTGGGAAGAACTACCGCATAGAGGTATAGCAGGCAGATACCTTGCCAATCTTTTAAAAATAATTTTCTTGTGCCAGCCATTTTTCTGGCACATTGCTGCTTCATCTTTTTGCAGAAAGCCGAGGTCTTGAATCTGGTCTACAGTACCTGAGCCCATAAATACGTCATTTGAGGTGATTTTTTTCACAAAGACCAACCTTGACCCGGCGGCCCATTTTCTTTCTATGCCAACATAGAGGAACCGCCTTGCGTATATCCATATCTCGGATTTGTCAGATATACGAACAATAAACCCGTGCTCTGTAGAGTCTCCTGACGACAAGACAGTACGGAAAGAGGAAGATCCTGCCTGTCAAAAAGCTTGCTGGCGGATTTTGCCCTATATGATATGATATGGATGATGTAACGCAGATGGCTAAACATTATATTAGTACTGGACTTGATCCTCCCATCCATATGCAAGTCGCAGGCAAGGTTCTGATCTGTGATGCTATAGATCAATCTGGCATTAATGCATTAAAGAATGCTGGCATGACAGTCGACTACAGGCCCGAGATAAAGCCAGACGAGCTGATATCTTCTGTGGCTACGTACGACGTAATAGTAGTTAGAAGCAGAACCAAAGTTACCGAAAAGGTAATTTCAGCTGCAAATAATGCAAAAATTATAGCTCGCGTAGGAGTTGGCCTTGATAATATAGATGCAGAGGCTGCCAAATCCAGGAAGATCAGGGTAATAAATGCACCCGAAGCAGCCACAAATGCTGTTTCAGAGCTGGCTATTGGTCTTATGATCTCACTTGTAAGGAGCATCCCCCGGGCTGATGCAGAGACAAAGAAGGGAAACTGGATAAAAAAGGATCTCATGGGAACAGAACTCAAGGGTAAGTATCTTGGAATTGTAGGAGTGGGAAATATTGGCAGAAATCTGGGCCGCATTGCAAAAGCAATGAGGATGAACCTTATTGGTTACGATCCATATCCCATCAACCACGATTATGTCAGAGAAGTCGGACTGATCGTGACTGACCTAAAGACTCTTGTGGAAAGCTCTGATTTTATCTCGTGTCACGTCCCGTCAACTCCGGAAACAAGACACATGTTCAATGCAGATCTTTTGTCAAAGATGAAATCAACTGCATATATCGTAAATACATCCAGAGGCGATGTCATTGACGAAAAGGCCCTGTACAATGTGCTGAAGGAAGGCAGGATCGCCGGGGCAGCTCTTGACGTGTTTGAAACAGAACCTCCAACTGCCAAGGACCTTTTGAGCTTGCCTAACTTTATTTGCACGCCACATATCGGGGCGCAGACAAAGGAAGCTCAAGAGCTTGCATCCACTGTAATAGCTGAAAAGATTATTCAGATACTCCGCGGTGTGGTCTGATTCAACCTGACCTGATATTGGCGGCCGGTGGCTTGTTCACCAAGCAGTCAAATCTTGACTGCTGATTGTATTGGCTGATTGATCAATCAACCGCAATACTACAGGGGACAATCTTATTCTACTCTACCTATCGCAACCAAACTGAAGAAAAACAGTCTGCAGTGCCTCATGGTAGACTAGCTAGCTAAATATCCATATCCATATTAAGGGGGCGCTAAAATTGACATGGAGTAGGGTAGAGTAGGTAGATAGACAATGCGAAGTTATATGGCTCAGACCTGGATCAAAATGTGGAAGACAAATTCTGATGAGCTAAAATCCAAGGCCATTGCATGGCGTGCAGAGCCCACTATCCATCGCATAGAGCGGCCAAGTAGACTTGACAGGGCTAGGAGGCTCGGCTACAAAGCAAAGCAGGGCATTGTTGTTGTGAGGGCAAGGGTGGGCAGAGGGGGCATGAGAAAGCAGAGGCCGGTAGCTGGAAGGAGGCCAAAGCACATAGGTGTAGTCCACATCAAGCAAGGGATAAACATGCGCAAAGTCGCCGAGAGAAGGGTAAATGAAAAGTTTCCAAACCTCGAGGTAATGGGTTCGTACTACCTGCACAAAGATGGCAGATACTTCTGGTATGAGGTTATTCTCGTAGATCCATCTCATCCTGCCATATCCAAAGATAGAGAGATGCGAGGCAAGCTAAAGGCCTTTGCAAAATAAAAAGAAAGTCAAGAAGGTAAAAACGATCCGATCCGGCTTGTGTTTAAAACTATGTACATTATCCGGTCTGGCGGACCAGTTTTCTTACCGAATCGACAATTTTTGAAACTTCAGCCGGTGTAGTATCTTTATCTAGTGTGATATAATAAAAGATATTTCCGCTAGGCACTGTGAGTATCTTGACTTTGCCGTTTTCGGTGATTGTATATTCTGTTGGTCCTATCGAGTTCTCAAAGCTTCGCCGGAGCTCGTTTCTGGTGGCCTCAATAAAATATTCGTTCCTTGCTTCGTCAGGTTTGAGCAGCGGTATAACCCCTTGGCGCAGCCTACCGGCCAGTGTTCTGCCAAACTTGTTGGTTATCCCGGCATAACGGATCTTGGGCGAAATACCGAGTATATCTCCGCAGTTTTCTCTGTATTTTTGGTTATCTTCAGGTTTTTGCGATCTACCTGACATTGCAAAACAAGAGTTAATCTCCTATATGAATACCTTCTTGCACGGGGTTTCAGTAAGCTAGCGCATGGTCTTCAATATTATTACAGTGTTTGTGTCGGATACGCCTTCTATTTTGCGTATATCGTCTATGCATTTGTTTATTTCCACAATAGCCGGCGCCGCAATGATAGCGGCAATATCGTACTGCCCTGTGATTTCATAAACAACCTCAACTCCACCGAGCTTCATGAGCTTGGCAGAAACAGCAGAGGTATCAGCGCTAGAACTTACCGAGATCAGCGTTATGGCGCTTGTCTTGTCGCTTGCCCCAAGCTCAATGGTAAAGCGCTTTATGATCCCTGTATCTATCAGGTTCTTTACCCTCCTCCTTACCGCTGACTCGGACAGCCCGATTTCGTTTGCAATCTCCACAAATGGCTTGCGCGACTCTGCCTGCAATATGCGGATTATCTTCTCGTCCACTTCATCGACGTTAACTGACATTCCGTCTCCTTTCCTCACCAGTGAGTACCGTATCCATTATTTCAAGTGCACGAGCAACAGTTGCTTCGTCCATTACAAGTGGCGGGAGCAGCCTTATGATATTCCTCCCGGAGTACAGCATCAACAGGCCGTTATTGATCCCGTCAAGCAATACATCCTTTACTTCAAAGCGCAGTTCCACTCCAAGCATCATGCCAAGACCCCTGACATCTCTGATTATTTTGTGCTTATCTTTCAATCTCAGCAGACCTTCCTTGAATGCTCTGCCAGTGCTGGCAGCATTTTCTACAAGTTTGTCTTTGGTCAACGCATCAATTGTCGCAGAGCCGGCAGCGCATGCAAGCGGATTGCCTGCAAATGTAGACGAGTGCTCTCCAAGCTTCATTGCATCCATTATTTCTGGCTTGGCAAGTGTAAGCCCCATGGGCACACCTCCTGCAATGCCTTTTGCAAGGCACATGATATCCGGTGTCGTATTCCAGTTCTGGCCGGCCCACATCCTGCCAGTCCTTCCAAGGCCGGCCTGTATCTCGTCAAATACAAGGACAATATTTCGCCTGTCGCAGACCTCTCTGACCTGCTGTAAAAAGCCGTCAGGTGGTACGATTATGCCAGTCTCACCCTGTATTGGCTCCAGAATAACTGTTCCTATAGTGTCGTCGATTGCCCCTTCAAGCTTTGAGCTATCGCCGTATGGCACAAACTTGACTCCCTCCAAGAGTGGCATAAACGACTTGCGGTATTTTTCGTTATAGGTAACTGAAAGGGCACCGAATGTCTTGCCATGGTATGCTCCATTCATTGCAATCACGCCCGGTTTGCCCGAGTATTTGCGTGCAAATTTAAGGGCAGCTTCAATAGCTTCGGCACCGCTATTGCTGAAAAATAACTTGGTCAATCCTTTTGGAGATATGCTTGCCATCTTTTGCAGAAATTCCAGCCTTGACCGGTTGTACAGAGACATGTGGCATGTAATGAGCTTCTCGGCCTGGGCCCTGACTGCTTGGACCACTCTATCGTTGCAGTGCCCCACGAGGGCAACGCCGTATCCGCCCATGCAGTCAATGAACTCTCTTCCCGATGCATCCCATAACCTTGCACCCTTGCCCTTTTCTGCCTCCACAGGGAATCTCTGGTACAGGTTCGCCAGGTACTGGTCTTCGCCGTTCATTTTGTAATCACTGTGCAATTGTTGTGGGCGATCGCAGACGAGACAGGGTTCTCCACCTGGCCGGAGGCAATTATTGCTTCATTTACGCCCATATCAATGGCCTCGGTGCAGGCAAGAACCTTCTTTTCCATACCAAACCCTATCTTTGGCAGAGCGTCGCGGGCTTGTTCGACTGTCATTCTGTCTACCAGCTTGTTATTGAGTATCAGGCCATTTACGTTTGTAATAAAGACCACCTTGTCAGCCTTTAGTGCGCTTGCAACGTATGCGGCAGCCCTGTCGCCGTCTACATTGAGAAAGTCAAATTCCTCGCTCAGAGCGATGGGTGAGATTACAGGGACATAGCCACTATCCAGCATTGTATTGATAAGTGATGGGTCGACTGAGCTTATCTTGCCAGTGTAGCCTCCATCTATTGCCATTTTTCTTCCCTTGTCATTGATCACAATAAGCTTCTTTTTGCGTTCTGCCTTCATGGTTGCTCCGTCTATTCCAGTCAGGCCTACGGCCCTTACCCCATTTCGTACAAGCATACCTACAATAACTTTGTTTATCTTGCCTGACATGACCATTGTGTATATCTCGGCTGTCTCCTTGTCTGTATATCTGCTCCTGACGCCGCCCGGGGATACGACAAACTTTTGCTCTTTTCCCATCTTGTTGGCAGTGTTTGTGACTTCTTTTCCCCCGCCGTGCACAAAAACCAGTTTGCCTTTATCTGAGAGCGACTTGAAGTCAGCAAGGGCTGTCTGGTGCAGCCCATCTACCACGCTTCCGCCTATCTTGATTACTATCATACTGGTGTCAGCGGTGTGAACCTTAATCCTTCGGTCTCGTCATAGCCAAACATCACGTTCATGTTCTGTATTGCAGAGCCTGCAGCGCCTTTCATCAGGTTGTCAGAAGCAGAAAGAGCGACCACTCGCTGGTTATGCTCGTCTATATCAAACCCAACATCACAAAAGTTTGAGCCCACTACGAACTTGGGGTCTGGGAATTTGTACAGCCCTTTCTTGTCGCGGATCAGCCTGACAAACGGCTCGCCTTTGTACGAATTTCTATACATTTTCCACAGGTCAAGTTCTTCCACCTTTCGCTTGAGGAAGGTATGGTTCGTAGTGAGGATGCCCCTGACAATATTGACAGCATGCGGGCTCATACTTACCCGTATGTTTTGCTTGGCTATCAAGGAAAGCTCCTGCTCAATTTCACCTGTGTGCCTGTGCTTTGCAGGCTTGTACGGCCTGACTACGCCATATCGCATGGCATGATGCGTTCCGGCATTGGCCTTCTGGCCTGCGCCAGACGAGCCAATTTTGCTGTCCACCACAATGTGGCCTGTGTCTATGAGGTTATTTTCAATAAGGGGCTTTATGGCAAGAAGTGAAGTAACGGCCATACACCCGGGGCATGAGACAAGCTGGGCTTTCTTGATTTCTTCGCGGTGAAGTTCCGGCACACCATAGACAGACTTGGACAGCATCTCCGGGAATGGATGCTCCCACCCATACCAGTTGACATAGTCTTTCGGATTTTTTAAGCGAAAATCAGCAGACAGGTCTATAACCTTCATTCCTCTGTCATACAGGTCTTTTACTATCTTGTTTGCCTTGCCGTGCGGGACAGAAGTAAATACAAGATCACAAGAGCTTGACAATTTGTCCATGTCCATTGGCGAGAAGGTAATATCTATGAAGCCTTTCAGGCTTGGGTGTACTCTATGTACATACTCTCCTGCCTTCTGTCGGGATGTCACCATACTGACCTCAACTTTTGGGTGTGTGACAAGCAAGCGCAAAAGCTCGCCGCCTACATAACCTGACGCACCTACAACTCCAACTTTCATTTAGCAGCCCTTTCCTGCAGCAGAGTGCACGCCGCTTTCTGCGGTACAATAATCTCGTCGTAAACAATAATCGGCCTGAGCCATGTTTCTTGAAGTTTTGCCAAGGAAATCCTCATTTATATTTTTTGGTCAGGAATGACCTATTTTGGGTCAATTATGGCCGTTCGTGGTCATTACCTCTTGGCCACGCTTATGGCATATTCCACCATCGCGCCAGCGATATCTGCATTTGAAACGCTTGCTGCCCCCCGAAACTCGACTGTATTGTTGACCTCGTGCACAACCAAACCCTTTTCGCTATCTTCCATCAGGTCGACTCCCAGTATCCCCCCACCAACGGCCTTTGCAGCTTTCAGGGCAATCTCCTCAAGCTCGGCTGTAATTGGAGCCGGCTCTGCCTTTCCGCCCCGAGCCACATTTGTCCTCCACTCATTCTCTGCGGAATATCGGTATATGGCGGCAACCACTCTATCCCCTACAACTATACATCTCAGGTCCCGGGGAGGTCTTTTGACCATTTCCTGCACATAGTAAATTCTTGCAAGTGGGCTATCATTTTCTTCTCTCATTTCTACAATCATGTTTGCTACTTCTTCGTCACGCAAGGGAAATACTCCTCTGCCCCAGGAGCCTACAATTGGCTTGAGGACAAGCGGAAAGCCAGTCTTGCCTATTGCCTCCATAGCAGATTCTGCACTGAATGCAAATGTAGTCTTGGGGGTCTTGATTTTATGCTTGGCCAATACCAGCGATGTTACAAGCTTGTTGCCACATATTTCACCAACCTTGAATTTGTTGATTACAGAAAAGCCAAGGAATTCAAGGCATGCGGTGAGGTACAGGCCCCTGTAATGGCTGACACTTCTCTGCAGTATGACGTCTCCCAGCAGAAAATCTTTCTTTTTGCTATCTGTGCTGATGGTAATTGCTTTGGCATCAATGATCTGTGCCTTGATGCCCATCTTCAAGGCCTTGTCGTACAGGGCCTTTTCTTCAAAGCGTACCTTGTCATAAAGTACGCAGATTTCCACCAATTAGACTCAACTCATTGTCCCCAATCTTCGCCCACTGTTTCTGCCGGCTTTAGACTTACCTTGTCCCCTGTTTTTGATGCGATTTCAAAATCTCCTCCGCAATCAGGGCAGGTGACTATCTCACCTGCCACGGCATCTTCTGGGACAGGAATCTCGGCTCCACATTCTTGGCATTCTACTTTCATCTTGTTCTCTCTCCCTCCTTGATTTTTCGTTTTGCCATGGTCTGGTTTTCTCCACTTGTTGCCGACCTATTGCTCTGGCCTGCAGCCAAAGTTCTGTCTTGATTGTGGTAAGAAGACGCTGTCAGCGCATTTGCAATCACCGATTGCAGCCCCCACAGCTCGACAAATCCTTTTGCCAGAGTCTGGTCAAATGTTGACCCAGCGGCGTATGTTGCCAGATCATTTTTGTAGAGTGAATATCTTGATTCTCTACCTACAACGCGTAGGGAACCTCTATGCATTTTTATCTTAACTTTTCCGCTAACACGGATCTGTGTCGCATCTATAAACTTATCCAAATCAGATCTAAGCGGGTCCTGCCAGAGGCCTGAATAGGCAAGCCAGCTCCACTGCTCATCAACGAGCCGCTTGAAGGAAAGCTCATGTTTTGTGAGGACCATTTTTTCCAAGTCCCTGTGGGCCTCGATGATGGCAATTGCAGCAGGGGCTTCATAGACTTCCCTTGACTTTATTCCCACTACTCTGTCTTCTATATGATCAACGATTCCAACTCCAAAGGACCCGGCCTTGTCACCTACGTATTGAATCAGGTCAACAATGTCCATGCGCTTGCCGTCAGCTGCCACTGGCACGCCAGCCTCAAAATCTATGTCAAGGTATCCGGCCTTGTCGTTATGCAGATTAACAAATTGAAATGCATCCTCCGGCGGCTCAAAAAAGGCATCTTCTATATTGCCACCCTCAACTGCTCTCCCCCATAGATTCAGGTCTATGCTGTATTTTTTCGCCTCAACGCTGATAGGTATGTTCTGCTCTTTGGCAAACTTTATTTCGACATCCCGGGTCAGGTTCATATCTCTTATTGGAGCAATTATCTGAATCCCCGGAGCCAGAGCACGCATTGTAATATCGAATCTAATCTGATCATTTCCCTTGCCCGTGCAGCCATGCGCCAGAGCTTTTGCGCCTTCGGCGGTTGCTACCTGAACGGCCTTTGCAGCAATGAGAGGCCTTGCAAGGGCGGTTGCAAGCGGGTACTTGCCCTGATAAAGCCCATTTGCCTTGATGCTAGGGATAATGTAATCTCTGGCAAACTCCTCTTTGGCGTCGATATAAACGTGCTTGACTGCCCCTACTGCTTTTGCCTTCTTCTCTATCTCGACAAAGTCGTCGTCCTGCCCGCAGTCTACCGTTACAGTAATTACATCAAGTTTGTGCAGTGTTTGCAGATACCTGATGCAGACAGAAGTGTCCAGGCCGCCAGAATACGCAAGAACAACCTTGTCTTTGGCCATGAATACCCGTTGCGTTTTCTGCCACTACATTTATATTTTTTGGTCAGGAATGACCTAAATCAGGGTGAAAATGGCTATTGTTGGTCACAGGGAGATCTATCACCAATGCGGTCAAAGAAGTTGTAAATAATGACTTATCTTTTCAAGATTCTCTTGCGCGGGACTATTGCAATATCAGCGCACTTGCCCGCATTATAAAACCTCAGGTCGACAAGATGCTCAGCAAGAGCACAAGCATAGAAAGCATAATTACAGCACTCAAGCGTTCTAGAAAAGACTATGACATACCGGAGCGTCCAATAGCTTCAATTCTGGCTGGCAGTACTATAAGCGTCAGGACAGATGTAGCAAAAGTATCTGCAGAGAAAAGCAAAAAGACGGTAGACAAAGTGGCCAAGGCTCTGACCCAGAACGTTGATAATTTTATCAGCGTCTCGGAGAGTATACTGTCCATTACCCTAGTTTTTGATGATGTTCTGCTAGATGATGTTAAAGCCATGTTTTCTCCAGATGATGTACTGGAAGTAGAGGATGACCTGGCGGCTATAATTGTCCACAGTCCGGAGGAAATAATAAAAACTCCCGGCTGTGCAATAGCGTTTTACAACCAGCTTGCCAGAAGGCACATAAACATTGAGGATACGGTCAGCTGTTATACAGACACAATTATGCTTGTGAAAATGGGAGACATAGGAAAGGCATTCAACGCTCTCACAGATCTCATTTCAAATTCAAGGAAGATGCGCGCAACAAGAAAGCACCGCCTGGGCTAACAGAATCGAGAATACCCATGTCAAAGTACACATAGCTACTACTAGTAATCCAAAGAAATGCCGCTTTGCTAGGGATTCAAGAAGAAACGCCAACCAAATTAAGTTAAAAAAGGTTTTAACTCCCGATAGTATCGAAAAGCTGTGTACAGGCGCTACACTCTAGACGAGGTCAGGCGCAAGATCATAGATGTCTTGCAAAGCTATAGCACCGGGCTTTCGGGAATAGAACTTGCTGACAAGACAGGCATGAACAGAATGACGATTACAAAGTACTTGGATATCCTGTATACCATGGGACTTGTCAAGAAAAAAAAGGTAGGGTCCGTGAACATCTGGTTTCTTGAAACTGGCGTAGCAGATATTGAATTTCCCGTAAACTACTTGCAGATCCAGCAAAAGCTGGTTAGTGCAGTTCTGTCAGGCGAGGAGGATCAAGCACGCAGAATCGTAATCAGCGCAATTAATTCCACGGATTTTCCTGTAAGGGTTCTTACAGATGTTATTATGCCAGCAGTAAATACAATTGCCCAGCTATACGCCAGAGGAAAGCTTGACAAAACAGAGAGGATATTTCTTTTGAACATTATCTCCGAGATAATCGACTTGGTTAAATTCAATGTGCGGCCAAAGGAGGTAAAAGCCGGAGCCCATCTTGTATCTGTGGCAGGCTCTGAGGATATGGTTCACATAGCAAAGAGCGCTGCTGTGGCTTTTCAGATGCTTGGGTGGAATTCAGCATACATAGGAAATGTTGAGGATCATATTGATCCATTTTTTGATATCGATTTTCAGCGGTTCATAGCCAAGCTCTGGGGGGACAAGAGAGGGCTAATGGTGATATGCATTTTTTCATCCGGCGAAGGATCGCTTCAGTTTCTGTCCTCCACGGCAAAGGCAATAAAACCAAGGTTGAAGGGAGAACTTGTTCTGGTAGCCCATGCAACACCAGAAGTTCAGGCAGTAACAGAGGAAATTCAGCCAGACTTTCTTGCAAAAGACCTGCAATCTCTTATTGACCGAATTGAGCAATTCTACAGTAAAAAGACAGAACAGTAGATGCATGGCAGCTGCGACAGCAGAGAGAAGCATCTGTATGCAATTATCTTGACTAGCTTATCATTGGTCTATGCTATCCAGTGATTCGGATATCATACAAAAAAGAATTCAAAATATAGATGCATGGCATCTCAGGCACCCTGCAGAGGAAATGGTGTTATCGGCGGCGCGCTTGGAACAAAGGCGTGTAGTATCAGCGTAATTACTACTCCTACAATTGCAAAGACAATCGTAGCCAGCACCGCAATCCCCAAGGCCCTTAGCCAGCCGGTGTCAAAGCCTTTTTTGAACACTCCTATCCATGCCACAAATGCTATGATAAATGATAATGCAATCAGCAGTGATCTCTCTCCAAATGTAAACGTCAGTAATGCGGCAGTTACAAAAAACACGATTGCATAAACTATTGGCCCCACTGCCGTTACTAGCATAGCTTTTGTAAACCTCGCCTTTCCAAGCGTCAGGACCTTTGCTGCTATCCATACAGGAATGGAGACTATTATCCATAAAGCGAAAAGCCCCACGATAACAGCAGCCGCGACAGCAACTAGCCCTGCACTATCAGACATTCCGATAACAAGTCTAATCTTATTGCGACGCTATTTAAGCAATCTATTCAGCGTTGACTGATGATGGAACAAGCCAATTTAATTTACACCAATGGAAACTCAATTTAATCTTCAACAATTATGTAATACTGACTTCTGTTGAAGGCTATTGTGCTGGCTGGCGGCTATGCAACCCGCCTATATCCGTTGACAAAATATGTGCCAAAACCTCTACTGCCTGTTGACGGAATACCGATTATAGACTATATAATAGAGAAAATAGAGAACCTAGGATCCATAGAAAGAATAATTGTATCTGCCAACAGCAAGTTTGAGGAACAGTTTCACTCCTGGCTGCAAAAGCACACTGCTAACCAGAATATAGAGCTAGAAATTGAGAAAAGTGAAGGCGACTGGAACAAGCCTGGTGCGATAGGCGCACTTTCCAGCATTTGGAAGAAACATCCTTCAGACGATTATTTGGTTGTCGCAGGAGACAATCTCTTTACTGATACACTGAGCGAGTTTTTGTCTTTTTATCTTGCTCGCAGGGCTACATCTGTTGCCCTCTACCCCAATGACAGCCAGCAATCCGCAGACAATTTTGGCTCTGTTGAAATAAATTCTGAAGGCAGGATTGTCAAGTTTGTTGAAAAGCCTGTATCAGCATCCACAAGAGGCAGCTTGATCGCAACATCCATTTATCTGATCCCTGCTGGCGATATGAAAAGGACAGACAAGTATATTAGCGAAGGCAACAATACCGACTCGCCAGGATACTTTATCCAGTGGCTCTCAAGCAAACACAATGTCTACGGATACCAGTTGAAGGGAAGATGGTGGGATATCGGCACTATAGATTCGTACAACAGCGTCAAGGAGCTCAAGTTGCCTGCATATACCAGATCAGGATCGGCTGCTGCCTGAACTCATTTTACTGCAAAGTCTACTAAAGCCGCTTGCGAGATTTTTCTTATGTTCTAATTGTAACGTCTTATTTTGTCAAACCCGTAAAAGATTAGAATAGAATGTTCTCGCGTGGATAGAGCATACCGGCAGAGAGACAGCGTAAGCGAGGGCAGTGCAGGGCAGCCAAGAGATAGTGCGCCCATACAAACCCTTGCATGGAAGGCTGTCTTTTTGGTCTGGGCCCCCTCAAGTCCAAGGGCAGAGGGCCTCGCAAAGCTTTTGAATGCAAGGCTCTATCAGCTAACTTACAAGTTCAAGAGGAAGATCTACGCACCGATAAAATACCCATTACTCTTTTCACAGAGCCTCCGGATTCTGAAAAGAGAAAGGCCGGACCTTGTCGTATGTCAAGACCCGCCGGTGTTCTGCGCTCTTGCTGTTCTAATATACAGGTACTTTTCAGAGATGCAGACTATGCTCGTTGTCGATGCGCATACGGCCGCATTTGGCAGGCCATGGTCTTACATAAGGTGGCTACACCGGCTGGTGATGAGAAAAGCTGTAGCAGTTTTGGTTACTAATGCAGAACTTCGGGATTATGTATTGCACAATTATGAGATTGTTCCTGTTGTGCTGGAAGACAAAGTACCGGATATCAAACCAGCAGATATGGCCCGGACTTGGAGCCAAGATACTCTCGGAACTAATTTCAAAGTTGCTGTGATATCCTCATTTGCTCCTGATGAGCCAATAGCAGAGATCATGCAAGCAGCTGAAATGCTGCCTGACGTAAAGTTTTACATCACAGGTGACAGCACAAAGAGCGAAATAGATCTGAGCATAAAGCCAGAGAACGTAACCCTGACGGGGTTTCTTGACAAAGAAAGCTACCTTGCACTGCTCGGAAGAGCAGATGCCCTAATGGTTCTTACAAAAAGGGATATGACGATGCTTGCAGGGGCATACGAGGCTCTTGCACTAGGCAAGCCACTGATAACCTCTGATTGGCTGCCGCTAAAAAGATACTTTA
This sequence comes from Nitrososphaeraceae archaeon, assembly GCA_021325295.1. GTDB lineage: Archaea > Thermoproteota > Nitrososphaeria > Nitrososphaerales > Nitrososphaeraceae > JAJPHM01. The sequence goes on from JAJPHM010000028.1 coordinate 36,869, forward strand.
GCAAAGGAGCTGTATATACTGACAATTCTCCCCAGCAAATAGTCCAAGCAGTCAGAGTAGTGCAGCAGAACAGAGACAAGCTGGCAGATCATGCTGCCTTGCTCAGGTCTGAGAAAGAGAAAGAGTGGATCAAGAGGGCAAATGACTTTGTCCAGAGCCTTCTTTCTGCAAAAGATTCAGGAAGGATCGCTATGCAGATTCAGGAGCCCGAATCTCAGTCCTACAAGGGCAGAACAGACAGCAGTGCTGTTGCAACATAGATACAGATGGACATATAGCAAAACATGGGCAAGCAGGTAAAAAAGAGGGACAGGCATGCGCGTTACATTCTAACCAGCAGCAATCTGAATGAGTCACCTGACCATCATCGCTATGCGGCAGCAGGGGTTGTCGAAAAGCTTTCCTTTTTTATGCTTGCGACAAGATCTCTTATTCCATCTTCGAGGCCCCATTCAGCCCGAAACCCAAGCTCAGACATGGCAAGCGAAGTATCTGCGATGGTGTCCTGCACATAGTTCCTGATTGGATTATTGACATACAGAGGCGATATGTTTGTCCCAAGCTGAGCGTTGATGGCTTCGACCATACTGTTAAATGAAGTCTGCACTCCAGTTCCTACGTTATAGATGCCAAATTCTTTGTCCGACTGCATAGCCAGAATATTTGCATGTACTACATCTTTAATGAATACAAAATCCCTGGTCTGTGTTCCATCACCGTATATGGTTGGTCTTTTTCCCTGTATCATATCCCAGAGGAACTGCGAGATATTGTTTGCAAACTTGCCCTTGTGCTTTTCGTTTGGTCCGTATACGCTGAAGTATCTTAGGCCTATTGAGCTCAATCCATTTTCAAGATAATATGTCCTCGCCAGCACTTCCCTGCAGTAAAACGAGGCCTCATAGAATGTCTTTGGCGAAATAGGCCTTGATTCCTTGAACGGAGCGATGTGGCCATTGTACAGCGAGCTTGAGGATGCAAAAATTACTTTTTTTATATTGTTTCTCTTTGCAGCTTCCATGACATTCATGAACCCAATGACGTTTGCGTCAACACCGTCGCGGGGATCATCTTTGAACATTGGAGAGGAGCTCATGGCAGCATCGTGAAATACATAGTCACAGCCCTTTACGGCATCCAGAACAAGGTTATAGTCCATGACTGAGCCTCTGATGAACCTGACTTGTTTTGGAAGGTTTGATTCTCTGCCAAGATACAGATTGTCTAAAGCAATGACTTCATTTGTGCTGTCTTTGGATAGCTCTGATGCAATACTTGAGCCGATAAAGCCGGCTCCTCCGGTTACAAGTATCTTCAATTTTAGTTTCTAAAAAAAGCAATGTTTTCATTGGTTATAAGCGGTAGCGGAGAATCTCAGATTATCCTTAAATATGCAAGGCAGAACCAGAACCTCGCCCTGAATGCACGAACGGCATCCCTGATAGGCGGAATTACTAGCCTTGCTATTGCCTGCTTTTTGGTTATCATTTCATACTGCCTGTATATGTGCCCCTCCTCTATCTGCTGCTTTTTTGGGATGTAAATTGCCATCGGCTTGAATATCGTGCCGGTACGCCGGTATGTAGTATCCTGTATCTTTGGGTAATGGTCTGCCAGATAATTTGGTATCTTTCTCCACTCCATGCCGTTTTTTTCGAAATTGAACTTTATTGCAGCATCTTCTCCGTGCGGAAGATCCAAGTCTATTCCAAGCACAGGGTCTCTTTTTACTAGAGTCTGGCCAAATACTCCGTATCTTAGCTTTGTACATTCTACAGGCATGTCGAACCTGTAGTGGTCTATTCTGCAACCCTCCACTGCATCGGCTCCATCCATATGCCTTTTCATCTCCTCAAACCAGCCTTTTTTGAGTATAATATCAGAATCAATTACTGCAACCCACTTGGTTGTGGCTTTGGAAAATCCAAATTTTGTGGCCTGCCCAAGGTTAAGCTCCGGCTTGACATAGATCTCGACTTTGTCAAATGAAGAGGCAATATCCAGTGTCCTGTCTGTAGACCCTGCGTCTACTACTATTATCTTGCCGACAGGAATTTCGGCATATATAGACTCTAGACACTGTCGTAAAAATTCCTCCGAATTTTTTGTCCTGATGACAACGTCTATTGGCTCGTCGCCTTGCATAATCGTTTTTGCACCTGTCCCCCTTCTGTCCTCTTCTTCTATGTCCATAGACTCTGCTTTCTTTTCCAATTTATACTGCTCCTTCCTGGCTGCGCTATGCCTGGCTTCAGCTGCAAAGTAGTTCTCGTAATTTTAAAAGCGCTTCCTAATCTTCTTCTATTAGCATGATATAATACAATATAATACTCTAATCGATCAACCAATTAATTAATTGCAAAGTGAGTTTGGCGATCTGCTGACTAGTTTTCCTGTGCACTTGCTCAAGCACAGCCAGCGGCTCTGCGTATCTGTGCAATGTCTTCAAAAGGTGTATGGTTTAGCCAGACAATAAAAGCACCTGATAGTGACGCTGCTTTGTAATTCTCCTGCCTGCCAGAGCTTTCTAGATGCTGGAGGGAGAGTCCTGCCGCAGAATATCGCATTGTTTGATTCAGTGTATGCTCTAGGGGACATTTCCATTTCTCTACTTCATCTGCAGTTTCTGCAGTAAAGAGAACCTCTGTTTCAGATCCTGATAGATATGCACACAATGACGCCAGCTCACGCACGTTTGTCATAACATCTTTGTTAGCAAGGCCAAAATGCTGCCTCCAAGCGTAATCATAGGTTTGAAACACAAGAAAGTCAAGGCCTGCTTGGGCAATCAGGCCGTAATCTACTCCATGCATGATTGCTTGAGTGGGACCATAGTTCATGCAGCTATAAGCCGCAAGCTTGCCACCAGAAGAATGCACATAGCCTGCAATACGCCTGTAAAATTCTGCCCATTCAGAGCAATTCCACTTAATCCAGTCTTGCCAGTGCGCTGACCAGATGTCTGCAGCAGTATCAATGTAATTCAGGGTATCGCTTTTTCCGGCTTGCTGTACTGCACAATTGCTGTGGCCGTTATAGTAGCTGGATTTTAGAAATTTCCTTATCGCCTTGTGGCTATAATCATAGCGATTAACTCCTGCTGTATCGTCTCCGAACCTGCGAAAGCCCATACCTCCATCTCCCAGAAAGAGGCCATCAAAACCAAATGCATCCGATATCTTTGAGTACTGCCTGCAGACATGATCTGAAAATTTTTCGCCGCTTTTTACTCCATAGTCGTCTTGGTTCATATCCAGCAATGGGTTAAAGTCTGCAGCAAAATCATCTGTATGCCATTTAGCCCCGGTGCAGTCTGTCAACAAAAGCTCTGGGTGGCGCATGGTTATCCATCTATTCTCATGGACCCAGAATCCATACATGATCCTGATGCCTTTTTCATGAAACGCTTTTACAAATGATCTGAGGTCATTCTGTGTAGGGTAGTATGCGCTTGGCCCGTGCCTATTTAGCCTCACGAATGATTCAGGATTGAATCTATTAAATGTCAGAAAAAAGTCCGGCTGCCTGTCTTCCATCAATACTACAAAGTCAACTTGCTGCTCCGACATCTGCTCTGCAACCAATACATAGCCATCGGGGGTGGATATACCAAGGTCAAGACATCCACCAATTATAGGAGAACTGTCGCCTCTGCCGCTTACGCTGCCTGTGGATATTTTATCGCCTGCCAACACAGTTACTGTTCAATTTATTAAGATCTCCTGTCAATATCAGCGTTGGCCGGTCCGCGTGCAACGAGTAAGTTCTACCAATCTCCTGCAGCTGTAAAAGTAATATCTTTTAGTAGAATTATCTCGAAGACATAAAATTAATCAAATATTTTCTAGTCTGTTGGAGCTAAAGCCAAGTCTTCCGCATTGCATACGACTGCATATTGCGGAGGTCAGTGAATAGCGGAAATGAGCAAGAGCATAAGAGTAGGCTATTCTGGCTTTATATCGTTTGGCTCCCGCCTCCTGAGCCTCTTTACAGGCCTTATCTTTATCACCCTGATAACTCGTAACCTGAGCCAATATGATTTTGGTCTGTGGCAGCTTATACTTTCCATAATCTCGTATTCCGTTCTGCCAAATGTCATAGTGGATTACTGGGCTATAAGGGATCTTGCCAGAGGCGAAAGGCATGCTTCGACTGCTGTGCTTTTCTCGCTGATACTTTCTGCAGGCGGTATGGCAATGTACATGTTAATCTCATCTCTTTCGTCTTCGCATGTAGACAAAGGCGCCCAGTTTCTATCTTTTATTCTGGCTATCGCCCAAGTGCCTCTGTCCTACCTATCAATTACGTTGCAAACCATATCCCAGGCTGCCAGGCCGCAATCAGTTGGATTGGCCTTCATTACATTTGAGCTGATCAAGGTTGTATTTGCGATATTTGCGTTCTTTAGACTCGGAATAAGTGTAAATGTGGCAATAGCTGCGGTGTTGTTTGCTCTGGTGGCGCAGTGTCTGGTTCTTTATGCCACACAGCCAAGGGAGATCTATTCAAGGAGCTTTGACCGGCAAGCTGTAAAGAGGTGGTTGCACCTTGCCTGGCTTCCGGCCTTTGTAACCTTTGCAGGCTATATCGGCACTGTAGATACGCTGGTTGTAACAGTAATCACAGGTTCAACTTTGGTTCTGGCATATTACAGGGCTGCAAATGTAATAGCGGCGCTGGTATCGCATGCTGGAGCATTTACGTTTGCACTCTATCCAAAGCTGATTGGAGGTGGAATGCTAAGCGAGTCAAGGTATGTCATGATCCTTACTATGCTCTTTAGCATTCCAATGGGCGTCGGAATTTTCATCCTGTCTGGTCCCCTGCTCTCTGTGCTCGGCCATGACTATGCTTCTGCCTATATTGTGTTATGGTTTGCAGTCCCAATAGTTATCATAGGCTCGGTCCATCAGATCTTTGAATCAGTTCTTACTGCAAGAGAAAAGGTGGATGTAACAAAATCTTCGTTCAAGGACTATGCAAAAAGCAGGCTCTTTACAGTTCCTCAGATAACTCTTTTTGGCAGCATAATTTCACTTGTCGCACTTGGCGTAGTATTCTACTGGCTCAAGTCAGTGCACGCAGATCCTATAACTATGGCCATTGCATGGTCTGCAATTGCAATATGTGTATCGTCACCGGGCCTTGCGATAAAATGGAAAATGATGCAGCGCTCAAATATTACATTCAAATTCCCCTGGCGAAATATTGCGACCTACTCTGGTGCTACAGCAGTGATGGCGGTGGTTCTGATTCTGGTTGGAGCATCGGCAATATCATATGCGTCAACTTTTCACTTGGTGCTAAAGCTTCTTGCCTATACTGCGCTTGGCGCGGCTATATATTTTCCAATTGTATTTGCACTGGACAGAGATTTCAGGGTTCTGACTTACAAGTCAATCAATACCGCAAAGACAATCAGGAAAAAGTGGTCCAATGTCACAGATGCAGCTTCAACATGAGCTTTTGACTGCCACTTGATGGGTTCTTGCACCTTACAGGCAGGTTGGTTGGTTGATTGGTTAGTTAGTTAATTAGATAAGCCCAAGGTAGGCAAGGACAAACCATATCTTTGTACGGAAGGCAATGTATGCTTCTCTTGCTACGCTCCGGATAAGCATATTCCATATTACTTCCTTGAATGTCACCATCTTGTACTTCCTGTATATGTGCCCCTCTTCTATCTGCTGCTTTTTTGGAACATAGCGCGGGATAACGCCCATAAGAGTTCCAGTTCTCCGGTATACATTTGTCTCAAATTTAGGAAAATGCTCTGCCAAGTAATTTTCTACTTTTAGCCACTTCAAGCCATTGCTGTCAAAGTAGTATTTTGTCGCGGCGTCTTCTCCATGAGGAAGGTTGAGGTCAAGGTTCTGCAAGCAGCTGCGCCTGAGCATGGTCTGTCCAAACACGCCGTACCTGACTTTGGTCAGGTTCTGAATTCTGTCGAATCTATAATGCTCTATCCTGCAGCCTTCTATTGCATCTGCCTGATCCATGTACTTTGACATTTCCTCAAACCATCCTCTATTTAGCACCATATCAGAGTCAATAATGGCAACCCAGTCTGTCTTGGCCATGCTAAAACCAAATTGCGTAGCTTGTCCCAGATTGAGCTCGGGCTTGATAAAAACCTCTAAGTCTCTGTACTGACCAGCTATTTTCAGGGTGTCATCTGTGGAGCCGCCATCCACAATTAGCACCTTGCGAACAGGTATTTCTCTGAAAATGGAATCCAAGCATTGTTTTAGCATCTCGGCAGAATTTCTTGTCCTTATGACTACGTCAATTTTCCCCTCGTACATGCTTATTTGCTTGGTTCTATACTGTTTTTACAAAATTTAACAGTTAGCAAGATTTGAATTGCTGAATCTCCCGTAAGCATCTTCTTGTTTGCAAACCAGAACCAAAATGATCAATATTGGTTGGCTGGCTTTCAGCCATATGCGACCAACTAACTAACTTCAATGACTGAATGACTCGCCACCTGCGATTATTGTATCTCTCTATCTGAAAAACCTTCAAGCAAGCATGTATGTTACTGCCCTTTACTTGTAGGGATAGACTTGCCAGCAGAATTGAAAAAATTATTGCCTATCTAGTTATCGGTAACTTCCAGTACCTTAGCTGTCGCTGGCAGTAGCGGCGCTGGTGCCTTCTCCGGAATTGTCGGCAGGGCTTTTTTCTTGAAGAACTTGGTCATCAGTACAAGCGACACCACAAGGAATCCAATTCCAAGGATAAATGAAGAACCGTAACCAAACGATGCCGCCATCCCTCCCGCCATTATTGACCCTACGAGCTGACCGGCGCCTGTTACGCTGCTGTTAGTGCCAGCCATATTCCCCCCTTTTCCATCAGGGATCATTTTCAGAAGTGCAGTCGTTGTAGTGGTGCTCCAGAGGCTAAATCCTATCCCGTCAACCAAGATAAATGCAGCAAGTGTGAATGCCAGGACCGAGAATGGACTCCCTGCAAAAAAGACTGCTGCAATTGTCATCAGCCCGGCACCAGTCATGCGCGGCAGATATGACCATCGGCTCATTACATCTTCTCTTTTGCTTACGATTCTGTTATTGAAGGGCAAAAAGACTACCTTGGAAAGATGCAATACAGTATACGCCAAGAAGACTTGCGAATCAGTAATGTTATTTTCTTTCAGGAAAGGGGTGTACGGTGTATAGATCAGGTTGCCAGAAAGGAAGTACAGCGCTACGCCAAAGAAGAACAAAAACTCTTTTCTTGACAGCAAGCTGCGCATACTTGACAGGCTAAATGCAGCGGGCTTGACGGTCCTGAAAGAGACTGACTTTAGATTGCAGAGCGCAGACCTATAACTTACTTTTCTTCTTTCCTTTTTCTTTTCCTTGCCATCTAATGGAGACTTGACAAGCAAGATAGTGAGAACAAGCGAGGAAAGGGCCATTACTGCACAGAGAGCAGCATAGGAGCGCACATCATGGTCCATAAGCCACAGGTATCCTGCGACCATTGCAATTACAAGTCCTCCGCAGCTGATGAGTGAAGTCCAGCTAAAAGTCTTGAGCATATTCTCTTTTCCTGACTTTTCCATGACAAGCAGGTTTGTTACGGGGCCTGCGCCAGCAGTAAAGAAGGCGATTAGTACAGAGATAAGAATGACCTCCGGCACATCATGTACAAGGTAAACAGAGGAACCCAGAGCGACCATTGAAGCTGCAGAAATGAGCAGAATAACTTTTCTCCATTCCAGAGCATCCATTAGTTTGCCCCAGAATATCGCTCCAAATGTCACTGCAAGCCCTGAGAGAAATGCTGAAATGGCAACTTCCCTGACTGTTCCTCCAAGCTGCAGAATATAGATAGAGAGCATTGTTGAAATGCCGCTGCTGCTGGCATTCATTGGAACAAGATACCATGTCCAGCTCCGGGTGACAAGCGATGGGGATAAGACTTGCATTCAGTAAATCTACTTATTTATTCCTCAGTAAAAATTAATTATAAAAATACTATGTGGTAAAATTATGTATTAAGGTTACAAATACAAACTGTTGGAAGAGAAGTATTATTTCTTTTATCTGAGAACTAGTGATCTGCCCTTGAGGCCTGCAACCAAGACATGCTCATAGCTAGCCGATTAGTTGCCTGAGCGGAACAGTAGAATCAGAATCTTCTGCGAAATGAGCCCAGAATGCCTCCGCCTGAGGCCAAGTCTGTACCCACAAAAAGCCCAATTGCAGCCGCCATGGTGACAGCCCACACGACCTTGTTCCAGCTAAACACCTGCTGACCGTCCAAGCCCATGAAGGGAATGAGGTTAAACAGTGCAATCCAAGCGTTGAATCTTGCGCCTATTAGCAGAATCTGCGGAGCAAAACTCCCTAATCCTAATCCAAATCCTGCGCCTACACCTGCAGAATATGCCGACATATTGATTGCCAGATAAGTGACAAGAAAGCCCGTCCCCATTACAAGGTTTATGATTGGGCCTATCCACGACACCTTCCCCTGTCTGCGGGCACTGAGCTCTCCACTGACAAAGACTGCTCCAGGCGCTATGAACTTGAACGGAAAGAACGGAATAGCGGAGAGCGCTGTAATGGCGGCTCCATAGAGCAGCACTCTGAACTCGGCCCACGCACGGTAGGCCTGTGCGAGAAACTTGTGGCCCAGCTCGTGGAGCATAAAAGCGCTAATGAATATTGCCAGAAAATCCCACCTGAGCCTGAACCCGTAAAATGACATGCCTACTGCAGTGACAAGTGCAGTGCCGATAAGCAGGTGCAACAGCTCAGTCCTTGAAAACCTGAGAACGACTGTGTTTTTGAGCAGAGCTACCATTCGCTCTTGTGGCGCGCCCCTTTTTCCTTGGAGCCTTTCTATGTATTCCCTCTCTCTTGCAGGCTGCTTGATATAGTCGTCTACAAACGGGCAACTGTGGTTGGGCGGCAGCCTGTGAGCTCCGCAAAAGCTTCCGTGGCAGTACCGGCATTTGAACGGCAATGCCTCATCGTTATCGCATATATCGCAGCGCATTATTCTATTTCTATCCTTGCCCTGATGCTCCGGGAGTTAGTTCAGTTGTAGATGAAGACAGATAGCAGACGTACATTGGCACGACGCATATTTTGACCTTTCAGAGTCCAAGTCTCTGGCCATCCAAGGCCTGCAAAAAAAGCAGAGTGTAACCACGCTTCATATTACAGGTCATCGTTAGCCCCTCCAAGTTTTTCGTCAATCTGGCGCTGTAGCTTTTTGTATGTTTCATATCGTTTCGTCCACTTCGAGAGCACAAACCATTGCCTTATACCAATGCCAAGCCATACTATAGATATGGCCAAGGGCAGTATGCGCAGCTCAAAAAACCGTATGCCGAGTCCGCTCCGCTGCGGCGCGTGGTTGTCTACCATCTCAAAGGGTGGGGCGATTATCAGTGAACTTATGAAAAGGGCTACAGGAGGAAGTATCATAACCGTGAGAATCATGATTATGAATAGCTTTTTGGTTGCGTTCAGCTGATAGATAATTCCATCCATTAACTTGAATAAGTTCATACTGGAATCATCTCTATCAGAGCCGGACATCACTATGTTTTCTCCTGTTTGTCGCTTAAAAATGGTTTGGTAACTTTGTTATTTATGCGGTCAGCACTTTCGCTTCTTGGAAAGAGCGCTTCATATGGCTCCAGAATTTCTCGCAATATCGCTTGACCTTTTTGAGAGACTCTGTATTTAATAACGACCTTATTTCCCCAGAATTCTTCGCTTTTGTTCAGCAGCCCTTTTTCAACCATTTCGTCAAGTATTTCCCGGTGCTTTACGTTATTGAGGCCACAATAGCTCATCAGCTTGCTCTGGTTGAGTTCTCCATATTCGTATAATTTTAGAAGAATATCCTTTCGTATGTAAATCCTGTCGCGATACTCATGTACCAATTTAGGTCATGTTTGCCGTAGATGCCCGCGTAAGACGATAGGATTACTCTGCAATAATGTCATATACCTGAAAAGCGAGAAACCCTGATCATTATATAATATTTGCTGGTCCGCATAGTTGCCTGTTCTGCTGCACAGTCGATAAAAAGCAATGATCTTGTGGCTACCGAAACGTATAGCGTACACCATGAGCCAAGTTTAGCAAGAGAATTTTACTGAAATCCACCGTACGATCTATCTATCTATCTATCTCGCAATATCGATACAAATGGGTTAGGACTGAGAGATTTAACTTGCGGCTTTTTAGTAGATGTGCCTTTACTTTTACTTGTCAGGTTTGACCAGCTCAAATACTGGTTTGTCCATTCACGTAACAAAGTTACGTGTCATGGGTAGTCAATGCTTATAATTAAAATCACAGAACTGATACGATATATAGTTCAGGAGACTGATTTGATTGAACAATAGCAAGGATGTAGAGCATTCTCATGCTCGTGTTGAGCCGGCAAGCTCTGGTATGATCCAAGGCGGCGGCCCAGCCTCAAAGTCATACTCCACCGAGCCTCTGGCCATGCAGGTCAAGGACCTATCGAAAGTGTTCTTGTCTTCAGCAGGCAAGGTAGTTGCATTAAAGAACATAAACTTTGAAGTCAGAAAGGGTGAATTTGTAGCCATCGTAGGACCGTCAGGGAGCGGCAAGTCTACGTTACTGAATATGGTCGGCGCGCTGGACAGGCCAACTGTTGGCAAAGTCTACATCAATGGCGTGGATATTTTTTCTTTGAGCGATTATGAGATTGCCCAGATGCGCAACATGTTGATTGGCTTTATTTTTCAGTCATACAATCTCATTAACAGGACTACAGTCGAGAAAAATGTAGAGCTTCCCGCAATTATTGCAGGGATGAGCGCACATGATAGAAAGCGCAGGGCGCTAAAGCTGCTTGAGGTCCTTGGCATTTCTGACAAAGCCAGATTCAAACCAACCAACCTATCAGGCGGACAGCAGCAGCGAGTTGCAATTGCAAGAGCTTTGATTAACAATCCTGCCATAATATTGGCAGACGAGCCAACGGGCAACCTAGATACAAAGACAGGACAGGAAGTATTTGATTTGCTAAAGATGCTGTCAGCCAAGTATAGAAGGAC
>JAJPHM010000020.1 GCA_021325295.1 Nitrososphaeraceae archaeon
AGAACATAGTTAACCTGATTTAGCAGTGGCTTGTTTGCTTCGTCTCCTCTGCGAGCTTTTTGCTTCAAGTCAGCTGGAACAGTCTTCCACCAGTCATCAAATTTCCTTTTACCAGATTTTGCGGAACCGAAACCCTTTGGCATTGTCATAATGACAAGTGGAATGATATCTGGTTTTTATAGATTTTGATTTGCCTCTTGAGGACTATTTTGCCGCAATAGCGCGGATTTAGGTATCCACATCTAGCATTTGCTCCTTACATGCTTTGCTTTTGCACAAAAGTATTAAATTCCCTTTTATTTCTAGCGATTTAGTGTATATATTTTGTCCGATCCTTCTGGGCAGGCTCCCGCCCGGTCACCTGACCACAGACACCAGCAACAGCTAGTCCGGTCGCTTGGCCTTCTGGATATCGTTATGGTGGGCATAGCCGCCATGATAGCGGGAGCTATCTTTGTACTTGTTGGTCCCGCTATCTCACTTGCCGGCGGCGCAGTTATTATTGCATTTGTGGTCAACGGCGTAATTACACTTTTCACAGCTATGGGCTATGCGGAGCTGGGATCGGCTATGCCGGAGGCAGGTGGTGGGTATTTATGGGTCAGGGAAGGTCTGCCAAGACCAAACGCTTTCATAAGTGGATGGATGGCTTGGCTTGCTCACATTGTCGCAGGTAGCCTCTATGCAGTGGGATTTTCGGCATTTGCTTTAAACCTGCTTAAAATGCTTGACATAACAAATGGTCAGCCTCTGCTGGGGCTAATCCCGCTGGACAAATTAATAGCTGTAGTTGCTGTTGCAGGCTTTACCTATCTTAACTATAAAGGGACTTCAGAGACAGGCAAGACAGGAGTAATTGTAACGGTAGTGCAGCTAGGCACTATCCTTGCCCTGATAGTCGCCGGGCTGTTGGTCATGTCCTCTCATCCAAACTGGCGGGCAAACTTTTCTGATTTTATGCCAAACGGCATCAGTGGAATCGTTGCTGCAATGGGCCTTACATTTATTGCATTTGAAGGGTACGAAATTATCGTCCAGACCGGCGAAGAAGTCAAGAACCCAAAGAAGAACATACCGAAAGCCATCTTTATCTCTCTTGTAATGGTGGTAACTATGTACTGCCTTGTAGCATTTGTTTCGATAGGAGCAGTATTTCCTCATGACAAACCGGCATGGAAATTCGTTGGAGACATGCAAGAGCTTGGGGTAATGCAGGCTGCACAACAGTTTCTGCCATATGGCGCATTAGTGGTCATAGGAGGTGGGATCGTATCGAGCCTTGCAGGGCTCAATGCTACAACTTTCTCATCAGCCAGAGTCTCCTTTGCCATGGGCAGGCATTACAATCTGCCGCACAAGTTAAGCTCCATCCATCCAAAAAACAAGACGCCACATGTCGCGATAATGATATCTGGTGCCATAATGGCTATAATGGCCTATTCTTTCCCTCTTGACCAGATAGCAGTCGCGGCCGGCGTTATCTTTTTGCTTTTGTTTACACAGGTCAATATCTCTGTCATAACTATACGCAAGATTTACGGTGACAAGCTCTCATATGGATTCAAGACTCCATTCTTTCCTGTGATACCAATTGTAGGGGTGTTCCTGAAGCTTGGTCTTGCGATTTACCTGCTAGTTACGCAGCCTCTAAGCTGGGGTATTGCTGTGCTGTGGATCCTTGTTGGGTTTGTAATGTATCGCACATATACTTTCAAAAAAGAGATCGAGCATTATGCCCCTCTAGTTACATCAGAAGGTGATGTGGAGAGAAAGGACTTTAGGATCTTGATACCTTATACTCCGGAGAATCCAGATAGGCTCATGAGGTACGCCATAAGAATTGCCAAAGAAAATAATGGCGAAATAAATATTCTTCGTGTGCTGACTGTCCCAAACCAGACTCCGCTGTCTGCTGGGACCGCATTTGCCGAAATGGCCAGAAAGTCATTTGAGCCACTTGAAAAGATGCTTGAAAAGGAAGACATTGCAAATCATTACTTGGTCAGGATATCCCACGATGCAACAGAGGCTATCCTAGCAACAATAGAAGAGCAGAACATTGACATGGTGATAATGGACTTTGAAGCACTCAGGAATAACAAGAAGCTTCAGACCCTCGTTACTTGCGATATTCTGGCCATCAGAACTACAGGCACAGGGGTCGAGCAGGCCATTTCATCAGAAGATCAAGTCGATATTGAGAAAAAGAAAATGGTCGTGCTGTATGATGGTGGGAGCCATTCCTCGGCCGTCCTGAAGGCGACGAGCTGGCTTGAGCACTCGGGAAAATTCAAGGTCAATGTGCTAACAGTTGACAAGAAGGATAAAAACATGGAAAAGGAAAATGATAGACAAAACATTGATAGATTGGAAAACGGTCTAGCATCAAGAGCTGACTTGACAAAGGAGGAGTACCTTCAGGATGTCGGAATCGAATTTAGCGAAATACATCTTTCAGATTCGACAGAACGAAACGAGAGAAAATCAGCGAGCCTAATTTTGAGTGCCATAAACGCATCCCAGCCTGACTTGGTTGTCACAGGGGCTAGCATCGGAAAGTTCAATTTCTTTAGTAATACATATTTTCTACACCTGCTTGATCAGCTCAACTGCCCCGTTATTATTGCAAGAGAGTTTTCAATACCGGGTGTATCAAAGGTAAAGTCTGTATTTACGAAAATAATAGGACGATAGAGCATAAGAGCAAGGCATCGTACTTGTATGTTATTATACTCGATGCGGCAAAAGACCTAGTCTGCGATGGCACTGGGGGACATCGGCCAAAATATAGTTGCATCAGAATACGTCATTCCTGTGTTCCTGGCGACGATATTTGCGGCAGCCGTCCTGTCTTCCAAGTCGAAGGTACCTTATACCATGATGCTGGTGGGAGTTGGCATCCTGATTTCTCTGATGAGCTTTTCAAACTTAAATATCGCCGGCAAATTCAAAATTGATCCAACGCTAGTTATAGGTTTCATCATTCCTCCCCTTATCTTTGAGGCAATGATGAAGGTAAAGTATGAAGAATTCAAGAAGATAAGAATCTCTGCGTTACTACTTGCGACCTTGGGAGTTATTCTGGCTACCATTATAGGCGGATATCTTTTGATCTACTTTGCACACCTCCCATTTATTACCGCGTTTGCCTTTTCAGCGCTGATTGCCCCAACTGACGCGGCCATTGTGATTGAAATATTCAAGCGAATCCCCGTACCTCGACTGTTGGCAACCCTTATGGAATCTGAGGCATCGTTCAATGACGCTACAGGCGTAATTGCCTTTTCATCGGTAATTGCATTGGGAGTAGGCGCTGGCATATTGCCTATGGGACAGCTGGGCTCCAGTCTTGGTTTTGCTGGGCCGGAGAAATTTGACCTGCTTGGCGTCGCAATCAACTTTTCAGTGGTATTTCTGGGTGGAGCAGGAGTAGGCCTAGCAGTCTCTGCTGGAGCAGAGAAGCTCCACGCTCTGATGGACGAACCCCTATCTGAGACTGCACTAACAATAGCAACAGTTTTCGGCTCCGTTGCCCTAGCGAATGCACTGGGCGTTTCTGGACTTGTGGCTGTCGCTGTGGCAGGCCTGTACTTTGGAAATGTGACAATAAAAAGAGAAAACCTCATAAGCGAAAGGACAAAGAATGCGGCATTTTACTTCTGGGAGATAATTGCCTTCTTTGCAAACTCGGCGGCATTTCTGTACCTTGGATCGACAATGGATGTTGTAAAGATAAGCCAGAATCTCTGGATAATAGGAATTGCTCTAGGGTCGGTACTTGCGGCACGCGCTGCCTCTGTATACCCCATTCTGGCTGTGACAAGCAAGTTTGCAAAAGAAAAGATACCTCTGATGTGGAGAAACGTGGTAGTGCTTGGGGGAATGCGGGGGGCGATCTCTGTTGCACTTGCAGCCTCGCTACCTGAAGGCGATCTCAAAAATACTATTGGAACGATAACTTTTGGTGTGGTGCTTTCTTCACTTATAATACAGTTTGTTTTGCTTTCTGCTTACGTAAAAAGGACATTTGCAAAGGGAGTCATCACAGAAATATAGCACGGGAATACTGCCAAAAATGAGCACAAGCTTAATGACAATGGGAAGCTTGGTAAGGCGGCCTGGCTTGTTTTAATTGGTAAGAATTGCCTCTGGAGAACAATATTATGCTTTGAGTAATTACACCGCAGTAATATCGCGTCAATTAATAAGGAACAGGCTATAGAAACCAGCTGAAAATTATCTATAACGCAGAAAAACTATCAATCTTGTTCATATATTGAGTTGAAATCATACCGCCAAGCTTCGCTTGTAGAAGGATTGTTCTCAGATAAGCTTGGGATGATGATTGCCTTTACAGCTGGCTGCGTTTTGCGGGCAATACCGGAAATTGTGGCATATCCATATCCTACAGGATATGATGTGATGAATTACTATATTCCAGTGCTGTCCAATTTTAATCAGGACTGGGGTAGCATACGGGGGCAATTCCCGCTTTATGTCACGATGCTGCATAGTATATCAGCCTCAACCGGTCTTGGAGCTCAAGAGACGGTGGTCGGCGCTGCAATTGTAATCTTTGGTGCCTTATCAGCATCCTTGTTTTGTGTCGGTAGGTCGCTACTTGGACTTGGATCTCCCAAGAGCCTCATTCTTGCAGGAGGTGTTATCCTCCAGATTTCAGTCCTGCGCACTACATGGGATCTCCATCGGGACGTATTTGCACTTGCCATGTTTCTATTTATGTTGTGTCTAATTCCAAGAATCGACAACACAAGACGAGTCAGACCGAAAGAATCAGCTGGCTTGCATCTTGTTGTCCTTTTACTGATTCTCTCTGCTATTGTCGCGGGTACCAACAGGATTACTGGTTTTCTCTGTTGTATAACGCTGATAATGTATGCCATGATTGCGAAAAGCAAAGCGGCAGCTCTTGCATCAGTTGGAGCAGTAGCTTCTTTTGTCATGTTTGTTGTACTAGGTCAGAATCTGTGGATTGTTCAAAACGCAGCTGATTCTTTAGGCACCCAGCCAACCGGCTCTCAGATGCCGAACCAGTACAACCCGGAAAATCTCGCAATTCTATTTCTCTCTATCAATGGCATTTTGATTATTCCTGCAATAGCAGGATATACAAAGATGGGCCAAAGTCTTCGATTGCATGGAGACACCCTTGGCGCTAGGGCACTCTGCCTCAAGATTCCTTTGGTTGTCTCTGCAGCAGGATCGCTTTCCTGGCTCATATTCCCCAAGGCGCAATCACTTGTGGCAGACAGGTGGATAATACTATTCGGGGTATTCGTTTCAATCTTTGCAATATATGGCATAATCAAAGTTCTCGAAAGCCTCAAGACAAATCATGCAACCATTGTGGGTTTGGGCATCTTTTCATATTTTATTGCAACATCTGTGGCCTATGAGGTGCTTCCATATGATAATCCACTTCCACTTTATGCGGCAACGCGGCACTATACAGAGCATTTCAGTCCAGTCACTATGCAGTTTAACACAATCGACATAAAAGATAACAGCAAAATGATTTCTACGATCTACCTGATAAATAATTCCACGGCGCAAAACTCTGTAATTGTGGGTCCGCCTGATTGGAAAGGCTTTATGCAATTATATCTACACGGCAATAGAACCTATGCATATTCTGACAATCCATCTGGTCTTGCAGCTTCGCTCAAGACAAGTCTGCATCGACCCGTTTACTTGATAGCGATAGATACCCATAACTCAACTAGATTCTCGATCAGCCGACAATAAGCGCCAAGACCGTCTACTGCCATGTCCTGTAAGAATCTTCTTCCTCTGTTAATTGAAACTGCAAAATAGTATTTTCCATCATGTTTGCTGTCCCTTTGACTCCGAGAAAAAAAAGACAAGACGGCCAAGGAGGTCTGTACTGGGACAGAATTAGGTGGCCTGCCAAACAGGAGGAAAAGGCAGATCCTGATAAGGAAAAGTCAATAGCAGAGACGCCAACGGCGGAAGAGACAAGCGAGAATATAAAATCACAAGGCGCCAAAACCAGTCTTTCCGCAAAAGACCTGTACAGACTCGTTGGTCCTGGAGTGGTGACAGGCGCTGCAGATAATGACCCGTCAGGAATAGCGACCTACTCGCAGGCAGGTGCTCAATTTGGTCTTGGCATGCTCTGGCTTGCGCTGTTTCAATTTCCCCTCATAACTGCCGTGCAGGAAGCATGTGCAAGAATAGGTATTGTAACTGGCAGCGGCCTTGGGGCCGTTATAGGAAAAAAATACAACAGGAAAGTAGCAGTCCCGCTTGCAAGCCTCCTTTTGATAGCCAATACAATCAACATTGGTGCTGATATCGGAGCAATGTCTGCATCTGTGAGGCTAATAGTACCCGAGGTACCATTGGTAGTAGCCACGATCGGATTCACTGCTCTAATTATTGTCGCTGAAATAGCTGTGCCCTACAAAAAATACGTCAAGGGACTGAAGTATCTCACCATATCGCTCTTTGCATATATTCTGACGAGCATAATCGTCGGCGGTAACTGGGAGCGACTGCTTGTGGCGACATTTGTTCCTCATGTAGAGCTCAGTCCGCAATATGCCATGATGTTTGTAGCAATGTTTGGGACAACCATTTCACCCTACCTTTTCTATTGGCAGGCATCAGAGGAAGCCGAGGAACAAGTTGCAGAAGGCAAAATAAAAGAAATCGGGGAAGGCAAGCCGAAAGTTGGAAAAAAGCAAGTCAAGTTGATGAAACTGGACATATCGATTGGGATGATATTTTCACAAGTCATTGCATGGTTCATAATAACCACAGCTGCTGGTAGCCTCAATACACATGGAATCACAAATATCTCAACTGCAGAGGATGTTGCAAAATCCTTGGAGCCACTCGTAAAGACTTTTCCATACAGTGGAGTTATGGCAAAAACCATTTTTGCATTTGGGATAATAGGGACTGGTCTCCTTGCGGTACCTGTCTTGGCTGGCTCCTGCGGATACGCGTTGGCAGATGGATTTGGCTGGAGACAGGGTCTGTACAAAAAGTTCAAACAGGCCAAAGCATTTTACCTTGTAATTGCGGCAGCTACCTTGGTGGGACTCTGGATAAACTTTACAAACATAGATCCAATCAAGGCTCTGGTATATACTGCAGTCATTAATGGCATAATAGCGGTTCCAATCCTTGTTGCGGTGGTGAAAATAGCCAACGATAGGAATGTTTTGGGCAAGATGACAAATAGACGCATGTCAAATATTCTTTTGTGGCTGACTGTGGTAGTAATGGGAATCTCAGATGTAATTATGTTTTTTACTTGGGGATATCAATAAGGAAAGGCAAGGCAAAGAATCAAAACCCGCGCTTGTTAAAACATAAATTTTCAATGTTGCGCTTTTGTGACAAAAGTGATAATCGGGGTGCAGGTTGCAACTGTCTATTTCATACCAAGCCACTCCAGGTAGAATAGAGGATCTAAATTTAAGAGATACTTAGAGTGCTGTACCGTGCGCTGCATCAAGACGCTAGAGAATACGATCTACTGGATTTTTCAATTGTATAAAGCAGAACTAGATGTGGATAACAAAACTGAAATAGCTGGCCGCTCTTATTAAATTTGACAATTGCATCCGAGTATTCTCATAGCTTCCATAAATCTGAACTCTTTTATCCTAGAACAGCATGTCCTGAGATACGTTGCAGCGGGAGTTGCTGCAGCAGCAATAGCTGGTGGCGTTGGATATTACCTGTTCAGAAAAAACAAATCAAAACAGGCCAAATAATTCTGTTTAACAAAAACCCTTGTTTTCTTAAAGTTACTGGTGTATGAGTATAAATCAACACGACATATTACAAATGTTTAACACTTATTTTGTGCAAGACCTATTGTGTTACGCTGTCCTGCATGTGCATCAGATATGAAACAATATAGTATTGCAACCCGTGTGGGACCATTGCAGGGCTGGTATTGCACAGCATGTGACTGGTTTATAGAACGGATCAAGATGCTTGGTGAGCTTGTAAGGCCATAGCTAGTATTGCCTTGCCTGTTTTCTACTAGCTTGACTCCGATAAGTCATTGGCTGCTAAAATTTTTACTGAGCCTCAACTAAGTATTATTCCATAAGTATCCGGATCTAAGCAAGCCTTATACAGAATCTTTTTCGAGAAGAAAAGACCAAAATGAACAGGAGCATTCTTACCTTAGCTGCGGCATCAGTAGCAGCAGTTCTGGTTATGGCACTTGTAGTGCCAAGCGCTGGAATTGCAGGACTGACCGCGGCTCCAAAAATTACGACAACTAGCACCACTACCAAACAAACTGTTCCGTTAACACAGAACCAAGCGTCTCCTCTAAACGGCTTGAACCTAGTCATGCCTGCATCTTTTGTACCACTAGGCGCGCAGCAAGCATATGCAACGTCTGGCAATACAGTTAACATGAACCTTGTCGCAATAGAAAAGACAATACCTTTGCCTGGTGGAATATCAAGTGCTGACGGATGCGGTTCCACTGCCACTACGGCAACATCGTGCCTTCCAACCCAGATTATTGCCTATACCTTCAATGGCACCATCCCAGGTCCAATCATAAGAGCCAGCGTTGGAGACACAATAAATGTCAGAATTATCGATCCATCAACAAACACAGATAACCATGGAGTCGACAACCATGCGTCTATTGCTAACGCCGGAAACTTTTTGCCGGCCTCACTGGGTAGCGTCAAGACATACTCATTTGTGGCTACACAACCTGGAGTATGGGAATACCATTGTGAAGGAAATGTTAACGACCTAGCAGAGCACGTATTTAGAGGCATGCAAGGTATGGTAATAGTTGATCCATCTGCAGGGTATTCGAGTCCAGCAAAGGAAGTTGCGCTAACCTTCTCAGAATACTATTTGACAAACCAAGTCGGAGCTCACATTAAGAACGGTGACTTTAACTGGGCAGCAATGTATGCACACAATCCTACATACTCGTACATAAACGGCATCCCGTACGGCTACCAGTACTTGGCAAAGAGTCCATCAGGAAGTGGTGCAGGGCTTCTTGATCCAAGCAAGGGGAACCTGCCAACGCCTAATGGCGCAGTTCCTCTCGAGTTCAATGTCGGCGATCATGTAAGATTCTTTTTGCTAAATACAGGTGACTGGCCCGTGAACTTTCACATAGTGGGCGAGATTCTTGACCAAGTCACTCAGGGAGGAGCAATGCAGACAGGAGTGCAGACATATAACCTAGGCGGCTCAAACGGTGCAATTGTTGATGTGACATTCAATCAGGCAGGGCCATTTGTGATCGTCAACCATGACTACTCTCAGCTCTTCAAAGGCCAAGTTGCTACAATACTTGTAGGAAACAGTGGAGCAGTCAATCCTTCCAATGCAATTCCACCGCCCTCAGAAACAGCAGGCATGAGCCTCCATCAGGACTATCAGACATACCTGTATGGTACACCACTCAACTGGGATGGCTCGTCGCCTCTACCGTCAAACCAGACGCCGACAGGTACTGACACTGGAGGAGCACCGTACACAGGATCGTTGCCGTCATGGTACAGCTTCCCATAGTCCTGACCAATTAGGCGGCAGATTCCTCTCCTCTTTTCTTTTTTCTTTAAAAGTTAAAAGCATAACAAATGGCACAACTACAGGTCGTCAATCAGAATATGAAAAATCCCAGTTCCCTTTACATCTTGTCTGGTCTCACCATGATCTTGCTTTTATCTTCGCCTCTACGATATAATGATCAGATATCCGGCCAATTTTATATCAAGGCATTTGCTGAATCACAACCGTCAACTTCTCTTTTATTTGAGCAAGTAGTGGCATCAACTAACGGCAAACATTACCTGATAGGTGAGGTGCAGAATAACGAGCGTGACAGAAATGTCGAATCCACTGCCTATTTCAGCAAATCTGACTTTAACGCATCTTATTTCTCGCAGGATATAGGCATAGTGCCAAACGGCATGGGGATACCGTTCAAGATAGATATTGACGAGGTAAAGGTGTCGGCCGGCTCGTCATTTAACATTTCTGACTTCAAGGTAACATCCAGATATTCTATACAGGAAACAAACAGACTGCTTGTAGTAGATTATTCTTCCCTCCATCTTAATTCTGAGACCCATGCAATAAGCGGGTTGTTGGATAACAAATCGCCAATCGACAGCTTTGACATCCGCGTACTTGCAATAGCCATGGACTCTCATTCCAAAATACTGGATGTGGTTGAAAGCAAGGTGATACCTAAAGTGCCGTCCGGTGGCAAGTCTCCCTTTACACTTGTGCCGCTTGACTCGGTTGCAAAAAATGTCAGTTATTACAGCTGTTTTGTCCCAACCGCCTCCGGCCAGAACTATACAATTCCTGCGGGCAATCAGAATATTCAGCTTGAAGCTGGAGGCGATGGCAAGCTAAAATATTTCCAGTATGACCCTAACAGCCGCAACCTGAGCTTTGTGGCGGAAGGAATTTTTCCTGGCGGTGGCATCGAGGACATGATGGTCCTGTCAGGACCCAGTTCATTTGCTGATTCCGATCTAGTGGTATCTGTAAATGGTCAGAATATCACAAACGCCGTTTCAGGCCAGCTAATTGAGGGTAAAGTCTACAGACACATTACCTTTTCCTTTCCCTTTGGCATGAATTATGTGTCAGTCAGAGCTATTGAGGTTGCCCCAGAGTATTCATATCCAGAGATTGTAGCTGCATCCGGTATCTTTATTACAATCGCTCTTACCAGCATGCTTGTCAGGAAATGGCACTCATCGCAGTTCCTTTGAACTGGTCCACACATGCGGATTATGAATACCCAGCGTACAGACAATAATGCACCATTAATTGGTTGCTTATCATCTTGACTTTCCTTTTGCGAGTTATTTATGAGCGAAGCCAATTGTTATATAATTCCTTTTTGAGTTCCCTATATGGACACTCTCTATGACAGAAAGGGGTCCTTTGCTATCCAGATAATTGAAAGAATCCTTGATGTTCTATCTGAAAATAACAAAATAAAAAAGACAAACCTGGCCGGCAAGACAGGTCTCAACTATTCTTCGTGCGTCAGGTACATCAACCTACTTGTCAGGCTCAACTGGGCAACATATAGTGATGGCGAAGTTTCGATCACAGCTATTGGAAGAAAATACAAAACTATTCTTTCAGCTTCTGCCGATGAGGTCATGGCCGAAAATTTTGGTTTGACGCCCGCTGACTTTGCTGCTGAAGGCCAGCTGCAGGCTCCTCGTACTTCCCCTTCCCTGTTGAGGAATAAGAAAGAAGGCTGCTACAATATCATGCTAATTGACGACGAACCTGATGTACTTCAGACGTTCAGCTCGTTTCTGAAATCGCGTGGATATAATGTAGATGCATTCGTGGATCCAAGAAAAGCACTTTACAGGTTCATCGCTGCGGGACCATCACACTATGACCTTGTTATAACAGACATCCGCATGCCCGAGCTTGACGGCATCAAGCTGTGCAGGCATATGAAAAAAATCGACCCCAGCGCAAGGATAATGTTCGTGACTGCACTGGATTTGGTTGAAGACCTTGCCGGTATATTCCCGGACGTAGAACTTGGGAATGTGCTAAAAAAACCCATCGGCGCTACAAGGTTTGTTGAGGCTGTCAACGAGATTCTCGGCCAAAAACGACATACCGCGGCAAGTGGATCTATAAACCTGAACTGATTTCTAGATATAGAAAATTAGCTATTGATGATTCTTTTATGTAAAATTTAATGTTTTCAGTCAAAATGCAGATGGTTGTCATGACGATGACTGCAACAGCCTTAAATATTCATAACATCAATCAATTATTGATGTAATGGTACTCCTTACCAACAAGATTGAAGAAAGGTACAACATAATAAAAAATGGTATATTTTTTGAGTCAGATAGCCGTGAAGAGGCCTACAAAATACAGCTTTTTTTTGAAGAGAGTGTAGTCAAGAGGTACGGCAAGGATGAACAGGTTATAATAAGGACAGTCGTCGACAACTTTGCCCAGCCCCGTCGTAAATATGAAGTCAACATGAGCAAGATTATCCGGGAAAATGTAGTCAATGAATGGACTGACTTTATCAATTCCTTGGGCCAAGTAATCGGAAAGATGGATCCTCTTGTGAAATCTGAGGCCCAATCCAAGCCAGTTTACAAAACTGTGTCTGAAACCAACACTGCTGCGCCGGATCACTCTATCGTTACTATTGATCCAGACAGGGCTTACCGGTCTCAGATCTTTCTCGAGCAGTTCATCGAAGGATACAGAATATCGTCTGTCAAGAAAAGCAGGATCTTTGTCGAAACTGAAATTGCAATAGATCCTGATGCAAGCGCCTCTATGTGGGTGTATACAGTTTCAATCAAGTGCAAGTTTCCAAATACAAAGGACGAAGAGCTGCATGAATTCTTTGAGGCTGCCAAGGCAAGTTGCCATCAGCTCCAGAGAAAAGTAGACTCGCAAGCCTGACTGGCTATTTTCAGGATTAAATGAGAAAGGGCAGATTGTGTGGCTGCCAGAGATTACGTTGTGGCCAGTAAAATAAACAATAAAGAGAAGATCATGGATTGATGATTCCTCTGCCGATTATCTTGCCCTCTTTTAACTTTGAAAGCGCCTCTGTTGCTTGGTCGAGCTTGAACTTGTCAGAGATGACGGGCTTGATTATGCCACGTTCAGCCAGCGAGACTAGTTCTATGAGTTCGCTTAGGCTTCCGGTGTAAGACCCTATCAGCCTGTAGGCCCTTGTCGGCATCGAGACAAGGTTAAGCCTAAGCTCGCCTCCAAAAAGTCCTACAAGGACAACTTTTGCCCTTCTCCGGAGAAGCTGCATATCAGTCTCTACAGTCTTTGATGCATTAACAAAATCTACTACCGCGTCTGCTCCAAGGTTGTCTGTGGCTTCCATGACAGCCCTGACAGGATCCTGGCTTTTAGAGTTGATAGTAATGTCTGCGCCATTATCCCTTGCGGCTCTGAGCTTGCCATCATCAAGGTCCATTGCAATAATTTTGGCACCTGTCATAGCCTTTGCAAGCTGGATCGCCATCAACCCAAGACCTCCTGCTCCAACAATGATTGCATTGTCATTTGGCCCAAGTGATGCATTTTTTACCGCACTGTATGCGGTGAGCGCGGAGCATGACAGAGTTGCACTTGCATTGATGTCCATTTTGTCTGAAAGTTTTACAAGGTATCGTGAATCAGGAACAAGAAGATATTCAGCGTAGCCACCGTCAGTGTATACTCCGATCGACCTAGGCTTGTCGCACAGGTTCTCCTGCCCTATTCTGCATGCAGGACAAAGACCCTCTCCTATCCAAGGAAAGACAAGGACTTTGTCATCTTTGGCAAAGCCTTGGACCATTTCACCCATACTTTCTATGGTGCCTGCGACCTCATGCCCAGGAGTAAGTGGATATTTGACTCCTCTGTCTGTTGCCTTCATAAACTGTCCACCTATGCCTTCGTATCCACCTTCCCAGAGGTGAATGTCGCTATGGCAGACGCCTGATGCCTGTACTTTGACAAGAACCTGGGAGCTTTTTGGCTTGGGTGTCTCCAGTTGCTGTACCTCTAGTGGCTGCTTTGGCTGAATAATTCGCGCCGCTTTCATAAATTAGATAGGACCGGCTTGATATAATAACATGTTGGGTTTCAGCATACGTTAGGTTGCAATTGCAAATCAGCCATGAACGATCCTGTCTTGTGGCATAGTATAGTCGATTCACAAGACAGGACCAGAACAGCGATGCTGGGGGCTTACGGTGTTGATGCTGACAGCATGATATAAACAGTTAGCAAGTAAGTGCAACTGCTTGCAATATGTATGATGTAACTCTAATGCATGAGTTGCAAAATACCAATAAACCCCAGCAATGCAAAATAAAGGAAAGGGCAATATGGAAGACATTTTGAAGCAGCACCTTATCCATATAGGTGAAAATGATCTAGTCATTGGAGAAAACAGAATAGTTTTCGGCAATAAATCCGGTTCTCATTCATTTCTGTACCAGCGATATGTCGCTGACAAACTTGTCTCAAATATCACTGTAGTTTCTCACGAAAGTCCTGCAGTAATCGGCATTTTTCCCGCTGCTCCTGTCCTTACACCAAAGAGGATCTCCAGAAACCTGTGCCTCAAGTTCAAGTCGCCTGTTATAGTCGACCAGAAAAGCGTAGCCGAATTGTATACAAAGATGCCGGTTGAAATAGCAGTCTACAGGCAGCACAGGGAAGAGGAGATGCTCATTGATGCTTTTTCTCTGCAAAGTCCAAGATATACCTTGTACGGCTCGCCTGAAAGTGGAGTTCTCTGCAGGTATGACGAAGTCGAGGTCAGCACACTAAGAGACGATATAAAGCCTGAAAAATACAAAGAGGCTCTTGTCAGAGTGCGAATCAGAAATGACATACATAACGTCATCAAGGTAACCAAGATAGTAATTCCCATGGATAATGTGATACTTGACCACCTCCATGACGACTCGCGACTTCCAGGACACGTTGAAATGATTCTGGATCATACCTTCGGCAAAGAAGTGGTAAATATACACCTGGCTGGAACAAAGATAAAGAGACCAGACAAGACAAGTGCGACAGGAAAAGAGGATTCACTGACCTTCCTCATGGATGCAGGGTATTGATTGATCTGTTGACTGGCAAGTGGATGACGGCATTTAGTATGCAAATAAAGTCAAGCCTTTCTGATTCAAAAGACGATGGCAATACAGCAGGAGAAGACTGACTGATTGGAATTGATTGAAGTATTTGCTGTAACCCTGGCAGTCACAGGTCTTACATCTTTGCAATCAGAGATCGGGGCGGTTGTAAATACCATGGCAATTCCCTCGTCTATCGATATCTTGGGCAAGGGGGTGCCATTGCTTAACATAATTGTCACGATTGCAATTATTGCTGTAGGAGTCGGCCTAGCAAAGTTCCTCAAAGTCTTTATCACAAGGTATATTGGGACAAAGCTTCCAGCAGATGCAAGAAACAATATCGCAAAGGCAGCATACTACGGGGTTATTGCAATAGCGCTATTGTCAGCACTTGGCAGCAGCGGCGTTGACCTGTCAGGAGTGCTTGTCGCTGGAGGCATAGCTGGAATTGTCATAGGATTTGCAACGCAGTCCCTTTTCTCCAATCTTATATCGGGAATATTTCTTTACATAGACAAACCAATGAAGGCCGGAGATCCTGTACTGCTTACAGGCAAGTTGCCAGACGTAGCTGGAGTCGTCATAGAAACTACACCTCTTTCAACCCGGTTCAGGATGTTTGACGGAACATATGCCCGTCTGCCAAATACCGAAGTATTCTCTTCAGAAATTAGGAATTACTCCGGAGCTGTTGCGCGCAGAGTGGAAATATCGATAGGCATTGCATATGGCCAGGATATAGATATGGCCATTTCAGTAATAAGAAAGACGCTAAATGACACTTCACTTGTTCTGGTTGAGCCAGAGCCTAGCGTATATGTTGACAGTTTAGGGGAGTCATCTATTAACATAAACGTGTGGTGCTGGGCTCCGTTCTCTGAATGGTTTTCGGTCAAGACTATGCTTATCCAGAAAATAAAACAGGAATTTGACAGCAACAAGATAGAGGTATCAATGCCGCAGGGCAAATCCAATTAGTGAAAAATAAACGACACACCTAAACCGGATGTGGCAGCCAGAGCCGGCTAATCGTGCTTACTTGATAATAGAAAACTGCCAAAAACATTGGTGTTTCATAGATTGAATACCAGACTAGGTAATGTATACTGTACTAAAAATTCTGCCAATCACTTGCCAGATCAATAAATGTCAAGATGCGAAATTTGGAGTAAGTGGATATTAGGCATAATGCTGCCAACATCAGCAGACATAAAAGTGAAACAGACAGTGGGAAGAAAAGCTCAGTACTTATCTAACAAACAATCCAAGGCAGGGTCACCTAACCGGATAGCTGCATGGCTGCGGCTTCTTAGAGAAGGAAAGACACCAACCTTTGAGCTAGACTCAAAAAGGTTGCTAGGACCTCCGGAGAGACGGGTCTTTATCGGAGGAAATTACAACCTTGCGCCGGTGCTCCGCTATATCCAGCAGATCGCCGCCAGAGAAGGTTTTCTGCCTATCTTTCTTGGTGACTTTAAAGTTAAAAGGTCAAGGACATACTTTACGTCTCTGGCTTTATTGCATCGATGCAGATCTGCCATATTTGATATAACCTTAGACAGTGGCCACCTTCTTGAAGTTCAGGAAATATCGAAAAAAGAAAACATAGAGCTGCTACTTCTGTACATGTCGGCAGATCACAGGAAAAGATGCCGCGAGGTACTACAAGCATGCTGGAATTGTTGGCATTTTCTCTTGACAAGCGCAAGCGACCGCTGGGGTACCAATCTCTTGCCGAGCTTGAAGATATCGTCAAAAAATTTCTAAAAGATATTAGACCGGTAATACCGATCAATGACGTGAGAATTGCTAATGCAAAAGCTAGTTAGCTGGTAGATTTAAAACTAACTTGATTTATCAATGCAGTCAAATTCATAGGAAAATCTTGACATGGTCAGCTGCGCGCCTTTGGCTGCTAAATTGTCAGAAGGTATGCGGTCACCGGGATTTGAACCCGGGTTATAGGCTTGGGAAGCCCATGTCATAACCAAGCTAGACCATGACCGCACGTCGCAAGTGTTCAAGACAAAGAATAGATAGATATTAAAATCTTTGACAATTAGTTTACAGCAACTTTGATTATCATGAACGAGATGACATCAAAGATGTCAAAAAGTCTGCTACTATAGAGTTCTAACAAACAAAATTAAAAGCTTCATGTATGAAAAGTTATAACAAATAATGCCAACATCAAGATTAAAGAAAGATATGGCTAGAAGACCTATCAGCTGTAACATTTTACACAACTGATTATATGATTTGGCAGCAAAATGATATTTGCATGGCAGATTATAAGGTAAAGAAGAAAATTGAAATTGATCGCCCAAGCGAAGCTGAACAGGATCTGCGCGATGCATCAGACAAGATTCAGGCTGGAGCAAAAACAGTTGCAAACAAAGTAAGGGACCCCGACAGGGATCTTGATACAGAATACACCAAAGAGAAAATGAAGGAAAAATTCGATTAACCTACTTTCTTTTTGTGTAATCCCGAATTGTGCTTTACTGACAGATACATTTGTTATACATCAATACAATCTATCTCATCCAGTCACGCGCCTCAAGATATTCTATTAGTCTGAGCAACTCTTCAATCCGCTCTTGTCCGCCAACATAGTTTTTGCATTGTTCATAATGTTTGAGCAGCATCTGACTTTCATCAGTTGACAAGCTCTGCTTCTCCTCAACCATGTCAAAAAATCTGTCCTCCTTGCCTGTATGGTCTGTGATAAAGGCAGCATAGGACTTTAGAAACCTGGCCACAGGCTCTCTTGATTCTTTGCCTGCCTGCCACTGCATCAGGTGCGAGACCAGCATCTTGGCAATTCTCCTGCCAAGCTCGTGCTCTATGAGAAACTTGCGGATATCTTCTGAAAAGTCATCCTTTTCTTCTGTTTGGGGAAAGTAGGCCTTTTCCTCCTTGCCATGATGATACCTATCGACAAATTCTTCTATTACAACTGAGATTATTTTAATGTCTTCAAGCGGTATGTTCTCGTTGGCATACAGCTTATCTGAACATGTCTGTACTATGTCCCTTACCCTTCGGAGAGTTACATGATCCAGCTTTAGATTAGATGTAGCTTCCACGAGTCAGTTATGGATCATTTCATCAATTAATTACTTAACTGTTGCCCGATTACTAATCTGCACTTCCTGTCTGCATCTGGTTATTCTGGATTGTATCGGCGGGCAAAGAAATATCAGCCAAATACTGCAATCAAAAATAAATGCATCGTAATAAGCCAAGAGCACCTAGTTTACGTGGTTCTAATCAATCGATAGCAATGGCACGGGAGAATTACGTAAAGGTCAATGAAATCAGAATCCGCTACCTTGAATCAGGAGCAAGAAATCATGACAGCCTGTTATTCATACATGGCCTCGGCTCTTCAGCAGACAGGTGGCTTGACATACCTTCTGCGCTTTCCTTGTATTTCCATACTGTTGCGCTTGACTTGCCCGGCTCTGGTTTAAGTGACAAGCCACATCCAAAATGCAAATTCAAATATACAATACAGGATTTTGCGGATTTTATTATTCAATTCATTGACAAAATTAAAATCAATGATGCCAGAACTAGCTTGGTAGGCCATTCTCTTGGTGGATACATTGCCGCCCAGATAGCACTTCAGGCCAAAGGACTGGTAGACAGGCTTGTTCTCATAGATTCATCTGGGATGCTGGATGGTCCGACTCCTCTCTTGAAGGAATACATTGCAGCAGCCGAAAGGCCGACGTATGATTCTGTAAAGCAGGTCTTTGAGCAAATGGTCGCGGGGCCAAATAGAATACCTGATCTGCTGGTCAACGGATTTATCTTTCGCATCAACATGCCGGGGGCCCTTGATGCATTCAGAGCAGCATATGAAAATAGCGTTAACACGCAGATTGGAAAAAAGCGGCTTGAGCAGATACGAAACGAGACATTAATAATATGGGGCAGGAGGGACAACCTAATCCCACTTGAGTACTGCGAGATATTTGGTGAGACAATCAAGAATTCAAAGCAGATAATAGTCGAAGACGCAGGGCATGCACCGTTTGCAGAAAAGCCGGCAGTCGTATGCGAGCTCCTTCATCGCTTCTTTGGGAATGGTTGAGCAGAGCTTTTGGTGGATCAATTGTATTCCAAGAAAATGACACGATTCGAGATTGAATGATTTTGTGCGGCTCATGAAGTCCTTAAGCGCTTGCAGTACCATCCACGAAACTACTTTCGGTATTTTTTTCCTCTTTGCTTGATTCGACATAGGCCTTTGCTGCCATGTAGATTAGTCGTGCTACGTACAGGTCAATTCCCAGTATGATCGCTAGCTCTGTCGGAGGTGTCTTGAGTAGCATGTCGAGAGTAAAGCCATGGGTTAGCAAAAGTTCCTTCAAACCATTTGCAATATCCAATCCAAATATATTGGATAGCATGACATAGATCAAGGCGAGAATCTGACAAAAAATGATTTCCGTTGATTGACCTAGTAGATTGTATTGTTTTTTCGCTGCAATAAGGTTGATATGGAGAATCGTACTTGGATGTCATGATACTTTTCTATCTTTAGCATAATATCAGGCTCTAGAAGGTCTTGATCGGAAGAGTTTCAAAATCCGTCCAGACATTGCTTCCTGTAAATACAAAGACTTGAAAATGTAAGTGAGGAAGAAGAGTAAATCCTGTAGTACCGACCCTCGCAATCTGCTGCCCTGTCTTTACCTGCTGGCCAGGCTTTACCATCGCACTTCTTGTGGCCAAGTGATCGTATCTAGAATATTCCATATTGGGATGCTGTATCACTATAAAGTTGCT
This sequence comes from Nitrososphaeraceae archaeon, assembly GCA_021325295.1. Classification (GTDB taxonomy): domain Archaea; phylum Thermoproteota; class Nitrososphaeria; order Nitrososphaerales; family Nitrososphaeraceae; genus JAJPHM01. The sequence continues at coordinate 19,467 of JAJPHM010000020.1, forward strand.
ATCGTACCAGAAGGCGATGCTTGGACCGCCCTTCTCTGAATCATCTCTGACGAAAGTGACAGTGCCGTCAGCTGCTGCCAGCACCGGTGTATCATATGGCACCACAAGATCAACTGCGTGCTTTAGTTTTCCTGTATGGGCTGGAGAAGATGACCTGTCAATTCCTTGCAGCGCAGCCTTTGGTACCGGCAGTGAATAGTGGTTCGTGGCTTGCATATGGAATGGATCAAGTTTGGTACCTGATCGGATTTATATTATGTCTGTGGATCTTTGCCATGGATCAGTCATATCTTTGTGCCTTGACCAACCTTGACAATAAAGCCGCAGCTCATTTTTGGTTTAAAAATGCCTTCAATCAGGAGGCAACCGCCAGAGTAGAGGTAGTATTTGCAATCCTTGCACTGGAAGCCCGGCGCACCTTCTCCTATCACATATCCCTGCCGGTAGTGGAGCTTGCTGTTTTCACTTTTTACAAACTCCCAGACGATATCGCCGGGCAGCATACCACTACCCTTGGGGGAGAAGAATTTTGAAATACCGTTATCATTTATCTTGCCAGCCACAATTTGACACTTGTTCTCATCACCGAGGTTGAACTTGCACTTTCCGCACGAGTCAGTTTTCTTGCCATTCTCCCTCTGCTCACGATAATGGGCATTTCTTTTTGAAACTTTGCGGCCGGTATCAAAAACATGCAGTAGCGCCGTGTCAGGGAAAGTCATGTCGCTTTTCTTTTGCTTTCCAACCGACTTGGCAATAGCAGATTCTTTGACTTTCATAATAAAGACTGCGATATCCATACCAAAACAAAGTATTTAACGCGTGACTATATCATGTCGCTTTTGTTGCATTGTGAAGCCCAGATAAATGCTTAAAGCAATAATCATGTACTATATTATCGAGGCAGGCAAGTTAAATGACTGCTACCAATTCTGCTGAAAGCACAATAGATGTGCAAACCAGCACTGCTGAAGCACCAGTAAAAAACAATAACAGTGAAGACTCTGTCATCCTTCGAGTGGTGAACCTGTCTAAAATATACCAGTCTGGCGCTGGACGGGTTGTCGCGCTCAAAAACGTAAGCTTTGTAGTAAGGAGAGGCGAGTTTGTTTCTATTGTCGGCCCATCAGGCAGCGGCAAGTCCACACTCCTCAACCTGATTGGCGCAGTTGATAGGCCTTCTTCGGGCAAGGTATTCATTAAAGGAGTCGACATCTTTTCACTACCTGATTCAGAAATTGCTCGAATGAGGAATCTTTTAATTGGATTTATCTTCCAGTCTTACAACCTGATAGCTAGGACTACAGTGCAGAACAATGTCGAAATTCCTGCAGTTATTGCAGGCACTGGAAGCACAGAAAGAAGGCAGCGGTCTACCAAGATTTTGCAGGTCCTTGGCATTTCTGACAAAGCCAGATTCAAACCAACCAACCTATCAGGCGGACAGCAGCAGCGAGTTGCAATTGCAAGAGCTTTGATTAATAATCCTGCCATAATATTGGCAGACGAGCCAACGGGCAACCTAGATACAAAGACAGGACAGGAAGTATTTGATTTGCTAAAGATGCTGTCAGCCAAGTATAGAAGGAC
>JAJPHM010000024.1 GCA_021325295.1 Nitrososphaeraceae archaeon
CATTCAAGGCAACTTTTGATGGCAATAGTATTCCTATATCTACTACGGCGCAGGGAAATGATACTATCATTCAAACAACCTTGCATTACAGCACGCATGTTCTGAACGTTACAGGCACGTCGTCTCCTGCTCTGGACAATGCTGTGATTGTAATACCCGGTGAGAACTCTACAAGCTCAACTACAATAGGCAATCCATCATCCAGTGGTCCAACTCCAACTCCAGAATTTCCATTTCCTGCAACCATAGGATTGATGATGGCTGCTGTATTTAGTATAGTCATATTCATTTCAAGAAAGCGTATGTTCTCTAACCTCAAAGATACCCTATAAGCCAGTATACACTTTCGATTCTAGCTATCTACCCAAATCCTCAACGAAAGTCGGCTGTAAGGCATCATTTCATGCGACTTTTGGCCTTGGATGTTTGCCTAAAAGGATGTGGGGCCGAAGGGATCTGTTCCGGCAAGGCTTGCAACCATGCTCGATTGAACCCTTGACCCACGGGTTTCTTCTTTCAAACCATTTCGAATAACTAGCCTCTGATTTGTAAGATCTGGAGCCCGTTGCGATGCCTGGCTTCGCTACGACCCCACTGCTGTGGCACCGCAAGATGGGTAGCAATATCAAGTCTGTATAAGTCTTGCGAGGACTGCAATGAAGTCCATTATAAAATACTATTCAAGCGATCTGACAATTGATCACGGTGCAAAACAGATGCTTTCTACTGGCCAATTCGATTTCACGTCGATAGAGACGAAGGTCAAGCTGGCCCAAGCTCAGAATATCCCTCCGGCGCTCGGCCTATGCTGCGACCCATAAGTTTAGTACCATCTTCCGAGATGTACCAATGTCTTGTGTATGGAGAAACTGGAAGAGCCATTTGACTTTCATTGCTGATAGCAAACGCTGAAACACGAGCGCTGCTATTTGCCAAGGCAAGCGCCTTTGCACTATTGAGGGCAAACATACTAGAGTCTCCAAGAGTTGTGTTTGCCAACAAAGACATTACTGCAGCTGTTTTGTTATCGTTTTCATGTAATACAGTGTCTGCGCCACTGTCAAGTGCGGCTTGCTCATTGGCAAGCCATCTGCTATCAAACTTGAGCGTCAACAAAGTGACCAGAGACTTTTGGAGTGCTTCGGAAAAATTGCCTTCCCTTGATTCTATTCCCACGATATAGCCGTTCCAGAAGCCAATATCGGTCGTTGTATGATTCTGCGTATACACTGCTGCAACGCCGTCAATCTTTTTCCCTTCTGCATCAAAGCTGTACTTGACATCCAGAAAAGTATGCCGGTCAGAACTGCCGTTCTCTGTTGTATAATTGCCAGTTACATCAGTGGTTGACTCGACGACATAGGAATTCAAGTTCCTTTGCAGCACCGGTAGTACCTCCTCAGAAAAGTACTGGTGCGGACCTGTGAATGAAGAGATAATTACTGGAGCGCTTCCTATCGATAGCTGCTTTGACTGTTCTGCAGTTATGGTCTTTTCTCCATTCCCACATAATTGTGAAGTGGCACACCATGAATTAGTTGGAATGATGTGCAGAGGCATGAAAGGTGCAAATACATACAAAAGGGTATTCGTCGCGTCTTGTCTTGCCTCAAATACGAAACCAGTCATGGACCTGTACGGTCGTATTATATCAAGATCTGCTTTCCACCCTAGTGGTATGTAAGCCGAGGCTGCGCCTTCCTTTGGATCTAACCACATGCTAAAAAGTATCTGCTTGCTAGGTAATTCGGGGACTAGGATCCCACTGTGGCTATATGATCCGGCCGTTAATTGATAAGTATACGTAGCATTCAGATTCGAGTAGGCAATAAATTCTGCCGGCCTTGCCACATTGCCGTCTAACTTTAGGACAAACCGATAAGGTGACAGAGACGAAATGTTCCATTCAGGCAAGCCAATCAATCTGCTTATGTGGGCTGATGAATTAAGTACAATAATGCTTCCGGGAGTGGCAGTCCAGTTTGCTATGTGGATTATGGTTCTGCCTTCGTAACGTATGGCGTTGAATTGGGGTTCTGGCTGAGCAGCTGCAATGTCTGCTGATTTGTATCCTGTACTGTAACTTGCAGCTGGCTCTTGCCCGTAGCTGGCAGAATGTGCAGCAAGACTAGAAGGCACAAGTAACAAGGCCAATGATATGCTCAGCAGAGGGCCTGCAGCCAAAAACCGCTTTATCTGTACGACCAAGCAGCTACTAACAGATTTACCATGTAATCAGATTTAACTATTCAACTCACTCATGGTCTCTGCATATTCAAAGGCGATCTGACATGGTAGCACCTGACTATTCTTCTTGATCACTCTTCTACGAACTCATTTCGAAATAAATAAAAAATTTCGTGAACTATCACAGGTATTGACTGGGGAGACTCAGCTTAGGGCACGACGAACAAGAATAAAAATTCTGAAGGCCATTGCGGAAAGAAATGGAACCGCAGGGTTTTCGGAGATAAGGGATGCTACCGGCCTTTCGACTGGCTCTATTTACTACCACCTAGAGAGAATGGACTCGTATGTGGTCAAAGAGTCAAAACACTACGCCCTGACTGAACAGGGACTGGAGCTTTTGCGCGAAATTGAAAATAAAAGTCGCTCATCAGATACATCCTTTGTGCATACAAGCAGGGAACTTGCACCTGTATCTTCAGCGTCGCGCAGCGCAAACTCGCAACCTGAAAGGGACAATGCTGAACCATCTAAGCACAGCTCGGTTCAAGAGGAGACTCTGAGGGTGGCAAAGACAAAGACAGAGAGGTCCATAACTCGCCTTGCAGCAGAATATCCACTGTTTGTAGCAATCGCGGCCATAGGCGGTCTGGTCATAGCAGGGTGGTTTGCAAACTGGCCAACAATTACATATCTTCCAAGATTATTTGACGGCGGCATAGTTGCAAATGCCAATCTTCTTTCTTCAATTTCAATCATTGCTCTTCTTTCAATTTCATTTCTTATAATAATAAGAAGCAAACACAATATTGCATCTGGCTACAGGGGACTCATGCTGTCTGTTGCTACCGTATTGTCTATCTTGCTGGTAAACTCTATGATATTTGAAGGACTTGGAGCTTATATTGGTGCAAGCAATGGAGGCCCGTACGATAACTCGATGGATGCTCTCCTATCGTCATACTCGCTGCACTGGGGACTTCACTGAAGCGGTTCATAAAAGAGTGGCAAGAGAAGAAGAGACGGAAGAAAGAAGAAAAAAATGGAAAATAAAATAGATTAGAAAGGGTAAAAAGGATTACAAGAATAATCCCCGTAGGCTGACTTCCTGGTTTCCGTGCAGATGGATTTCTGCCACTGGAAGTTGGCTAACCTTTGTTTCTGTGCTGTCTGCACTGTTGGGGTTAATGCTATTTACCTCCAGCAACGATGTTTCGGCTCTGACAGAATTATCAACAGTCAGGTCTGACCTTTGATGATGGTGTGAAAAAGCACTTGCTTGCACGGACCTTATGGTCTTGGCATTGATGTTCTTGGAAAGGTGAATTATCTCAAGACACCGCTTTCTGACAGTTACTGTACTGACATCTGCAGCAATAGCTATACGCAGCTGAGTGGTATATTCACCTGTTTCAAGTGATGCCATATAAAGCGCTGCAGCTGCAAGTGAAACCGGATTCTTGCCTGACAGCAGGGCGTTGTCTCCTATTTGAGACAGTATCTCGAGAGCTTTTCTGAGGGTCTTTTCGGATAATTTTGCTCTATCTGCTATCCTTGACATATTGTGTGCAGGCAGGGGCAGCGGAACGTAAATCTTCATTTCCCTTAGCAGGAATTTATAATAATAGCCAATGTTTTTCCTGTCTGCATTTCCGATCACCTGCTGGATCTCGTTAATTGAACGTGGAGTGCCGGTATCCTTGCAGGCAATGTAAATAGTTGCGGCCACAATACCTGTAATTGACCTGCCTTTTATCAGGCCTTTCTCCAAGGCCTTGCGATAAATATAAGCTGCCCTCTCTGCAACAGGAGTACCTATGCCAAGAATTTCGGTTATCCTCCTTATCTCCCTCATTGCCTTGTTCAGGTTCTTTGTCTTGGAATTATTCGAGACTGTAATCTTGTTTAAGCGCCGCAACCTGTCAATATCTGAATAATGGCTTATCTGTTTCCCATTGGCGTCAATATTTTTGTTATCGATAAAGCTTGACAGACCCATATCATACATCATTAGAGAGGCCGGCTCTCCTGTCCGGTACCTTTTTTCCATCTCTTCTGCTGTAAATGCGCGCCTTTCTGGCATGAGCATTTCAACATTATCTCTTGCTACTATGCCACAACTGCTGCAAATTTCCTCACCGGTATCTGCATCAAGCACAAGCTGGCCTGTGCAAACATGGCAGACGATCGAACTAGAATTGCTGTCAACGTCGTTTCTGGCTAGCATATTGACTGACAGCAATAGGTAATTTTAAAGGCCTGTGCAAAAGAACTTTATAATTTTCCAATATAGCAATCAGCAGATGGCTAGTTATAGGATAAAGATATACAACTTTATCTGCCGATTTTATATACTTTGATTTAAATATTTCATCTAGGCAGGTTTATTTAGTAGGCATCAACACAGCTATCGCAATGCCACGAGGGTTCGTTTTGTTAAATGCAGACCTTGGTTACGAATCGACACTTGCTTCCGATATGAAGAGAATGGAGGGTGTGACAGATGCATACACTGTATACGGGGTATACGACATCCTGCTCAAGATCGAGGCTGACTCTATGGAACGGCTAAAGGAGTTTATCGGAGCCATAAGAAAAACAAAGGGAGTCAAGTCAAGCCTTACTATGTTAATTATGGATTAGGCACTTTTTTTCAGAATGTTATACTATTACTGATTTGCATGCTTTGCATTTCGGAACCTAAAATTATCAAGCTTTATCAACTCATGATAGGATCCAAATTGCGAAGGCTCTGCCCTATCAAGTTCAGAGTCATCCGCCGAATTATCTGCAATATCAAAAGTTCTGATGATCTTGTATGTGGTTGAACGCTGGGCTGGAGTTCTTCCGGCCGACTTTATAATGGACCTTATTTCTTTTGGTTTCATCAGCTGCCCATGTCTGGCCCCTGCTGCAGTAGATATGCTTTCATTTATCAGGGTGCCGCCAAAGTCGTTCACACCTGCAGAGAGCAAAATCTTGGACATCTCTGCGCCTTCTTTGACCCATGATACCTGTATATTTTTGATCTGGCCATTTAGCATTATCCTAGAAACTGCATGCATCTTGATTACTTCGTCTCTGGTAGCGCCTGCGCGTACGGTGTCAACAGTGCCGTGCCTGAACATTGGCGCTTCTGTGTGCACAAAGCTTAGAGGAACAAATTCAGTAAACCCATGAGTTTCCTTCTGGATTTCCCTGAGCAAGGCAAGGTGTTTTGCCTTGTGAAGCGAAGATTCAATGTGACCGTACATGATAGTGGATGTGGTCGGGATGCCAAGGGAATGTGCATTTTTTATAATCCTTACCCAGTCATCTGCCCTGATTCTACCCGGAGAAATGCGGTCCCTGATAGGCTGATCAAGAATTTCTGCCGCAGTTCCTGGCAGGCTTCCGACGCCTGCATCCTTTAACATCTTTAGGTATTCATCTACTGAAGTTTCAAGCATCATCGCTCCATACTGGACTTCTTCTGGGGAGAATGCATGAATGTGAATGTCGGGAAGTTCTTTTTTTACCGCCCTGCAAATATCAATGTAAAGGTGACCGTCCATCCTTGGTGGAAGTCCTGCCTGTATACAAACTTCTGTTGCTCCAAGCGCATGAGCTTCTCTGGCACGCCTTACAATTTCTTCAGTTGGAAGAAAGTAGCCTTCCTCTTCCCTAAAGTCTCTGCTGAAGGCGCAGAATCCGCATTGCTTTATGCAGACATTGGTGAAATTTATGTTCCTGTTAACCACATAAGTGACTGCATCCCCGACTGCCCTCCTGCGCAGCTCGTCGGCTACTGCAGCTACCAGATCCATTTCAAAGCCGCTGCAATCAAAAAGCTGTACCGCAGCCTCTACAGAGACTTCCTTGTCGCTTAACGCTCTGTCAAGAGCAGAAGCAACAGCCGGGTCGGCCTGTTTTAGCAGCGAATCGAGGCTCAATTGGTGATATACTCCTCCCTTACAAGTCCCAAGCTGTCGGCAAGCAACGCTATGTAGCCTTGAAGGCGTTCTGATATAAATCCAGCTTTGGCACCTATTCTGAGAAATTCCGGATATACTGGAAGCCTAGCGCGCAAATTGTAACCTCTCTGCTCTGTTACCTGTCTGACCAGCGAAATGTCAGGCCATGGAAATTCTGGATTTACATGGTCAATTGTAACAGGGGATATTCCGCCCCAATCGTTGATGCCCGCGTCGATATATCTTCCAAAAATATCCGGGCTGAGGTTCGGTGGAACCTGTATGTTCATATCCGGCATTACTAGTCTTGCAAGGGCAATACACTTTGCAAAATACAGGGCTGGAGCTGGAGCTGACTCTGCCATCTTGGTGTTTGGCTTTGGAGCAAAATTTTGGATTATTACTTCCTGTATGTGGCCGTACTTCTCATGAATTGCTCTTATTGCAAATAGTGAATCAACTATTTCATCCATGGTCTCTCCAATTCCCACGAGAAGCCCTGTGGTCATAGGTATTCTGAGTTCACCAGCAGCCTCCAGAGTCTTTATCCTTACCTTTGGGTTTTTGCTTGGTGCAAATTCATGGGCCATTCCCTTTCCCATTAATCGTTCGCTGGATGATTCAAGCATCACTCCGAGGCTGACATTTGTGTCTCTTAGCATGCTCATCTCTTTTTTTGTCAGGCTGCCCGCATTTGTATGTGGAAGCAGGCCTGTATTTTTTAATACAAGTTCGCTCATGTCTCTTATGTATTCTACAGTTGAGCTATGACCTGTTGACCTCAGCCATTTGCGAGCCTCGGCATACCTTTGTTCTGGCCTCTCCCCTGTGACGAACAGGGCCTCGGTGCAGCGAAACATTTTACCAGCCTGTGCAATGGCCATGACCTGTTCTGGGTTCTGAAGGGAAAGTTCGGGGTCGTCGGGTTCTTTTTTGTACGTACAGTAAGAGCAGGTGTCACGGCAGAGATTAACCAAATTTATAAAGACTTTGCGGGAGTATGTAATTGTGCTTCCTTTTTTTGCATCCCTTACCATGCCAGCTATTGCAATCATTGACTCCGGATCGATGGCATCCTCGATTTGCATGACTTCACTTTTTGTCATAATTTTGCCATCAGTTGCCCTTGCAAAGATTTCCTGAGCTGCTGTAGATAGTTTCACATTTTGTAGGGCATTGCCGGAGCCAAGATTGCAGCCAAGCTTCAAGTCAGTGCCAGTTCCGCTTGTGTGAGAGAAAGATCCGCATGCTGCCAAAGTCTACTGGAACAATAGACCTATTGCTATTAAATGATTTGTTTGCCGGGTTTAGGTGGAAATTTTTCTGCCGTCACGAGGTAGGCTCTTCAAGCCATGATAATCCGCAGCTTATGAACTGAGTACGCATAATTAAAACTGTGACTTGGCGGATCAACAAAGAAGACAAGATAAGAAAAGGGTAAGAAGGATCAGTGAATGGGATGCTGTCCTTCGCTGATGGTATATGTTCGATCCCTCCATCTTACGGCATCTTTTCTCTTTGCGCTAGCAATGGCAACAAAAAAACCAAAGGCGATTAGCGCGCCACCTAGAGGCGAACCGAGGGCATAGAGTGGATTTTCAAACAAGCCTCTCTTGCACTGGAAAGCTGTTGTGAGGAAAATCAGGGTTACTGTCGCCAGGTTCGTTGCAAGCACAATATCCGGCACAAGGCCACCGATGCTTGCGTATAACCAGATAGAGTATACAAGCACCAGAAATGGCTCAAATAGCAGGAAAAATGTTGCCAGGGCAGAGAGTAAGGCACCTGTTTTGCTCTGATGGTAGAGTGGAATCATTAACCTTCTCAGGCCATGCCAGAGGGTTCCAAGGTCCCTTGCCCATACAGCAGTAATCTGCTTTTCTCCTCTAAACATCTTCATGTTGAATTTTGCACTCTTGACTCTACCTCCAAGTGCACCATCTTCGACAAGCTCCTGCCTTACCCCCATATGGGTTCCTACAGATTCATACACATGGCGATTTATCAGAAAAAAGCTCCCAAAAAAGTAGCCTGTCTTTGTTTTGGGATCGTTGACCCTCAATGGCGAAAACCTCGTATGGAGAAACGTGGCAAGCTGTGGCAGTGTAACGTTTGTCCAAAAATCGCTGCACAAAAGCCTGGGTACAGCAGTGAGGGCATCAAGCCTGAGTGTTCTCATTTGCTCTACTGCCATGGACATGGATCTGATTGAATGCTCTGTATCTGCATCTGTAAATAAAAGCAAGTCTCCACTGGCCTTGAGGTACCCTTGATAGCAGGCCCATGTTTTACCTGCCCATCCATCGGGCTTTGCACCAGCCTCGACATATACTACCCTGCGATCTTTTGCAGCATATCTGCGGATTATCTCTCCTGTCTTGTCAGTCGAAGAGTCATTGATTGCAATAATTTCAAAGTTAGAGTAGTCTTGGCCAAGCAGGGTATCCAAGCATCGGGCAATATACTGCTCTTCGTTACGTGCAGGTAGGATTACGCTGACCTTTGGTATACTCATTCCTTCATGCATAGGCTCGGTTAGCTTGGAAGGAGAAGTAAAGGACGATTGATTGGCAAGGCCGTCAGGCTCAAGCCTAGGCGACTGAGAGAATGATTTTCGCATGTACCAAAGAAAGTATATCCATGTACAGAGAATCGCAAGTAGGATTGCAACCAGCACTGTAGTAGCAGCAATAAGAATCAGGTTCATATCAAAGCAAGCTCTACAACTTTTCTATTCAAACTAGGGTTTTTCCTTCTCCCTATTCTATTCCACCGCTTTGGCAATTCTGTCTAGGGCCTCATTTGTTCCTTCTGCGATGTGTTTTTTTACCATTCCAGTAAACATGCCAAGAAATCCTGCGAGTTTGATATCCCATACCACATTTATCTTGGTGCTGCCTCCTGATGGGTTTAACGTGATCACCTTTGTTCCTCGCATCGGGCCGTCGGTAATGTTGATCTTGACTGATTTTTCGGGGTCAAGTGTGACAGTTTCCCTGCATTTTGAATCCTTGAAAGCAATTACTACTTCTCTCTCAATGACATTGCCTTTTCTTTCCAAATTTTTTACAGATCTTGTCCCATGCCAGTATTGTGGTTCGTTGTCAAGATCTGATATAATACTCCACACTTTAGCTACAGGGGCCGCAACTTCCCTGCTAGCTTCAATAGTTACCATCCAGCGATTTAGTGAACGTGAGGGTATATTTGTTTGTTAATTAATTCTCAGCTTGTTATAGTAGCATACATCACGTCATCAAGGCCTTATGCAATGTGGTTTAGAAATTGCTCTTCTGCCACGTTTATCCTGTCAGCCTATTTTTGACCTGATAAGGTCGTACACTCTGGCTGCATCTCTATCGTTTAGAGTCAGTACCATTTCACTTGGATTAAAGAAGACACTATGGACGGGAATCTGGCTATTATAGAATATATTCGAGATGAGAGAGAGCAGCTGGTAAGGGTTTTTCTCATCTTTGCTTAGCGATATAGTGATCTTGGCTAGTCCTTCGTTTATCTTGGCATCAAATTTTTCAATGGCATCTGCCATCATGCTTTTAACCTCATCGGCGTCTTCTGCAAGAAGCGTAAAATGGTTATCCGTCTGGAAAAGGTTGTACTGACTGTCCTGCTCAAAGAACTCTTCTAGGATATTCTCAAGAATCTCTTTATCTGCCTCTTTCTGAAAATCTATGTCTATTATGCTGCCAGTCAGGGACATCTTTGCCTTTGGTCCTGATTGCTTGGGGACCGGAGGCTCTCGCTCCATTGTATCGGCAAGCCTCTTTACCGCAACCACGATTGTATTCAGATTAACTGCAGACCCTATCAGTTTTTCAATCTCAGGCTTCATTTTTTCTGCCATCGCCGTATAGTTGACAATGCCTGCTTGCAAGGCCTGAAGATACAGCTGGTTGCCTGCTAGGACCTCACGCACTGCATCCGGTACAGAAAACGCCGACCTATACATGAGAAATAAGAGACCTATTTGTAATAAATACTTTATGTAAGTCGAAAAAATTATATAATGTAATGACCATTACAAAAAGGTGGTGATATTACATGTGGGGAGATCGAGAGTTCGGTTTCGGAAGAAGGCTATTTGAAGACATTGACAGAGAATTTGCTGAAGCAGAAGAGATGCTGAACAGAATGTTCAGAACGATCAGGGAGGTAAGACCAGAGGATCTAGCCACACACTTTCCGTACTTTTATGGCTACCAGGTTACTGTAGGTCCTGACGGCAAGCCGCACGTAAGGGAATTTGGCAACATAAGGCCAAGCACAAAAGGGCTGGTTGCTCCAAGCGAGACTAGGGAGCCTCTGGTTGATACAGCCATCAATGAAAAAGACAACATGCTGACCATAACTGCAGAGATGCCGGGCGTAACAAAACAGGATATCAAAGTCAGTGTATCAGAAAGCTATGTATCCATACATGCAGAAAAGGGAGACAAGAAGTACCACACTGACATCCCGGTAGACGTTATACTGGACGACAAGTCTGCCAAAGCTACATATTCAAACGGCATACTGGAGCTGAAGATAAAGCTCAAAGAGCCACCGAAACCAAAGGGAACTGAAGTCAAGGTGGAATAACCTAGCTTGTTTTTGTTTTCCACCATTTTTATTGTGAGGTGATAGTAGGTAAATGAAAAATGACAATAAAGTTGTTTTAAAAGTAGCAGAGACAAATCCAAAATTTGTCGGCAGAGGTATGGCCCTTCTGGATCCAAAGGTCATGGATGAGATGGGCCTTACAACAGGGGACATAATAGAGCTAACCGGCAAAAAGAAAAGTTATGTCCTCCTCTGGACAGGTCAGCAAGAAGATTATGGCAAGAACCTGATCCGGATCGATGGATATACTAGAAATAATATTGGCCTTGGGATAGACGACAGTGTTGCTATACGCAAAGTTGCTGTGAAAAAAGCAGAGCAGGTCATTCTGGCCCCAACTGAGGAGCTAAATATAGTTGGCTTAGAAGAGCATCTGCCAGAGTTGCTTGAAGGCAGGGTGGTTACTAGGGGAGATATAATCCCGCTCAATATAATGGGCAGAAAAATTGGATTTGCCGTAACCGGCACATCTCCGCAGGAGACCGCTTCGCTGGTTGATATCAATACAGAGTTTATCATAGGCTCGGTGCCTAAAGCGGGCCAGAAAGGAATCACGAGGGTCTCGTACGAAGATATCGGGGGCCTCAAAAACGAGGTACAAAAAGTGCGCGAAATGATAGAGCTGCCACTGCGGCACCCGGAGATATTTGAGCGAATAGGCATCGAGGCGCCAAAAGGTGTTCTGCTCTACGGTCCTCCGGGCACAGGCAAGACCCTGCTTGCAAAGGCTGTAGCTAACGAGACAAACGCCAACTTTTACTCTATAAGCGGCCCAGAGATAATGAGCAAGTTCTACGGCGAAAGTGAGGAAAGGCTGAGGGAGATATTCAAGGAAGCTGAAGAGAACGCCCCCTCAATTATATTCATCGACGAGATGGACTCTATAGCACCTAAAAGAGAGGAAGTGTCAGGAGATGTGGAAAAGAGGGTAGTATCGCAGCTTCTCACCTTGATGGATGGCATCAAGTCAAGGGGCAAGCTTGTAGTGATAGGTGCCACCAACAGGCCAAGTGCTATAGATCCTGCGCTCAGGCGCCCCGGAAGGTTTGACAGGGAAATAGAGATAGGAATACCTGACGAGCAGGGCCGACTCGAGATACTCAATATCCATACCCGCGGCATGCCGCTGACTCCCGATGTGGACTTGGGCGCTTTAGCGCGGGTCACCCATGGCTTTGTAGGGGCAGACCTTGAAGCTCTCAGCAAAGAAGCCGCCATGCGATCGCTGAGGCGGATCCTCCCAGAGATAAATATGCAGCAGTCCAAGATCCCCGCCGAAGTTCTTAACAAGATAAAAGTCACAAAGCAGGATTTTGAGGACGCACTCAAAGAAGTTCATCCTTCTGCCATGCGAGAAGTGCTTGTGCAAAAGCCTAACGTAAGTTGGGAAGATATCGGTGGTCTTGCTGCAGTAAAGGAGGAGCTTGTCGAGGCAATAGAATGGCCCCTGAAGCATGCGGACCTCTTCTCTGAAGCGGATATCAAGCCGCCAAAAGGCATACTGCTCTACGGTCCTCCGGGCACAGGCAAGACACTCATAGCAAAGGCAGTCGCTTCCACTTCTGAGTCCAACTTTATCAGTATAAAGGGTCCGGAGTTGATAAGCAAGTGGGTAGGCGAGTCTGAGAAGGGTGTAAGGGAAGTATTCAGAAAAGCAAGGCAAGCGGCCCCTTGTGTGGTGTTCTTTGACGAGCTTGATGCCATTGCTCCGCACAGAGGGTCTGAGGGCGATGCTCATGTCACAGAGCGAGTGATAAGCCAGATGCTAACCGAGATGGATGGACTTGAAGACCTGAAAGGTGTGGTTGTTGTTGGAGCCACCAACAGGCCAGATATGATCGACGAAGCTCTGCTCCGACCTGGGAGGTTTGACAGAATACTTGAAGTCCCTGTCCCTGACAGAGAAGCAAGAAAAGAGATATTCCGCATACACACAAGAAAGAAACCTCTTGACTCAGACGTAAACTTTGACAAGCTGGTAGATGTGACAGAAGGGTACACTGGCGCGGACATTGAAGCCATTGTAAACGCCGCAGCAATGGCTGCAGTCAAGGAACAAATTAGCCGTAAAGAAGGCAAACTCAAGGTCTCTATGAAGCACTTTGAATCTGCACTTGAAAAGGTAAAGGGCCGCAAATCAGGTAGAATGGTGGGCGCCAGTCTCTCGAAGGGATCGCTGGCGTAGTATTGTATAATATAATTCTCTGACCAGCCTTCCTCTTCCTTTTTCTTGCAGTCGCGCCAGCTGCACAGACACCGTTCATGTAGCGGAATCTACTGGACTTGGCGCTGCAATATTTGTAGATGCGTTCGATTAGAACAAAATTGGACAAGCTTAATATATCAACGAGAATGTGCTTTTGCATAAGCACTTTAGCTATGCTAATTATCTTTGATGTGGAAGGTGTACTTCTCAATGCAGAATACCTTCCAGTTCTAGCTCAATTGCTGGGCCCGGAAAAAGAGAAAGAGATATGGGATATTACAAAGGCAGGGATTAGAGGAGAAATAAACTGGGAAGAAGGACTGCGCAGACGGGTCCACGCGTTAAGGGGAATAGACTACCAAGATGCCAAAAGGATAGGAGAGAACCTGCCGATCATGCCTGGTGCCAAGGAGTTATGCTCTACTTTGAAGAGCGCCGGCTGGAAGATGATCGCAGTCTCTGGTGGCTTTACGCTCATTACTGATAGGCTCAAGGAAGACTTGGGCATAGACAGGATATTCTCAAATGAACTTGTATTCAAAGATGGCAAGCTTTATGATGTAGTAATGAAGGTGACCTCTGACAAGGCTGCGGCAGTCAGGCCTGCATTAGAAGAAATGGGAGCAAAGAAAAAAAACACTGTGGTAGTAGTTGACGGCGCAAATGATCTAAAGCTATTCTCTCTGGCTGAATTTACGGTAGGCTTTTGTCCAGTGGATATAGTGAAGCAGAAGGCTGACGAGGTAATTGACGTGCGTGACCTCAGCTTGCTACTTAATCTACTTGAAAAAAAATTTGGAAACGGGCTTGCGACGAAGGCAAGGATCGAAAACTAGAACTATTCGAGCCGGCTTTTCCTCCATAATGCCTTTATGGATTGGTCTGGCTTTGTGCAGCAAAGTGAATAATAGAATGTCCAGTGAGGAAAGGATAAGGAAAGAAAAAGATGGCAGAAATAAACATTATTCCACTCAGGGTTTGTAATGAGGTAAGGCCCGGAGACAAAATTGATTCCATGATTGCTGATTCTCTCCTGCAAAGCAGACAAGCACTTGCAGACGGAGATATTGTAATAGTCACGCAGAAAATAGTGTCAAAGGCTGAAGGCAGAATAGTAGAGCTTGAGAAAGTAAAGCCATCAAGAAAAGCCGTCAGAATGGCCAACGATCATGGAAAGGACCCTAGGATTGTTGAAGTTATCTTGAGGGAATCCAAAAAGGTCTTGAGAGCGTCAGGCGGTGTTATCGTAGTTGAGACAAGGCATGGCTTTGTGTGTGCAAACGCCGGTGTAGACCAAAGCAACATTGGAGGCGACGATCTGGCCCTGCTCCTGCCACTTGATCCTGACAAATCTGCTGCAACGATAAAAAATACACTTGAAAGCAGAACAGGAAAAAAGGTTGCAGTCATAATAACAGATACCTTTGGCAGGCCCTTTAGAAATGGCCAGGTAAATGTTGCAATTGGAGTAGCAGGGATAAGCCCGATCAAAAGTTACGTTGGAACTGCTGACATGCATGGCAAAAAGTTGAGAGTAACCGAGATTGCAATCGCAGATGAGCTTGCATCAGCTGCAGAGCTTGTAATGGGAAAAATAGACAGTGTGCCTGTAGCAATAATCCGAGGATACAAATTCAAATACGTCAGAAAATGCTCGGCGATTGAGCTTGTGAGACCGGAGCAGAAGGACCTCTTCCGTTAACCTCTGCAAGCATTACATTTAATATTGCGCTTGTGTCAACTCTCATATCTTGATATGAGTTCCAGCAGCTCTCCTGTCAAGTCTATTGACGTAAGAGGCCTTTACTGTCCAGAGCCGGTGTTCCGCACAAAAATAGAAATGGAACGGCTATCAATAGGCGATACACTAAAGGTGGTTGCTGACGACCCGGAATCAGAAGAAGATATCTCGAGATGGGCAAAGAGAAATGGCCACGAGCTTTTATCAATAAACAAGAATCAAAATGACCTTGAATTTTTGATAAGAAAAGGGAAGTGAACTGGCGGAAAATGACCGCAGTTGTGAAACCTGAGATTGTCGATCGCATAGGATCAACCCCTGTCGTGGAACTTGAGTCATTTTCCACAAACGATGTCAAGTTCTATGCAAAGCTAGAATGGTTCAATCCCTTTGGTTCGGTAAAAGACAGGGCAGCGTATTGGATGATAAAAGACGCTGAAAAGAAAGGCATTCTCAAGAAGGGCAGAAGCATAATAATTGAGCCTACTTCTGGCAACACTGGAATTGCAATTGCTGGCATTGCCAGTGCACTTGGCTATAGAGTCGAGATCGTTGTGCCAGAAAAGATCAGCGATGAAACAAAAAATATCCTAAGAAATCTTGGCGCAACGCTTCACGAAACATCAGACGACCTCTGCCCGAGGGTAGGTGCGGGCACCGATCAGAGCATAGCATTGGCAAAGGCCATATCAAAACCAAGGCCTGACATTTATTACATGCCAAACCAGTACGAAAATGATGCCAATTTTCTTGCACACTATGAAAGCACAGGCCCGGAGATATGGAAGCAGACAGAAGGGAGGATAACTCACTTTTTCACAGGTTGCGGGACTGGAGGTACAATAACAGGTACTGGTACGTTTCTGAAGGAAATGAATAAGAGCATAAAGGTAATTGCTATCCAGGCGCAAAGGAACCATATGTTGCAAGGCCTGAGAAATTTTGAAGAATCTTCAATGCCTGAACTTTTTAGCCGTCGCATGGGTGTTGTCGACAGCTGGATGACTGCAACAAACGGCGACTCTTTTAGCGCCGTTAGGCTACTGGCTAAAAAGGAGAATCTCCTTGTAGGACCATCATCTGGCTCTGTCATGGCATCCATGATAGAGACTGCCAAAGGCATAGACCGGGGTGTAATGGTCGGTATATTTGCCGACGATGGCAGAAAGTTCAGAAGCCTCTATGTCAAGGAAAATATTTTCAGCGAAAATGAGTATGATGCAGTGCTAGATAACGCAAGGCACCTGCCAAAGCTGGCATATGCACTCTGACAGGAAGATTATCAATCTTTCTTTTATCTTCCCAGATATCCCGTCAGACGATACTATCTGGTGTGATCCTGATACGCAATTATCCTTCCTATGCTGTCTTTCTAACCTTTTATTGTCTCATAGTTGTATGCCCGGGTGGAAAGCATTGATTCGAAGAAAAACAAGATAAAAAAGCAGCACAACAGAAAAGTCAATGCCTGACCTTTCTTTCAGAAAGCCATCTTTCAACATCAATTGCAGCCATGCATCCAAAACCCGCTGCCGTTATGGCCTGCCTGTAGCGATGATCATGGACATCGCCGGCAGCAAACACGCCTTCTACACTTGTCCTTGTGTTGCCTTTGAGGACAAGGTACCCCTTTTCGTCAAGCTCAAGCTGTCCCTTAAAGATTGACGTATTTGGCTCATGGCCTATTGCCACAAAGACTCCACCTGCTTTTATGACTTTTTCTTTGGAATCCTTGACTCCTCTTATCACTACGCTGGATACTTTTTTGTCGCCCCTTATGTCTGCTATGACGTTATTCCACATAAACTCGATCTTGGGATTCTCAAATGCCTTTTCCTGCAGAATCTTGCTTGCCCTCAAAGAACCCTTTCTATGTACCAGCTTGACAGACTTGCCAAACTTTGTAAGAAATGTGGCCTCTTCTATTGCAGTATCGCCTCCACCTACAACCACTATATCTTCGCCTTTGAAAAATGGGCCATCGCAGGTAGCACAATAAGAGACTCCTCTGCCACTGAACTGCTGTTCAGAAGGAAGACCCAGCTTGCGCGGAGATGCGCCGGTGCATACGATAACTGATTCTGCTTCATAGGTTTCAGAGTGAGTTGTGACAATAAAGGGCCGCTTCTTAAAATCTACATTGATAACCTCGTCGTCAACTATAAGCGAGCCAAACCTCTCGGCCTGCTGCCTCATATTCATCATAAGCTCCGGGCCAAATATGCCGTTAGGAAAGCCAGGGTAGTTTTCTACCTCACTTGTAGTCATAAGCTGGCCACCTGGAAGCGTACCTGAAATAATTAGCACCTTAAGCTTTGCACGTGATGTGTAAATGCCAGCAGTATATCCTGCCGGTCCGGAACCGATTATTACAACATCGTATAGCTTTGGCTTTCCAGAGCTTGCCGATGTATCTACATCATTAGGTCCAGAAGCTGACATGAAATGAACAATCTGTCAGGAGAATCCCCTCTTAATAATTTGTTCGGAGCACAGGACTACGTGAGATTTGTGCAAAATATTAGCTTCACATGGTTTCATCTTCCATAAAATAAATTACGAATTGTACTAGTCATATTAGAATTAGTACACTGCGGCCGCAAAAATAGCAAAAATATGACCAAATTCTGTTCTGGCGGCAAAGTTATTTGTTTGCTCTAGATTGCCTGCCGAAACTTGATCTTTAGCACTGGCAAGCTATATGGCAGATTTGTTGAAATCATCGATCAGCTTTTTGTGCCTTTTGCAAATAACGGGGTTTAACACCTGGGTTCTTATCAGGTCAGATTGCCAGTGCGAGTTGTACAACCTGCAGTTCTGGAGGTTGCAGAACGGCTGACCAAAAGTTATGAAAAACATGGTTGCCTGGTAAACATAGCCAATTGCGGCATCAGTGATCCGCTTATCGTGGTAGTCGATGTACTGCCCTGCAAATTTGTCTTTATCTTCATCTGTATCTCTATCTCTTCTCGCCTCCCTCTGGCTGGACAGGTAATGTGCTTGGGCCCTGTATAAGTAAAATTCTCTGGGTTTGGCTGGAGCCTCAACGATCCCTGAAGTCGATATTATACTAGGCGTGCCGCAGACAAGAGCTCTGGCATGGTATCGCCAATCGTCTTCGCTGAACGTGCAGGCAAGCTTGCTTGTAAAAATTATATGCAAATGTTCAGTGATGCGCTCATCTTCAGGAAGCATCGAGTAAAAAACTCTCTGCATCATAAAGCCGTCATATAGCAAGTTCGTCACAAGTTCCGGGCAGGCGATAAATTGCTGTTCATTGATGACCATCTGCTCTAATTCTCCAACCTTTCTGGGCGGCTGTCTTTCAAATGGCTGCTTTACCTCGCTTATCGTGATGGATGCAAGCCTGCGTGCAATGCTTGGGTCTGCTCTGTCTATGCCGACAAAGTCAAAGAAAGGCGGTCTGATATCAACCCTGCAGCGGCTAAAGGCACTACTTGCCTGCTTGCAAACCTTGTCCATGTCAAGATAACTGCAGGAAGGATCAGTATAGAGGTGAATATACCGTGGTCTTGGCATCAAGCCTATAGTTAGATCAGCATACAAGGAAAGAAAAGAAAAATAAAAAGATTAATCGGGTTGGTCTCTTGATGGTCTAGGATATTATTGTAGCCTTGTTTGCCTCTACTTTACCTTCAACTTTGGCGGATTTGATATCTCTTTGAGCTTGCTTGCAGCCACTTCTGCTGCTTTTTTGCCCGATAGGAGCATTGCACCAAATGTCGGCCCCATCCTTGGAAGTCCATGTGTTTCGGTCACAGACATGCCTGCGGCAATTAGGCCAGGAAATACCTCGCCTGTAAAGTTGACCACGGCATCTTCACTTCCCTCTACCCACATAGGGTCCATCCCCTTCCATTTCACATACCCTCTATCCATGAGCCTCTTGACTGCGACAGAATCATGCCCTGATGCATCTATCACAATCTTGCTCTCGAGTGCAACAGGATCCACACAGGTAATATTCCTTGGAAGTGCAGAAACTGGCATCCAGTTCACCACAACGCCGCTGACCCTCTTGTTTTTGAGCACTAGGTCATCAAATTTTGTCAACTGCAGGAATCTTACGCCTGCGTCACATGCAGATGCAATCAGCTTTGAGCAGGCATGCGGGCCCCAAGTGGCATAAAGCCCATCGTTTATCTTTCTATATGGGACACCCAGCTCATCCCATATCTTTTGCGCCGGTGCCCTTACTGTAACTGGGTTCATCATGTACCCGCCAACCCAGTAGCCGCCACCGATATAGTTATTCTGTTCCACAATTAGAGTCCTTATGCCCATTTTTGCAAGATCTCTTCCAGCCGTCAGGCCAGCCGGCCCGGCACCGATAATTATCACATCAGAATCGGTATATTCGTTCATTGTTTCATTGAACATGGCTGCAATTGTTCTTGTGATCTCCTTCTCGCTTGCGTCTGAGAATATCTTTGCCATACCAGATTATGCTCGGCGATGGTTATTAATACATTCCATTGTGGCGAATATGGCAGCCAGGAAGAAAGGGAGCGGAGTATGACAGTAAGAAGAGGAAAAGATAGGCTACAGATAGATAAATAGAATGTCCTATTCTGAATCGCTTTGCCTTTCTGGCTTGTCTTCTCTTGCCTTGTTTTTATCTGTCTGTCCTATCCTGACCTACTCTTTGGACAGTTGAACAAACTCTTTAACAAAATTTGAATATGCTTCCCGGATGCGGAATTCCTTGGGCGGACTTTTGAAGCCGTATGCACTGATTATCTCTGATTTTCTTTTTAGGGTTGCTGCTGTCTGTTTCCTAGTCTTAGATGGTGAGCCTATGGCCCTCACAACATCAAGTAAGACATTTCCTGCATTAGGACCATCATTTGTCCTCAATGTTAGGTCCATTATTATTTCACTGCCAAGAAACCCTTCGCTTGACATCCAGTAATAGCTGTTCCTAGAATCACCAAGAAAATCAGTGTATTCAGTGGTGCCTGCGACTGATTCGAACTTGTACGGAGCTTCGATGCTTATCGAGTCTGTTTTCATGGCCCGCTTTTGCATTCTGATCTTTTCTACCATGGTTTTTCTAGTCTCTTCGCTTCCCCCAACATCAAGCTGGTAGCTCTTCCTTACATGGACTCCCCTCTCTACCATAAAATCAATCATGCCTTTATGAAATGCAGTCCCACCAAGCTGGCTCAAAAGGTCGTCGCCAGCAACAACGAGGTTCTTTGCGGCAAACTTGCTTGCAATAGAGCTGTTGCTTGCTACTTTTGCTGGAGTGGCATTTACAAACGCTACACCAGCGTCCAGACTTGCATATGCATACTGGGCTGATGTTTTGTCAAGACCAGAAGATATCAGATTAAGAGCAACATCTACCTTTTCTTTCCTCAGCATTTCAATAAACCCTTTTTGAGAAGCGGTAACTGGCTTGGTAACTTGTGACTCCTGTCCTGCGGCCAGAATATCAGAATCTGACAGCAACCCTGGTGAGACTTTCAGTGAAATTTTGGATTCTCCAAGGCTGCGGCCGTTCGGCCCATCCTTTGCAATGATCTGGGAAAGGCTTTTTCCTACCTTGTCTGGGTCGATGTCAAATGCGGCTACGACCTTTACCTGCGATGCTTTGAGGCCTCCTACCTGTCTGTGCCACAGGCCATCAGCATTTCTGCTCTTGCCATAATACTCTATGCCACGGATAAAAGTCCGGCCCACATTTCCTACTCCTATAACGGCAATCCTTACGTCAGATGCTGCCATTCACTTGCGCTCCAGTGATAGTGCGAGCAGCGTGAAGAATTTAAATCAATCTTTTGTAAAGTCAAATCCGAACCTGACCGTGAGGTAAAACACACTTCAATTGTTTGCTGCTCTGCATTTGCCGCAAGATGCTAAAAGTTATCACCAAAATTTCTAGTTTGCTCGTCAACATCCTGTTGTGGCGTAGCGCCTTTTGTCTTCTGTGGGTTCTTGTGCTCCCTAGCTTCTACTTTATTTCTGTGCTCCTGCCTTGTGTGGTGCAACCTGTCTTTTTCGTGTATAAACTCTTTTCCACAATCCGGGCACCTTACAATTGGGTGGTGGTGGGCAGAGACTGCATGCCTTATGAGTTCATTGTATTTTTCAAATTTCTCACCACATATATCGCAGATGTTCTTTTCTCTGTGAAGGATATCCATAGCTCACTAACTACCTGCCGATGTATTACAACAGCTACTACCTGCTAAAAGAGTTTTTCATTTGTCTAGTTTAGAATTTAACTTTCTGGTCTGTTCATATTTTATTCTCTGTCAGTTTTATCAAAAGCCAAACTGAAAAAATAGTACAGTCATCTTCGCTGCCTGATGCCCGCAGATGGACAAACTCATTGATTCTGGTTTTCTAGCAGGGTTCTCTGACCAGCGACATTGGTAGCAATTTTCACGCTACTGCTGGCACCTGTATCAATACCGTCATACTTGGCCGGGCTTTCTGCCCTGCTCTTTGTCTTTTTTTTCTCAAATGACAGCTCTTCCACTTTTCTTCTTCCTTCCTTTTCAATTGCTGCCTTGACTACCTTTAGTATGTTGTTGTCTTTAGTATCATTGATGTAAACAACATAGACCAAAGCACTGTCCTTTCCTTCAAACTTTCTTACAACTCTGCCTATCCTTTGGGCGACCTGGTTCATGTTTGAAGTGCTAGCAATGATAATTGCAATTCTAACTTGCGGCACATCATATCCAATTTCAAGGGTATGGACAGAAAGCAGCGGAAAGTATTCTGAGCCCCACGATGCAAGGATCTCTTTTCTTTCCTTCGCCTTCGTGCCATTATGCATCACCATGGCAGCTATGCCATCATCTTCAAGCATCTCCTTGAGCATCTGGATTGACTTTATTGTCTCGCTAAAAATCATGACTCTTTCTCCTCTGTGTTTTCTGACAAGCTCAACAGTCTTTGCCAGCTTGTTCTTTGCAGAGCTAAGGATCTCTTTTCTCCTTCCTACGTTGGCAAACCACTGTTTGGCAAGCGATGCGCGAGTACCTCCTCTTGCCAATATGCGGCTCATTCTCAGAGGGTCGTATGTCTGAAGCTTTCTTGATATCTCTTTGATTGCAGCAGTGGCTTCGTCGTATGCTTTTTGCTCCTCGGGGCTAAACGCTGCCTGTACGGGGATGATTTCCGGTCTGGCGAGCCGGCCATCTGTCACGGCATCTTTTATCAGATATTTCTTTACCGGAGGCGTGACCACCATTATTGTATGATATTTTGGATCTTTTTCATTGATGGTTGCAGTCAAGCCAAGCACCGCCTTGCTAGGGTCTTCGACGATTACATCAAATATCCTGTCAAAACCTGAAGCTGTCTCGCTTACCAAGTGCACTTCATCGAGCACTACCATGCTGGCATTGCGTATGAGGTCAAAATTGTGTATGGCGCTCTGATATGTGCTTATTGTAATTTCTCTGACATCCTTGCGCTCGCCGTAGTATACTCCTATGGAACTTGCCTGCAGTCCATAGCTTAAGAGACGCTTTACGTTCTGCTCAACAAGGACAATCCTGGGAACCAAAAAGAGGATCCTAAATTCTCCATTGTTTCTGAGCGCTGCAGCGCGTCTGGCACACTCAAATGCAATCTCTGTCTTGCCTGTGCCTGTGCTGTATATCACAGACCCTCTGAGGCCGTTCTCTATCCATGCCTCTACTGCGTCAAGCTGGTCCTTCTTTAATTCAAAAGGGAACCTGAGCTCAGAGATAGCATGCGCCACACCGTGGGTTGGTATCCTGTCCACTAAAAACTTTAATGAGAAAACATACGTCTTTGCCCCATGCGAGCCTTGGTCTACATGCTCTATCAGGATGACCCATTCAAGTGCACTGCGGCAAAGCTTGTTAAATTTGGGCTTGCAGAGAGGGTCGCGTCAGTTCCAAGAGGCTCCATTCTGCTTGACCCTTTCTCTGAAATTCCAATTTCAAAGGCCGATTCTGCGCTCGCCGGTTCTGTCTGCGCAATCGACTGCTCGTGGGATAAGGCTGACGAGGTGCTTGGATCTCGCAGGTACAAGAATGCAGCAAAGCGCGGCATTGGCAGACGCTTGCCTGCGATGCTGGCGGCAAACCCAGTAAATTACGCGACGCTGGCCAAGTTGTCAAGTGCAGAGGCGCTGGCTGGTGCGCTATATGTAATTGGCGACATGGCTACAGCAAAGAGTATTCTGGATAAGTTCAAGTGGGGCCACACTTTTTTTGAGCTCAATTCAAATCTGCTTGAGGACTATTCAAAAGCAGATACTATCGAGCAGATTATCCAGCTTGAAAAAGAATATTTTGCTTTGCATTCCGATTGAGTTAAATTGAATCTATGCGCCTATATTTGTAGCGAGCCGGCGCGCGGGTTACTTTTCCTTCGTGAAGAGAGGAAACTCCTCCCTCGCTGCAGGCACCTGAATTGGCGACAATTAGCCGGAGACGGCTGGCAACGGAACAGAAAAGAAATCCAGTCAGGCTGATTCGCACCGTAAACGGTGATGGAGAGTATCCTGAGTTTTCCTGATACTGGAATGAAACTGCCGCCCCGGGTGGAGCAAGGCCGAACAGAGCATAATGGTCCTGCACCTGCTCAGGTTGGCTGCTCAGCGGAATCCCGCCTAAAACAGAAGGAGGGTTACGGCCGGCACGCACTAGTTTATTATTATCAGTATCTGGTTTAGGTCGGTCGATAGCTTGTCCAAATTGCCTGCAAATCACCTGACTTTATGCTTCTGACTGCATCCAGTATAGTATGTATGGATTCTTTTCAGCGCGGGGAGCCAGTCGCATCTATTGCCGCATATTTTTCTTGAGCATATTTCTTATATGATTATCAATATTTTTCATCATACTGGGGTTGCCTTCTATGGCCTGCCGAAGCTTTGGATTTGTATATTCTACGTTTAGGTACTTGATGTCCTGCCTGAAAGGATAGTATCTGTACTTTAACACTACCTGTGCAGACTCGCCATCAACCCTGAAATCAAGCTTGGCAGTACCATAAACAAATAGAGGGGGCTTTTTCTTTCCTGACTCGAGACGGCACATCATTATCCTAGAGTGGTGGAACTCGTCTTCATGATCCTTGACATCTGAATAAAACAGGAAGTTGCGCCCGCACTCTATGCATATCCACACGGTCTTCAGGTCTTCTTCCGGTGGCACAGACTCTTCCAGAGAAAAATGGAATTTAACTATCAAGTAAAGATGTAAGCTTAGTTTTCTAGAGAATAGTTAACTGTCGATTATGTAAGATCCTCAGCTCCAGGCAGGCAGATTTGACCGTTTCTAGCCTGACGATTTGCCAGATTATATCTTCTGGGGCAGATGTATGCATCTGGGTCAACGGCCTGACCCGGGTAAACCAAAGGTCTTTGCAGGCGATCTGTAATCTGTCATGACAGTTACTCCCTCATTTGTAGTGACCTGAACGTTGGTCGTATTGGTGGTGGGTTTGGGATAAAAGTAAAAGTCATCACCGGGATCAAGAGAAGCTAGTTTTTGCACATCACCTGTTCCCAGCGTAACAGTAATCCCAGTAAGCGGATCCTTGCCGACATTGATAACTCTTATTCTATACTGGGTACCAGCAATGTCTGTAGTATCCTTTATGGCATCAACTTCAAGAGCATGAGCGGGTTTTGACTCTTGCATGTAGAGATAGATCAGTACAAGAGCTGCACCTGCCGCAACAGGTGCCAACACGTATACCTTGCTCCACTTTAGAGGCACGTTGTAAGTAAGTTGCCTCATCGGATAATAATGGTTTTTGTACAGTACTGCTCTGCTGATGAACATCTGCCTGTCAAGGGGCTGCAACTAAAGAGGCGGGAGAAAAAACAGAAAAAGAATCGGTAGCGCTGTGTTTGTTCATCCCAGACAATACAGCATAAATGGGAAGATCTGCCTACCCATTATAACAATTGAAGACCATTATCTTTCCGGCTTCTGCAGACTCTTCCAAGCTTGCCAGCAAATATGGCTATGATGAATGGCTTGTGAGCAGATTCATGCAATATGTTCCTGATGTAGAAAGATTTTTGGCAAAGATGGATGCCAGGCCGACTCACTATATCCGAGTAAATACGCTCAAAATAGAGCCGGAGAACTTGGCAGAGAGGCTTGCCTCAAAGGGCTTTGAGCTCCGTCGTACTTTTCTATCTGAGGTGTTTGCAATACTCAGGGCACCATTTTCTGTCGGCGCGACAACAGAGTACCTGCTTGGCTACTATTACGTCCAAGATCTTGGCTCCTGTGTCCCTGTCGATGCTATGGAACTGGACAGTGGTAGCGACCTTGTGGTCATGGATATGGCCGCAGCTCCTGGCGGCAAGACTACATTTATCTCCCAGAAAATGAAAAACGCTGGCGTTGTAGTCGCTTTAGAACCGCAAGAAAAGAGGCTCAGGTCACTTGTCTTCAATCTGGCCCGTTGCGGTGTTACCAATACCTGTGTATACCTGATGGATGGCGGGCGTGCCAACGACCTTAAACTCAAGTTTGACAGGGTCCTGCTAGATGCTCCATGCAGTTGCGAGGGGGTAATTCCGAAGGACATGCTGCGCAAAACAAGCCACAAGCCGGACGATATTGACTATTGTGCCAACAGACAGAAAATGCTGATTGAAGCTGCAGCAGAACTTGTCAAGCCCGGCGGGCTGCTGATATATTCGACATGCTCTTTTGCGCCAGAGGAAAATGAAATGATTGTAGACTGGCTTCTTGGAAGGATAAATAACAGAGCCGGAGGAGAAAACAAAGCAAGAAATGCAAGAATTGAGCCACTACCACATGGAAACTCCGGTCTGACTAGCTTTGGCGGCTACACGTTTGATGATAACCTAAAGAACGCAAGGCGGTTCTATCCACATATCGACAACACTCTGGGCTTTTTCGTTGCAAAGATAAGGATCCGGTGATGTAAGTGATGGAAAACCGATACATAGCAAGGGGGCAGACATAATTGGCAAAAGGCATGAATGACAACAACAATGGTGGAAAAGAAACTGCGAAGTCAAGAGAAGCAGCTGCTACCGATCTTTTCTGGAAGAAGCCAAACAGGCAGCAGATGACTATTCTAAGGAGAGCATTTGACAAGTGGTCTGTTTTTGAATTCTTTGAGCAGAACAAGATGGCAATTCTCATTAAAGATCTTGGGGGGAAAAAGGCTGTGTGTATTTCATCCAGCCAAGTTGAGCCAATTGTACTGTCAAGCGCTCCATACTCTGCGGGCATGGTAATAGGAGAGCTGAAAAAGAAAAAGTTCTCCCTGAATCTTCAAGGCGCAGAGCTTTTTGCAAGAATCAATAGAGACCAAGGCAAGGCCTTCCAGTTCTCACATGTTGTTGTAAGCGAAGATGCAGAGAAACTGGTGCTCTATGGAAGAGATATATTCGGCAGCTCTATTGTCAGAGCCACCAGCGGATTGAATGAGAATCAGGTTGTCATTATTTTGAATGCAAGGAGTGAGGCAATAGGGATAGGCCGAACCAGGTTTTCCGGAGATGCCTTGCAAAGAAATGGCGTGGCTGTGACAACTTTGATCGATGCCGGACACTATCTTCGAGGTGAAAATCAAGATCTGGACGACGTGGCATACAAAATGCAATTGCGCCCGCCGAACGAGCAGCGCAGATCAAATAGTTAGCTTAACTGAATACCGCCGACTTGGTAGACTTTTTGTTTTTCATTTACCTGTGTTTGCTACTGCTGTTACTGTAAAACAAAAACACAGCTATTACCATCATCAATCTACCGCGCCTGCTTTTGTTCTGTTTCTGCTGTGTTGAGTGTCGACATGATGTAATTTGTACTGATAGAAAGCCTCTGGGCTATTTTCTGCACCGAAGAACCCGAATCATACATTTCAAATATGGTCTGGTCGAGGTCGTATTTCGCTTCCTCTTCGGTTCTCATTATGTGGCATATTCAGCTCAGAGATAATAGGCGTTTTGCATGTATTGTCTATACCGAGTTGTAAAATAAAGTAAATCAGCCCCTAAAAACAGGGGCTCCTATCTTTCTGGACCTTTTACTTTACTTTCTTGCCTTGAAGAGAATGAATATGGCTATTGCACCCATCATGCCGCCAAAGACAAGCAGTACCTGTATTGGGAAGTTCCCTGATGACGTGGTGCCTGGAGGTGCATCAGCAGTCACAACCATGACCTCTGCATTCTGCCGCGTGTCGGGCTTTGCAAATCCTGCTATTGTTAGCTGGCCGCTTGGAGGCGGTGTGGTCGAATGTATGCTGTAGGCTGTGCCATCGATGTTTGCACTGCTATCTGTTTCCACTGCATTGTATACACCTTCTCTGAAGCTGCTCTCGCCTAGCGCGAATATGGATACTACCTTGGAAGCGTTGGCGCCTTCGTTCAGCAACCCTTGCGCTCCTGCTTGTGCTCCTGTTGCATCAAAGAGGAAGTGCCATATTGTCATAGGTGCTGCTGGAGGGCCGAACCTGTCAAATGCCAAAAGGGGGTCATGGAATATCCCTGCTGCCTGACTGTTTTCTAGTTTCTTTGCTAGATCAGGGTGAGTTACTTGGAGAAGGCCTATCGGGTAGTTTACCTCAACTTGTTGCTTGCCGTATCCGGGGATGTCTGCGTTGACAACCAGAGACTGGTTGACAACTACGCTTCTCCAGTTAACGTCAAGTACAACACCTTGCTGCGAATTGCCTGACAGCACGTATTTTTGAATTGTGGGCTCAAAGTTGACTGTATAAGCCAAAAGCACGCTATCTGGGTTGCCCCTAATCGTACCTTTGTAGTGTAGGCTGGCTTGACTTATCTGGGCAAGACTGTTCTTTTCGTTTAAAAGATCATCGTTTACCGTTTGTATCACTTTGGTCATGCCTGTGCCACCGTCGTTGTCCACAGTGCCGTTGACTGTAAACTCGACAGTTTCTTCTTTGCCGTTGAATTCATTGGCAAGGGCACTTCCTGGCGAATACTTTATCGTAATGATCTTTTCTCCAGTAAAAGTGACCTGAGCCTGATCTGTACTTGGAACCATCAGCGCAGTCATTTGTATTGCATGTGCTTGGCCCACAAGTCCGGTCAAAAGTATTATCGCTAAAACTGCAAAAAATACTGTTGCCTGAAACTTCACGAGCACAACTTTGAGTTTTCTTGTTTATAATCTTTGTTGTCTGTCCACTGCAGGCTGTCAAGACGCAGGATCTGTCTGTCAGTATCATGGTAGTCAGATGAAAGCAGACAAAAGTTTTACATCCTGCCGCCGGGTACAGCAACAGGAATACTACTTGATCACAGTTATTGCAGGCGGCACTGGGTCGGTCAAACTTGTCCGAGGGATTGCAGCTACACTTGAGGCTCAAGTTGCCGACCGATCCAAAAAAGAGATAGGACTTACCGTCATCTCAAATGTTGCGGACAATATCTGGCTACATGGCCTTTACGTCTGTCCTGACATTGATACAGTCATTTACGGGCTAGGTGGTATTCTTGACGAATCAAAAGGATGGGGAATTCAAGGCGATACGTTTGCGTTTTTGCAACAGATGGCCATGCTAGGCGAGCCAACTTGGTTTATGTTGGGTGACAGGGACCTTGCTACGCATATAGTCCGCACCTGGATGATAAGAGAAGGTAAAAGCCTCTCAGAGGTTACAGAATGGCTGGCAAAAAGACACGGGGTTACTGCCAGAGTGGTACCATCAACAGACTCGCCGCTTGTGACTAGGATTTCTGCATTGGCAAATGATAGCCGCAGCGGCAGACCAGAGCCGGTCAGCATGCACCTGCAGGAGTTCTGGGTCAAGCACAGAGGAGAGCCTCAGGTGGTTGGCATAAAGTATGACGGCCTTGAGTCAGCAAAAGATAACCCTGCTGCTGTTCAAGCCATAAAGAGTTCCAGAATGGTAATTATTGCTCCGGGCAACCCAATCACGAGTATAGGTCCTATTGTGGCGCTTGCAGAAATACGTAAGGCGCTTGTTCATGACAGGAAAAAGGTGATTGCGGTTTCGCCCATAATTGGCTCAAGCGCTATAAGCGGACCGGCAGTAAAGTACATGCAGGCGCTGGGCATACCAAATTCTCCAACCGGGGTTGCCCAATACTATTCTGACTTTGCTGGAAGCTTTGCGATTTCTCATGAAGATAAGGGTGTGGCTGAAAAGATCCGCGGCTTTGGAGTTGACGTACTGCAGACAGACATTCTGATGAGAAGCAGACAGGACGAGATAAGGCTTGCATCCTTTTTGATGCAGCATCTGAATAGATAAACCGGGAAAAAGGGTCATCTCTTCATGCATTGGGAAAGTGAAAAATAACGTATAATAGGATACCTGTCTTGATGGTAACAAGAGGCAGTACAAGCGTGCTCTTGCAGTGATTGCAATGAAGACCTTTGCAATAGTGCCGGTGAAAAAATTTGAAAACGGCAAGATGCGCCTTTCTTCGCTGCTTGCTGGGCAAGAGCGGATCAGGCTGCTTCAGATCCTCCTTGAAGGGACCATAGAGACTCTGAAAAGTGCCAGCTCGATCTCACGGATTGTTGTAGTGTCTGCAGACAGGTCTGCGGAAGCAATAGCCAAGGATTGCGGCGCTGACTTTTTGCTTGAAGAAAAAGAGGCGGGTGTAAACGCAGGGGTCTTGGTTGCGGATAGATACTGCGCACAGGCAGGGGCAGAGGCCACACTGGTGATTCCACAGGACCTTGCGTTGTTAAAACCCTCTGACTTGGATGGAATATGCAACCTTGCAAAAGAAGGTACAGGTGATGCTGCAAATAATCTACGTAGCGGATGCGTTGTAGTCTCACCGTCTCTACGTTACGATGGGACCAATGCCCTTTTGCGAAAGCCTCCACTTGTTATGGAAACCTATTACGATAACAACAGCTACCAGATGCACATCAAAAAGGCAGCAGCCCTTGGGGCGGATGTGAAGACATTTCTGTCAGACACCGTAATGTTTGACCTAGATACACCAGAAGATGCAAAGTTTCTCGTGGCAAGCTCTGAAAATACTCGTGTCGTTCTGTACCTGAGATCAGTGGTAAAGCAGGATATGCGTGGGTAGCATGCTATCTTTGCTTTGTCATGGCAGCATCATAACTGCTGCAATAAATTTAATACCGCCGTAACGACATGGCCAGTGAGAGTGATTGGTTGCCTTGCAGCCCTTTCAGCCAAGGCTTTTACACAAAGCCTTGGACGGAATATCCGGGTCTGAAATAACCTTGGAAGAGTTCCAAAGTGCATCCGGCATTGCAAGCAGGTCTGTTGCAAGAGATGTTTTGAAGTTTCTAGCATCTCAAGAAATCGGCACGACTGCCGGTGACGTGATAAGGTTTTCAGATTCAGACAGGCTAAAGGCTGCAGTTCTGGCGATAAGCCTTGGGTGCGATGTAGAGCAGGTCTCGCAAGCACTCAGCTGGAGGGACTTTGAAAGACTTGCATCAGAAATTCTTGGAGCTTTTGGCTACAGGGCGCAGACTTGTGTGCGCCTTGTAAAGCCTAGAATGGAGATCGATGTACTTGGAATACGTTCAGGCATAGCCATTGTAATTGATTGCAAGCACTGGAAGAGAAGCAACCTGTCGTTGATCTCGCTTTATTCAAAGAAACAGGTCCACAGAGCAGAAGTGTTGCTTCAGAAGACAATGCATGACCGGAACCATGCCATTACCTGTGCAGTCCCGATGGTGCTGACACTTCATCTGGAATCAGCCAGGTTTGTTGACGGTACCCCGATAGTGCCTGTCAGCCAGTTCAGAGCATTTGTCGAAAGGATTGACGAATTTCTCTTGGAGATTCGCACAGTCACGGCAGACAAAATGCACACAATCCGGGATGGCAGCAGTGAATAGTGCCGCCTTAAGCAGGGCCTGCTAAATTACCAGCATGGCGACATATACAGCAAAGGTAGCTGCTAGAAATATCTTTGTAATCCTCATAGATCGGTCAAGGGCGTGAGAATAATCGTCGAATTGTTTGCTGCCCATGACCTTTATGGTAGATTTTGATTTTAGCAGCTCAAATCTCGACGGCCTGCACTTTTCAGCTGCAGCTTGGCAGATTGTAACAAATAAAGGAGCAATTCTATCAATTCCAGTCTGCGTCCCGAATGCATAGTAGCCATCCTTGGTTCTCTTGCCTGAAGTAGAATGTGTATCGGACGTGCAAACTTCAAGCATCTGCACCTGTCCAGCAGTTCTGCCGTTTACTTCAGTAATTATGCTGTCTCTAGTGTGGTTCTCCATATTGTTAGAATCTGCCCAGCCTATTGCGTATTTTTTGCCTTCGAGATCAATAACCATAACTGCAAGACCTGCCTGCCCAAGCTCTGGCATTAAAGCAGTTCTGCCAGATGCAGATTCAGAAGAATTTGTAACTGGGATGCCATCTAGAGTAGCAAAGCCCAAGCCAAACTTGTGTTGCTCTGCTGTCTTGAGTGCCTCCAAGCACTGTCTTGCAGATAGCAGCAGGTCTGATGCATCTTGCCTTCCAAGCTCGCTCCCCATTGCATTATGACAATCAACTATTAGAACATGATAAAAGCCAAGTTCTGTCGAATACCTCTCTAGGTCCACTCTCAGATCACCGGGGATATCTTCCATCCCAAATGGCGCAAGCGAAAGCATCACAATGGCGGAGTTGCCAAATGCAATACCTGTAGCAGTAGATTTACCAATCTTTACCTGAACTGGAAGAGTGCATGTTTCAGAACTTGCCACCACAGAAGCCTTTGTCAGGCCGTCGACATACTTGGCAAGTTCTTTCTTTGAAGGTATGTTCAGAGAATGGTCAGAAACGCTATGCATAATGATTGCATTTCTAGAGTATGCAGCAAATAGCGCATAGGGTAGGTTGCTCCCGCCAATTGGATTGAACGGGCCAGGATGGATATCAGGCAGGATTACCGATATGTCTGTACCTGTACCTCTGGACTCTGGCTTGTTGCCCGCCATGGCAGAGAATCTAGAAATATAAGTCGAGACTTGCTCAGTGCGGGCCCTTGACTCTGCAATCTCTTCCATCTTGGAAGCTTCATTTTCAGTCCATGCAGCCAAGAATGCCTGTAGTAGTCCAAAAGTGCTTTTCACTTCGGGCCTGCCAGCCCTGTCTGCAATAAAGGTCCAGGCGACTCCAAGGGCTACAAGAGAGGAGCCAAACACCAAGCCTTCAGTGTTGGTCAGAATTATGTAATACTGAACCGACACAAATGCCGCAAAGAACACAAGTGGCTGCACAAACGATATAGCTACCGCTCTTCCCATTTTGGCGCCAAAAACAGATACAAATATGCCGATCCGAAGCCCTGCTGCAAGCATCAGTCCTTCTACTATGGGGCTTGGATGGTCGTGGCTGTTTCGCGCAAAGAGCAGGTCTGCAACAACGCCAAGCACAACAGTCACTGCCCAGAGCATATTGGCAAAAGCCGATACATGAAAGACTTTGGCCAGCTTGTTTGCAGGCGTGCCTCTGAGCATGATGTAATCTAGAAATTGCGCACCAGTCAAAGCAGCCAGGCCGGCAGGAAGGTAAATGTATATTCCAGTACCTAAGCTCGTGTAAAAAAAATGCGAAAAAATTATTGTAACTGCCGCAGCTGCAATCGATATGCCGTATGATGCCTTGTACGAGGAGGGGTTTATCCTTGTCAGGGACCACCTTTTGTGAATATTGGATACGCTATTCTGGCTGTCTTGCTGTCGCGTAAACATTGGTGGCTACATTTCCCATTATTTCTGGCCAATATCAATTTTGTTGAAGGCAGACCGTAGAATAGAAAAACAATCGACTGCATGGGAAAAGGCTCTGCGCTAAAGTGAAATAACCGAGCAATGTCTATTCATCTGCCAGTCAGCCGATCTGGCGAAACAAAAAAGAACCTTCATTGTTTGATATTTCTACTTGCCTGCAATAATCGGAAATATGATCCTTATTAATATGGATGCGCCAATGACTGCACCAGTTATTGCCATTACAAGTTCCGGCTTTACCTTGATGCCTTTGGTCTCATCCTCAAAGAACCTCAGCAGACCTGCACTTGAGGCAGGCAGGGGAGCATTTTTCTTCTTGCTGCTCATTGTATCTACACTTGACAGGTCGTCAGGACTTAAATAGATTCCGTCAGACAGCAATGCAATTTAGCAAGATCGCGGGAATCCTGCATTGACCAATTAACTGCGGAACCCTTTGCTCAGGTCCCGAGCTCTTTCAAGTATTCTCAGGTAAATCTCAATTAGCTCTGCTTTTTGCTTTTGAATAGCAATATCATCTTCAGCAGAGATTTGCTCTGCCAGCCGGGCGACCTTGTCTTCCGCTACTGCCACAAGCCTCTGAAGCTCTTTTGGCGTGTCAGAAGCCATCTGTTCCTTTCCATTTTTCTTGCTATCTTGCTGGTTGGTCTGGACTGCACGAACACTATCGTTTATCTCTTGTCCGCAATTTATGCAACTGGTCCTGTCTTTGAATCTAATCAGGACTCCGCCGCATTTGGGACAGGGCTCGTTTGTCAGTGTTCCGCCCTTTAGCAGAAGCGAAGCAGCATTTTTAATTTTGGAACTTTCTTGGTTGACCTCGTTTTCCTTTATGCCTGCGGCCATACAGACTATACTCTGGCTCTATCAGCGCTATAATCTGATCTGTCGTGGTGTCCTGCTCATTTCCTTTCTGCAGAAGAGATATGTCATCAAATTGTTTGGGTAGTTTCCCTTCCTTTCCCTTCTCTTCAATTTGCTTGAACTAAAGAATTCCAAACAATATTTTGAGCAAAATTACAAGCACAATAATGCCAAGGACTATCCATACAAGTGTCCATATCATGATTCAGATTGGTCAATAAACAACATAAAGTAATTCCATGATTATTATTGAATAAAAAGTGAAGAACTTTATCAGAGTATTGTGTAGCGAAGGTCAATCTACTTTTTGCTGGCGGGGGTACCAATCTTGCAAGTTACAATTCCAATAAAGATTTATTACTAGGATTTGAGAAAGTCTGCTTACTAGATGGCGGTTATCTGCAAAAAATGCGGCCTCCCAGATGACCTTTGCGCCTGCGGAGAGCTTGAAAAAGAAGATACCAGAATTGTCGTCCGCCTTGAAACAAGACGTTTTTCAAAAACAACAACACTTATCGAAGGAATCAATCCAAAGCTGAGTGATATGCATCATATTGTCAAGGAGCTCAAAAGCAGGTTTGCATGCGGTGGAACTGCAAAGGATGGATTTATCATGCTCCAAGGCGATCACAGGGACGATGTAAGAGGCTACCTTGTAAAAATGGGCTTTAACGAGGCTGCCATTGAAGTTCAGTGAAGGTTGCATTTGGGCTGATTTTTAACAACCATATCATAAAAGCACGATAAACCAAACCCTACATTCACTATCGAAGCATCGCATAGAACTTTTGCTTTCTTATTTACTGTTGTACAAAGGCATTTAAACCGGCCGCTGGAGATTTTGCTTGTTGCATAGAAACGTCAAGAGTCAAAAGAAAAAGAAAGGAGGTGGCGACATTTCTCCGGGCAATATTGCAGAAACTGTCAGAATTGCAGCTATTGTGCAAAAAGGAATGTCGACCGGGCGTTCAAGCTACGTTGAAATGCGAGCTCTTGGCAGGCTCACTGGCAGAAATGTCAAGTCCCAAGTTCTGGCAATAAAATCGCTCTTGAATGACGTGCATTACAAGCCACTTTTGAACTTGGTTTCAGAGATTCCTTTTGCAATGGCAGACGGCTATGTGTCTACGCTTACGCCAAATGGAATCGTAAGAAAAGAAAAACTTGACCAGCTTATCTCCATCGACTCTGATATTGTAACATGCCTTGGCATGATTGAGTCAAACCTAAAGTCCAGCCGCGCAGACGGCAGGCAAGCGCGATTGGAATCAACAGCGGAGACTTTGACAGAACTTCTTGACGAAAGAAAAAGGTTAGTTGATTCGCTCAGAGCTTCAAGTGAGTCTTGAGGCCTTTGTAGCGGTTTCTAATAGTTACTTCAGTGACACCAGCAGCCTCTGCTACATCCTTCTGGGTCTTATTTTCGCCATTCATGACGCATGCAACATAAAGGGCAGCAGCTGCCAGCCCCATTGGATCCTTGCCCGCAGAGATCTTGCCCTCTTCAGCCTTTTTGAGTATTTCCAGGGCCTTGCGCTTTGTCTTTTCAGAAAGGCCTGCCTTGCTTGCAATTCTGGCGACACATTTTACTGGGTCTACCACAGGCATCTTCAGGTCAAGTTCACGTATGAGCAACCTGTAGCATCTTGCAACGTCTTTTTTCTTGATGTTGCTTGCGTTAGCAATGTCTTTGAGAGTCCTTGGCGTTTCTGTATCGCGGCAGGCTGCATAAAGCGCGGCAGCTACCAATGCCGATATCGATCTGCCCCTCACGAGGCCTTTCTCAAGGGCCTTTCTATAGACATAAGCTGCCTTTTCAATCACTGCGTCTCCAACGGCAAGCTTGTCCTTTAGCCTGTCAAGCTCGCTGAACGCTTGCCTGAAGTTACGGTCTACTGGCTCATGAACCTGACTTCTGCTGTCCCATGTCCTGAGTCTTTCAATAGTGCTCTTCATTGATGCAGAAAGTGGCTTGCCTGATGCATCCTTGTCAACAGGGCCGATAATTGTCGCAAGCCCCATGTCGTGCATGGCAAGGGATGTTGGTATTCCAGCCCTGCTTCTGTCCTCGTGCTCTTCTTTAGAGAAAGCTCGCCATTCCGGTCCAAGCTCTTCAATCCTTTCGTTGACTACAAAGCCGCAATTGCCACAAAACATTTCTCCACTTGAGTTATCAGTTACCATTGGACCTCTGCCGCAACGCGGGCATCGGTCGCCGAACATCGATATATCTTTGACCATTTTTTCACCACAAAATCTTGATGGCCCGAGCCATCTTCTATAAATGTTTTATTCTAATATATAAAGATTTACCTTTAGTATGCGATGTTCGCAGGTAGGTTCGTAGTATTTTGAGATTATCTATCGTGATTATCTATTATCTTAATTAAAAGTCTGGATAGACATTAAAAATTAATACGCAGGGGGGTTCTGTTCCATCTTCGGTTGTTCCTGAAGGGTTGTTCATTTTGGGTTGGTAGCTGGTTGGCAGTTTGTTAGCTATTTCTATAGCTCTGTCAATCAAAAGAATGATCTTTTCGGTTTCTGGTAGCGGAATATTGTGCTTTGTGGAATAATATAAAAGCCAACGAAGGCTTGATGCTAATTGTTCTAACAATTCATCGTTAACTTCCTTTACCTTAATTGCATAGTTTAGCTTCTGAATTGCTGCGACTTCTATGTAATTATCGCCACTAGACATATAGTCCATCTCCTCGATTCAACCGCTTATTTGCATCATCAAGTGCTTTCTTGATTGGCAGAAGAGTGTCTATTACTTTATTTTCAGTCTCAGCAAGTTTTGACCTAATAGTGTCATAATCGCTATTCTTTGGCAACTCCTCGAATATCCTAAAAGTTTCACATACTGATATGATCAGCATTTTTTGAATGTAGGTTGCAAGAGCCATGTCAGTAAAGCTAGTCATAACAAAGCCTGACAAAACAGCTTTTATCTCTTCCACACTATTGCATGATTCGATGGCTTCTTGAAACACCCTATTACCTTTAAAAGTATGTTCAAGAGTATTTTCAATGCTGGTTATTAACTCTGAGAATGTTTCTTTATTGGATGATGACGCAAATCTAACCCTTGTACCAAGTGTTGTCCTTGTTTCTTCAAAAGCCTGATTTAATTTTGCATTGAGCTCTATGCACTGCGCTTTAGTTAGAAAGAGTTTTGATTCTTCAACAGATTCAGAACCTGCTTTGTTGTCTGTCATTTTTCATCTCTCTTACCTAGCCATGCTATTAGCGCCCTTTCTACAAGCTCTGATAATTCCATATCTTGTCGTATTGCTTCTATCTTGGCTTCCTTCCAAAGCGTAGGCTTAATTTTTAGTGAGGTAACTTCTCTTTTCTCTTCCATAGGGTTCTTTGGTGTAACCATATTATTACTAATATAATACCCGCTTAATTAGTATTACGGTAGTAAAGATTTATATAGCGCAGTATAGAATACTACTGGTAGTATGACATACCATACTATCGCAGACAATTCGCAAGCTCGGATGATGAGAGGAATGGAGATGTTGCAGAACGGCACAACAGTCAGAGAGAATGAGGACGGCTCCTTTGCCGTTCCCTCTCAGACGAGCAAGGACAAGCTCTATGAAGTTCGGGTACTGGGTGAGCGAATGGTATGCACCTGTCCTGATTTTGAATATCGGTCAGTCGATGCATGCAAACACATCCATCTGGTAAAGTTTTGTATTTCTGTTCGCTACCTGAATAACGAGCCTAAACCAAAGGTGTTCGCAGAGGATGCTATTCCATGTACTAAATGCGGTTCTATCAGAGTGATTAGGTATGGTACTGCTGGCAACATCAACAATGTCAAACAGCTCTATTTTTGCAAGGATTGTCATACTAAGTTTAGGCAGCCTTCTTTGCTTAACAAGGTCAAGTTTACTCCTGAACTTATCACTTTGACTCTCGACCTTTACTTTTCGGGATTGTCTCTCAGGAAGGTAGCCCGCAATGTAGGCGATCATTTCAATATCAAGATAGGCTCTACCACTGTCTATAACTGGATTCAACGTTATGTCCCTCAAGTGTCTGCTTATGTAAAGATGCTAACGCCAGAGCTATCTAACACCTGGCATGCAGATGAGCTGTTTGTCAAAATGAAGGGCGGCAAGTCCAACAAGTTGCACAAAAATATAGCATATCTTTGGAACGTCATGGATCGTAGGACTAGGTTTTTGTTGGCTTCCAAGCTGTCAGAAGATAGGGATAGCGTTGGTGCAATAGCAGCATTCAAAGAAGCCCTTGCTAATGCACAGGGATTCCCACCAGAATACGTCTTTACGGATTCGTTAAAGTCATATAATCAGGCTATGGATGTGTTTGAGGTTGCAGGTAAGCCTAACCATGTGGCAAACTCTGGTATCAACAAGCCGCATGCTACCAACAACAGGATTGAAAGGCTCAATGGCACTCTCAGGGAACGTGTTAAAGTACAGAGAGGTTGGAAGTCCAAAAACTCTGCGATTGCTGAAGGTCAGCGTATACAGTACAATTTTGTCAAGCCACACATGGCACTAGAAGGGCAGACACCAGCTCAAGCAGCCAACCTTGAAGTAAACGGGTGGAACGAGTTGCTAAATAAAGCAGTAACAAAAAAGGTTTAGTGGCTACTTTGTAGCCAATTCTGGCAACGACACTTTTTCAGCTAGTCGTTTTGCGGTTTCCGTAGCGTAAAATACACGTACGTATCCGTTGTCCTTCTTCTCCATCTTTGATTCGAAGATACTCTCATCTTCTAGCCTGTATAGCCTGTCAAGTGTTTCTCCCTTATCAAATCCATTCCAAGGCAGG
This sequence comes from Nitrososphaeraceae archaeon, assembly GCA_021325295.1. Taxonomy (GTDB): domain Archaea; phylum Thermoproteota; class Nitrososphaeria; order Nitrososphaerales; family Nitrososphaeraceae; genus JAJPHM01. The sequence goes on from JAJPHM010000024.1 coordinate 38,131, forward strand.
TCATCTACAGACAAAGGAGTGTGTGGTCCAGCAATCTTACCAATCAGTGCTCTGCCAAGGTCATCGGCGATAAGTGAGATTTTGTCATAGAACTGTCTAAGTTGCTCGTCATCCATGCCATTCAACATCTCACTTACGTTCTTGCTCATTTTATCCACCTAGTGTATTTGGCTAAAGCCAATATAATTCAATTCCAACTGTTTATTACTATAAAAAGCTAGCTAATAAGAATTTGCAATTTTGTGGACAACATACGACCGAAGACACATTGGTATGGAAGCTATATAAAGCCGCTATCTCCTACGTGAGTTCTATAGTCCAAGGAGAAAATCAGATTTTTGGAAATCCCAGTACGTGTCTTGAAATCTGCGCTCATAAGTATTTGCAGAGATTATCATCAGAGACCAATATATGGTAGAGGTGAACCATTTGCCATTTCAGTTGTCAATCAGCAAAAGCAGGTAATTCACACTGTAAAGGGAATAATCAACATCGTAAGGAATGCCATGAGTCCAACATTTTTTGGGGCTAACATTATTGTTGAAAATTGCGAGTTCATTTTAACAAGTGGCACTGGAATGGTGGAGTTTCGGCTTGTATTGCCTGAGGTAAATGATAACGCAAAAATTTCTGAACAACTGGTGCGAATTAACAAGGTCATGCCATTTGAAGGAAGTGATATCAATGCCTTTATTCATGATGTTACGCACCATATAGTTCAAGAGTGGAATAGGTAGTAATCAAACTCAACTTTTTACCAACCCAAAATGAACAACCCTTCAGGAACAACCGAAGATGGAACAGAACCCGCAGGGGGGTTCTGTCTACTTATCCCGTGTTTAAAACCCGTGGTGGGATTTCCGTGGCGTTTTTCGCAATAGCTTCTTTCAGTAGATCGTTCCATCCCATTACTTGCAACTGTGCAGCTTGACTTGGTGTCTTGCCTTCTAAAGCCATATGCGGCTTGACGAAATTATAGTGGATTCTGCCCTTCAGCTATTGCAGACTTCCTAGACTTCCATCCTCTTTGTACCTTGACTCTTTCTCTGAGAGTGCCGTTTAGTCTCTCAATCATGTTCTTAGTAGCATGTGGCTAATAGCAGGATAAGAAAGCCACATGGTTTGGTGTGCATGCGACCTTAAATGCCACATGATAGTTATAGGATGGATAAGCATCAGCAAAGACAGTCGCTAGCGTAAATGTTCGTGCATTTTGTATTCTACAATACTACAATTGTAAGAGGTATCTTAAACAACACTTCCGAACAACACAATATTGCGCTGTATTATATTGTAGTATGTATGTTAGAGCATGTATATTGCGGTCAACAAAAATAAAGGTAAAAGTCATCTGAAAGAAGAAGTATTGATAACAATCTTTCGCAGGTATTCATTCATTGAATCCAGCAACTTGTTGTTCTTCTCAAGCGCGGCTATGTTTCGTTGCATCAGTTCAGCATAGTCCTTTAACAGTCTGTTATTTTCCTGCAAAAGGTTGCTGCTTTCAACAGCAAAGCCTGGATTAGCGAATTTTTTTACCATTTCAGACCGCCAGAATTGGTAAACGCGCTAATTTTATTAACATTACGTGTACAAAAAATCACGGAGCAATCAGGCCAAATAAAAAAGGCTAAAGGTTACAGTCGGTTGCTACATTCAAGTAGAATCGTTACCAAACACTTGCAACTAGCCTAGTCTATTTGGAACAACCTGCTTTGTGGACTCAACTCTTACTTGGCCGCGCCTTTTATCCTCTTCATGACAACATCAAAGTTGTTCAGTGGAACTATCTTGACTGTGTTGAAGGCAGATATTCCAGCTTCGATGCACACTGTTTCAATATCGTGCGGACTGGATGCTTCCATGATAATAACCCATTCGTGCTCAAGCACTGACATGTAAAATCCCAGAATTCTGTTGATTCCATACTTTGAAGATATGGACTTTAATTTTTCGTCTATTTGCAAAAATAGCTCCTTGCTCCGTGCATTATTCAAAGGACAGCTCTCTGGACTGTGGATTGCAAACACGCCAAATAGTTGTGGTGCCATGCCTTGTCTGAAATTGCTTGGTCTTAAAAAGTTAATTCTTGCAGATGAAAATATCTGGTTTGCGTGGAGGTTAAAAGACTGCTTGCAATTGATTGCAGCAAGCCAGTATCTGTGCTATCCATTCATCTATCGATCTATCTTGGCTTGTGTCTTTTCCGGCGCTCTGCCTTTGCGTATTTCTTGCTTCCAGACCTCTGGGCGCTATACACATGTGTCTTGTTTTTTGCTTTACCTGATCTTGCCATCTTGGAGTATCGTGCTGCATTATTATATATACTATACAACATAGATTGGCGGACTGGCGCGCTAGGCTGAAAGAATTAGCGCGGCTCTTCTTTGAGCTTGGCGATTCTTTTTTCTATCTCTGATACTATCTGCCTCTGGTTAGAGTAGCCGGTGTTCTTGTACATGTTCAGGTTCTTTTTGAGGGTCTTGGCCAACCATTTCCTGTCTTTGAATTCAAAAAATGTATTTTTCCATTCGTCAGAAAATGCTGTAATAACCTTGACTACCTTTCCAATCACGTTGCGTCTTGGCACAGAATAGCCAGATCCGGAAAGAGGGTCTTCTACATAGACTGCGCCATCTATGATGCTGACTTTGGTGACCACAACATGTTCCACCATGAGGTCTTTAAGGTCAGACATCTGCAGCACCTGAATATAGTCCCCTGTCTGCAGCATATCAACTACAGTGTAGATTATGATGTCACCGGGGAACATCAGGTTCGGCACATATCTGTCAGATATGCCAACGTGTCCCGAGTCTGCGATAAGCAGCCCGTATTCGTCCTGCAAGTACTTTTTGCACGCCCAGTAGACGTTAGGCTTGTCAGAAGCAGAAAGCCGCCGGAGTAGCTCCATGAGCATTGCGCTTACATTCTTTGGGTCTATGGACGCCAGTTCGTCAGCGATACCGGCTATCTTGTCCTTCTTTGTTAGAAGTGGAGGTTGCACAGAAGACTGATCCTGTCCGGGTTGTGATTTGGCACCGTCAGATTGCGGTCCAGAAGACAATGAAATTTACTATAAGATTCTTCCTAATAATATTAACTAAATTAGAAACGACACTTCAAAAAACTAATTAAAGGAGATATCAACCTATTTCAGAGAAGCAAATGGTTAGTGCCGGCAAGATTCCGAGGTGGCTTGTGGAGAACGACCCATCGTGGGAAAAGGTAATTGATTCTAACATTGGCGTTTTAAGGTGGACAAAGAAGGGAACAGGAATACAGGTGACAAGCTCGCCTACTGATATGTACTGCACTGTCGTGGGTTCGAACGAAAATTCAGCCGGTCTGGCCGATATTGCCTCAAACTTGGCCAGATTGGGTATTCATAATGACGTTGCCGGCGCAGGCGATATTACAAAATACCTCTCAAGCAGATACCTCAACCAGGGAATAAACAGTCCGCCGCGTTTTGATATTGGTATGGGGAACCTGACGAGGCGCAGAAGACTGGAGTAGTATAAGCAGGCAGAAAAGAAAAGAAAAAGAACACTGCTGAACTTTGGAAGACCAGTGTTCAACCATCCCTTATCAATCAGCATTCATTGTTTCATCAAGAAATCAGTGCGACTGGTTAGCTATCCATCTGTCTGTTTACCTCATGACGCTGATGGCGCTTGGAATGATGCGAAATATTGCCGGCAGGGTACCTATCAGTTCGCCATCAACTGTGACTGAAACCTGCCTCTGTTCTGATTCGATATACACACTTTTTGCCTGCGTGTACAGGATATCTTTATCCGTCGAAGGGTCTTTTAATTTGAGGCTTACAAGGTCTTCAAGTATCTTGAAGCTTCCAGAGTTTTTCAAAATCACAACGTCAAGCATGCCGTCAGAAACGCTTGCATCAGGCGCAACCCTGAAGCCGCCTCCAAGGTAGGGTCCGTTTGAAATCACAGTCATTGTCATATTGGCGACAATCCCCTGCAGCCTGCGGTCGGTGTAAATCTTGCACAGGTTACTCTGGTACAAGGGGAGCGTCGCAACAACTGCCGCAGTTGTTGAAACGAGCCTACTCTTTAGCCTGTTCCGTACCTTCTTGGATCTTGATATTATTTCGGCGCCGAGGCCTATCTCTGCGGCGTTGAGGAAAACTCTGGCAAAAGTCTTGGGGTTTCCAGCCAAAGAAGTGGTCGATGCAGCTATCAGGTCCATTCTAGCCGGCTTGAGCTTTGCAAAATTGGCACAGTATTCTTCAAATGTAAGCGGCAGGCCAAGTGACCTTGCAAGGACGTTTCTTGTACCGCATGGAACGGGAATCAGAACCGCGTCTGGGTTTATCGCTTTGAGTGGCAATTGTTTTTGCAGAGCAACAAGCTGGGCTTGGTCTATTTTGTTGATGGCATCTTTTTTTCCTACATCTATTCTTTCAAAAAAGCCATTGGCAACCTCGTTTATCGTTCCATCTCCGCCAATCGCAACGATTCTGCTGTATCCTTTTTTTAAAAATTGCCTTGCAAGAGATGTGCCATCGCCTCCCTTCCTGCAAAATGCGACCCCGACTCTGCCATCCAGTCCAAGGGCTGCTCTCAACTGCGAGTTTATATTTTCCCAGTTTTTTCCTGTCGATCCGCCAGAAGAGCCTGGGTTTACTATAAAGGCAGTCGCAGGCTCTGACCCATTTATGCCGGCGCGAGGAGCAGTTTGGCTATAGGGGGCCGGTTTGTGTTCTATATGCCGCAAAACACTATTTCCGTACTATGCTATACTATGCATTGCTCTTAAGGATAGTAGTGTGAAATAATGCCCTGCCGCTTTCGGGTCTTGGCCAAATAATCGCAGCAAACAACAGAGCAGGGCAAAATAATAATAGTTGCCACCGAACTTGGTTATGCTGCATTCAATTGGGACAGCTAATTGACGGTATCGCCGTGGCCTCGCACGTCAAGTCAAATGTAAGAAAGGCAGTAGATGAGCTCAAAAGTCAGGGAGTTAACCCGTGCTTGGCAACCATACTCGTGGGAGATGACCGGGCCTCTGCAACATATGTGAACAACAAGCAAAAGGCTGCAGCTGAGGTAGGAATTGCCACAAGAGATTACAGGCCGCCTTCGAGTTTCAAGCAGGAAGAGCTTGTGGAACTTGTTAAACTTTTAAACAGTGATCCATCAGTCCATGGAATTTTGGTACAGCTTCCCCTTCCGTCCCATATTGACGAATTTGCAGTGATAAATACTCTGAATCCAATGAAGGATGTTGACGGGCTGACACCATTCAACTCAGGGATGCTGGTAAACGGCAAGGCATTCCTCAAGCCGTGTACGCCTTCCGGGATAATCGAGCTTTTGGATTTTTACTCAATCGACGTTGCAGGAATGGATGCGGTAATAGTCAACCGCAGCAACTTGGTGGGCAAGCCACTGGCATTTCTTTTGTTGCAGAGGAATGCAACTGTGACTGTCTGCCACTCGATGACAAAAAGCCTCACTGAAAAGCTGAGGACTGCCGACCTTATAGTGACAGCAGTGGGGAACCGCCAAAAGTTTACCCTGACTGGAGACATGGTAAAAGATGGTGCAGTGGTGATCGATGTTGCGACAACAAGACACATGGACAAACTGACCGGTGATGCAGACCTGTCTGTCAGGCAAAAAGCGTCGTGGGTAACCCCTGTACCTGGGGGAGTGGGACCAATGACCATAGCCATGCTTTTGAAAAACACTGTAACTGCTGCATCAATTTCAAAGGGAATGACCGAGTAGGTGGCAACACCTTCTTCAGCATCGCCGGCAGACCAAGGCAGAGGTGTCAACTGGAAAGACAAGCAAGCTATCCGCACACACATGTTGCGGCAACGCAACTCTATGGCTCTGGCAGAGATAGAATCGGCCAGCAGATCTGTACAGAGCCACGCTACAAGTTGCAAAGAATTTCAATCCGCACGGATTGTAGGCGGCTATGTAGCCATCGGCTCAGAAATAAGGACTGGACTCATACTCGATACAAGCATAAAACTTCAAAAAAAGCTGGCTCTTCCTAGGATCAGAGAAGGCGACATCGAATTCTGCCAGGTTCTATCTTCTGACATCAAGGACTTGGAGCCAGGACCATATGGAACCAGAGAGCCAAATTCTCCCCCTATTTCAGAAGAGATAGACTTTCTTGCTGTTCCTGGCGTTGCCTTTGACACAAGGGGGTATAGGATAGGCTACGGCAAGGGTTATTATGACAAGTTTCTAAAATCAACTAGACCCAAGTTTTGTGCCGGCCTTGCTTTTGAGTTTCAGGTAATTGAAAGAATTCCGACCATGGCTCATGATGCAAAGCTTGATGCAATAATCACAGAAAAAGGGATAAGGTACCTCTAGATTTATGATTATTCAGGCAGCCAACCAATCTGCGAATCCGTCTGATCTATTTATTGACTGGCCCTGATCAGGAACTGACAGCACGTTTTCCAATATCCCTGCGATACTGCTGATCGTTATTGCCCCAGCTTATCTTTTCCACTGCAGAATATGCGTTTGATATTGCCCTGCGGGCATCAGCGCCAAGAGCAGTGACTCCCAAAACCCTGCCGCCGTTTGTCACTATCCTCCCGCTGGAATCTCTGGCCGTCCCGGCGTGGAATACCATAATGTCTGGACCAAAGTCTGAGTCAAGGCCGCGTATTACCTTGCCTTTCTCTGATTCATAGTTCCCGGGGTAGCCCCTTGCCGTCATGACAACGCACACCGCATACTGGCTCTTCCATGCGATGGGATCCATGCAGTCCAGACGGCCTTCTACTGCTGCTTCAAGATATTCAAAAAAGTCAGAATCCATCCGCATCATTATTGGCTGGCACTCTGGATCGCCCATTCTGGCGTTGAATTCAAGGACGTACGGCTCGCCTGTTTTCTGGTCCAGCATAATGCCTGCATACAGAAAGCCGCTGAATTCTCTGCCAGATGCCCTCATTCTGTCTACTGCCGGCCTCATCACCCTTTCCATGATCTTGTCTTCCAGTTTTTCGTCAAGACTGGGAGATGGCGAATATGCTCCCATCCCGCCAGTATTTGGGCCCCTGTCGCCGTCAAATACCCGCTTGTGATCTTGACTTGATGCAAGGGCAAGTATTGTCTTTCCATCACAAAGAGCAATAAATGACAGTTCCTCGCCTATCAGCTTTTCTTCAATGACCACCTTGTCCCCAGCCGGCCCAAAATCCTTCCTGACCATAATCCTGTCAATTGCATCTGTGGCCTCGGATACGCTACTGCACACGATCACGCCTTTCCCTGCGGCAAGGCCGTCGGCCTTGATTACAACCTCTGTCTTTTGTCTTGCCACAAAGTCTTTGGCCTTTTCAGCATCAGAGTATATCGCAAAATTTGCAGTAGGAATGCCTGCGTCATTCATGAACTGTTTTGCAAACGCCTTGCTTGTTTCAATGAGGGAGGCCTTAGCGCTGGGGCCAAATATCCTCAACCCTTCTTTTGCAAAAGCGTCGACTATGCCAAGCGAAAGAGGTTCTTCCGAGCCAACCACGGTCAGGCTTTCAGGATGGAGTTTTGCAAATGATACAAGCCTGTCTATCTGCGATGGTTTTATCTCCAGATTCTTGCCTGTGCCACCGTTGCCTGGCGCAAAGAGCACCTCCCGAACCCGCCGGCTCTGTCCAAGCTTCCATCCAAGCGCATGCTCTCTTCCGCCTGACCCGACTATAATGACAGAAGACTTTCTGAGCTCCGGCACAGCAAGATGCTTGTAATGGACGCATTTAAATTGTGGCGGACAGCCTGCCCTGAAATGTATCGTAGCTTATCAATCTAGCTTTTGAGGAAGCTTCGATTACTTTTTTCGTTTCTCCTTTTAAGCTATACCAGTGTCTTAGGTTGCATGGGAACAGAGCAGGCCGCACCTTCCGATAGCGGGCGCTCAAAAAGAGGCCTTGCGTCAGCAAGCGAGGAAACCAGAAAGCAGGTCGCTAGAAAAGGAGGAGTTGCGCCCCACCAGAAAAGAGGACTGGCCGCAGCCAATGAGGAAACAAGGGCAAGAGTGGCAAAAGCAGGCGGCGAAGCTAGAGCAAACGACAGGGAAGGCCTAAGGGAGGCAGGAAAGAGGGGAGGAGAAGCAGTAAGGGAAAGATACGGAATAGACTTTTACCGGGAGATCGGTGAGAAAGGTGGAGGCACAGTCAAAGAGAGGTACGGGACTGGCTTTTATAGCGAGATAGGCAAGCGCGGTGGGGATATAGTAAAACAGGAGAGAGGATCAGAGTACTATAGCACCATAGGAAAGAAGGGAGGCGAGGCTAGAACTGCCGCCAACGTTAATGTTAACACCGTGTCTCCAGAAGAGCAGACAACAATGACAGAGAGTGCAGGAGGCACTGCTGCTACGGCTCCAAAGGAGGTTTCAACCGCCTAGCATTATTGTGTTTGCAATGTCCTGAAGTAAGGCCTTGGTAAACTGAATGTATTCTGAATCGCTAAATTCTATTGTTGTATAGCTTTTCTCATCTTGTGACTTTCTGACAGTCTTTAGGTGATAGCACTGCTCCCCATCTGACAGTGTCTTGAAGTAATATCTCTTGCATGAACAAAACTCAAGCTCGGGATCCACCCAGTGCTCGTTTTCTTTACCCACGACAGCCCAGATTTTTCTTCCACTTGGCAAAAACAAATGCAACTTGGCCCTCGAGTTTTCGGTATTATCTCTATCTGCTCCGCTACTACTTGTATCATCCTGTCCAGAAGATTCAGGCCTTTCGGGATTGGTGGAGGTTTGTGAAGCTGGCCGTGCAGAAAGGCTCTGTCCATGTCCAGATTCACTTTCATGGATATCTGAACCATGAGCCGATGATGGCTTGTCCTCTGAAGGATTCACAAGTATTTTATTTGTCAATCAAGATATAAGATTAATCAAGAAACACATTTCAGGGCAGATGGGCAGGCAAGCAGCAAACAAGAGGATAGAATGCAGGTCGGAGCGCAAAGCAACATGAAAGTATATCCACTTCATCCGCACCCTGCGCTATTGATCGAAGATAGCGAAGAGTCGGGTGCAAAAAGGTACATCGCAATATCTGACCTGCATATCGGATTTGAATCCAGACTCAAGTCCATGGGAATAACAATCGCTCTGGATCATGTCAAAGAGATGCTTGACGAGCTTGAAGTTCTGATAAAATCCTGTGGCAAGATCGACGGCATAATACTGCTGGGCGATATCAAGCACACAGTAGGGTCTATAACAAGTCAAGAGTGGAAAGATATACCTCGCTTTTTTGAGCGCCTTGTTTCAAAGGCACAGGTCTACCTTGTCCCGGGAAACCATGATGGCAATATAAGATTCCTTCTACCTGAAGAGGTTCATGCTATAAGCAGCAAAGGAATGGTGATTGGCGACACGCTTTTTGTACACGGCCACGCTGCCCCTGCAGAAATCAACCAAAATATCAAAAGAATTGTAATGGGCCATGTCCACCCTGTATTTTTGAAAGATGGAAGCGTAATCAACGGGGAGAGGGTTTGGGTATATCTTCGGGTAAAGAAGGAGTCTATTTTTGCGGAAGAAGGGATGCTTGACATAATAATTGTGCCAAGCTTTAACAGGTTCCTTTACGCGACAGGCCATGGCGCAATTTACAGAAAGTCAATCTCGCCAATAATTACACGTGCAATCCATGATGAATTTCTACAACAGGCAATGGTCCTGACCCTTGATGGAGCTATTGTTGGCGATACAACTGCCGCCAAGAGCATACTTGCATAGGCGTTCTTGCCATTTGCAAGCTATTTGAATTGGCCACCACAGACTGGTGCCTGAGCTACAGCATTGATTGCGGCGGCCGAGGCTGTTGCCACAAAAGACGCGTCCTGTGAAGACTGGTCAAATTAAGTTATATTGTCCATCGTAACTGAACCCTGTATGGATAAACAACAGAGTTTTGACGATTTTGCAAAATCAAGGTTTACCAGGCTACTAAAATCGTTTACTGAAATTTCCGATATTGTAAAGATAACAAGAGCTTTTGGCCTCGCTACAAAAGCCCATATGGGACAGTTTAGCAGGGCCTTACAGCCTGAAGAACCTTACATAGACCACCTGCTTCGGGTTGCGCTTATCTTGGCAGAAGAGTTGCAAATACATGACACCGATATAATCTGCGCTTCCCTGCTGCATGACTCTCTAAAATCCGGAACTGTAACTGAACAGGACCTCAGAGACCAGCTTGGAGACCATGTATGCGAAACAGTCAGACTGGTCACAGAGCCAGATGCAAAGAGGCTGGAGGAAAAAGAAAAAGAAAAGATACAGACTGAATACTATCATAATGTCTTGAACGCTCCCAAAGACGCAAGATACATCAAGGTAGCCGACAGGCTTGATTATGCAAGGTCGCTCAAGCATGCAATCCACAGGGACATGGTTGCCAGGTACAAGGAGGAAACGCAAAAGTATGTCATGCCAATAGCAGAGAAAACAGATGAGAAGCTTGTCTTCAAACTATCTGTTGCACTGTATGAGCTAAAGTGAAATCTTGCAATACCAGAATCCATCTATCCATCTATCTTTCCCGTGCCAACAATGGTACTTCTTTTATCTGTGGCTGGACAACTAGCTAGCTGGTCTTGTCTTGTCTTCGCATCTTCCCTCTGAATTTTTTCTGTGTCTTGCCCAGTGTACACCGCAGCCAACAAGTCTGTGTTCTGTGCAGCCGCAGATAGGACATCTCTTGGCGCCGTCCTTTGCTTTCATGGCGTCAAATCCCTTGGACATGTCGTAAATTTGTTTCTGCATATCCGGCAGGCTGGCGACCTTCACCCGCCGGCTAGGTTCAATTCAGCCATCCAATCTGTTATTAGCACCTCTGTGGTTGATTGTACTGTAGATTGAAGGACTATTGGCAGCTCAAAAGTGACATCATGTCAAAACTTGTAAAGACAGGCTCTTTGCATATGGCGCAGGCAGAGGAGATCCTAGAAGCGCTAAAGTCTCTTTCAGACAGAGCAAGGTCTCCGAGGGAAAGGACTGCATTGAACATAATAATAGACGACCAGCGCAAGGTGATAAGGGCACTTCAGAGAATGATAAACGATGCCTCAGATATGACGGCGGACTTGGATTTTTGAACAGCGTGGTAAAGTTCCAAATAGTCTGGTTTTGTGTAGCGAAAACGCCGGATTATCTTAGCTAACTTGTGTACGAAGAGATTTTCTGCTAAAAGTGTGATAACTCGTTAAATTGCATTTTATGGCACACTTGTTGAGTAACTTTGTTCAAAGCAAACCGACCACGAATAGTGCTGCTGTCAATTTTATCAGCCGTGATAATTGCTTCAGCGACTCTCGTGGGTACGACAATATATGCACAAACAGCAAGCAGCTACGGTGCCACATCTGCCCCCAGTTCCAGCTCTGGTTCGACAACCAGTTCTAGTTCAGGCGGCATGTCAGCGCCAAGCTCATCAACGACTACATCATCGATGACATCCGGTAATGGAATGTCTACATCTACGTCTGCAATGTCAAATACCAACATGACCAGTACAAGCTCCAGTCCGTCTGGCAGAACAAATACTGCGTCATCGGGTATCGCTGGAGTTCTTGGCAATGCAATTATCTGCAACTTGGGAACAGAAGTGGTCAATCCATCTACCAGGACGGCTGCAATCAATCAGAGCGGTCCAGCACCTGTAATCTCTATGAATCTGCTCAACTCGACAACAACAGCACCTACATCAACTGCAAGCACAAACTCTAGCATTGCATCGACGAATTCAACCTCAGCTAACTCAACCTCAACCTCTACCAATTCAACTGCAGGCACAACTGGCGGCAAGCCAATCTTGGCCATTAACGGTCATGGATTCACATCAGGCCAGATAGTTCTGGTCTTTTCCAACAAGGGATTGCTAGCAGTTGACGACGTCAAGAATAATGGCGACATCTGGGCAAAAGTAAGGACGGCCAGCGCAAACAGCACAATGGACGTAAGGGTAGTAGAGTCAGGCACTATGAAGAAAGCCAACTTTACCTTTAATGGACAGTCTCTGACGCCAGCGGCAAATAGCAGCCAGATACTTGCAGGCCCAGCAAATGCAACTGGCACAAGCCCTGCATCCAACGCAACTACAACATCGTCATCGAACTCTACCAATATAGCGACAACCCATGCAAGCTGCTTCCAAAACTCCATGAGCAGCAACACAACCTCCAGCTCAAGTGCAGCTCCAACATCGGGCACTAACTCGACAGGCACTGCATCAGCGCCCTCTGGTTCCACCACAACTACACGCCCGACAAACTCGACATCAACAACATCCACAAGGTAGTAGAGTACCGTTAGCTTAGCTTAACTTAGAACCTCCCCTTCATTTTTTGTGCTTTTCAGTCAGACTCTACACCAGCCAATATGCGGCAAAGGCTTCTCCTTCTTTGTACAATCTGATGATAATTTCCTTTCAGACCACCGTTTGCTGAACGGAAAGTTAAGTTAATTTGCTACCAGTACTGTTTATCAAATAAATGGCAAACAAGATAAAATGCTCTCATATTCTGGTACAGAAGCAAAGCGAGGCGCTTGCAATCCTTGAAAGATTAAACAAAGGCGAAAGCTTTGCCAATTTAGCTAGGGATCTGTCAATAGATAAGGGCAGCGGGAAAAGGGGAGGGGACCTAGGATATTTTGGAAGAGGAGTTATGGTAAAGCCTTTTGAAGAGGCAGCATTTAAGCTGGAAAAGGGGCAGATCTCCCAACCCATAAAGACAGAATTTGGTTACCATATCATAAAGAGAACAGACTAGCGAGCAAGCTGACCTGATCTTCTCCTACCTAGATTTCTTGGTTTATAGTTGCACCCAGTTTCACAAGATGCGGGTATCCCGGCAGATTGAATGACAGTCCAATTCTGTTCTACTCTATCCTGCCTATTCTACTTGCCTTGCATAGATCATGCCAACATACATTTTGTTTCCATTCCTGTATTGGGGTCTCGGGTCCGACTTTGGCACGGTATGCGAAACTGAAAATCCGCACCTTCTGAGCCTCTCTTCGAGGTTTCTGTATCCGTAATGGTATTCTATCTGCATGTGGCTGAACTTTCTAAGGGTGCTGTCAGAAGCTGAAAGAATCACGTCATATTCACATCCTTCGCAATCTATTTTCAATATTGAACCCTGCTCAATTTCGTAACGATCTGCAATATCGTCTAGCGTTACCAGTGGAACCTGCATACCTCCTGTGCCAGAAAACTCTGACAATTGACTGACGGTATTGCTTTCCTTTTCTGGATCTATAACAATATTGCACGAGAAAGAAGAGCAGCCAGCCTGCTCGACAATAACCCTGTCAGTCAGTCCATTTACCTTGATATTTTTTGCCGCCAGCTGGTAGTTTTTGTAAAGGGGCTCGAAGGAAATGACCCTGGCTGCTCCCCTGGCTGCAAAGTAAACTGCACTGTCTCCAATGTTCGCCCCGATGTCTACCACTGTCCTACCAGGTACGGGCAAAGAGCCAAACTCTCTGTGGAGAAAGACAGAGATGATGTCACCGTTATTTGTGCCGCCCAAAAGGGTCACTTTGCTGCAAGGCAAGGCGTGGCCGAGATCTGATTTTTCAGCAAAGGATGCCACAGGAATAATTACCAGATCATCTTCAAGGCTGTATTCTATTTCATCGTGATTTTGGCATGACGCTACAAATGACAACTGCAGGTTGTTCAACTCCAAAACACAGTTGTTTTTGCACAGAATAACTCTCACCGGATATTTCCTTTTGCGAGATGCATATAGCACGTCCAGATAATTCCTGTAAGCTTTTCTATACAGTGCCACCTTTGCTGCAAGGCGCCTTACGTAAAGAAAATATCCTGCAACCAGATCTGCAGCCGATAGGTTGCTTCGGCTAGCCTTACGAACATCATTGACCACATTGACGTGAGAGTCTTTCGACATTGTCTTGTCTTCTTTGCTCCTGTATCGGCTCAGGCCTGCAAGAGCAGAAACGACTCAATAGTTATTACTGGTTTCCGTCTGCCGCAGTGATTTGGGGTCTGTCGGGAAAGCAAGCACAAAAAATAGAATAGTCTACGGGGCAAGGGAATGTTTTCGTGTGCAAATCAGATCTTCATGCACTTTTGCTCCCGGAATAGTTCAACCCGACTCAATTAATTAAATCAAGTCCAAGCCCGTGCATTAGCTATATTGTAATTGACCAGTTTGCTTTGTTGCCATCTACCCTATTTGGCGCTTCTTCCAGCCCCAAACAGACGAGTATACTACTAACACTCATACCAAGCGTATAAGACTGCTGCAGGGTTTGCAAAGAGGGGATAAAGTGTGCAGTGAGCAACGCGTCAAGCGCAACAAGAGATCCATATTCTGTTATTCTTTTCAGTGTTGTCATTTGCTTGTTTAGAGGTGCCAAAAGCATGCCAAGGACCCACCTGTCAAAGAGCCAGACCATGACTTTTGCAGCCAAATAGATGGCGCAGAAAATGCCACTGCAAAGTACATTGAAGTGATTATAAAATCAGTCTTCATTACTCTGGCAAAGATCGAATCGAATGCTTTTAGGCGCACGATGTAGTACCCAAATAGAGTAGACATGGTTGCTACTGCACCGGTACTGCCTGCAACAAATGGGATGTTGCCATAACACTTTGCAGAAAACAGTACGTTGGGATCTGTAGATCCGCAAAAGGCGTAACTTGAAACAATGGCCATCAGAAAAGTCTTTACTATTGCGCTGGCAGTCTATAGCCTCATATGTTTTCAAGCTTGCGCTTCTTTGATTGAATACCGAGTTATCCGACTACCTAGCAGAGTTTACATTCTTTATGCATAGATCACAATATCTTTCTATTATGCTCATGCCATTGCCGACATCAAACAATGCCTCTTGCGTAGCCACAGAGCCGCATGTGATGCATTGTCTTGCTCTACTGGATGTGTTCACAAAGTTCCTGATTAAAGAAAACTGTTTGTTGCTCATCAGTTACTTGACTGTATCGTCTTATAAGAACGTACCTTGTCTCTACAAGCCGGTCCATGCTCCTCTAGCACAATCTTGCAGTCAGTTAAGAGCGATTTTTGCAGGCTACTCATGTTTATTTTATCTACCTTGGTCTTCATGGCCTTGACCATCAAGCATGCCAAAGACATGCAATATGCCCGGAAAGAGGGCATCAAGTGATTCGGATACGGCCCGCGGGCTTCCAGGCAAGTTAACAATTACTGTCTTTCCTCTGATGCCAGCTACTCCTCTGGAAAGCATTGAAGTAAGAGTACGCTTTTGCCCGTAGGCTCTCAAGGTCTCTGAAACTCCTGCCAGTTCTTTGTCAAGAACGCTTCTGGTGGCCTCAGGTGTCACATCCCGCGAGCTTGCACCTGTCCCTCCTGTTGTTACTACCAAGTCAACATGTAACTTATCGCATAGCATTCTCAGCTCAGTTCCTATCTTACTGATGTTGTCTGGCATTATTCTGTATGATGTGACCTTGAATCCGTTCCGGGCGAGCCTGTCGATAATGATCTTGCCTGACCTGTCATCGGCCTTTTTTCGCGAGTCGCTTGCAACAAGCACCGCAGCGCTCAGGTTAAGGCCTGGTGCCACTGTTCTCTTTATCCCGCCGCTTTTCTGGACAAGAAGAATTGACTCTATGGCAAGGGCTTTGTCCACTGGTTTGAGCATGTCATAGATTGTCAGTGCAGCAATAGTGGCTCCTGTGAGTGCTTCCATCTCCACTCCTGTCTTCCATATGCTTTTTACTTCAACTGTAATCTCTATTGCTTTTTCCTGCACAGCAAACCCCACTTGCACAGAGTCTATGGGCACAGGGTGGCAATATGGCAGCAAGTCCCATGTCCTTTTTGCCCCCATTGTCGCTGCAATTCTGGCTGCATCAAGTACATTGCCCTTTGGTATTCTGCCCTTCTCCACAAGGGCCAAAGTGGGCGGGCTTGCCTTCACCACTGCCTTTGCAGTAGCAGTTCTGAGGGTATCGGGCTTGTCAGCCACGTCTACCATGCCTCCTGTTCTATCATCACTTGACATTTCTTGCTGTCTGACCACTTTTACCACTTTTTGGAATGACGCCTCTTACCCATGCCTCACCAGATTCCAGAATTTCTTTTTTCCAGAGAGGGACAGTTGTCTTGATCGAATCTATGCAGTACCTGCAGGCCTCAAAAGCTTCTCTTCTGTGCTCTGCAGAAACTGCGACTGCCACGCTGACTTCGCCTACCTGCAATTTTCCTGTTCTGTGTGCCACTGCAAATCGTTTTATCTTCCATCTTTTCCTTGCAACCGTTGCGATCTCGGAGATCTTGGCTTTTGCCATTTCTGTATATGCTTCGTAATAGATCCCTGATACCTGGCCCCTATCGCCATGATCTCTTGTGCTACCCACAAAAAGTACCGTAGCACCGCAGGACCTGTCTTGAACCTTTGATAATACCATGTTCAGATCTATTGGTTTGGCAGATATCAAGATCAAAGCAGCCTAGCCTCCACAAACTGGAGGGATTACTGCTACCTCGTCATTGCATGTTACAATCTTTGAAGATTCGCCTGAAATAACCATGTGGTTGACAGCAATCACAAAGGTGGCCCCCTTCAGACCATGATGCTCAACAAGGTATCTTCTGATTCCTTCTGCCGTCATCTTTCCACTATCGGAGCGTATCTCGATATCTTTTCTGCCGGCCGCCTCACGGGCTGAAGCAAAAAGCCTTACTCTGATAAACTGTTTTTGGTTCACTGACCTGTCTCCGCTTATTTGCTCACTGTGCGTCATCATCCTCATCTCATCCCTCATACTCTCCCTCATCCGCCGATCCTGTTCATCATATTTAGTGCCGGCCTGAGTGACTTTGTCCTTATGATACCTGCAATGCCTTCCGGTTTTTTTTCTATCATTTGCAGTATGTGTTCTCTAATCTCAGAATCAGATCTGTCAGAATCTAGCATGGGTTTGATATGGTATCCGGGGTTTTCGAAAAGGCAGGTCATAAAGTAGCCGTTTGCAGTAATTCTTATCCTGTCGCAATTGTTGCAGAATGGCTCTGTAATTGACGGGATAAAGCCAACTGTCCCACTTCCTTTTATAGAGTACAGCTTGGCCGGCGCGTATGTTGCATCTTTTGACTTTGACTCTGACGGTTCCAGCCTGCCCAGAGATTCTTCTATCTTTGCAATCATTTCTCTCTTGCTGAAAACAAGATCATGCGACCATATTCCCGAGCCGTCCAGAGGCATAAATTCAATGAACCTCACTGTTATCCCTGTATCATGTGCGAACTTGGCAAAATCAACTACCTCGTCATCGTTCCATCCCCTTATGACAACGGTGTTTATCTTTACTTCAAGCCCTGCGTCCAGAGCTGCATCAATTGATCGTTTTACTCTGTCTAGGTGCGGCAGGCCGGTCATCGCCTTGAACCTGTCCGGCTTGAACGTATCTAGGCTGATGTTTACTCCGCCAAGCCCTGCATCCTTGAGCTGGTTGACCTTGCTTGAAAGCAAAAGGCCATTGGTTGTCATACTGACTGATTTGATTCTGCTTATCTTTGAGAGGGCGCCAACAAGCCTTTCAATATCTTTGCGTAAGGTAGGCTCTCCACCTGTTATCCTTATTTTTTCTATGCCCAGGCCAGCAAATATCTGTCCAAGCCGGATAATTTGCGGAAAAGTCAGAACGTCCCTGTCTTCAAACCATTTGTCGTTTCCTCTGGGCATACAGTAAACGCACTGCATATTGCATCTGTCAGTGACAGAGATGCGCAGCTTTGTGGCTACTCTGCCGTATCTATCCACCAAGTGGTTCTCCTTCTTGGATGCTCTGTCATAAATCTGGATTGCCATGGGCATTCAGGCCTCCGAGCAAGATAACTGGCACAATTTCGCCTTTTTCGAGCTGGCTACTGCCATCGACAATTACCATGCCATTTGAGCTTGTAAGCGTAGAAAGGAGCCTTGACCCTGCAGCACTGACTGGTTTGGCAAGGTAATGACCATCATGGTCTCTGGTAATCTGCACTCTGACAAATGTCCGCATATTCCTGTGTGTTTCTATGCACTCGGTCATCTTTGCAAACACAATAGGCTCAAGCGGTCCAGCAGTTTGAAGCATCTTCAGCAGTAGTGCCCTGCCAAAAGTATAAAACGCCACAAATGAAGAGACCGGGAAGCCCGGAGTCAGAAGGATGGGTTTGCCATATATTATCCCGACTTTCGTAGGCGAACCTGGCTTCATTGCTACCCCGTCTACAACCAAGCCGGGCTGTCCCAGGCCACTTACCAACTCTGACAGATAATCCGTCTCGCCAACTGAAGTGCCGCCACAAACCACGACCATGTCGAATTCAAGTGCACTTTTTAGCCGGGAAAGAATCGCCTGTTTGTCGTCTTTGCATATCCCAAGGTCGACAGTCTGCGCTCCGTATCGTCCTGCCATGCATGATATCATGTACCTGTTGCTTTCAAACACCATTCCATCATTCAGCGGCTCGCCAGGCTCGACAAGCTCGTCGCCGGTGGCAATAATTGCAACTCTTGGTCTTTGAAAGACAGAGATCGTGTTTATTCCTGCGGCCGATATCAGGCCGATGTTTTGTGCAGAAATCCAGGAGCCTTTATTTAGCAATATCTGTCCCTTCCTGATATCCTCGCCTGCGGGCGAAACATTTTCGCCGGGTTTGATCTGGTCATATGCCTCAACCATGGCACTCTTGATTGCACGTGTCTTCTCGACCATAACTACAGCATCTGCACCTTCCGGGACTTGGGCGCCTGTAGCTATTGCCACAGCCTGCCCAAAGCCTACCTTACAGTCAGCCTTCTGTCCAGCCCTTAGATTGCCAACTATGGCAAATTGGGCCGGATTCTTCTCAGAAGCGCCCTTTGTATCGGCCGACTTTACAGCATACCCGTCCATTGCAGCTCTTGCAAATGGCGGTATGTCTATGGGGCAGAAAATATCGGCAGCGGCAACTCTGCCATAGGCTTCGATTAATCCGACACTCTCTATTCCCGGATTCAGTTTAGACCAGTCGATAAGTGAAGTGCATTTTTTGATAGCCTGTTCCGGATTCATGTAATGCAGATCAGCATCTATCTGGTAATGCAATGTTCAATCACCAAACATAGAAGCAGTACAGCAAAATTGCTCCGGCAGCTTCATACTGGTCAAAGCCACCGCTGGCAACATGATAGCTTGATGCATCCCAGCTGTACAGGCATCAAAAAACTATAAAGCAGTTGTTTTAGATTGGTCTAGGCGACGGTTATCCTCAGCTCAGAAAGACTGGCTTGCAGTTATCTTTTATATGATCGGGCACAATATATCTCTGGACACAAATGCAAGCTGGATCTTTCAAGTATACTCTGGCCTATGATGCATATTGTGGCCCTTGTACAAAGTTCAAGCAACTTGTCAATATGCTTGACAAGCACGAAAAGATAGATTATGTATCGCTAGTTGCAGCAGACCACGGGGGAATGCTTGATGCCGTTGCTCCCGACCTCCGCTATGCATCATTTCATCTTGTATTACCCGGAGGAATAGTAAAAAGTGGCTCTGAGGCTTTAATGGAGTTGATTGCCATACTTCCGTGTGGAAGAATAGTTGCGCCGGTAATGCGCCACATGCCCGGTAGTAAGGCATTGCTGGCGGCAATTTACAGGGCGCTTTCAAGGCTGCATGATAGAGGATCATGTAAAAGGCCTCTGTAGATTCTGAATGAACATAATAGCGCATTGTCTTGCTGGTTTACTTGCGTTTCTGGATAGCCTGAACTGACGCATTGACCATTGCGAACCGACAGGAAGTCTAGTTTCGTTCCAGCTACAAGATGCTCCAAAGAGGCAGCATGGTCATTAAACCTGCAGTAAACCAGTTTCCGGCTTTTTTATCTCAACCGAATTAATCTTGCAGACTAGCGTACCGCTTCCGATGCATTTCTCGATAATCTTTTGCTGCCTGCAGATTTCGTACTCCTGTCATCTTTTACATGGAACTCCAGCTGGTGCCGCTCAAATTCTCCAAGGCTGGCAAATTCTCGCCCTCCACAGTCAAAGCATCTAAACATCGAGCCTTCATCATCCTGCTTTCCGTCTGGTCCGGTATTCATTGCTACCAAAAAGCAGCTCATCAAGAATGATAAAAGTTTGGTAAAGTCGGCTCACTGGCATAACTAGCTTTCCAGCAGGGCAATGAGTTTGTCTCTTGCTTTAGGGAATGAAATCAAAGGCAGCATGTTTTTCCTCCCCTCATCCTCTTCCTTGCTGCCTTTACCTGTCCTCTGGCCAGCTGTCTGTCTGTCATGCTATTGCGCCCGATGCCGGTCCTTCGGGAGTCGATGAAAAGACCGGTCTGCCAAATTGCTCTGCTATTTTCTTGTACATGTTGAGCTCTTGAGCTGACAGGGGCCTTATCTTCACCATTGCCTCTCCAAAGTGCCTCATGTGCACCTTCATTTCAGAGACCTTTTTCTCAGCCTCTTTCGGATCTCTGTATTTTGATATGTGCTCTCTCAGGGCCAGCATTACTGCTGCAGATGCCACTGCAGCAATGTCAGCACCAGTGTATCCGTCCATCTTGGATGCAAGGTTATCAAGATTAACATCCTCAGCCAGCGGCTTTTTCCTTGTATGGATCTTGACTATTTGTTTTCTTGACTCATAGTCAGGCGGCGGAACGTACAGCAGCCTGTCAAACCTGCCGGGCCGAAGCAGTGCCGGATCTATGATATCAGGCCGGTTGGTTGCAGCAATTACCACAACGCTTGTCAATACTTCTAGGCCGTCGAGCTCTGTCAGCATCTGGCTTATCACCCGCTCTGTAACATGCGAGTCACCAAACTCTCCGCCCCTAGTAGGGGCTATGGCATCTATTTCGTCAAAGAATATTATACAAGGAGCTGCCTGTCTTGCTTTTCTGAATATCTCTCTGATGCCTTTTTCGGATTCACCTACCCATTTTGACAAGAGCTCCGGCCCTTTTATGCTTATGAAATTTGCTTCACTCTCATTGGCGGCTGCCTTTGCAATCAGCGTCTTGCCAGTGCCTGGCGGACCATAAAGGAGAATTCCTTTTGGAGGAGTGGCGTCAGCATATGCAAACACTCCGTGGTACTTCAGGGGCCACTCTACTGCTTCCCGCAATTCCTGCTTTATTGTCTCCAAGCCTCCGATATCTTGCCATTTTACGTCGGGTATCTCTACAAACACCTCTCTCATGGCAGAAGGCTCCATTTCGTTTACCACATCAATAAAGTCCTGCATCTTGACAATTATCTTGTTTAGAACTTCAGCGGGAATGCTTTCCGCAGAAAGGTCAATCTGGGGCAGAATACGCCTCAGCGCCCTGATTCCAGCTTCCTTTGCCAGTGCCTGCAGGTCGGCTCCGACAAAGCCATGAGTGATATCTGCCAGCTTTTCCAGGTTGACATCCTTATCTAGCGGCATCCCCCTTGTATGTATCTGCAAGATATCAAGCCTCCCATCCCTGTCAGGAACACCTATCTCTATCTCCCTGTCAAACCTGCCAGGCCTTCTCAATGCCGGGTCGATTGCGTTTATCCTGTTGGTGGCGCCGATGATCACTACTTTGCCCCTTGCCTTCAGGCCGTCCATAAGAGATAGAAGCTGTGCGACTATTCTCCTCTCTACCTCTCCGCTGACCTCCTCTCTCTTTGGGGCTATCGAGTCAAGCTCGTCGATAAAGATGATTGAGGGAGCATTTTTCTGCGCCTCCTGAAAGACGTTTCTCAGCCTCTCTTCACTTTCCCCATAGTATTTGCTCATGATTTCCGGGCCTCCTATGGTGTAAAAGTTGGCGTTTGTCTCGTTAGCTACAGCCTTTGCAAGCAGGGTCTTGCCTGTGCCCGGAGGGCCGTGGAGAATGACGCCTTTTGGAGCTTCTACTCCAAGCCTTCTGAAAAGCTCGGGGTGCCGCAGGGGCAATTCAATCATCTCCCTTACCTTCGTGACTTCGCCACGCAGACCACCAATGTCCTCATAAGTTATGGAGGGCACTCCGCCTTCCTTCGCGGCCGAGAGTGCTTCAGCCGTCTCTTCAGAGATTGTTACTTCTGTTCCTGAAGAAATTATTACAGGACCTCCCGGGGCTGTAGAGATAACTACAAGGTCAATTCGCTGGCCCATTATGCTCAGCGGAATTACATCGCCCTTTGTTACAAGCTGTCCTTCCAGAAAGGCAGCAAGATATTCCTCGGCTCCCAATATCCGCAAAGGTTCAGTCGGTGCAAGCGTAATCTTTTGGGCTGGCTTTGTTTCGACAGTTCGAATGTCGACAGTATCGTTGATGCCAACATCTAGCTTGTTCCTTGTGTATCCATCTATGCGTATCAGGCCCTTGCCGTAGTCTTCTTGGTAAGACGGCCAGTACAAGACAATAACGCCAGACTTTCTTTTGCCAGCTAAAATCTCGATTGCGTCGCCTGAAGACAGTCCCATCTCGGCGGCCACTTTTGGGTCGACCCGTCCAATTCTTCTCCCAACGTCGCGAGAATTTGCTTCAGCCACCTTCAAAGTTCTGGTGGAACTGCTATTGCTGCCTTTCCTGTCTGCTGACGACATGTATTTGTTAAAAAGACGATAAAATATGTAAGAGTTATATCACTTCTTGACAGCGATGCAACCTTTTATTCAGACCTGATGAATGTCATGCTGGGCAGGGCAGAAGGGTCCGAGGACCTCTGATGCTATATAACAAAAATGATCTCTTTCCAAGATTATCGGTTTTAACAAATGGAATGCAACAATGCTTTGTCAAGATGACATGTGAAAACGGCGCACAGTATTGTATGATATCCATGCGAATGATCGCAGGTCTGCAGAGCTATGTGAAGCAGATCTGAAATTCAATTCCTGCTCCGCCCAATTGCAGCCAGGGCTGTGCTATAAAAGATCAAAATGAAAGCTTGAACCCTGAAAAGAGAGAGTTATCAATGCAATCCGATAGAGACTATGGCAGTATTCAACAATCTACAATATGGAAAAACGTTGCTCTGGCTGGCTACCCGGAGAATCAAGGAATGTAAGCTGTAGGCCTGATGTCAGTCGCTGAACATGGCTGCCTGAGTTGTATATAGCAGTTGCCCGACAGAGGCATAGCAGAAGTCTTAATTACCTCCATTCTGCATACTGCGGTTGTACTGCTTTACTCGTTAACAACTCAGTTCACGGTGCTTCATGAGCTCTATATTATCACCTTTTCAATATTCTATGGAGTAATGTTGCATACGTTGAAAGGTATCCGCGCCTTTGATACCTCATCAGCCTTTACTGGAAATGCAAAGCCTCTAAGACGCTTTGTGCTATCTATTGTTTTCCTAAATTTCTTGCCATTTATTCATTTTAGCATGATACTCCTCTATTTGCTTCAAAATCTGGAATTGAGCATTTACTCCATATTGGTGGTATTTGGCCTGTCGATTGGAATTTTTGGATTTGATAAAATATTCCATGCTATCTTATCGCGATACAGAAATTCTTTGTATACTACTAGCGAATTAGAATCTATCCTGAGAAACTATGACAATGCAGGCAGGAAATTTTCATTCCACTATCTTCAGAACCTTGTTCCAGGCTTGCTGTATATTTTTGTGCCATTGGGATTTCTCATTTATGGATTTAACTGGATCATAGGCGTCGTTATTATAGTTGCCTCCATCGTTGCTGGGTTTGTAACCTGGTACCGTTGGAAGGGAACAATGATAACACCCAAAGTGGATGAGCGGCCTAGTATTTAATGGCGATATTGAAGATGCTATTTTGTCATTAGTAGAGCAAAAGAAAATGTTGCTCATTTTCGTTCTTTGTTTTTCTCTGGCAATATCTCGCCTCGATGAGCCTCTGCTGTGCTTTTTGAAATGCTATTCCCAATTCTGGCCATCTTCTGATTTTGTAGCAAACTTTCCCTCAACCAAATCAGTATGGATTGATTTAGGCGAGTCGAAAATAATAGAACTGGTACTAGTTAGCTAACACTCCATTTTCCCAATTAGTTTTGAAGACTTGGTCATATTGTCAAGATTCAAGTATCAAACCTGCATCTAGTCATTTGGCAGCATCCAATACGGCTTCATGAACAGCAACCTGTATTGCTTCAACAGCAACAACAGAAGCTTGGTAGAGACAAAAGCGGCATGTGTTCTTTCATCTCTAGCCGCTCGCCTGAATGGTAAAATTACCAACCAAATTCGAACAACCCGGAAATCCTATCACACCTTTCTGAGCATCACGGTTAGTGAACAGAATAAAATCCTGCAGAGTCAGTAGATGCCAATCTATTGCACAGGAGCATTGACGTATGTGCTGACCTAAAGCCAGCTGAATTGACCGAACAATCTTAGATCATGTCTATATGCGATAGGGAAGCGCAGGTAGCAGACAGTTGTTGGATAAAATCAATAATCTTCTTAATTCAAAGACCATTCTTATCTCAACAATCATCACATTCGCAATTTTGTTGGCTGCCAGCTCAATTATTGGTGTTGCATTGGCAGCTGGTCAGCTGTCAGGTCAAACTCGTATAGTTGCTTCAGCGGATAATATGTCAAACAATTCCTCGATATCAGTCGGTATCTATACAAATCCTCGGCTAGCCTTTTCGGACAATACTAATCATACATTTGTAATCTGGAGTGAAATCAAGTCAACAACACTAATATCGCGCAATCAAAATGTTCAAGGTCCTGTTGCTGTAAACCATACCTCCAATCTTTACTACCGCATGAGCGGAGACAACGGCAAGACCTTTGGCAAAACGATTTCACTTGGAAATTTTTCTGCGGGAGAAGTTACGGGCCCAGCCGTGGCATCTGAAGAAAATGGGACAAATGCATATGCTGCGTGGGCTGCTAATACGACTGACAATGACTATCAGCTGTATTTCACCCGAACATCGGCTGATGCCTCTAGCTTTGAGCATCCTGTCTTGATAACCAAAGATTACTTTCCAATTTCCAGTCATACCGGGAACAGGTCTTCAGTTCTGTCAGGAATAATAGAACCACAGATCATCGCATCCAGTGGCAACCGTGTATTTCTGTTGTGGAGCGATGAAACCTCGAAAATTACTTATTCGAACAAAGCATTGCCTTCAAATCACTCGATCTTTCCACCCAGCTTTTCTGGGACAATCATAAGTAATGGATCTCTACAAACACCACAAAGTTCTCTGAACCAGCAGCTTCAGTATGCTCCTCCATCATACGAAACCTCAATCCAGACTTATTTCGTTTCAAGCAACGATGGAGGCAAGACATTTTCCACTAAACTGAGCATATTCAACCAGACTTCAAGTTCAAATGGAACTGCAGCTCAGGTGGCGATTCCTCCAAGATTAGCCGCGTCTGGAAGCAATGTCTACATCGTTTCGACTCTATCTAGGGGAGATGATATTCATCACTCTCAGATTATTCTCACAAAGAGCCAAGATGCTGGAAAAACATTTGAAAAATCGCAAATAGCCATTCCAGGCTATGATAATACAAATGAAGCCGTACGCTGGGCTGTTCCTTATGCCGCCGCAGGCGCGAGCGGTAATGACAGCAAATCGCTTTACATTGCTGCAATGATCTCTGAAAATATCAGCAAAGGCGCATCTACAACGAATAACATCCCAACCTTTCCCTTGCTGCCAGCAATCTACTCTCAGATGCGGTTCCATTACATAATAATGCACAGCACCGACGGAGGTGTAACCTTTGGAAACCCTATTGAAATTTCAAATGAGACCATAGTTCAGGGATTTCCGGCTATCGATGTATCATCTGATGGCTCACACGCATATGTTGCTAGAATTGACGCAGGAAATGTCAGTTCCCGTTTGCAAGGTTATCCTTTCTCTCTAATATTGCCATTTACAAGGGGAACCACAAGCAATGACAATAGTACTGCAGGATCTATCCTGGTAGGTACCATTACCAACAATGTCACATCAGTTCAGAACCAAATTCGATTGAAGGATAGCAAAGGGTCTGCACTCTCATTGTCATTTGATTTTGGAGGTAGTACATTTCAATTACTTCATTCTGGTAACCAAGGTCTCTTTGTAGTAAAAGAGACCTTGGACTATAACTCTAGCAATGGATCCGGCTTTGCCACTCCTGAACCAAAAACCCTTGTTTGGTCAAGTACTGACGGAGGGCACACATTCAATGGACCAACTTCGATAGTGCAACCGCTAAATTCGCACCTAGTGACTGCAGCGGTATCTTATGCACAAGGCAGCCTTGAACCATCACTGTTTATGGTTTGGGAGGGAGACGGCGGCTCAATTTACCTACAAAAACTTGCAACTCATTAGAATTAGACTGAATCTAAGTAAAAAGGTGCGGGGGGTGGGATTTGAACCCACGAATCCCTAAGGAACAGGGTTGTAGGAGCCACATTGCATCTACAACTCAACCTGGCTCATTCTAAGCCTCGCACTC
Organism: Nitrososphaeraceae archaeon; assembly: GCA_021325295.1. GTDB lineage: Archaea > Thermoproteota > Nitrososphaeria > Nitrososphaerales > Nitrososphaeraceae > JAJPHM01. The sequence goes on from JAJPHM010000024.1 coordinate 64,584, forward strand.
AAAATAAAGTCCTGCGCCGTTGGCCAGGCTTGGCAACCCCCGCACGATGTCAGGTTCAATATCTAGCTACATTTAACTTCTTATACTGTATGCTAATGAATGGAAATGGTATGGATGGAAGCGCTGCCCAGATACGGCCCAGATTGTTTGGGACCAACGGCGTTCGTGGAATATTTGGAAAGGAGCTGACGCCGGAGCTTGTAATCGACCTGTCATATTCTCTTGCGACCTATTTTGGCAAAGGCCGGATAGTTGTAGGCTATGATGGCAGAAAGTCAAGCCCTGTAATTTCCAGACTTGTAAGATCGGCATTCAATTCCGCAGGGCTTGATGTGGCAGACGCAGGCCTTGTCCCGACTCCATGCCTTCAGTTTGCTGCAAAGCGACTGGGCTACGCAGGCGGAGTAATGGTTACCGCTTCACATAACCCGCCAGAATACAATGGAATCAAGCCAATTGCTCATGATGGCGTGGAGATACCAAGAGAAGATGAGCTGCTAGTCGAGGATATCTTTTACTCTAAAAGGTTTGCAAGAATTGACGGCAATGGCAGCCAATTTGCAGAGGATAACGCTATCCCGTCTTACATTGATGCGGCCATTTCCCTTGTTGATGCTGAAAAAATAAGGTCCCGCAAACTGACAGTAGTAATGGATGCTGGCAACGGGGCTCAGGCGGTGCTTGCACCATTGCTTGCTGAAAGGCTGGGGTGCAGGGCGATCGTCATTAACGGACAGGTGGATGGCGACTTTCCAGCACGAGGCTCAGAGCCTACGCTTGACAACCTGCATGCCTTGTCGGCAGCTGTCAGAGAGGCAGGTGCTGATTTTGGAGTGGCCTACGACGGAGATGGCGACAGAAGCATCTTTTGCGATGAAAAAGGAGAGATATACTGGGGAGACAAGACAGGAACTCTGCTGGTCGATCACCTGCTAAAGACAATGGATAGCAATGGTGGTAGTAGTAGTGGAGGCACGGCCAAGGAGGTAGTCTGCCCAATCAATACCTCCATGATGCTTTCAATCGTTGCAGAGCGAGCCGGCGCAAAGCTTGTTTATACAAAGGTAGGAAGCGTCGAAGTCTCTAGAGAGATGGTCAGGCGAGGGAGCAAAATTGGCCTGGAAGAAAATGGTGGTTTTATGTACGGCAGGCTCAATGAGGTGCGGGACGGCGCGATGGCCACTGCACTTGTACTTGACATGCTTGCATCGACGGCTTCAGGGCAGAAATTATCCGACCTCTTCTCTTCTCTTCCCAAGACATTCCAGTACAAGGCAAAGTTCAAGTGCCCCACAAGGGAGGTTGCTAACACAGTAGTAAGCAGGTGCATGGAGCATGGCAGCCCCAAAAGGGTAGAGACCATGGATGGCGCCAAGATCTGGCTTGATTCTGAAACATGGGTCATGGTGAGGCCAAGCGGTACAGAGCCCTTAGTCAGGATGTACGCAGAATCTACAGAGAGGCAGCTGCTGGATTCAAAAGTGCAGGAATACCAGCGACTGATACAGGAAACGATCTCTGGCTGATCAAGAAAAATCTTGTGACAGCCTGATTGTAGATTATCGTGCCAGAAATGGACAACGTTTTTAATACGCCTGATATTCTCTTACAGAAGAATAAAAGATGATCCTACTTGGTGATAAAATGCAATGAGTAGCAGTAAACCATATTATGTAAAATTTGAAGCTTCAAAGGATCTGGCAAATGCTGTTTACGAGGCAGTCCGCATAGCAAAGCAGAGCGGCAAGATCCGCAAGGGCACCAACGAAACTACAAAAGCCATTGAACGGGGTCTTTGCAAGCTGGTTGTGATTGCAGAGGATGTAGAGCCGCCAGAGGTTGTGGCCCACCTTCCCATACTGTGCGAAGAGAGAAATGTACCTTACATCTTTGTCCCAAGCAAGCAGCAGCTGGGAGCATCAATTGGAATTGACGTTGGATCGGCAGCAGCTACAATTATTGATTCTGGCGAAGGACAGCACATTGTAGATCAGGTCGTCAGCTCTATTGCTACGCTGAAGGAAAAAAAGTAGGACAATGACTGGGCTGGCAGGTTGAAAGAAAAGCAAATGTTTTCAGATTGGGTGGCTTAGATGAGCAAGGCGGCTGAAGAAAAGGTTGTACCTGCAGAAGTTATACAGATTGTCGGCAGGACGGGTATTGCAGGAGAAGTGATCCAGGTGAGAGTAAAGGTCCTTGAAGGCAGAGACAGGGGCAGGATATTGACAAGAAATGTCAAAGGCTCGATAAGAATGAACGATATACTTATGTTGAGGGAAACAGAAAGAGAGGCCCGCAAGATAAGGTAGGAAGAAGGTAGGCTGGCAAACAATCCAAGGTGCAAATGTTTATCATGATTAATATGAAAAGAAACAGCAAAAGCGTGCAATTTCGATCAGGAGCTGAGAATAGGCAGTGAGCAAGGCAGCCACGTCTCTTCGAAATTGCCATTTCTGTGGCAAACACATAACCGCAGGACACGGAACCATGCTTGTAAAAAATGACGGGCAGGTCCAATGGACATGCTCAAACAAGTGCAAGAAAAATATGCGGAACCTAAAGCGCGACCCAAGAAAACTGAAATGGACATCAAAGTACGCCAAGGGTGGCCTGAAGGTAAAGAAATGAAATTGTCAGGCACAGCACACAAACACAATAATATAATAGATAACCGACAGAGCAAAAAGAAGGGAACAAACAAGATTGCCACCCACGACACCTGAGCAGACCCTCATTGTAATCAAACCTGATGGATTCAAACGCCAGCTCACCGGCAAGATTCTGGCAAGGTTTGAAGAAAAGGGCTTTAGGATAAAGAACCTGAAGTCGTACAATTTCACAAAAGAGAAGGCGCAAGATTTTTACTCTGTTCATAAGGAAAGGCCATTCTTTGGCGAGCTTGTCGAATTTATCTCGTCTGGCACTGTGGTTGCATGCATACTTGAAGGCAATAATGCAGTAGCTACAGTGAGGCTCATGATCGGCGCTACAAAATCCTATGAAGCGGCCCCGGGAACAATAAGGGGAGATTTTGGACTGGGCTTTACTGACAATATTATCCACGCTTCAGACTCTGCTGAAAGCTTCATAAAAGAGTCGCGCGTCATTTTTAGCTAGTTGGGTTTGTGCAAATCCGTCAACCTGTTCTAGTTGTTCTCGGCCATGTTGATTCTGGCAAGACCTCCCTACTGGACAAGATACGCGGCACTGCAGTTCAGGCCAGGGAAGTCGGAGGTATCACACAGCATATCGGAGCCAGCTTTTTTCCTATAGAGACTATCAGAGAAGTCACGGGGCCTCTGTATCAAAAGCTTGCCAAGTCTGAAAGCACGGTGCCGGGTCTTTTGGTCATTGACACCCCTGGCCACGAGGTTTTTGCCAACCTGCGAATAAGGGGAGGGTCTGCTGCAGATATCGCAATAGTGGTGGCAGACGTCAACAAGGGCTTTGAGGCACAGACTGTTGAAAGTATCGACATTTTGAGAAAGAAAAAGGTCCCGTTTGTCATAGCTCTGAACAAGGTGGACATGATCTCCGGCTGGCGCTCGTCTTCTCGCTTTATCTCAGAGGAGGTCAAAAAGCAGGACCCGGCAGTACAGACGATGCTTGACGAAAAGATTTACAATGTGGTTGGCTCGCTTTCTAGGATAGGCTACAATTCTGAGGCCTTTTGGCGCGTCAAGGACTTTACAAAAGAAGTAGGCATCGTCCCAGTCAGCGCCAAGACAGGTGTTGGAATACCTGAACTTCTTGCAGTACTGGTTGGGCTTACCCAACAATACCTTGTAAAGAGGCTTGAGCGCCATGAAGGCGCAGAGGCGGCCAAGGGCATCGTCCTTGAAGTAAAAGAAGAACCGGGCCTTGGCCAGACTGCAAATATCATACTTTTGGATGGGACGCTCAAACAGGGCGACAATGTTGTACTCGCAAAGAGAAGCGGCGCGGTTGTGACCAGAATAAAGGCCCTGCTTTTACCAAAACCTCTTGATGAAATGCGCGACCCAAAGGACAAGTTCAAACCAGTAAGCGAAGTGACAGCTGCAGCCGGGCTCAAGATAACTTCGGCCGACCTGGATGGTGTGCTGGCGGGGAGCCCTCTTTATGTGGCTAGTAAAGAAAAAGATAGAGATAGAGAAAGAGAGAAGGAAAGGAAAAAAGATGACGCGGCACCGCAAGCAGACAGCCAGGAAGGTCTGGTGGCAGGAGAAGAAAGAGTACAGGCTGCTGATCTCGGAACCCTTATGGCTATGGTGGAGGCTGAAGTAAAAAATGCAATAGTTAGCACCGATTCTAACGGAGTTGTGCTAAAATGTGACACCATAGGCTCACTTGAAGCAATTGTTGATCTGCTCAGGAAGGCAAATGTCGCAATCAGGACGGCAGATATTGGACAGATTACAAGAAGAGACGTAATTGAAGCGTCAGCAGTGGCAGAAAAGGACCGGTATCTGGGGGTAGTGCTTGGGTTCAACGTCAAGGTGCTTGAAGACGCGCAGAGGGAATCCCTTGAGCGCAACGTAAAGATTTTCAACGAGCGCATAATCTACAACCTTGTTCGCAGCTACACCGACTGGGTACAATACCAGCGAGAACATGAAGAGAGCATCCTGTTCAACGAGATTCCTCCTGTATGCAAGTTTCAGTTCATGAAAGGCTTTGTCTTTAGGCGGAACGACCCTGCTGTATTTGGTGCAGAAATTCTGGTCGGCAAGCTCAGGCAGAAAGTGCAGGTAATGAATGAAGAAGGCAAAAAAATAGGCACTGTTCATCAGGTACAGGAAAGTGGCAAGGCGATAAACGAAGCTACAGCCGGGATGCAGATCGCAGTCTCGCTCAAAGAACCCACGATAGGCAGGCAGATAAACGAAGGCGATATCTTTTATACCGACCTCAACAGCAAGCAAGCAAAGCAGATTATTGAAAGGTTCAACCACCGGCTAAACGATGCAGAGAAGCAAGTCTTTGAAAAGATTCTTGCGTTGAAACGATCAGCTGATCCTGCATTTGGATATATCTAGCTAGCTGAAGATTGGATTGCCTCTTTGCAGCCGATGACAGTTCCGATTGAGTGGTTATCATGACAACAAAATAATACTCAGTAGTCGCCAGCGCAATCTACTCTGTATGTCAGACCATCCGTTCCAGCGGCAATAAAATAAGCAAGAAAAGGGCTGACAAAAATTGTAATTGTAGCCTCTGCCTCTTGCTCAGGCTACTGGTATTTTTGCAGCAGACCTTCCAGGCCCTTTTCCCCGACTGCACCCACGGCCCTGTCTACGGCCTTGCCATTCATGAATATGATAAATGTAGGGATGGCATATACATCGAATCGCATTGCCACGCTAGAGTTGTCGTCAACGTTGAGCCTGCCAAAGGTTACCTTGTCCCCGTATTTCTTGGCCAGCTTGTCAAATATCGGCAGCATAAACTGACATGGTCCACACCACGTTGCCCAGAAGTCCACCAGCACAGGCTTGCTTCCGCCTGTTATTTCATCAAAGTTCTTCTCCGACAGTTCGATCAAAGAGGCGCTGCTGGCATGCATGCTGGATGCCGTTTTTCTGTCCTCGTTCATACGAAGATAAAAGCACCTCTTTCCTATTTAAGATTTTTTAGGTCAGCCGTCTCTTGGCAATTGCCGTCTTTCTGACCTTTTCTTTTCGACTTGCTTCGTATCTACCTATCTTTCTATCTTATCTTTTGTATATCATCGACCTGCGTGAAACAAGGATGGCTCCTATAACGGCAGCTATTGCAAGGCCAACACCGAGGCCCGTTAGAATGCCAGTCAGTTGCGCTGACGCCGCTATGGATTTTGCATTAGCTGTATATATGGTTCCGCTAGCATAGCCTGAGTTTCCAGCAGTATCAAAGGTCACCAGCTTCAAGTCGTGCTTGCCATCTGGCAGATTCGAAGTGTCGAGGTCATACTGCTTGAGGCCAGTGACATCGATCGACATCTTGCCGCCATCAACGACAAGTAACGCTCTGGCCAAGTTTGCATCGGTTGCGCCAATTGCAAGCCTTATAACTCCTGTTACGTCGGTGTTGGCAGGCGCAGCAAGTGAGACTACTGGTGGAGTATTATCAACTATTACCTTGACATGCCGTGATGCGGTGTTGCCCGCAAGGTCGGCTGACGATATGGTCAGATCATATCTACCATCGGCCAGCGACGATGAATTGAACTCAACTAGGGAACTTGGCTTGTCAAAGCTTTCTTGCTTTCCATCAGGCATTGTCACTGTCACCGGAAGTTCCAGATCTGCATCAGTGACTGTCCACATGACAGAGACATCTTTTGAGACAGTGATGGTGTTAGCATCTGCTGCAACTGTGCGGTTGGCAGGGACCTGAGCCTGAGAACCGTAGCCATACGACAGGTCTATCTTTGGCGGAGTCTTGTCTACTTCAAACGTAGTTGCAAAACGGGAGGTCTGTCCAGCAGTATCTACCGCATCGATCTGCAGCTGGTGCATTCCTTCAGACAGTGACGCCCCATCCAGAGCTACGTCAAAAGTTTGCGGTGGCTCAAATGGAGATGCGCTGGGCTCAGGCTTGACTGGATTATTTGCATCTATTGTATACGAATAGTCTTGCAGGTCGCTTTCCATAATGGTTACAGGCACAATTACCTTTTTGCCTGCAATGTATTTTGGCACATCGGCAACGATTGAAGGCTTGGCAGTGTCAGGAATTATGGTGGAGAACTTGGCTGTCAGAGTTACAGGCTCGTAGAGGCTCTCTCCATCAAAAAGCGTATTGTGAAGCAGTACAGAGTATACTCCTGTCTGGTTGATGGGAGCATATAGAGTGGTTGCATTGCCGTTGCTATTCTGGCTGAAGAAAAACCCTCCGCCCTGACTAAAGACAGTGTTGCCAAGCCAGTCATTGCTTGCCCATCCTGCGAACTTTTCAAATACGCCAGCCGGCACGCTTGAAGCGACCAGACTGCCGTCAGGGGCAAATACCATTGCATTAATGCTTGTCGAGTTGTGGGGCCATGATATGCTCAAGCTCATAGAATTTATCGAGTGGTCGCCGACCGTAAAATAGTACGAGCGCCAGTCACCTGCAAGGTATGTTGAACTCATGTCAAACATGCCACCGACATAGCCATTTGGCCTCATGATCAGCTTGTCCTCAGGCACACTGCCCTGCGGGACGACTACCACAGGGATATCTTTTGGAACTGGTCTGGTTGTAACTATGTAACTTACTGGAAAGACTGTGCTCTGCCTTCCTTGCTTTTCGCTCATAACTATGGATCCGTAATATATTCCGGGAAGAGTTTCGTTGGTTGTGAGTATTGATGCATTAACCTGGGCTTGGCCTCCTGCAGGCAGATGCTCTGACAGAGAAAAGCCGCGGGAGGATCTGTCTTGCAGGATTATTGACTGGTTTGGCTGCCTTTTGTAAAACTCTATTGTGAGGGTGTAGTCCATGGAAGTAGAGTTTATGTTTCGGTCTCCGCGCCAAAATGAGAATATTCCGGGCACCGGATAGACGCCGACAAGCGGGGTATGCTGGAATCTTTTTGCCGGGTCTGATACTGTCATTTCCTGCACTGTTCCCCATGCCCCTGCCCTGTTTACAAGGCTGATTTCATCGGAGGAAACATTTCCGTCTTTGTTTGTATCCTGCCAGTCGTAGCTGTACAGCGAAGCGATGCGAAGGCCGTCGGCATAAAGTTCTGACGAGTTCATAAACGACGAAAATGGGTAGTTGAGCTTTACCACCATCATGTCTGCATCCTTTGGAATTCCTCCGATTTCCTTAGTCAGGTTAAAGAAATTGGGCATGTAGCCGGAGGTTTTGGAGTCGTGCAGCGGATCGGTTTCAAATAGCTTTGTGTGGTTGTGAATCTGGTAGCTTGCCAGCGGCTTTTCAATGACAGAAGACAGGGTTACATCTAGGCTGTCAGATGACGGATTCTTGACTGTGATCTCTGTCGAGGCTGACCCGCCCTGCTCTATCTGACCGCCAAACCACCTCGATTCTATGAACTGTGAATATTGGTATTTGCTGTTGTACCACAAGGCAGCATCTGCCAGGTTGCGTGGTGTGTTTGCCGCCGCAGTCGATGACGATGACTGGGCGCTTGTCCCAAAGTCAATTATTCCAAGGGTCTTGTTGTAGGTATTGACAGTTTGGGACATCAAGGACAGGATATTTGGAACTGTATCGTTGGTATAGGCAACAAATCTGCCCTGCTTGCCGGACAGAAGTGACAGTGCGCTTGCAGCGTCTACTCTGCCTGAGCCCTGCTCGAAAGGATCGCTCTTGAGGTCCTTGGCACTTGACATCAGGATACTCTTGACTGCAAAAGGATCGACAGTGCGGGACATGTGGTGCATCTGCTCTATAACAAGTGCCGCGACTCCTGCAGTAATTGGAGCGGCCATGCTCGTGCCGCCAAAAAGGACAAAGGCCCCGTCTTTGTTGCTGTCAGTGTCGGTTGCATGCAGGTCTTTGATGGTGGGTATTGTTGGAGTAAACGCATAGGCTCCGGTAGCCATCAGCTCAGGCTTGGGGTCTCCAAACAGTCCAGGTCCCCTGCTTGAAAAGTCAGCAATGTCGTCAAAGGCGCTCGTAGAGTTGCCAAACCTTGTCAGATTTCTAAAGCCATCATATCCTACAAATACATTGTTTGTTGTGGCGCCGACGGTGATGGTAAGAGGAGACACATTCGGAGAGCCCACCGTTCCGTATCCTACGCCATTGTTTCCTGCACTGTTTACCATGATAATTCCGGGGTACTTGTCTGCAAGTAACCCTGGCACGGACAAAAGCGATGCAAAGGTGCTGAGAAGGTCATAGCCCTGACCGTACCCAACGAGTGGAAGGTTTGTAATACCCCAGCTGTTGCTTATGATGTCTGCTCTGTGGTAGTCACCGGAGCCATAGTGCCACTTGCCGTCGGACCCGAGGTTAAATCCTGACGCATACAGCCAGCCAAACAGTGCATTTCCTGCCCAGAGTGCCTTTACCGGAATTATTTTTGCGTCGGGGGCGATTCCATTCAGCCTATACTGGGAGTCCTTGCCGTAAATCGAATACTGGTTTATCCCTTTTGACGTTATGGTAGCAGCCGTGCTTGTCCCGTGGCCTTCAAAGTCATACATGATGCCAAAATAATCACCATTTGGGTCAAGCGGCTGCAGCAGGTTTGCCCTGACTACTCCTGCATAGCTTGAAGACCCAAGGACAGAGTTGTCGTATTTCTTGGCGCTATTCCCAATTACATTCCAGATATCAAGCACCCTTGCTCCTACTGTGCCGGCGCTAAAGTCCGGGAATCCATCACCGTCATAATCGTATACAAGGAATTCCTTGCCGTCTCCTAGCCTGATGGGGTGGTCCTGCGTAAAGTCATAGGAGGTCTTTGCCTTGAAGTTGGTGCTTGTCAGCTGTCTAAGCTGTGTAGATGAAAAAGAGTTCCAGGCGTCTGCCATATCGGGTATTATGGTATCGTAAACTCCTACATGCGTGCTATCGACTACGAGAAAGGGAATCAGAGCAAATGTAGTGGTTCCAAGGTATAGTTGTGTCTGAAACTCTACACCGAACCTGTAGATTCCACTCTTTGAGTGGATATAGTCAGACGGGCTATTTCCTATCTTCCAGTCGACATTCACTGTGGCATTTATGACCGGCGTGGCAAAATACGGGTACAGCGTATTGTAAACAGGTATCTGGACACCCGCTGCCTTGAGGTATACTCCTGTGCTGTTTACATATACATAAGATGTAATCCCTGCAGGCAGATTGGTGTCGCTAGTAGCGCCATCTGTATAATTCAGAATATTGCCAGTTGCGTTATCTATTTTGGCTATGAACTTTGCCTTTGTGAGGACAATGCCCTGACCATCTGCATCTAGCATTATTGGCACGCCTGCTGAATCTCTTGCAACCGAATGGCGGACGTCTGGATTTGAAAAGTCTGTTCCGGTATCGACTATGGCAATTTTTACCCCTCTTCCTGTAACATTGTAAGAACTTGACGCAATATCCGAGCCGACTATTGATGCGGCAGAAAGCCTGCCCTGATCGCTGACATACGAGTCAAAATGCAGTGGCATATCTGGCATGCGCATCGGACCTGCCGTGGTGGGCACTGACGAGGTCGGTGGATTTATGGCCAGACCGAGAAACGGACTGCCCTTTTCTGCAGAGCCGCCAAGCTCTACAATGTGGGCTCCTTGCGCAGCAAGCCCCTGATCCAGCTGACCGTAAAGAAGGGTTCTGGCTGGATTGCCATTGTATTGCAGATGTCCCAAGTCCAAAAAGCCAAAATTGGATCTGATTGAATTTCTGTCTACAGTGAACCCGTCGACACTTACCGTGTCAGGACCATAGGCAGGTCCGACGTAGGCTGCGTCAGGTTTTATCAGGCCTGATTCATTAAACGTAGCCGCACTTGTTGCCCATGCTGGCAACTTTGCAGGGGCAATGGCTGAAGCTACGATCAGCAGAATGAGAGTAACAGAAAAAAAAGTGCGAACCATGTATAGGATAAACTCTATAGAAGAATATTCTTGGTTATTATGATTTCGCCACTGTGGGCCGTGCTTTGGCTCGAGCCATCCGCTGGATGGCCTGTGAAAGAAGCTTCAAACCTGTGGTAGTATAGAAAGTAGTGCGGTATGGTATGGTGTGAAAAATAACGAGTTACTTTAGCAACTCGTCATACTTTCCTGCAGATATGTCTTGAAAGACTTCTTTTGCAGGTTTGCCTTCAACCTTGACACCCATGCTGACGCAGGAGCCTACTACTTCCTTTGTTGCTCCCTTGATGTCTTTTGCATATGAGCCTTCAATCTTCATCTTGGCGATCTTGACTGCCGCTGCTATTGTCAGGTCACCAGCATAATTTGTGCCCGCCGTACCGGAACCTTTTGGGATTCCAGCTTCTTTGGCTATCAGCGCAGCTGTCGGCGGAATGCCAACTTCGACAGTAAACCTCTTGGTTTCACTATCGACTTCGACCTTTACCGGAACTTTCATTCCAGGAAAGTCCTTTGTCTTTTCATTGATCATATTCACAACTTGCAGCACGTTCACACCCATTGGTCCAAGCGCAGGTCCAAGCGGCGGACCGGCATTAGCTTCGCCTCCGCTGACAAGAGCTGAAACTGACTTTTTATCGCCCATAACAGGGCACTGATACAATCCAAATTATAATCCTTCCTTCTCTTCTCTTATCTGCATTCAGCAATAAAGGCAGGTGCGGATGGCCGGTCACTTGGTGCAAGGTATCTGCCTCTGCCTCTGCCTGTTAGCCCGCCCTTTGCTGACCTGACTTTAATCCCAAACTGCGCATGGGGGCATAACAAGAAGGAGCAGGAGCAAGAACGGAGAGAATCAGCCATTGTCAGGTTTAAATTTAGCTTGCACGGATTGAGCTATGTAGTGCTCTCTGAACAACCTGATGAAGGTGTAGGTTCCCTGTTCTTTGAGCTTGCCGGCGGCCTGCGACTATCCATGTTGATGAAACTGGCCGACAAAAATTACAGACTGTCGCAGCTGGCATCAGAGCTTGATGCTACGATGCAGGAAGCCCACAGGAACATGACCCGACTGCTTGAATCCGGGTTGATATCCAAAGGTGCTGATGGAGACTTGGTCCTTTCTTCATATGGAAGGATGATCATGACCCTTGTGCCAAGCTACCGCTTTCTCTATGATAACAGGGAGTATTTTTCCGAACATGGCGTAGGCGACCTGCCGCTAAAATTTATCCAGAGAATTGGCTCACTCCAGAGGTCTGAAGTGGTACATGGAGTGATGGCGATATTGCAGCGTTGGAAGACTCTGTACGCTGGGTCAGAAAAGTACATCCGGGAAATAATGGCTCAAGTCCCGCTTGACCTTATAGAAACTGTGAGCGAGAGGGTTCAGGTTGGTGTAAAATTTTCCTACATCTTTTCAAGCAACACTGTTGTTCCAAAGGGAAGGACGCAGATATTGCAAAAAGTAGGATGGCGCAACCTCGTGTCACAGGGCTTGGTTGAAAGAAGAATGCTAGACAATGTCAGCATCATGACCATTTTTAATGAAAAGCAGGGCTGTGTTCTTTTTCCAAACCTCAAAGGAGAGCCTGACCTCAATACGATGTTCTACAGCGAAGATAAAGAATTCCTTGACTGGTGCCAAGACTTTTTCTCGTATCAGTGGCAAAAAGCAGGACCGTTTGACGAAGACAAGTTGAAGCATGAAACATAAACTAGAGAGATGTTATGTGATATGATGCGATACAATGTTGTGGTGTAATCCAATAAACGACACTTCTCTTGATTTCCGCATATATATCGGAAACTGTGCATCATGTTTTTATATTTCACGCATTAATACCCTTCATGCCAAAGGCTTTTGTATTAATGAATGCTGAACTTGGAAGCGAAGATTCACTTGTTGGGGAGCTGAAAAGACTTGAAGGCGTTAAAGAGGTATACCAAGTTTATGGAGTTTATGATATTGTAGCCCAAGTTGAAGCCGACACTATGGAAAAGGTCAAAGAAACGATTACTTGGAAATTGAGAAAACTAAACGGAGTCAAGTCGACGCTCACAATGATAGTAATGGAATGAAGCGAAAAAAAGAAAGAAAATTAAGGTAAAGTAAAGCGAAGCAAGAAAGACCTTCTAAATCCGATTCTGCCAGCATTTGCTGTGTCTGAGGCTATTTTTCCACCGATCTAGTTGCTATTGCCTGCCTTGATGTCCGAAACTTTAAAGAATCGGAATTGCCCTGTCATACCGAGGTCTCTATTGACGGGTCTATTTAGGCGCAAAACCTCTGATGAAGGAGCAGACAAGCAGTCGTTCAAGTGCCAGTATTGCAGCATGACGTTTAACGAGAAAGATAGGATGAAGAGACACATGAAAAAAGCTCACAGTGAAAAGGGCGGGGATCTTCCTAACATGAATCCTTTTGGCGGAATGTAGGAAGATAGGAAGATAGATGGGTCAATCAATAAATAATTGAAAGAAGGCAAGGGAAAAAGACAACGGAATCAAATCAAACAGAGCAGAATGGAAGAATAGAAAATGAGAATGCAGACGAGAATAAGACTTATTTCTTAATGATGCAATTTACAGATTAAGCCTGCAAAATGTTCCCCATACACGATGAAACAGCCCGCATTCATGGCAGGCCGTACGTTAATTACGGCCTGATCGCTGTGAATGTGATCGTATTCATATGGGAAGCTCTAGTCACCGGCTTTTTTACGGATATCCAGGCTACAAACGAATTGTTCAACTTTTACGGCGCCGTCCCTCACCAAATTATCTATGACCCATTGGGGTCGGTACCGTCGATTTTTACGTCGATGTTTATGCACGGCGGGATAGCTCACATCATAGGAAACATGATCTTTTTGTTTGTTTTTGGGGCAAATGTTGAAGACAGGCTTGGCAGGATAAAGTACCTGCTTTTGTACCTTGGTTGGGGTGCATTTGCGGCAATTGCTTATAGCGGCTACATGATTTCTGCAGGAGACGACAGCGCCCCTGCCATCGGGGCATCAGGTGCAATTTCAGGAGTACTTGGGGCTTATCTGCTCATGTTTCCAAGGTCAAACATCTTTACCATAATAGTGGCATTTTTCATTACAACTGTTCGCATTCCTGCTGTTGCGTTTATTCCATTCTGGTTCATTATGCAGGTTATCTTTGTCCTTACCGGTCAGTCTGGAGGGGGAGTAGCTTATGCTGCCCACGTTGGCGGCTTTGTAGCTGGAGTCGCAACAGGTTTTGCCTGGCGAAGCCTTGGGAAAAACAGGCCTGCAATTACAACCACGAGAGGTCCTGTGATAGGAAAGAAGCGTCCTAGGATAGAAGATGCCGCTCCGGTTGCCGCGCCAGAAGTGATTGAAGGGCCAAATTTTTATGAAGTGATTGCTGAAATCAGGGGAATATCTGATGCATCAAATATTCATGCCATCTATGAGCCTAACACACGGCAGATAAGAATAACCACAGAAGGCCCAAGAAAGTATGACATGCTTGCAAAACTTCCTGATACGGCCATCAATCCGACGGTAGAGTATATACATTACCTGAATGGTATTGCGCGAATCAGGCTTACAAAGTAGGTACAAGTGACAGCAAACTAAACCAAGCTAAACTAAAGTAAGGTAGTAAATTTGGCATGTTGGACATTGGAGATTGGACACCGATCTTGTTGCTGTTCTTCTCATTCCTTTAATTTGCTTTAACTATTCACAGTACGTTAAAATATCCCAAAACGCGCCAGTTTAATTTGAAATTTTAGGAGGATAGAGAATAAACAAATGTCAATTCAACAAGGCTCGGCCGGCGGAGTTCCGGTCCTGATACTGAAAGAAGGTGCGTCCCAGACAAAAGGCAAGGATGCGCAAAAGAACAATATAACGGCAGCAAAACTTGTCGCAGAAATAGTGAGAACTTCACTTGGCCCAAGAGGCATGGACAAGATGCTTGTAGATACTTTGGGAGATGTTACAATAACAAATGACGGAGCTACCATACTGAAGGAGATTGATGTTCAGCATCCAGC
>JAJPHM010000053.1 GCA_021325295.1 Nitrososphaeraceae archaeon
CATTCAAGGCAACTTTTGATGGCAATAGTATTCCTATATCTACTACGGCGCAGGGAAATGATACTATCATTCAAACAACCTTGCATTACAGCACGCATGTTCTGAACATTACAGGCTCATCATCTCCTGCGCTAGATAATGCTGTGATTGTTATGCCAGGACAAAGTCCGGCAGGCCCATCTGCTGGCGGTTCAACTAGTAGCCCAACACCAACGCCAGAATTTCCATTTCCTGCAACTATAGGATTAATGACAGCAGCTGTATTTGGCGCCGTTATTTTTGCGTCAAGAAAGCGCATGTTCTTTCTGAAATAGCTTTCAGATAGAGAATGACCTGTATCCGTAGCATAAAGGATATTGAAGGAAGAATAACATTGCCAGCAGGACAGGTTAGCAAGATAGGCCATGGCAAATAATCTATTCTCGTTTACAGCAGTAGCAATTCTTGCATTTATTCTGTGCCAATCTTTGTTCACGCAAATTAGCTCAGAGTCTTCTCCTGATAGCAGACATGATATTACAAAAGTCTCTTGCGATCTCAAGACACAGCAGGTATATGACAGAAATGGAACAGCGATTGACCAAATTGTCGTCGGACAGCCTGTTATTGTAAATGAGACATTTCATTATGAGGTATTCCACTACAATGAAACCATTACTCTGTCTTATGTCAATATGACAGTCCAGATAATGGACTATACTAACAAAAATGCAATTGTTGCGCCAAGCGTTGTACAGAGTAAAGTTGCTCCTAATGATATGGTTCAAGTCAGCGTGCCATGGACGCCGCATAAAGCTGGCTTGTACTATCTGCAGGTAGATTTCCCTAACTGTCAGTTTACTATTGAGCTGGATGCAGCATCATACCCACATCCCTTTAATGTAAGCAACTTTGCAGTAGAACAGAAAACTCGGTCTTCAAATATGTCATCTAATGTCTTCTATATAGGACACCAATCCTTGATTTCAGAGACTATAGAGAATAGAGCGACTCAGAACGCCAGCTTCACATTTATGGTCGAGGTGATAGACAGCAATACTGGATATACTGCCTATCTTAGCGCAATCGACTACAACATATCCGGACAAGAGAAAATAGATGCAGCGGCTAACTGGGTAGCAGAGACAGCAGGGACCTATACTATCAAAACTCTCGTTGTTGACAACCTTGTTTCACCTCAGATTCTGGCTGAGCCCCAGAATGTGACACTGCAGTTTGTAGGAACTGGACCAAAGACACCGGCGCCATAATGACTTGTAATTTTATTTCAGATGCCAAGATGTAAAGCGGCACTAGTGGTGAAAATCCCTTTATCACTTCCGCAAATAATGCTTAATTCCCATGTTGCTCAATTTCAACTAGACAATTTTTGTCTAGTCAGAATGACTCCAAGCCTCCTTACAAAATCCTAATTGCTGCACTTGTTGGCAGTGTTGTTGAGTGGTATGACCTTTTTGTGTACGGCTCACTTGTCGTAGTTCTGTCTGCCATATTCTTTCCAACCAGTGCAAGCATATCGCCAATCATACCTGCTGTGGGAGCCTTTGTAGCAGGAGCTGCGGTCAGGCCCGCTGGAGGGGCTATCTTCGGAAGGCTGGGAGACCTGATGGGAAGAAGATTTGCGTTTGTCCTGACAACTGTCATTATGGGCGCCGGCTCTGCTGCCGTTGGTTTGCTTCCAACGTATGGCCAGATCGGTATATTAGCTCCGATTGCTCTGGTTCTGCTCCGTGTTTTACAAGGCCTTGCTCTGGGAGGTGAATACGCAGGTAGTGTAATCTATGTCGCCGAGAACTGTGCAGATCGCAACCGGGGCTATTGGACAAGTTTTATTCAGCTAGCGCCAACGCTTGGCCTGTTATTGTCATTTGGCATAATTTTGCCTGTCCAACTCATACTCGGAGCTGCGGCGTTTCACAGCTGGGGATGGAGAATACCATTCCTCGCTGCTTCTGTCCTTTTGATAGTTGCCATCGCGGCCAGGTGGAAGTTAACTGAGACTAGTCTATTCTCTGCTCTAAAGGACATCAAAAAAACATCAAGCTCGCCCCTCTTTGAAAGTATCAGGCAAAAGTCAAACCTCAAACTGGTGATTCTGGCACTTGTTATTGTATCTGGAGCCAGTGTGGTTTGGCACACCGCACAGTTCTATACTTCAATATTTATGCAAACCAGCCTGAAGATTAGTTTCGCGATATCTGCCGAGGTTACAGCGATTGCACTGGTATTAGGATCACCTATGTTCATTTTGTTTGGGCGAATGTCTGACAGGATTGGAAGGCTGAAAATTATCCTGATCGGCAATGTGCTTGCAGCTGCGTCCTTTTATCCAATCTATTATGCGATTGACCTGTTCTCTCATCCTCCGAATGTTTTTGCACTTGCAGGGTTATTGTCTGTCCAGATCTCTATTTCTGCAATGTGTTATGGGCCGCTTGGTGCGTTTCTGGTAGAATATTTTCCCGCAAGGATACGATATACGTCGATGTCTATATCGCATGGCATAGGCACAGGAGATGTCGGTGACGGAACGCTTGTTATAGCTCCAGTGTTAGCACTGGTATTGGGAAATGTATATGGTGGTCTGATCTGGGCCATCGCTGTGCCATCTATTGTTTCATTTGTATCTGTGTTGCTTGTTAAGGAAACAAAGGGAACAAGCATCTGGCTTGAAGTTCAGAAAAAGCACTAGAGTAATTTCTCTCAAGGAGCGTCTAACTGCAATATTCATAGTTTCTATTAGCAAATTTGTACGCAATCGCCAATCTCAAATAGACAATTGTCAATGAGAACAGTATCTGTACTTTCTCTATTGAAAGATGTTACAGCGATGTAATAAACTGCGAATGAAGCAATTTTGTAGCGTTCCTTCAGGAAGTGGACAATAAAGATGGTTGGCAAAGAAAATGCAGAAATTACTTTGGATTTTGCGGTTGCCAAGCTTGGCCGGCAATTTCTAAACGTGTTGTCTTGGTTCATTTCTAGGCTAGATTCACTCATATTCAGTTCTGACAGTAACTTGGCAGGACTTGGTTTACCATCTTATGTCATTTTCCTTCTTCCTGCATTATCGATAATAATTGGAGAACTCTCTCTGAGCCTTCTAACAGGAAGAGGCATTGTACTTCCGACTCCAATCGGTTCAGAGTTATTTCAGTTTTCAGCAAGAGTGATTGCCGGCATCGATGTTGGCAACAATGAATAAATGATATGCTCTATGCAAATATCAAAACCGCGCCTTTTCCTTGTTGCCAGAAAAGTAGAACGGTACCTTTTTACCAGATACACAAAAACTGTACTCCATGGCAATATAGAGACATTACCAACGCAGTAGCAGGTCAATCATTCCAAAAAAGTACAAGAAACTTTTTAACATGTTTCGAAGCTTAAAACAAAGTGCCGCAGCTCAGTAACAATAATAATGCTAACTCGCTTTACATTGGATTGGCAGAGGATTGCTCCAAACTAAGGCTTGAACCATCATCTCTGACAAAACACGCAATAATTCTTGGAGCTACCGGTTCTGGCAAGACTGTTCTGTCGAAGGTGATTGTAGAAGAAGCGGCCATTCATGGGATCCCAACATTTGCAATCGATCCTAAAGGTGATATAGGAAACCTTGCATTCAAATCGGCCGACTTTGACTTCTCACGGTGGTCTACCAAAGAAGCAGATGCATTGGGACAAGATAAAACTGCATACGCTCAAGGCCTCCAAAAGAAGTATTTTGAAAAAATGAAAGAGTTTTCAGTTGAATCCACTATGGTTTCTCGTTTTGCAAACGGTGTAACAGTCCGTATCTTTACTCCCAAGTCATCTGCTGGACTTGCAGCTGGAATATCACCTGACCTGTCCGCACCAAGGGACTTTGACAAATTGCTGATTGAAGATGCGTCTTCTGCTGCAGAACTTTTAGATCTGACTTCTTATGGACTCTTGCGTCTTGCTGGCTACAACGAAGACGATAGAGAGGAAATAACATTTGTCTCTGCTATTCTTGAACATGCATGGAAAGGCGGCCAAAGCCTGACTGTACAAGATATCATTGACCAGATTGAGCATCCAAAGCTCAGGCAGATAGGTTCTCTGTCAGTACATGAAATGATTTCTGATAAGGACAGGAAAAAGCTAGCCTCCAGGATAAACCTGCTAGTTTCTGACCCAAAGCTGCGCTCATGGACAGTCGCAGAACCTCTGAACTTTTCTGAAATTTTCAGTGGCCCATCAATTAACGTGCTGGATTTGCGCAATATACAATCTGAAAGCGAAAAACAACTGTTTGTTGAGCTAACACTACAGCAGCTATACAGGTGGATAATAAAGCAGGGAAGTGCACAGACGTTGAGGTATCTACTTTATTTTGACGAGATTGCTGGCTACTGCCCCCCTGTACGGGAGCCGGCATCAAAAAAGCTACTTCTGCTGCTTATCAAGCAGGCTAGAGCCTTTGGCCTAGGATTGCTCCTTGCAAGCCAGAATGCTATTGACCTTGATTACAAAGTGATATCAAATGCAAATGTCCGTTTTATAGGAAGACTTGGAGCAAAGAGAGATATTCAGAGAGTAAGTACAGGCTTGGAGCTTGGCTCAGGTGCAGAACAGCAAATATCCAACCTAGCTCCGGGAGAGTTCTTTTGCAATATTTTCGATCCAAAGTTTTCATCAATCGTCAAGGTAAGGTGGCCACTGACATACCATCGTGGGCCTCTTGAGAGTAGCGAAATAGCAGATTTGATGGCAGAGTTCAGGACCAAACTTGACCCTGGACCAAAGTCCGGTTATAACTTTGAGCAAGATGGTGAAGAAACCGCTGCACTTGCTCAGAATAGCGAGCGTCCAAACAAGGATCTGGACATTGCTAGTTTGGAAAGGCAAGATAGAAAAAGAGAAGACAAGAAGATAAAAGAGCAAGCTCATCATGTCAGGTCAATCAATGACAACTTGTCAATTGCTAGAACAGAGTCAAGTCTGCAAGATGAGGAAGAATATTTTCTTATGCTTGAGAACAAATACCGCCCGGAAAACCTCTCGCAGTTTATTCAGCTTGGCAATAACCTAAGATCGCTAAAAGTGCTCTCAGTTGAATCTTTTGAAAAGTATCATCCGATTTTTGAAATTAAGGCGTCAATTTTTGAGAAGAAATATTCAAAGCAGTCGCTTGATAAAATTGTAGAGTACGCAGGCTTTGAAGATGAAAAGGGCAAAAATCTGATCCCCATACCGGAAGAACACTCTATAGTTTCTTCTCGTTACGTTCCAGAGGAAACACGATCCGGGACAGAACTGTGGAAAAGCCAAATTCAAAACGTTATCGGCACCATAAAAGACGAACTTGAAAAAAAGTTTGACATTATAGTACAGGAGAAAAGAAATGAAAACGTTGACGCAAGGTCGGAGAAACTGCGGACAAAGCTAGAGGGCATCGAGGGACGTATTGTGCGATTGCAGGAGCAGATAAATGCAGACATTGACACTCTGAAAGGCTACGAAAAACTATACAGTGAGCTAAAAAAGAGCAAAGGGAAGGAAAAGAAAAAGAAGCATACAAGCAAGAGCCGAATTATCTCGGTGGAAAATAAAATAGAAACAAAGAGGCAAAAGATCACCCTTACAAGAAGAAAGATAGAGCAACTGCATACAGATATCGATGCAATCAGAGCCAAGTTAAAAGACATAGAGGATAACGAACAGGCCAAGTTCAATATTGCACTTCAAAATATCAAAAGCGAAACAGATTATCGTGTATCCGGCTGGCTAGTTGAAACAATCTACAAAGCCACCATCTTGGTAAATGACAACAAGGAGCATTATGGAGATGTACAGTGGAGCTCCTATTCTTCAAAGGGAACTTGGGGCCGCTGCTTGTCATGCTCCACTGCAATAGATAGCGGC
>JAJPHM010000034.1 GCA_021325295.1 Nitrososphaeraceae archaeon
CTTGAAGTACAGAGTCATGTTGAATGGTTGATTATCGTTAGTGCCGTTATACTGAATCTGGTACTTCATGTACATGTTCTGCTTCAAGCCTTTGCCTACATACCATAGGCTATCAGAAGTAGACTGAGCATAACTAGTGCCTATATGGTATATTAGAGATGTAGATAGCACAAGGGCCACTAATACTGACAGGCGGGATATCCGTAACATCATAAGTTACAGGTCAGCTGGTTTCATGTATCATTATGACGTACTTTATACCATTGAACTTTATTAAAGTACAGTAAAATATTGGCTCTATCGATCCTGATTGGCAATGAATATGTCCATATAACATGGCAGGCTAGCTAGATGTTCAAGTTTGAAATTGAACGCTCCATTATTGATCATTGAAAAGGCCAATTGACTTAATTTTTTCAATGACTGGCGGCGTCACTGATATTGGATGAGGACCAAAGCAGGCAGAGGAGCGGATAGCCAAGTGAGAAATCGGCCGTACGACAAGTCAATCAGCACCATGTAGGGTATTTAGCCGATACTGTGCACGAGTAAGCAAAAAGTGAGAAACAGCAATCCCCATGGCAGCAATGGGTTCAAAATATTGTACGCATTTCTAGGGATCTCACTGATATTGCTGGCGCCTGCAGTCAATGCTAGAGCATCTTCCTATCAAGAGAAGAGCTATTATGCTAAAGCTGGACCCCATCCATTTTCTCGCAACGTTGGATACCTTGATCTTCTAGACTTGTTTGAATATACCTTTGATGTAAACGGGACTCAGATTTTCCCAAATGAAACAGTAAAACAGCAGATTGTCTCTCCAGATAATAACAGTACTACAACCCATGTTTACAACCTGACAAAGCTTCGGTATAGCTTGGCAGGGTTTGATATAAATGCTTCACGCGTTACAATTCATGTCAACTCGACCAAGATAGATAGCAATCATACTAGGCTGGATCTTGATATCTATGCAGACAAGGCTACAGTAAAAGGAAATGATAATTTACAACAATACGACAGATCTTTTGATAAAGTAACACTCAGATCTTTGTATGGCATCTACGACAAGACAACAGATAGAATGACTGTCCACATCCCGTATCTTGCACTTTTGCCTTTCCTTGACTGATAGAGCTGAAAACTTGCACAGATTAGATTAGATCAAATTGAATTGAATTGAATTTATCGAATCTGTCCGAACAATGTTTTGGAGTCTAGCAATTGAGTGATTGTCGGTTGTCTGCTCGTATGCGTCATTGGCAGATATGCACAGTTATAGTTGCCAAATAGGGATACTAGTGTCAAAATGTTATTAACAAACTATTTCCCTAAACAATCACATATTGTCATCTTTGGCTGACAAGAGGATCATGGTTGTCGACGATGATGCGGATATTCTGGATGTTGTGCAAAGGTCGCTGCGCAAATGGGATCTGGTTTCGGACGGCTTTACCAGCCCAGTCAGGGCACTTGAACACTTTAGGCTAAATTCACATCTGTATTCACTTGTGATAAGCGACCTCAAGATGCGCGAGATGTCAGGCTTTGATTTTATAGAGCAGATCACGCAAATAAAGCCAGACATAAAAGTGACAATGATGACTGCCTTTATCCGAGACACAGTGGATATTCCTGAAATGCTTCGTGGCATACTCAAGGTGGATTCGATTCTGGAAAAGCCGGTGGGCATCAGAAAGGTTTGTCTGCATGTAAGGAAGCAGCTGCAGATAGGTTGACTGATTGGTTTATCGGTTCTTTCTTTTTAGAAAGAAAATAAAATTATCTGCATCTTATGCATTGAAAAGAAGCTTTTTTCAACTGCGCAGATTATGATTTTGCTCCTGACGCTTTCCAATGTTGATTGATCAGAATTCTGCTTGGATTAGCACACGAGATACATCTTCACGTCAGAGCGGTTGCATCATGTTTTGATTTATGCAGCATGCTTGAATGACTCTATCTATCGCACTTGCAGCTGAAAAGCCCAGCTTTGTATCTGTACAGTTGCCCTGCCACACTGAATCTGTTCAAAATCTTATTTAGTGGTTATTGATGATTCTCGTTTACTGATTTCCATAGAATAATGGAATACAATGGCTTTATGATATATTCTCTATTTTTGGTCATGGCAGAAATAGAAAGAAAATTCAAGGAAAAAGTCAAAAAAGACGACGATGGCGGATACAAAATAGAGCGGGAATCCAAGGACGAATTCGGCCACAAAGTAAAAGAAAAGCATGAAGTAAAGATAGACTGACTAGCGACTTTCTATTTTTTAATCAACCCAGAGAGGAGAATTGATTGCCCAGATGACACACCGGAAATTTACAGACTCAGAATATGAGGACTTTCTTAAATCCATAGATGAGCAGATCAAAAAAGCTGATAGAGAATTGAAGTCGCATGCTCAAAGCCAGATAGACCAGAATATCCAAAATCATGCAAAGGTTTTGAAAGATGTGATGCAAAGCGAAATTGTAAAGATGCAGGCTGCTTTGGATATGCGCAAGTATGGTCAAGCCGAGCACCACAAGTTCATGGTAGAGATATACAAGTCAGCGTTAGAGGCGATCCTCCGCAGAGGTTAAAACAGGCAGACAGATGTACTGTCCAGAAGGGGTCAGGAAGCTGTTAGATAATTATCGGTTATTCCTTTCTGGTCTCGTTTTCTACTCATTACATAGAATGAATAAGGTATCTGGCAATGCTGTATCTCAAAATCCCTTGAACGCCAATGATTCAGCTGAATTACATGAATACTATGTCCAGCTGTCATAAGTTGCCAGTATCTTAGAGCCTGCCCGATAAATCCTACTACACAATATGCAATATAGCCAGTCGGCAAGTTTTGAGTAGAGCCACCATGGCAGAGATCACTGCATTGCATGTCCTTATGGTAATAAAGTTAAGAACATTTTGGTATGATTATGTTATGACATGTAATCGGTAATTCTGTGAGACATCTTGTTTAAGATTTTGACACCATCTCTCGCGTACTTTTTGGACTCTATATGTTTCATAATGGAATCCTCGACTATCTTTAGCCTTAGATCCGCAGCTTCTAGAGCCTGCCTTTCTACATTAAAGACCCTTCTAAGCTTCTGTAATTTGTATTCGCTAACCTTTTCATCAAAGAGCTGGTCGAATTTTACTGAAATATGCTCTTCATCTGGAAATTTGGTTTTAAGATCCGCTAAGGTACTTCTATAATAACCATAGTCGTTGCGGTTGAACAAGCGAAAGACCTCTGCATCCTCTTCCCCAAGAAATACCGCAGGAGTAGCTGTAGGGCTTCTAGGGCCGAATCCACTCACCGCACGTCTTTCCATTATCTGCTTTACTACTTTTTCAGGTAGTTTTTGAGGGAGGTGAGATGTTCCATAGCTGTCAAATCCCATTGCAAATGTCATTATGTCCTTTGCCGGGGTGACATCAACTTTCTGTCTCGTCCTAGTTGAAGGAATATTCAGAGCATGGACGTAAGAATCCTCTTTGTATTCTTTTGTAATAAAATCAGATAGGCTATGGATCATACCTGCAAAAATATAGGCATCTAGTGGATTTTGATTTTGGAAATCAGCGATATATGAGTAAATTCCTTTTTCTACATAGAAATTTGCAATCCTGTCAAAATCATTTCTTGCAACCAGCGGAATAAGACCGAGCATTGGTGCATTTGTAGTGTAAGAGGGCAATTGCTCAAAAAATGCTTTGAGAAATTCCAGATATTTCTCGCCAGACAGACCTGAGATCCTTGGTGGAACGATTACATCACTTAATGGATGTGAAACCACATTACAAAGATACTTGATCTCATCCTTTTTGGGTACTGTGTTTTGCGATATGCCCCCATTCTTATTCTTGTTCTCATATGAAAATACCAGCAAGCTCACGTCGTCTTTGCATTCTGGTCTGTTGAGCACATTTTTCAATGACCTCCCAAAATCAACTAGTTTTGCTGGATTGTCGTCGATTTCGTCAAGCTTTTCCTTTGTGAGTCGACGATATATTTCATTTATTCCTCGAAGACTGTTGTACCTGATTAACCTAGATTCACACGAAGCATCTTCTTTTAGCGATAGTGTCCGACTTGGAGTATAGACAGTCTTTCCTCCAACTTCAAGGCGGAGTTTTCTCGCACGTTTGAGCGTCTGATCATAATGCTCTAGGACTACCTTGACTTTGGACACGAAAGAAATTATTAACAAGCAGATATTAACCTTTTAATAATAGGTGCAGAAGCATGCCAGCCAAATTTAGTAGCGATCCCGGTGGAGCGGACAAATATCCCCCTGAAGAAAAGGTCTTCTGGATGCTATTGTACGCTCCAAACAAAGACGGAAAGTTTGGAACAGGCATCAAGGGAAATATGTGGTTACAGAAGGATATGTTCTTGCTAACCAAAAACCTTGAAGCACTTAGAGAATTGAAGTTTGATGAGCACCTATATGGGCCGTTCAGCCCAGTGGTTCAATCAATTCAGGTGCAAAATGCAAATTCCGGGCTTGTAAAGCAATCGCTTGAAGATAGTGGTCCAATCAAATTAACTGAAAAGGGCATAGAGCAAGCAAAGAGAATATGGGACTCTGCATCAGAGTCTGAAAAGAAAATAGTGACAAAAATCAAGCGATTCTTGAATGATATGAACACTTGGGAAATGATTGCTTTTGTTTACTCTACATACCCTGAAACGACCAAGAACTCGGACGTGGTTCCCCAGTTTGAAAGAACTCGTATTGACTCTGCAATTAGTCTCCTCCAGAGAAACTTGGTCTCCCTTGAAAGAGCAGCAACAATTTCCGGCAAACCACTTGAAGAGTTCATGCAAATCCTCAGGCAGCGAAAGGTGCAAACAACCAGCCAGGATATTGCCAGCTTTAGAGAGGACCTGAAATACGTTGAACATATTACTTGATGCAGACTTTCTCCTTCACCTTCAATATTCAGGATGCAGTAGAATTCTCTTACAACTGGCAGCGGCAGAAAAATGGACGCTATACATTGCGCAGAAGGCAAAGGCAGAATCTACAAGGAAGCAACAACTTGATGCCGTAATCAATGCGGAATTGATGAATGGAAACATAAAGGAGATTCAAAGTAGCCCGTCAACGTTTAGCGCTCTCCGTGCTTTATATGCAAATCTAGGAGATGGTGAACTGGAATCAATTGCAATTGCTCAAGACTGTTTGGATAAGATTACAAATCCATACATGATTTTGTCAGATGATAGAACAGCGAGAAATTGTGCAAAGGAGCTTGGGATAGCTACAGCTGATATCTTGACATTCTTTGTTCTTGCAAATAATTCAAACCTTTTGCCGAAACAGAAAGTTATTCAATATATCAAAAGGCTAGCAAAGCATAGTTATACCGTAAAAAGCGAAGTTTACAGCGTTTTGCTGAAGGAGTTAAATTGATCAAAAATCACCAATAAAATTCACTGTAATTTAGTATTTCTCCACAAAGAATAAACAAGATGCCTTTCCAATGGGATCAGGCTAGGGTAATCAAGAAGAACTTTTACAGCCAACGTTTCTTATATAGGCGAGTAGGCTGATTCCTTTGGCTTTGATGGATAGACAAAAGCTCAGAATTATAATAATTGTTGGCGCAGCAGGTGTGATACTGAGCCCTTGTCCACTTGTTGCATATGCTCATCCTGTTGCTGATACAAACACATCAACTTACTATTTTCCTGTTGATACTTCCATCACATTTACCCGAGATTTAACTAACTGCAACAATAGGCCACTAAGCTATGACTCTATAGTGGACATCGTTGATTCTAACGGTTACAGTTCATATGTCAACATAGCCTCTGGGACAATACAGCCATATGCCAACGGAAGCCTGACTGTTGATTGGTATCCTGATACTGTTGGAAATTATACAATGTACAAGTTTGTAGTTAGCAATCTAACCGATCCAGAACTGCTAGCTCCTGTTACCATTACCAATCTAGTAGTATTGGAGAATATGCCGCAAACCCAAAACGTCCAAGCTTCAAGTCCAGCAAATATCCTTACGCCACCAGCATCTGGACCATCTCTTGACCAGCTGAAAGAATATGCATTGCAAAAGATAAATCAAGACAGAGCAAAGTTTGGTCTTCCACCTGTCAAATTAAGCTCCAACATGGCAGCTCAGGCACATGCAGATGATTTGCTAAAATCAAGATACTATGCCACACACTGGACTACAGATGGAATGAAGCCTTACATGCGATATACTGTCTACAAAGGTACAGGCTACGTTGCACAGAATGTTTACACTGATTCTATTTTTACATCTACAGACAATCTCGCAAGCTGTGCAAATGATTCTGATGTTGGGATGCAAAAGATTAATCCATTCAATGATGTAGTGACTGGAGAATCAGAAATGATGTATAATGATTCGGAATGTTGCCAAAATGGACACAGAGATAACATTCTAGATAAGTATCACACTGATGTGAGCATAGGAATTGCATATGATGATTATTATTTTGCAATGGTTCAGAACTTTGAGAATAACTACATTCAGTATAATAGTCCAATAACTACAGATAACAAGACAATTCAGTTCTTTGGGACAAAAACTTTCCCTTCAGCAGATATCTATGGGGTAGATATCTATTATGACCCTCTTCCTACACCGGCAGTTTATTACAAAGATAGGGACATGTCCTATTATGATGAAGGAAATTATACGGCTTCAGTCTATCCATATACTCAGATAACAAATTCCAGCATGCTTCTTGCTACTAGGTGGGATTCAAGTGACCTGATTGATGTAAGCTTTGATTTAACTCCCGCCATGACAAGGAGCGGTGTTTACACAGTCTATTTATATTTTCAAGATAAAGATGGCAATCCCTTTCCAGTAACCTCTTACTCTGTCTTCTATAAGCGATAGTCCAGCTGACAGATACATTTTTCATACTCAATATCCTGAGTTTCTTTCCAAACAATCAGCAATTGCAGGTTAGATTAGTGGGGAGAATTATAATCACACTCGCTAACAGTGTAAACGCTCATGGAAAAAGATATTGACTTCAAGGCAATTTAACACAGATGTTACATTTCATGAATCTTCATCTTGTTAACCTTTTGCACTAAACCCTACTAATTGCCCTCTACACGAGCATTCTAGATCTATCGATATGTGTCATTTCATCTCATCTAATCATCTCTGCAAATACAATCGCAGAAAGACCCGCCTTATGATTTGCTCTTTGAGCAGAACACTTACTTGCTTGGGCTCTCCTTTATCCATCAGGGAAATTATTTGAAAAGATGCGTGAACATGTAAAAGCTCCGATATTTGTAAGCGAAATTTGATTGGATGCCTTTTCTTCTTCTATCCACCCAATTTCTTTCATCCACGAGATATATCTTGTGCAGCTATCATAATTGATTCCTGTATTCATGGCCAGATTCGTTCTCTTCATTCTTCCCTTTACGTAAAGAACATAGAGGAACCTTCTTGCAACATCCCAGTCGATCTTGCCATGGTAGGAGCTACAAAGACTTGGAGCAGCACTTTCTGGCACCTTATTTAGCTCAGAATAATAGTAAAGATTCTGCTCTGCCATTTTTCTTGATCTGCTTTCTGTGGTATTTAAGGTCGTTGAAGCAAGATTAGTAGATATACTTCTTTAACAATTTTCCATTGCATTTGCAATTATTTGCAGCTATCAGGCCAGCTTGAATACAGCTGTATATAGTACATACTCTGCCTCGTCATACCTTGGCCGCATTGCATTGTAGTTACTTTATACTCTCACTCTCTTTTCTCTAAATAACTAGAATAACTGAGGAGCTCTGGTTAGACTTACCTTACTGGGTTACACGGGCACATGAATTGCATTAGAATCAGTTTATTGATGGACACTTTGTGTATTCAGACGGTATTGGTAGTGTAGAGTTTGTAGTTACACAATATACCTTGGAATTAACCACCACTACGTAAATTTCAGTAGTGCCTACTTTTTTGTTACCACCTGCACTATATGGTCCAGCTCCGGTTTGAAGAAGGTATGCAGAATCGCCTTTATCATTTACATATTTCTGAGCTAGAGAAGAAGGTTGGTTAGGACAAGCAAGCGGCTCTCCAATTACATCACCCAAAATTCTACAGAGCGATTCAGGTATACTCCCATAGAGCGTCTCCTTTCCTGCATAGTGCCATGAACCTCCTATTACCTTGCCACCTCCCGATGTAATGACAGCAAGATAAGGTGTTGGCAACATTGCCGTGCTAATGATGATCGTTGGTACGATTGCCGCCACAGATATTGCCACAGCGATTGCTATTTTCGCTTTGGTGTGCAATTATTTTCCCGACCTTCTTAATCTAATCGACACATTAAAAATTTCCATATAGTAAAAAATAAATAAAAAATAGGTCAGTTACGCGACCACTCACTCCAGGTACAAGTACCGCTTCCGCAGCTTACAGAAGGTGACCCAGTGTAGGAAAGATTATTTGATTCAGCAGTTCCAGAAAATGAATCTGCATATGCACTAGTTTCTGTTGTACCGTAGACGATGGTCTCCATGTTTGTTGGCGATGTAAACTGAGCCTGCGATCCGCCTGCCAACCCGAAGATCTGTCCGAAAACTCCTGTCCAGCGGTTGTTGTATTCCAATCCATATAAGTCTGAGATTCCGCCTTCTGCCCAACAAGTGCTTGTGCTGACGTCACAGTATTGAGTGCCTAAATATCCATTTCCACCAATATATCCCTCCAAGTATCCCTGGTAATAATTAGAGAGTGTTTCATAGCTAGCTGATACGCAAGGACGAGGGTTTTGACCAAGATTCCACTTTCCGTTTTGGTAGTACCATTGCTCAATGCATACTTGGGGACTGAGGCCATCTGCTCCGTTTTGAGGATTTTGGAAGACGAAATTTACCCAATCTGGTAATCCGTTACTTCCAGTAAAGTCATTCGTATAGTCCTGTACACTCCACGATGTTCCGCCCCATAGGTTGTCTTTTTCTGCAGTGAATCCGTCAAAGTTTATGAAAACTTCACTTGAATTAGGAGAGGAACTTGATGTTGTCTCGCCACGTGGTGCTTGGCAAGAAGTACCACAGTAACTACCTCCGCCTTCATTTGCTAACTGTTCTGATGTTACCATTATTTGCGGCCCACAGTCTATCTTGATCCATCCTGTCGCGTTTGTATATTTGAAGCAAGTTTGAGTAGTAGCGTTTGGAGCTGGTGGCGGATGCCAATGCGGATGAGGGTCACTAGCTACAATTGAGCTTTGCGCGCTGGCACTCTGTTGCGACAAAGATGACATTGCTGGTAGTGCAGTGCCTACCATAAACACAAGCAACACCATCAATATAGTCTTGCTTATGGCATTGAACCTCGCTTTTGCCATTATGAAGGCATTATACAGAAAATTATTAAGTATTTGGTATACACTTGCTTGCTAGTAATTGCATTTGAATATTCTCAACAACTAAATGATTCCTGAAAGCTTCAATACACCAAAGCCCATAGTATTAAAAAACTAAATGTCTAAAGTCTAAGTGCTTAAAGTGATTTTCTGAACAAGAAGATAAAGAAGAATCTGCTAAAGCGTAATGCTCCAAAGGCAAAGAAAAGGAAGAGCGTGCAAGTTGCAAAATTAAAGTCTAAGCCTAGAGATTAGGAAAGAAAAGAATGATAAGTGTCAAACAAGCAATCCGTGAAACTGCAAAGCCGGCCCAAGAACTAGAAGTCTTTGACCTATCAGTATTCTATGACGATTATGTCCCAAAGAGGTTGTATGTAAGCTCTTTATCGTTCAATCTCCACGAACTGACCTGACCAGTTCAACGGAATCGAACTTCTTATGCTTTCCTAGCTCATTTGAGAGTATGCCGTCTAGTCTGTAAATAGCCATAGGATCCAACTTTGGCAATTCCTTTAGGCCAGCTATTGCGGCAAGCTTTTTCCTTGCCTCAATATCTGGAAGCTTTTGCATTTCAAATTCTCATCTTTTGAAGAATCTTTCATCTTCAATTGACTCCCTTATCTTTTCCCTTCGTTTATCGGTTCTAGGAGTACTCACTATGCCAACATCTTCCTCGTGAACAACTATCGGACAAGTCCGATAGCCTCTCTTTTTCTGGTTCTACGACCGACGGTCTTGTCTCCCCAGACGTGAATTCTCTACGTTCCATAGGTAGTGCGGCTGAATCCAATCCAATCAATCCTGTTTCGACTTTACGTATTGACAGGTACAGATTCATTCATATCTTTAGCACGACCATTTGTCTGCGTCTACCGCTGGATGAAGTTGATGATCGGCGCGAGGAGCAGTAGTCTTTGGGTGCAATTCATCCACTGGATAAATCCAGTAGTCTTCTTGCTTTTAAACTTGTAAAATAAAATAAAATGAACCTATGGCTGTGCCAGTTTTTACGGCAACTGCAAGCCACTATGATTTAGCTGTGGGTAGTTGACCAAGTACCGTACCATGACCGTACCTTCTTTATTACCTGTTCAAGTTATAGAATTTTCTTACTAGCCGTACAATGCTCATTGTAGGCTGAGCGAATGTTAAATATTCTTTTAGAATCAAAAAAGTATGGTCAGAAATCCAGACCACCCCAAAGTGCTTTTTTCAGTCCTGGCAGCTGCAGTGTTATTTTCGATACTATGTTGCGTGGCTTTTTCTTTTCTGACGACGCCAGCCAGTGCACAGATGCCAAACATTTACCTTCCAAAGACGATTATGGGCAACTATTCAAACCCGGACTTTGGAATACAGATTACGCTGCCAAAGGGATGGTCTGGCAACGAGATTCGCACGCCAGATTTGTTGACAGCCATAGCGGCGCCTGGTGGCCTGATGACTCAAACCAACAGCACTATACTGATGACAATAAATGTATCAGACAAAAAGCAGTCTGACAATAATCCTCCTCTGCCGCAGCCGCCAAATACTTC
>JAJPHM010000070.1 GCA_021325295.1 Nitrososphaeraceae archaeon
TACGGTTTGTGATTGGTCTACTGATTGGTGAGAGTTCTGGTCTCCGTTGGTTACACCGCTTCCGCCACTTGCATCCTGTGTTGGTGCATTGTTGTTGTTGGCAGTGTTGGTTGCAGTATTGTCACTGGCAATATTTGCAGTTTGCGAATTGCTTTGCGTATTGCTTTGGTTGACAGTATTGCTGTCGGTGATGCTGAGTGTATTGGTCGAACTAGTCGAAGCTAGTGCGGGGGCCGCAATACCCAACATTGCCACCATGACAGAAACAATACCCACTATCTCGGGAGTAGTCTTTCCGAACATTCACAAGCGAAGTGAAACCATATTTAATAAAGGGTGCTACGATTGTCTCCCTATAAAAAAAAGCGGTCAATTATTCATAATAATCATCTGTCTGCAGTGGCATTGCATGCAGAATATCGAGATATTTTGCCACTAGTGGCGAATTTGTGCCAATGATGCTCTCAATAAAACAGGACAATTTTTGCGCCGGTACCAGCGATCGACAGATCTTATAGCAAAATCATTGGAAAACTGATCGGAGTTTTCTCAGGAGCAACATTAGGTAATAATTATGAGAACCTCTTTTATTAGCAAGCTTAATTTTACGTTGCAGTACGCATCATGGATGACGCTAAAGATAGATTTAAGAGTAAATGGCTTGTCGCTGCCCTGTTCTGCGGATTATTACTGGTATCAGGCTTGGTCGCCAACCAAGTTCTTCAGGCTGCTAGTGCATCTACATCTACCTTAACAACTTCGAATTCAGTCTCCACACAGCTGTCTTCTGCTGCTACTTCACAGAACTCTGGAAGCTATATTATCAATTACATATACGAGATCGAAACAGGGAAATCTGTTCCTAGGCTATCTCTGACTCCCAGTGTCATAACACAAGGATCAAGTTTGACTGCAAACGGTACAAACTTGAGCATAAACTCTACCGCAAATGTATCCATCTTTAATGGACAACCACTGTCTTTGCAAGACAGAAATGGCACTTCTACGAATAGCGCAGCTCTTCTCATGACCGGTGCAAATGTTACGATATCTCAAAGTGGCAACAACGCATCGATTCAGAATAGAACACAACAGGCAGATAACCAAGGCACCAATGGCACTGCATACATTGTAACAAAGATATTTTCTTCTGATATTCCTGCAGGAACATACAATATCAGTCTTGATTGCAGCAATAATCCTAACGGTGCAAGTCCTTTGAATTTAGCAGTCCAGAACCCCCTAGTCGTGAATGAATCTGGAATGAAACAGTACTTTAAACTGTCACTTCCAACAGGAGACTATAACGGCTGTCATATAGCTATATCATCAGGAGGCATTACTATCCTGCAGTCTACAGCCCTTAGCTTTAAGATTGTTCCAGACGTTACAGCAAAAGACACCGTTGCAACTGACGGCAAAGGTGCATTCTTGCAACAGGTCAGTGTTGCCAATACGGCGGTGCCTGGCAAATATGTTCTAATGGCCGAAAGTGCCAGCTCAAATAACAACACCCAGATTGTAAGAGCTATTGCTCCACTTACGATATCTGGCGGAGCAGGTCAGACAACCACATCATCTTCTTCTTCAAGTGAGATAATTTCTTCCCTGGTCTCGACTCTGGTCTCTTCGTCCAGTTCGACCACAAACACATCTGTAGATAACAGTGGTAGTGGAGGAGGCGGTGAGAGCGCAGGTGCTAGTGAAAGTGGACTTTCAAATACAACCAGCGGAACAACTGATAATGGCAGTGTAGGTGGTAACGGAGGTACAACTGGTTCTGGCTCAGGCTCAAATGCCGGCCAGCAATCAAATAACGACTGCACTTCTGCTTCGAATACTTACTCCAATGTGAACAATGTAGAAAATCAATTTTCTTCACAGACTTCGAGGAACAACTCTACTGATACTCCTGTAGTAACTGTAATTCAAAAGATTGCTGGTACCCCGAGCGGTGCTCATGTTACTAATAGTGTTCATGTAAACAATATCAACACGGTAACACAGACAGTCAACCAGACCATACACCAGACTGCTAATATAGAGAACTGCGGTTCAGGTTCTGCCAGTGATCTTAACTCTGGAGCAAATTCCCTTGATAATTCTATTCTTATGAATGCAAGTCAGAGCGCATCCAATGTATTTACCGATGACTCGATAATAATCATAAAGCAGACAATAATCATACCAGAATCTTGTAATACCGATGTATCCGCGCCGGTAACAGTCAACAACGACAATAACATCAACCAGAAAATAAGCCAGACAATAAATCAAAATGCTAACATAAAATATGGCGGAGGCGGAGGTGCGGGAAGCAGCACTTCGACAACTCAGAATACAAATACCATCACGCAGGTGTCAATACAGGTATCCAATAATACAGGGTCCAGCAAGCCTGTCTATACACTCAATCAGCTTATCATTGTCCCTCAGAGCTGTCCTGCAAGCGTTTCTGCTCCCATAGCTCTTAACAATATAAACAATGTAACCGAGAGCATATCACAGGTTACAAACCAGAATGCAACGATCAATGCCAATGGCAATGCCCCTAGTGGAGTGACTATTCTAAGTACAGTCGCAGGAGGAAATCAATCTTCTTCAAATGCTACCAATACAGTAACCATGATAGCACTTCAAAATGCAACAAATTCATTCACCAACTCACCCCAGATAACTATCCAGCAAAGTGTCTATTACGTTAATAGCACATCAGGATATACTCCACAGAACTATCAGACCAAACTTTCACAAGAGTTTGGCAACAGCACTGGAGAGAGCAACTCTACCTCCGGAACTACTGGAAGCAATAGCAAGACTAATTTATCAGGAAATCAGACAGGCGGGAATTTCACATCATCCAGCCCCGTAGATCAGGGAGGAGGTTCCAAGAACTCTACTAACACCAATACCAACACTGTAGCTGGAGGGCATGGCACGGGAAACTCTAATCCTGACTTTGACGAGCAGCACCCAGATGAAACAACCGGCAGTAGCAATCAAACTGGCGCACCCAATCCAAAACCTGATACTAATTCTACGGGTCCACCTGATGCATCAGGTGGAGGCACGAGCAATTCTACCATTGCTACTACTAACACCAATACCAACACTGTAGCTGGAGGGCATGGCACGGGAAACTCTAACCCAGATCTTTCGTCAGGACAGGCAGGCGGCAGTGCTGGTAACAGCAGTAGCACACCAACAGGTCCGCAAACCAATTCAAACAGTAGTTCTTACAACCCTCCAGCAGAGCCGACTGCAAATACCTCAGGAAATAGCACCTCATCAACGTCAAATACCCCATCTAATCAGCCAGTTACTAATTCTTCCTCTTCCAATACCTCCACAGGTAGCTCGTCTACTGGTGGCAATCAAACCTTGCCAAGCCAAGGCTCAACAGGTCAGACAGGGGATAACCCAAATCCATCGCCGCCCCCTTCAAACACAACAAGCACAACTTCTGCCGGCAATTTGACTGGCCATTAGAGGACTGTCAATAGAATGAAGTAAGATAGAATGGCAATGGCCCCTGCTTCCAAGTTGGCTGGAAGCAAGGACCAGAATGTTCGGAAAGCCTTCAGGCCTCCCTGTACCAATAGATGCCGGCATAAATAAACACAAAGTAACATGGTTAGCAAAGGCAGTTGGGTAAAATGCCTATAGACTGCATACCGCAGAACATTTTCCTACAATCTGCTTATTAATACAGCTGTTATTTCATTGGCCAAATGTTGTTCTTTTACGTTTCTCACTAATCGCTAATCGATTCTTTCTTTGGTCTATTGCAATGCATTTCATTACAATTGCATATTTACGGATTCATTTTGGCCAAGCTCATGGAATCTTGAAAGGGTCGTACCGATTTTTCTGTTAAGCCTATTCAGGAATTTGTATCTTAATTGCTTTTAATCAAACGTGTATAGAATCGAGAAGATGGGTTGACTTTGTTGCAAGGAGAGGAAAATAGATGCAGCTGATTGAAAGCGGAGATAGAGTCCTTTTGGTATCTCCCCATCCTGATGACTTTGAATTTGGGTGTGGCGGAACTATACACCGCTACAGGAATAAGATCACAACAAGGCTACTGGTTCTCAGTAATAGGATGCGAACCAGAGGAGAAAAAAATAATGAAGAACAGCAGAGAAAAGCAGCCGAGATCCTCGGGTGCCATGATATTCGTTTCTTTGATTTATACATCCGCATGTTTGGATCAACTGAGAATAGAGATATTTTGAGAAAAACTATAACTGATGAAGTGATATCATTCAAGCCTGACGCCATTTTTTTTCCTTCACCCCGGGAAGTGATGCAGGATCATCAAGCTGTGGCAGATGAGATCATCAGAGTAGTTCGCTCAACCAATCTGATAGCATACGAAGTACCTAAACATACGCGCTTTTTCAACCCAAATGTTTTCGTTCAAATATACCAAGAAGATCTCGATGCCAAAATGAATGCTCTCAATTGCTTCACAGAACAGGCGGGGAAATTCTACTTCAGTCCGGACGTGCTGCGGGCAATGGCCATTTTCAGAGCTGCGACCACAGGAGTAACAGGTTTTGTGGAGGGATTTGAGCTTTATCATTATCTCGAAACCGCAGACATGACATCAGCATCAGATCCTAAAATTCGATCATCACCTGATCAAAGAAACAAAGTTGCAAGCAGGCGAAAACCTGTTCAAAAGATAGAATCCAAGGCTTCGCCTTTTGTAGAGGCGTAAATGATGCAGGTAACTATTGTGCCAATATCTTTCTTACCATGAACCATTTCCTTGAATCTCTCCAGACAAGCTTTCGAATTCATGGTTTGATTGATCTCCTTCTGCAGACACAAGGCAACCGGGAAATGCATATCCAGAAAACATGCAGTTTCATAAAATGATGGTGCATATTTTTTAGCCAGAAGCCGGATGAGCTGATACGCCGCATTAATGATGAAACCAGTTTACATAGGCAAGTACTAGCGAAAGGTAATTGCAGAAAAATTTGAAAAAAGATGCACATCAGATCCTCTGGTACAGGATCTGAAAAATGCAACCATCCCTTTAAATCATTATAGTTCATCCCGTGCTCTGCATGAGGCATTTCCTGGCTGGAAGATACAGTAGATTTTCGTCATATATCGTAATGATAATCATAGCTACGCTACTGTTTTCACAGTTTACTTCAAATTACTTTGCACACGCGTATACGCCTTGCAACTGTGTGATTTTCAGGCTGGACGATATCGAAGATCAAGGCAACTCTGATGTCCCCAATACCGCAATAATGCATTATTTTATTGATAAAGGCATCAAGCTCATGACTGATCTGATTGTGCTCAGATTTGGCAATTTAGGTCCAAGCGGCACTGTATATCAAACGGTACAGCAAGGATACAATGCAGGGCTATTTGAGATAGGCGTTCATGGTTATAACCATATACAGTATGCACAACTGACAGAGCAGCAGCAAAGTAGCGATTTTGCAGCTGCAAAGAGTAAGCTGATGTCATTATTTAATAACCCTACGTTGCGTGTCATGGGCCCTCCATTCAATTCTTTTGATTCAGATACAATAAAGGCAGTAGCAGAAAATAACTTGGATATTTTCACAACGTCATACAATACAGAAAGCAGTACATCCAATATCTACAAGGTGAGTAATTCCTATCAGACGGATAATTCAGTCATTGAACTGAGTCAGGTGACTGTGCACGATAATAGCAGCGGACAGTATGTAAAAAGGAACATCTATCACGTTCCTTTTAATATCTCCTTTCTGGAATTAATTCAACCCAATGGCAGCCTCTCTGGACAGAACTTGGTCAATACCATTCTATCAAAGGCTGCTACGCAAATTGCAAATACAGGGTTTGCAGTAATAGTTATTCACCCTACAGATATCGCTCCATATAACCCTGCTACAGCCTCCTGGAGCGACAGCGTAAATGATACCAAATTCCAAGATGTCAAAAACACAATCGCAGCGCTGCAAGGCCAAGGGTATAGCGTCAACTTTATGTCTGATGTGGTGCCGGCTCCCCAGTCCGTAGTAGTCTCCGGGCCGTCAAGCACCGCATCACTTGCAATAAATTCTATTCCCAATGTAGCATGGGGAACAGGAATAACTGTAACGGGCAGGCTTGCCGATTCTAGTACTGGCGCAGGCTTGGCCAATGAAAATATAACATTTGATGGCACCGGGGCATCCAACCTAAAGCCAGTAACAACCAACTCGGACGGCACATTTACAGCCTCCGGTGTAGCGCCCTCGACAGTAGCCACAGGGTGGACTGTTCAAGCGCATTTCGCTGGCGATTCAACTTATTCGGCCACTAGCAGCCTGCAAAAAGCATACAACACATTTGCTCACACAGTATTCCTCGGAGTTGCCGCATCTAAAGGTACTGTACCATGGGGGACTCCGACTTCTTTCACAGCAACCATGACAGATACAACACCAGGCGTACCTTCAGGAACGCCAGTTGCGGGCAGGACAGTCACATTAGATGGTACAGGTGTTATTGCAGTCAATCCCCCATCTGGACAGACGACAAACAGCAATGGCATAGGCGTCTTCACAGGAACTGCTCCAACAACTGTGGGAACAGGATGGACGTACCAGGCGCACTTTGCCGGGGACTCTCTGTACAAAGCACAGAATTCCGCAGTCAAGACATATGTTACAAGTATGCATACCACAAGCATTTCCCTCGCCAAACCAAGTGCACCATGGGGGCAAAATGTGACTCTTACCGCAACCTTGATGGACAAGAGTTTGGGAACTCCATTGTCAGGAGTATCAATTGTCTTTGATAATAACGGCGCTACCGGCGTAGGGTCTTCTCAGACAGGCACGGATGGAAAGGCTAACCTTCGTGTTTCCTCACCAGCCACCGTGGGAACTTTTCCATATGCAGCTCACTACTCTGGCGATGGCAACTTGTATAATAGCTCAAACGGAACCGGTTCATACGTAACTACAAGACATGCCGTATCATTGGGCCTTGCAGTTCTAAAGCCCGGCGACCCACCTGGAACTACAAACACGACCGTCTCACAGGGTGGAAAATATACTGCTCAAGGAGCGCTTCTGGATTTGGTCACATCTGGCCCTCTGGCCGTTTCAGAGACAATAACGTTCACATCAACTGCTCCAATAACGCTAAATCCCGTGACGACGAATACAAATGGATTCTATTACAGCGCACAAAATGCACCTATGACAGCTGGTAGTTATAATATTCAGAGCCACTTTGCCGGTGATGCGTTGTACAATTCAAAAGATTCTCAGATAAGAACATTGACGGTTTCTGCGAATACAGCTGCCTCTGCTACTGCTCCAACCCCGAGCACATCATCATCCCAGCCAAGCACTTCCCCAAGCTCTCCAGCAAGCACCCTCTCTTCTTCTCCCTCCAATTCTACATCTTCAGTCTCGCCAAGCAGATAGCAGTAGAACTTCAACAACCAGTGCTCCAGATTAATACTGGAGTATCACCAGTGAGGGTGCCATTTTGTTGAATCAGGTTATGGACTTGGAATAGGACTCTGCATCTTAATCCGTTTGATAATGTAATGGATGAATACGCAGGCAGGCATCATGAATCATGATGTATTAACCAGTGCAATCAGATCCATGATTGTTTCAAACCGGCCTATGTCATCTAATGAATGAGCATCGCTACCCAGATGAAACTGAACGCCACATTCTTTGAAAATAATTAACCAATCTTTTGGAGGCCGGTGATACTTGGCGTTTAGTTCGACAAGTTTGTTATTTGTTGAAATGAGCCTGCCCAGTTCCATAATTTCGTTTCGCTCTAGCGAGAATGTTGGCTCAGGGCCAAGATGGCCGATTACATTGACTTGTGGGTTTCTGATTGCATTTTCGAGAGCGTTAACCCATACTGATTTTTCCTTATACAGAGTATGGAAGCTGGCAATCAGGAAATATTGACCACACTCTTTTGGACAATTAATGGATCCATCACGTAGAATTTTTGCTTCGAAACCAGGGATCACCTTTATGTCAGCCTTCTGTGAAGCTAATTCAATTTCATTCAGGTACTCTTCGATCCATGACGACTCCATATTCACATGCTCTGTAATCGCCAATGAGTCAAGCCCAATTTTTTGGGCATGATTTACAACATTACTTATTGTAAGATTTGCTGCCGAATGATCGTTATAGTTAGAATGAACATGGAAATCTTGCCTTATGTCAAGCATTAGCTCTGATACTCTCTGGCTTCTATTAAACGTGCCAACAAACTTGCAGGAACAATAATCAGGTAAATAATTTCACTAATCGCTAAATAGTTTGATGGCAACTAATTTTGTCTTTGGCCATACTGGTTCCTGGGGCCGCAGGTCCTGCAGGGATAAACACGATAAAATCCTTGCGGATGGCAAATGTTAGCGATCGCATAGTTGCAACAGATTCAAGCGACCTGGCGGCAGGGTTCTTTCTGGCAGATGATCACGTGGTAATGCCTGAGGCAAATGCAGCTCTGTACAAGGATAAGTTATTCCAAGTCGTGAAGGACAAGGACATCAAAATTCTTATGCCATCATCAGGATATGACGTATACCCGTATAGTGAAAATCGCGACCGCCTCCATGAAAGTGGAGCGGTTGCAGTAGTCAGTGACAGAGACAAGCTCGAAACTTGCAGGGATAAAGCTTTGACTTTCAAAACCCTTTCGCATGCTTTCAAAGACGTCGTCCCTTTCACTACATTGATACCCGAGAAAATTAGGCTATTTCCCATAATCGCAAAACCAAGGTTTGGAAAGGGAAGTCGAGACATTTTTGTGATCAAAGATCAGAGCGAGCTTGATTATGTAAAATCGAGACACACAGATATGATCTATCAGGAGCTCCTGCCGGGTACCGAATATACAGTCGATGTCTTGTCTGACTTGAGTGAAAAGCCTCTTGTTGCAGTTCCCCGTATTCGGCTTCAAACAAAAGCAGGCATATCAACAAAGGGAAAGGTGGTTCACAATCCAGAATTGGAGAACCTGTGCATGAAGATTGCGGAGTTCATAGGGATCCGTGGACCCTGCTGCATACAGATGAAAGAGTCCGCAGAAGGAGTATTGAAACTTGTAGAGATTAATCCGCGGATGGGCGGAGGAACGATTTTTACGGCCTTGGCAGGCATTAATTTTCCGAAATTGATAATGGATCTTGTTTTTGATAAGAAAATCTCAATTCCTGCTTTCAAGGAAGTTACCGTACTTAGATACTTTAACGAAATTGTATTGGATAAATAGACACAAGAATAGCATTTTGCATATTTACCACGTCAGCTTGATAAGCCATCGTGTAGACACCACAGCTTAGCTGTTACAGACCGTAGTCGCTGGAAAGCAGACTGGCGTCCGGTGATCAGCGTCGATCTGCATTTATTCTGCACCAGCATTAAAGTATCTATAGAACAATTTTCTGTATTAGTACTCTGTTTTCTGGAAGCCGGATACAGGTCTGACTGACCAGATCTTTTTACGGGTTGAGGTCTCCATTTCATAGAAAATATGAAAATTCAAGGGTTTCGGCGATTGTCCATATGTAATTCCTGCATACTGACAAAGGACTTTAGATTTATTTTTGTTGAAGACAGCAAGATGATAAAATTTAGGCGCATGATAGCAATGGCAGCTTTTGGGACAGTTTTGCTGAGTCTCCTTCCTGCAGGCAATAATGGCGTCTTTATAATGCAGCCTGGCAGTGTGGCTGGGACCGCTGCAAATGCCATCAGCTCCTCTCCAGCCATCCAGAAGCCCATGCCTATGCTCTTTGGCATCTTTATGCTCAACATCTCATCGAGTCTGGTAAAGATAGCTGACACAAATGCAGCGCCAACTGGAGCAGCTTTTTCCTCAAGCACATGGTACCTGAACCAGTTTGTACCTTTAAAGAAAGTGCTAAGTTTTGCATCAGTAACGAATAATCAGGTATCAGGCAAGACTTTGGCCAACGCCATCAGTACTGCCAATCATAATTCACAGGCTATCACATACCTTGCTTATGATAACGAGCAGTCCAATGGAGCCATGACCACTCCATCTGCGGAAATACAGAACCCTGCACACTATACAAACACAGCTGCAGACAAAGTACATAGCGCAGGCTACAAATTCGTAGCAGACCCATCTCGCAACATCTTGCTGTCAGAATACAAAGGCGTAGACTGGACAAAAGTAGACATGTTGCAGATGCAGGTAGAGAGGATAGCCTATTCGCAGTCAAAGTTCAACTCTACCGTAATTCCAGTAGCTGAATATATCAGACAGCATTCTGCCAATACCACTATCATGGTACAGGTGGATGAGTACTATGCCACTCAGAGCCAGATAGTACAGGACATCAAAGGTGTCAGGGATATAATAGATGGTGTGACGATAGCATGCCATGGTGGCACTGTAGCGTGTAATGACACAACCCTTACAAGTCTATTTACCGCATTAAAATCAATAGATGGTGGGTGAAAGTGGAAAAGTACCGCCCACTGGGAAGAGTTAGCCAGTAGTCACTTTACTCTATAATGTCGCTCGCTTCACCTTCAAAGGCAGGTCGCACTACGTAGGATAGCAAATTTGAGAAGCTATACTATGTTGTTCTATACCTTTTTTATGTAGACGTTGTTTTATAGATTGTGGCCCAACCCCTTTTAGCATAGACTGCGAATAGCAGGAGAACCGCTTGCTGACTGATGCCCCACATTTTTCGTGCCAAGAATACTTGCTGACATACCGCCACGAGGGTCAGAGTTTTTCACCAAACACTGTCTATTATGGAGTTAATTTCAATGCGAAATAAAGCAGGCAGTATAATCGTCGCAGCTTTGAATTACTATCCGGTAAGGTACTATGCTGCTGCATTTTTCTTCGCTTATATTTTTCTGAGCAACATCCAGTTTTTTACGACAATAGAAGACAGCATGCTAGTTGCTATGCTTCACTTTTTCAGAATATCATCCTATTATTTCGGTGGCGATTTCTTGATCGGTACTTTTTACGCTCCTTCACATGTTGTGATACCTGTAGTTGTACAGTTAGTATTCTTAATTTTCTTTCCAACGATTGCGATTACATCAAGGACAAATCTTGAAAGAAGAGCAAGAATTTTGCTTTTCGGACTGCTATGTTTCGTTGTTTTTGTATTGATACATTTCTTGCTTCTCTTAATTTTTGGTACACTTGGTCAACTTGGCTCTCCTCTGGCCTTTTATTTGGTAAGCATATTTGCAACCAGAATAATTGGTGGACTGATTATTGAATCAACAATCTTTTTTACAGCCACTCGACCTGTAGGGCCAAAAATCAAACCTGCAATAAGAAAGAGTTACCTTAAGGAGTATGCATATTTTGGTGCCAGCCTGGTAATCTCATTTAGCATCTTTTATCTATTCTTGGGAATTTCGCAGGCAGACATATCGTCTCCGATCTTGGCAATTATCCTGCTACGTCTTAACTTATCCCCCCTGTTCTTCCAGCTAATCATTCCAAATATTTTTTACGAGTTAAAAAAGCCCGATTGGTTAAGGTGGGCCAACTCTGCACATAATAAAGCTCCATCGATATCCTTCTTGATAGCTGCCTATAACGAAGAAAAAATGATTGGAAAATGTATCAGAAGTATTGAAAAAGCTTCCTCGCATTATCGTGGCAGAGTGGAGCTGATTCTTGTCAATGATGGTTCTACTGACAGAACGGGCAAAATTATCAGGGAAACAGCACAAAATTTGAAATACTGCGATTGCAAATTATTTGACATTCCAAATTCTGGCAAAGGATACGCATTGAAATACGGGCTGCAAAGAACGTCAGGGGATATTATTTTCAGGACCGACGCAGATACAGTTCTGGATGAATACTGCCTTCCACCAATGATGAACCACTTTAGAAATCCACAAGTGGGATGCGTCAGTGGCTGGATCCTTGCGTTTGAAAGCAATGGCATCTGGCTGAAGGCTCAAAATCTAATGAATTGTTGGTACCTGCTTACAAAAAGAGGGCAATCGGTTTTTGATTCGATAATAGTTCAACCGGGCTCATCTACTGCGTACAGAAGAAAGGCATTGGAAAAAGCCGGCGGGTGGGTGGACAATATATTTGGTGAAGACGGTGAGCTGACTAGCAGAGTAATCAGGAATGGATACAAGGGAGAGATTGAGCAGCGATCCATTCTTTACACAGAGATGCCAAGAACACTGCAGGATTTCATACAACAGAGAAGAAGATGGTCTGTTGCATATTATCATTCACGTGGAAGAAACCTGAAACAGGTACTGGAGATTAGAACCCCCAGATCTTTTGTATTTCTATGGAATTTGTTTCGACACGGCGTAACATATGCCAATAGCTTGTTGTGGACTGTACTTCTTGCAATAATGGTTACTGGGGTTTCATCAACCTCACAGATGGAGCAATCACTCCTGAAGGTTTTGCCTGCCCTAGTAGGGATATACCTCATCTATTATGGAACAGAGTTGACGCTCATAGCATATTACTTGCACAAATTCAGGATGACTCATGATGTAATCTATTTTCCTGTTATGAAATTCCTATCATTTGTGATTACGCAATTCATAAAACCACAAGTTATGGAGATTGTTCTCTCTTGGTCATCCAAATGGCCAAGGTATAGCACAGAAGCCTTCAAAGATTTAAGGAAGGAAGTAAATCGAAGAATAGACCCAGGTTATCCTAGCGGACAGGTTCAGCCATCTGGGACAAGCAAGAAAAAAATCGATAGACTAGATTCACATTCTTAAATAGAACTATCAGAGTAAACGATTGCTAAAAAGTAAGCTCAATTTCATTTTTTGTTTGTTTACTCTGTATCAGAGAGTTGCGCAGGCATTGCTTTGAAAAATAATACGTAACGCCTGATGGTATTGGGGGCTATGAGCAGAAATAAAATATGTCTGCTACGCTGCCGCTATCATTCAATTAGGTTCCGCATATATATGCCAGCACAAAATCCTGTGATTTCTTTCTAGCAAACATATATGGTAGATTATGGCTTAATTGCTTTTAGACCAATCTCCATAGTGCATTAAAGATCATTTGTCAAGGAATATTTTCGTCATATTGGCATTTGCAGCTATTCTATCTTTGGCGCAGATGGTTTCTTTTCAGCCCAAAGGTGCAATCGCACAATCTGTTCCTTCCGTATCGTTTTCAAATGTCGTTGTGGATACAAATCCTACAACGAATAGGGAGTTCCGCATAAATGCGACAATATCGGT
Organism: Nitrososphaeraceae archaeon; assembly: GCA_021325295.1. Lineage (GTDB taxonomy): Archaea > Thermoproteota > Nitrososphaeria > Nitrososphaerales > Nitrososphaeraceae > JAJPHM01. The sequence continues at coordinate 13,248 of JAJPHM010000070.1, forward strand.
CAACGACCCTTATGGACGGAATGTGCAATTAGGCATAGCTGTCCCAAGTGGTTTAACAGTTACAAGTCCAGAAATGGTAAACTTGGGGACTGTGCCACAGAATACTAAACCTACGGCCTCCTGGACCATAATAGCAAGCTCTCCTGGTTCGTATAATGCGACGATAATCGCTTACTCCAATCCTTCTACAATATCACCGACTACCACCTCACAGATGAGTGATTCAGTCACATTTCACTTAAATTTCAGCGTGGGCTCGCCGAAGAGTCTTGTGGTAACAGGTGTCAATATTCCTGGAAATATAGGTCCAAATGACATATTTCCTGTTGGAATAGCCCTGAAAAATACCGGAGCCAGTCCAGAGTCAGATGTCATAGTAAGCATATCGGCACCCTCGGGACTCAGAGTGCTGCAGAACGTAGCCAAAAATATCGCTCTTATTGAACCTGACCAGCAGGTGTCGTTAAACTGGACGATGAGGGCCGATACAGCAGGTTCATTCCCTGTTGCATTCGATTATAGATCATCAGACTCCGGTTCCGGATCGTTTGAAGCAACGGTCAGTGTTGGGCAAGCTACGTTTGCAGAAATCAGGCCCTCGAAGATACTTCTTGGAGGTTCAGATCCTACTTCAAGTTTTATAGGACCTGGCGACCGCGACCTTCCGCTTGTTGTGACCCTCACAAATGTTGGCACTCTTCCACTATACAATGTAAATGCAAATCTGATGCTAGATGAGCCTCTTTACTGGGATGGTTCAAAAGCTACAAAAAACGACAACGACACACAGACATATTACGCTCAACAACTCAGACCTAACGAAAATATTGATGCTACATTTTTCATCAATATTCGTAGCAATGCAACGCCAGGCGTCTACTCAGGCCATGTAAAGATCCTATTCTCTGACGGCACCCAGCAGTACCAACGCTCATATGATATACCAGTCTCGATCCTTCCAAGGGCAATAATCTCCATATCGTCAACCAATGCTCACGTCGTTGCAAACAATGTAACTCAGGTTTCCCTTTCTGTAACAAATAACGGTACAGTGACTGTTCACAACCTTCAACTTCTTCCGATCACTGGAGCATATACATCAATAAACACTCCAATATGGATAGGAGACCTTGATTCTGGAGGCAAAAAGACCGTATCTATGAGCATATTTACAGCTGTTCAGACCGTTTCGCTCATACCGCTTCCTGTCTCGGCTTCGTATGAGGCCAATGGTAAGACATATAACAATACCTTCCAGATTCCTGTTCAGATCGAAGGCCAACCCGACTTTCAGGTGCGTAGCGTCAAGTTCATGCCATCTTCCATTTACTCCGGTTCAACCGGGACTTTGGTCAGCGTTGAATTATTCAATTCAGGTCTGGGTGTTGCCCGAAATGTTGCTGCCTCGCTAGAGCTTCCGAAGGGGTTCTCTCCCGCATGGGGAAACGCCACTTCAATCTATATAGGAACAGTGCTTCCAAACTCAAGCTTTGTGGCATCTTTTTATGTGAATGCTGCCAATAATGTGCAATCGGGCGGATATCCCTCGTCTCTTATCTTGAATTATGACAACGGGCATTCAAGCCAGAGGCTGGACTTTATAGTGGCACCAAAGGCGCAGTTTCAGCTGTTAAATGTTGATGACTCGCAGCTTTACCCGGGCGCATCAAATGTACCACTTAAGGTGACAGTAAACAATACAGGTAGTTCTGCTGCACAGACAATAACTGCAACTCTACTTGGAGGAAACAGCCTGCCAGGCGTCAAAAGTACCACAATAGCCTCTCAGGGCAACATAGACAATATCGGGATGGTTGTTCCAGGCCAGACTGCTACAATGGATTTCCTTATAAACATTGATCCTTCCATTACTCCTGGCTCCCAGTATACTTCTGTAGAACTCCAATGGACACAGAACGGTACAGATAGCTTTGTCCAAACTCTGAAGGTTCCGTACCATGTTTATGGAGGTCCTTCTTACCTGCTTTATTATCAGGGTGTTCCATGGGCGTATGTCATTATTGCAGTGATCATTGCAGCAGCATTAACAGCCTTTATTGTGGCCAGGCACAGAAGAAATGCAAAGATATCATATACACTCCAACAAGATTCGTTGAGTGAACCGAGGGCGCTAGACTCCCAAAAGGCACTCAGGTCACCTGAAGAGGAGGGTGAGGCAGCAAATTAGCAGCAAAACTTGGTGTAAACTACAGATAGAAAGAAGAAATAGAGAACTTTGCCAAGCGCTTTGCGACGGCTAGACTGAGCACATTTTTGATAGTCTCCCATGTCAGCCCAGTAAACAATATTATATTCACACATTCTTGCTCCACGCTCAGCCAATACTAGCAATTTTCTGCGCAAATAATGCCCAAGATGATACGAAACTATACAATCTGGCATAACTGGCTATTGTTATGGATCCGACTCAAATGCAGATTTTTTCTACCCTGCGTATATGATGTATGTCCATTCAATTTCCGTTACTTTGGTTTTTCAGGCTCATGTTATCGAGCTTTTATCATGCATGGCAATTGATACAGTACATCGGGTATTGATACGATATGGACAAATTATGGGAAATATAGCTGACTGCACCGCAAGAACATTAGTGCGAGTAATCTACCGGATTTTTGCAACGGTCTCCTTATTACATTAACGAACATCATGCTTCCGTATCGAGGCTCAGAACATGAATAACATACTAATTCTTGGAATCGATGGATACATTGGCTGGCCGCTTGCAATGCATCTTGCAAGTATTGGCCATAGGGTGTCAGGAATAGACAACTTTGCAAGAAGAAGAAATGTGAGATCAGTTGGATCCGCCTCTGCCATCCCAATAGCAGACATGGATGAGAGGATAGAAGTATTCAAACGCCAGCATGGCAAGAACATCACTTTCTACGAAGGAGATATTCTTGATTATGAGTTTCTGGCTGACGTCATGAAGAAGGAACATCCTCGCACCATAATCCATCTTGCAGAGCAACCATCTGCACCCTTCAGCATGATCGATAGGCCTCACGCGGTCTATACTCAACATAATAACGTTGAAGGAACTCTGAATGTCCTCTATGCAATGAAGGAAATTGTTCCAGAGGCGCATCTTGTCAAATTAGGTACGATGGGAGAATATGGCACACCTAATCTAGAGATTCCCGAGGGCTTTTTTGAGGTTGAATATAAAGGAAGGCGCGATGTTCTGCCATTTCCAAGGCAGCCAGGAAGCCTGTACCATCTAAGTAAAGTACACGACAGCGCAAATTGCCTTTTTGCATGCAGGGTGTGGGGGCTCTGTATTACAGATATTATGCAAGGGGTCGTCTATGGTACACGGACACGAGAGATTACCCACGAACGCTTGGCAACCAGATTTGATTTTGATGAATCATTTGGCACTGTAATAAACAGATATTGCGCACAGGCGGTCATAGGACACAGCCTGACATCCTATGGCCGTGGCACTCAAAGGAGAGGTTTTATTGACCTGGTGGACTCTATCCAGTGCCTTACGATTGCTACAGAAAATCCTGCCAGCAAGGGACAGTACAGAGTATTCAACCAGCTTGACGAAGTTTACAGCATAATGCAGCTTGCAAGATACGTTGCAGATGCGGCAAAAAAGATTGGGTTAGATGTCAAAATCGACTGCCTTCCAAATCCTAGGGTAGAGAAGGAGGAGCACTATTATAGTGTACAGCATGAGCATCTGAAAAATTTGGGTTTCAAGCCGACAAGAAAGATTACGGAAACTTTGGACATAATGCTCAAGGACCTGTTGCAGTACAGGCAGAGGATAATAGAAAAAAGAGATGCGATCTTGCCCAAGACAAGGTGGATGGGAGAGATTGTTTCTGTGCAACCGAATATGCCGACAGGAGTTACAGCGTAGGATTCAAATGATATATGCGATAACAATATTGTTGTTTGAGTCTATCAGGAGAACAAAAAGAGATGCCGAGGTTTGTTTGTATGTATGTGTCAAGTAAACTTCATAGTTGACATGTAATGATAAATGTGCAAGTGACACTCCTCATTGCCATCATCCTAATGTCCTCAATATTTACAAATCTTGCTTCGGATAGCAATGTTTCATATGCGCAACAACCATTAGATCATAGTGGCATGATGATTGCCATTTTCACTCCAAAGTGGACTAATGATATCATACAGGTTCTAAGGACAAATCTGACTGGTTACAGCAACAACACATACATTGCATCTCTTTCTGGCAGCCCCCCTCCGCTCGATGTATTCTCCAAGTTGCCGGATGAAAGAAAGATCATAGGAGGTAGGTCTCTTGATGGTCTATCAAAGGCAATCAATATCTCGAAAGCAGCTGGCGTTAAACCGGATGTTGTGTTGTATGATATAGAGCACTGGGATAAGACACCACTTGCAGAGAGAAATGATCCTGTAGGTTCGATAAGCAAAGCGGCAGACATTGCGCACCAGGCAGGTTTCGGTTCAGGCGTCGCCCCTGACAAAAGATTTCTTTTGCAGTACTACAAACAGATCGACTGGCACAAGATAGACTTTTTGGTGATGCAATTACAGAGTATTGCCAACAATGTCACAGAGTATTCTGCAAATTCATCACTGGTGGCAGACTTTGTCAAATCAGAAAACCCCAGCACCAAAGTATTTGTTCAGGCCTCACTGGTCAAATCCGATCCATCCCAGATTGCTGCCGCCGCGAGCAGCGTAAGGAATATCGTTGATGGGATTCTAGTATTTTATAATCCCAAGGCACCCCAGTGCGCCGCTTGCGACATCGAAGGACTAAGCGGCATTATTTCGAATATCAGATCCTTGAACATTATGCACTTTATTACTGGTAGACACACTGTAAATGTTTACGGGAGAGATTTTGAAATATTGTCTACTACAAACTCAACTGTAACAAACTTTGGCTTTGACAGAAACACAAATCAGCTTGAAATACGGGTAAACAGCACCAAGACGGGATTTATCGAGCTGGCGATCCCAAAGATTATGATGGCAGGTCAGTTTGCAGTAGCGCTAGATGGAAAACCAATCCCGGTCTCTGTTCGTGATAATAATATGACAGATAGCATTGACTTGGATTCTGGGCCTAGCTTTAACTTGACAGGGCAGAGCGCAGTAGAGCTGGCAAACCAGAGTTTTTCCATTATTCAGCTTGTCCACGATCCAGGCCAGCACACCATAAGCATCTCGGCGACACAGGTTGTGCCCGAGTTCCCCGGCGTTGGCGCAGCTACGACAGGCATAATTATGGGTTCTGCAATTTTCATGAAAAGATGGCTGCTGAAGGATTAGAGTTTAGTCCTGAAGTGTCAGATATTATTCTGCGTTCAACAAAAGGCTGCCGTCACACGAGATTTGGTTTATGGTGAACACAAGGAAAGCTAATTGAATGCAGATATAAGAATGACTGATACGAGTCTTTCTTTGCGACTCCTCATTCATTTACCACAATAGCCAAGAGGTTGCCGAGAATAACGAACATGTTCACAATGCGTCAGATCATTGCAAATCAAGCAAACAAGCAAGCAACAGGGCAGATCAAAAAGCAGATTGTCTTTCTTTTCAGAAATGTCCCTATTCTATATATATCATGGGCTGCAAATTGTTATTCGTGCATAAAGATACCACAGGCACAGCGCACAATTCCAAGCCAAACAGGTTGATCAAGGAGACCAGTCCGTACCTTTTGCAACATGTATACAACCCGGTAGACTGGTATAACTGGGGAGATGAGCCCCTTACCAGGGCAAAAAAAGAAGACAAGCCAATATTTCTCAGCATAGGGTATAGCTCGTGCCACTGGTGTCACGTTATGGCACATGAGTCGTTTGAAGACGAAGATATTGCCAGAATAATGAATGAAAATTTTGTTAATATCAAAGTTGACAGGGAAGAAAGGCCCGATATTGACGATATTTACCAGAGAGCATGTCAGCTGGCTACCGGCACAGGCGGCTGGCCGCTTTCTGTTTTTCTGACTCCTGACCAAAAGCCGTTCTTTGTCGGAACATATTTCCCAAAACAGGATGGGATATACGGAAGACAGGGCTTTGGAACTATTTTGCACCAGCTGGCAGAGGCCTATAGAACCAGAAGGCGTGAGGTGGAGGCGGCAGCTGAGGAATTTGTCCGTGCACTTTCCGATATGTCCAAAGACATTTCTTTAGCCAGATTAGCGAAAGAACAGGCAATCAGCTCTCAAGAAGTTGAGAGATCAATACTTGATGAGGCCGCAGTAGGACTTTATCAGATGAGGGACCCTGTCTATGGTGGATTTGGTCAGGCACCAAAGTTTCCCAACACCTCCAGCCTGTTGTTTCTTTTGCGTTACTATGACCTTTCCTCCATGGATCAATTCAAAGACTTTGTGGCATTTACTGCAGACAGGATGGCTGCTGGCGGAATCCATGATCAGCTGGGCGGAGGGTTTGCACGGTATTCTACTGATCAAAAATGGCTTGTTCCACATTTCGAGAAGATGCTTTACGATAACGCCCTTCTCGCCCAGCTTTATGCTGAATTGTATCAGGTTACAGGCAACAAAAAATATGTCGTTGTAGTAAAGAAGACGCTCGATTATGTCCTGCGCGAAATGACTCATCCGGAGGGCGGGTTTTATTCTGCACAGGATGCTGATTCTGAGGGAGAAGAAGGCAAATTCTATGTTTGGTCAAGAGAGGAGATCACACAGGCGCTTGGTCCGGCAGCTGCAGAGATTTTTTGCCGCCATTATGGGATAACTGAGATGGGGAATTTTGAAGGCAAGAACATACTGAATATCAGGGTTCCTATCAGCGAACTTGCCCAGAAACATGGCAAGACGGATCAGGAAATAGAAGAGATCATCAAGGATTCATCAGACAAGCTTTTTGCAATAAGGGAAAGAAGGGTAAAGCCGGGACGAGATGAGAAAATTCTAATTGCGTGGAACGGTTTGATGATATCCGGCTTTGCCAGAGGCTATCAGGTAAGTAAAGAAGAAAGATACCTTGAGGCAGCGGATAGTGCTATAAGGTTCATTGAGGACAAGATGGCAGCGGGTTCGTCTCTGAAGAGAACATTTAAAGATGGTCAGGCTAAATTGGATGCCTACCTTGATGACTATGCATTCTATGTTAATGGTCTGCTGGACACATTCTCAGTCAACTCTGGATCAGAATATCTCGAGAAGGCCATAGATTATACCGATTTTATGCTGGAGCATTTTTGGGACCGAAAGGAAGGCGGGTTCTTCTACACCTCTGATATCCACGAGAGACTGATAATCAGGACAAAGAACTTTTATGACTTGGCAATCCCAAGTGGCAACTCAATGGCTGCTTCAAACTTGCTCAAGCTTTACCACTTTACTCAAAATAATGACTACTTGCAAAAGGCAAGTTACATAATGCAGGTTGGTGCAAGGCCTGCTGCGGAAAATCCGTTTGGCTTTGGACAACTGTTGAATGCAATTTACATGTACGTGAAAAAACCTGTCGAAATCACACTAGTAGCAAAAGATAACAACAGGTCAGAGATGGCAAGCTGGCTGAATAGGCAGTTCTTGCCAAATGCCATCAGTGTAATAGTCAAGGATGAAGACCTTCGCAAACTGAACAAATATGCATACTTCAAAGGAAAATCAGAGGGCATAGCAGGCGATACCGCATTTGTCTGTAGAGATTTTGCCTGTTCGCTGCCAATACGATCAGTGCAGGATCTTGACAGACATATCAAGCAGGGTTTCGCAGCAAGTCGCCAATGAGAGATATCTGAAAGCCACCATATTTTGATTCCCTGTCAGCTTAAAGCGCAATTTGAGCACACTTATAATATGATGGAAGGCAGATAAACCTGCATGTCAGAATTGCCAAAGATAGAAGTAGAATATCATCCTCAATACAGGAAGATAAATGTAAATGGTATATACGGTGGTGCAAGAAGCGGTTACTTTGAATTTGACATAGTAAGTGAACAGAGCGACTTTAAACAAGCCCTTGGCTCGCCAGTTTTGGCGTTTGACAAGACCATCATAAGAAGAACCATCGAATGCAAGCTAGTAGTTGATCCTGTACAGGCAAAATCATGGATTCCGTTTTTGCAGAACCAGGTACAGCAATATGAGAAGATATTTGGACCAATAATGTCAATTGCTCCAGACAACAAGGGTATCGATACTGGAAGAGTAGACAACAAAAGCAGTGACCAATATAGATAGACCTCGTCAGTACTTGTCAGACCAAGGAAAGTAGTTGATCTAAGTCCAGACTACTGTCATTGCTTGACTTGGATTAATCAATTAACTTTCCCTTTTAATCTCAACTAGCAATCTCTCTCCCACCTTTGGACTGCCTATCTTCTCATAACTTCTTTTCGGCATAGTTATCTGTATGACAGTCTGCGAGTAGCTTCTTACCATTGTTTGCGGCTGCGATCGCAGAATAGCCTCCAGAATTGGCTTTATCTGATCTTTGACTTCCTTATCAGTCACTGACCTGTCGATTGCTTCCAGCATCATCTGCTGTTGCGATACTGATTCAAGCTCAACATCTTCACTTAGAGCCAGCGAAATATTCATGCCGTTATCGATAATCTGGTTTATTCTATACCGTACAGAGTTTTCATTCATGTTACATAGACGATACCGCTATTATAATAACCTCTTTGGGACTGTCAGCATTAGACAACAGTTTCAGCATCTCTCTTCCATATCATATTGGCCTGCTCGAGGTACATAATATTGTAAAAGGCCCAGCTCTCCTATCAGCAACACGCGGACAAGGAAAGCAAATTAAATGTAGTTCTTGCCCCTATTGCTGTGGTTGGTGCATTGCAAACAAAAGATAATAGATCACTGAAAGAAAAGATCAATGACGAGAAAAAGCCTCCGAATTCCCTCATTGCCAAGTTTTGGATTCAATCAAAGGAAAAGATAATAGATTTTCTGAACAGCCAGCCTACAGGCAGAATTGCATCAATTGACCTGAACGGCTACCCCCAAGTTATTCCGATGAATTTTGTCTATGCATATGATGCAATCTATATGCACTCCCATCCTCTGGGTGAAAAGCTCGATAACATAAGGAGGAATCCAAAGGTCGGTTTTGAAGTAGACGAACATATCTGCTTTTTACCTTCTTATTACTTTCATCCAAGGGATGCTTCGCAGGCTGATACTCTTTACACAAGTGTGGTGATCAAAGGCCTGGCATCAGAATTGCAGGACAACGAAGAAAAGGCAAGGGCCCTCAACGCACTTATGCAAAAATACCAAAAGGAAGGGGGATACGAGCCCCTCGATCAATATATGCAGTCAGTCCAAGAAGTCTCGGTAATCAAAGTTATCCCCTATGAAATGCGCGGAAAATACAAAATAGGTCAGCATTGGTCAGCAGCTTATAGGCTCAAGATCGCCTCGAATATTATGAAAAGAGAAGGTGCAAAGAATGCAGAGCCCATCCTTGCAAGAATGGGAATAGAGAAGACATCAAGTGGTGATCTCAGGATCAAGGAAGAACCTATAATCTAATCTGACTTGTTATTTAGTTTTTTGTACAACAGAGCGGCTCTGTTAACTTAAGCCATCACCTCCAACAAGCATGTCATAAATCGTATTCTGTCTGCGCCTGTATGTAGGTACAGTACAAACAATCTCAACCAATTCCAGACA
>JAJPHM010000001.1 GCA_021325295.1 Nitrososphaeraceae archaeon
CTGTCTGCTGGCCCTGAATCGGATTGCCATTGATAATGATATTCTGGTCTGTTGTTGTTATGGTAGATGTAATCTGTACAACTGAATTTTCAACTTTGGTAAATAGTTGGGTGAGGTTGCCCGGAATCAGGTCAAGTGAGCTTTGTGCAGCCACAGCCGATTGATTGGAAGATGATGCATCCAATGCTACAGATTTTTCTGATACAGGAGTAATGACAGCTGATGATGGCACGGCCTGCTGACTTGCTGCAGAACTAGGAGCTAAATGGGCAGAACTTGCCTGCCAGGAGAAAAAAGCTGCTACAATTCCGGCGGATACAATCATGGCCATAACAACAAGAGATATTGTTTTCATATCAGCAAACCGCATTACTGATAGTGACCAGATATTATTTAACCATACTCTATGGCAGCGAAACTAGCAAAATAGACAACGGAATTAAAAAAGGATGGTAGGAACGAAAAATGGTTGCTGTTACTTGTTGGTTCCAGCTGCACCCTGCTCGTACTGATCTCCTGTAGGGGCTGCTCCGGCTGTACCTTTGGCCATGCCCTTGGTTCTGGCAATTTCCCTTGCCCTTTCAGGATCCGATCCTGTCTGACCTTCTTCAACAATATTCTGATCGCCAGCGTCTCTTTTTACTGCTGTTGGTTCATGCTCTTTTATCTTTGCAGGCGACATCGGTTCTTTCTCTCTATAATCTCTCGTCGAGTCTTCGTTCCTCTCGATTTCAGTGCCTGCTGCACCTTCCTCGTATTCTCTTTCTTGTTCTTCAGGCATGAATCACCTCTGGCCGGAAACTAATTAATGATTTAGAGAACATTATGTATAAGTAAATTCTCTAAGAGAATTCAGGCTTTGCGGATTTCTCGCCGTGATAAGGTTAAAGGATAATGAAGGGGCACTTTGCTGATTGCCTTACTTGAAAAGCCCGGAAATATCCTTGCGCTTGACTTCCTTTATTGTCTAAATGTTTGTCCAAAGAAACAATTACCTCTGCACCTTCCTTAAAGGCAGAGGTGGCATGTATCGAGTCCCTTGGATCGAGATTATATTTTCGCATAAGAGATAGTGCAGTGGCTAGAATCTCTCTATCTACTTCCACAAGCTTGAGACCGGGCATGTTCAGAAATGCCTCTCCGGCCTGATAGACTCGTCTGATGTTCTATTCTTCTTGACAGACCATACTACTTCATCAAACGATAGAGCAGAAGAAGACGCCTCCAGCTTGCCTTCTTGAACTGCCCTGAGAAATGCCCGAGCATCTTCCCCGATGCTTTCTGTATTCAGGTTTGCTGGTGCGGATACATTCGCATCGATATAGATCAATTGCTTTATTATTCTGCTCTTGATCTATTTGCTAATTCGTTTTCATATTCATGAGGCGAAATATTCTTTACGTTCTTTCCACTGCACGCAATTCGCTCAAAGATAGCCACTGAATCCATTCCCTGTTTTTCGACGATAGCACGGTTGTCCTCAAGCTTGAATACAACCTTAGACCCGGGATGAATTTTCAAGGCTTTGCGCATAGCCTTTGGAATTACTACCTGGCCCTTGGGCCCAACGGTCATTTCTTCTTCAAGCATGTTAACTTCCAGTTATACTAATGTATGATTAAGTTATACTTTAGCCTTACGAGGAGTATGGTAAACAAGACAAAAAACAAGCTTTACAGTAGCTCAAAACTGGATTAGCTGAAGTAGGCTTTCCAATCTGCCAGGCTACTTTGTATAAGGTTTCTTATATGCTGGTCTATTCAGGACTATCTGTAGTATGCTTAATCATTGCAAAAAGCTGCAGCTGCAAGAAAAATAAAAGAAAGAAGGAGGGAAGGGAACTAGCTGCCTATGGCACGGTAAATGTTGTTGTCGCTGATTGTCCGCTGCTTGCGTCGGTTGTCTTGAGTTGAAGTGCCGTTCCAGCAGTTGATGTTGGCATTACAAGGCTACTGGTAAATGTTCCTGATGTAGTTGTCTCTGTTGAGGTTGCCGTAGAGTTATCATTGTTTATTGTGGTTGTTACCTGAGTATTGGGTGCAAAGCCCTGTCCTGTCACCGTGATGGTGCCACTGACTGACCCTGCAGAGGCAGATATTGATGCAGAGCTTGTTGTATTAGTAGTGGCAGTGCTTGTTGTACTGCTAGTTGTTGTGATGCTGCTGGTTGTGGTTGCCAATATTGCACTGTTAAAGTCATTTATTGTGTTAGGTGTGTCGGCTGTTGCCTTCAGCGAGTATGCTGCCAGGAAGGGAGTTCCACCAGTTGAATGCAACATCAAACCATTGCCGCTAAACACAAGTGAACCAGACTGGCTGTTTGATGACATCGAGCTGCTGATTACAGTTACAGCATACATGTTGCCGTCAGGTCCCCTTACAGTGAAGAGTGACCCAAAGCTGCTGTTAAGGGCCTGTGTCGAGGCAATTGGATATGCATGCAGTATGTAAAGCTCAACTGGCTTGCTTGCTGTGTAGGATATTATTCCTGTATATACAGTTCCGGCTGTTGGTCCTAGGATAGTAGCATTAGAGCTGCCAGAGTGACTGGCTATTGTTCCCTGCTGGACAACTGTTGTGCCAGTGGATACAGCTGAAGTTGTAGTAGTGGTAGCAGCTGTTGTGGTGAATGTGGCTATGGCGGTATGTACATTGTCAGAGGCTGTTACTGTTATTGCGCCGGTGGCATTTGATGGTACTGTGAAGGTTGCTGTAAAGCCACCTGTTGCACTGGATACAATTGATGCAGGAGTAGTTGCCAGAACAGTTGAACCCATGCGAAGAGTCACAATGCTGTTTGCCAAGAATCCTGTTCCTGTTGCTGTTACTGTACTGCCAGCTGCGCCTGATGTTGGGCTCAGCGTGAGTGTGGCTGCTGTAGTATTGGTAGCAGCGGTCGTAGTTGTGGTAGTAGTACTAGTTGTTGTGCCTGCAGTAAATGTGGCCAGAGCTGTATGTGAAGTATCTGATGCCATTACTGTCTGTGGTCCTGTTGATGTTGCTGGTACTGTGAAGGTTGCTGTAAATCCTCCAGCAGAATCAGCTACAATTGATGCAGGAGTAGTTGCCAGAACAGTTGAACCCATGCGAAGAGTAATAGCCGCGCTTGGAGTAAATCCTGTTCCTGTTGCTGTTACTGTACTGCCAGCTGCGCCTGATGTTGGGCTCAGCGTGAGTGTGGCTGCTGTGCTTGTCTGTGCGATTGCACTATTCATTGTTGCAATCGGGCTAAAGCCAAGTGCTGCAAATGCAGTTATAACTACTGCAATGGCAAGTCCACTTGCCAGAGCAGTTTTCCTGTTGTTCATATCGTTAGAAAAGGAAGCCTAATGATACTTAATGAGTTCTTTAGAAATTATACGTAAGTCTTACTAGGAAATTATTAATTATTAATGACACGGCTTTATCACATTATACATTTTTTTACTTTCTGATCCAGTCTGAGGCTCTAGAAGCAAAAATAGATACAATCTACATATGATTATCTGCATGTGACATGGATAGATTTCTAGTGACATTGTTGTTCATATCTATCTCATCTCATCTCATATCGATAGCGCCTGCAATTGTTTGTTTACCTGTCCTATCTTATCTATAAGATGCCTTGATCCTTGCAAAAAGGGATATCTGAAGCGCCACTATAATGGATATGAGTACCAGGATGGGAAGGATGATCGAGTTTAGCTGGCCCGAAGCCTCCTTCATTGAATTTACAGTGTCATTTGCGGATTGAATGTCCCTGCCTATTGATTGTCTGGCATCGGCAACTGAGGCGGTTACAGAGCTGCGCGTATCGTTGAGCGCAATGCTTGTCTGGTTCAGCCTGCCCTGAAGCTGGTCGAGCCGGTTGTTGGTGTCATTTAGCCTGGCATTTAGCAGATTTACTGATTCCTGCACTGTCCCTATGCTACTGCTGCTTGCAGTAACTACTTCAGTATCGTGCGCAAGGAACCCCTGGTAGAATGCAATTGCATGTATGATATAGGTGCCATCCTGGTGCAAAGATACATCTGCATAATACAACCCTTCATGGAGCTTGTTGAACTTGCCTGCCAATAGTATGGTCTGGTTTCCAAAGTGTATGTGCGAGGATCCAAGCAGGGAAGAAGAGTCTGCATCTATGAGCGCCCCGTCAAAGGTAACTTGAACAAATATTCTAAAGGTGCTGTTTGTCGATACCTGGCCTGGAGAGTTGAGCTTGACTGCCAGAATATGGGCAGGCTGGGATAGGCCGGCGGATGTCTGGTTTCCCTGCGTTATTGAAGATTGAGCAAATACTACTGGCACAGTCTGGGTGTCGGGCGACCCGACGCTTGAGCTTATCTCCAGATTGTACAGGCCAAAAACATAGCTTGTTGATGGCCTGGGCCAGACAAATATCTGCTTTGAGAAAAAGCCGTGATTATCTGTTTGTATGAGGTCTATCTTGATTACCCTGTCAGTCGGGTCGTGCAGCTTTACCACAAGCACATCGTTTGGAAACCCCTTGCCAAACAAAGTCATCGGGTCCCCGGGAGCAAAAGTCTGCCTCTCTGTTTCTACTATGAATTTTGCTGCAAATGCCGGCCTGATTATCTCGCCTGAAGGCATGTCATCAGCCTGCACAGAATACAGAATGGAAAAAACCACGATTATAGCACAAAGATACACCGCACGAGTTACGATAGACAAGGAATATTGCCTGGCCATATCAAACTTGGCTCGTTCCTATAATCAATAATCGCTACATTCGTCATATCATATCATATTTCCAAAAAGAAAAGAGAAAGGAAAGGGTAGGAGTTAGTATCTTACTAACTCACAGTGAAATCGGCTTGTGTTGGCATCGACAGTACTACTGGGTTGCTGAGGTCGCTTACGATGAATGTCTTGACTGTGTATGTGCCTGGTGTGTCGAATGTGTATGAGCCACCAACTGCGCCTGATAGGCTGTTAGGTGCTACAGATCCGCTTGCAATGATGTTTGCCAGTGTGATTCCATTGGAGTCTGTGATGGTGATGATTGCTGTGAATTGCAGCTGTGTGTTACCATTGTTCTGGACGCGTGTCACAAAGTTCGGCTGGTCGCCTACATGGATTGATGATAGTGGCTGTCCAGTCAATGTCTGTGCTTGTGGTGTCTGTGGTGTTGTTGCACCTGTGCCCAAGCCGCCTGTACCGCTTGTTCCTACTGGTATTGTGAAGTAGAAGTCCTTCTGTGGGTTGGACACCGTGTTCACTCTACTTGAGTAGTCAGCCGGGTATGGGTCTGTGTATTTGACTGATAGTGTGTCGCCTGTCTTTACGCTAACTGCGCCTGATGATACTGTTGTTGTGGTTGGGATTGATGCTGTGAATACTCCGCTGCCTGGTGCTGTCTCAATTGCTGTGATTGATGTGCCTACTGGGTCGCTGTCTGATGTAGCCCTTAGTGCTACTGTATCAATGGTTGTTGGGTCTGTGATGCGGTCTGGGTCTGTGATAGAGAGTGTTACTGTGTCACCTGGTGCGATTGTCGAGGAGCTTGCATTGAACACTGGATCCCAGCTTCTGACTTGGACGTTCTGTGAGATTACTTGCTTGACACCCTGTGCATTGTGCTGCTGTGTGTAGCTTATGGACAGGATATCTCCTGGAAGGACGTATCCGGTCAGGTTGTAGCCTGTCTGTGTTGTGTCAAAGCAGCCTGCTCCTACTCCTGATGTTGGACATGATGTTCCGACTCCTGTTACCGGGATCGGGTGGAGTTGCAGTGTTGTCAGGAATATTCCAGAGCCTGCTGTTGTTTCAAGTCCTTGGATTCCATTGCTCATGACGTTGGCGCCTGTTCTGTTGGATGTGATTCTGAGGTATTGTACTCCAGAGCCTGCGGTTGGAACTGTCAGTTGGCCTGTCGGGTTGCTGTTGAGGTTGGGGTCATTTACTGCAATTATCAACTTGGCTCCTGGACCAACTTGGGTTGGAGTTATTGATAGTGTGCCCTGACCGAATCCCACGTTCATGTCGATCTCTCTGTCCTGAAGCTGGCTGCCGTCGCTGGCTAGCTCGTCAGTGTAGTGAGTCTCGACAGTTGTTGCAGACTGGCCTGATGGGTCGGTGATTCTAAAGTCTTTGCCGACTACTACAGTCTTTGTGAATACTCCGCTGCCTGGTGCTGTCTCTGTTACATCTGTAAAGGTCACAGTTGATGGAAGATCAGCTGGCTGTCCTACCATTCTCAGAGTAACAGTTGCCTGGCTTGCAGAGCTTGGGTCTCTGTTAAGGTCTTGGTCTGTGACAGTTATCTTCAATGTGTCGCCGTTCTTGATTGTGCTTTCGCTCAGTGATACTACGCCGTCATATGACTTGAGCAGTACTGATTGTGTTACTGTTGTAGCTCCTGATGCATACTGGAAGTTCAGTCTTGCATTGTTGAGTGTTGCTAGTTGTGATAGGGTTGCTGTGGCGTTTGGTGCTAGGCTGTAGGTGTTGCTAAAGACTCCGGTGTTGAGGCCTGTTTCAGTGTAACCGACTGCGCCCAATCCGGTAATCAATGTGCTTGGGTTAGATACTATCTGACCATTTGAGAGTGTCAGAGTAACACCGCTTGTTCCTGTTGCTAGCGCTGAGCCGGTTATGCCTGGGAAGTTGAGTGTGTCAACGCTGTTTGGATTGGTATTCACTGTTGCATCTGTAATTGTTATTGTGAACTTGACTGGTCCAAAGCTTGGGACTGGTGCTACCTGTGATGTTTCTCCACCTGGTGTTGGGATTGGTATTGTAGCTCTATCTACTGTAATTGCTGTAGAAGGCTTGCTTACTGTGATTGTTGCTGTGCTGGATGATGATGGGTTCTGGTCGTTGTCGTATAGCTTGAATGCAATCTGGTCACCGTCGGCAAGTGCGCCGCCGTTTGCTGCTGCAATTGTGTTGAGTATGTTCATGTCAATGTTGTTAGCTACAAAGACACCGCTTCCTGGTGATGTTTCAATGAATGTCATTGTCAGGGTTGTGCCTACTGGTACTGTAGCTGCTGATCCTCTTATCTTGAAGGTCAGTGTGTTGAGTCCGTTTCCTAGCTGCATGCTAGCTGGACCTGGGCTTGTGTTTGTAACTGATGGGCTTGTGTTCTGACCGCCGCTGAACGTTACAACATACGAGCTTGTTGTTGTTGGGTCAAGGCTGAGGTCAGAGTCAGTTATTGTGAGGTTGAACTTGCTTGAGACAGTCACTGTTGATGGTGCTGTTATGCTTCCTACTGCAGTTGTGATTGATGGTGAGAGGCTAAAGACTTTGCTTACAACATTGTTTGTGCCGAATGGATCAGTGTATGTAACTGTAATTGTTGGGCCCTGTGCGATTGTTACTGGTGATAGGTTGATTGATGTTGGTGTTACTGCATCCTGTCCTACTGGGACTACGTTAATTGGTATTGTGTTTCTTGAATTGTCTGGCAGGAATATTCCTGTGCTAAGGCCTGTTTCCCTGAATGGAATGCCGGTTGTTGCTGCGCCGGTGTTACCTACGTTTGTTGAGCTAAGGCCTGTCAGAGATGGTGCACCAACAAGTGTGATTGTTGTTCCAGTTACTGACGAAGGATTTACAGCATTTACGCTGCTAATTGTAGCTGCTTGTGGGGTAGAGACAATAACAGAAGCAGAGATTTTTGCTCCATGTGCGGCGGTTGAGCTGATTGGGATTGTTACTGTTACTGTTCTGCTTGCTCCTGATTGAGTTATTACTGCATTAACTGTACCTGTGGTAACTTGTGTTGCATTAGAGCTTGCTGTCGCAGAAACTGTAACTCCTGCTCCAGGGTCTGCTGTAAATACGACTGTCTGTGCTAATGTCAGGTTACCGTTTGGTGAGCCAGCAGCGGTTGTGGTTATATTCTGGTTTAATGTGTCTGATACGCTTCCTCCAGCGCCTGGAACTGCTGCGCCATTAGCAAATGTTGCTGATATTGCAACGCTTCCTGGTGGAAGGACATCTCTTGTCTGGGTATCAAGATTCTGGTCTGGGTCAGTAACCTGTAGTTTGAAGCCGTTTGGTATTGAAACTGGAGCGTTCAATGCCAGTGAGGCATCTACATTCTGTAGTGTTACTGTGGCTGATGAGGATGATGTGCTTCCTGTTGAGACAAATGTACCTGTGGTGTCAGTGTTTGTTGTTACAGCCTTTACTCCATGTCCTATCATAGTTGTATTGTAGAGGTCCTGATCAGTGCTCTTGAATGAGACTGCTGTTGGCAATGTTGCGCTCAGTGATGCGGCTCCTGGTTGAGTTGCAGAAGAGGCTATTGGAGCTGCGCTTGTTACGTTTACTACAAGCTGGAATTGTCCAGTGTTCTGGCCTGTCTCTCTGAACAAAGCAGTTCCAATATTGAGAGTTCCACCAGTTGTAGATAGGAATGTTGCACTTGCTGGGAATGAATCAATGGCTGTTGGATCAGTGTTTGCATCTTGGTCCATTAATTGGACAAGGATGTGGTTGTTTGTACCTGCTGTTGTTCTGTCAGTGCTAAGTGTGGCTATTGAGTGGCTGTATGAGACAGTAACTGTTTGTCCACCATATGTGATGACAAATGAGTCACCATCTTGCATGACAGTGCTTGTTTGCAGTGGTTTAGTAGTTGTTACTCCACAGTTAGTAGCTGCGGCATGTGGGTTTGCTCTGACTACTGCAGCGGCAGTGCCAGTACCAGAAGGACCTGGATTGGTCGGGTTTGCTGGAGTAACCGGACAATCTGATGTTGTTATGTAAAATTCAAAAGTTCCTGTAGTTCCTATTTGGTTAATAGTTGGTGTAATTGTACCAAGTGTTGAGGAACCACGCTTTGCATCAACTTCAACAGAGATTGTCTGGCCTGCTGTGTTAATCGATGTGTCAGTTACCAGAACTCTAACCATATCTGCTCCGAATATTTGGGTAGAGCTAGTTGCTATATTGACTGCGGCGAATGCATTTTTTTGGGCAAATGTCATTGCACCTACTACTGTTCCAAAAATAAGTAGTACTGCAAAGGCAACTGCCCCCGAAGTTTTCAGTCTATTACCTTTAGGTAATGGACTAGAGTCATTATTCATCTATTTTACACCGTATAGTTAGCCCCCGTTACCTAGGTTTGATATATAAGACTTATGAACGAAATGTCCACTGTCAAGTATAATGTTCTAATTAAACTAGATAAAATTATAGAAATCTCGTAATACATGCGAAATATTAGACCTTCATTGGCGCTGTTCAATATTTTTACTAGAATCCTTAAAAATATAAAAAAATTAGAAGGAGAAACTTGGTTGTGTTTCTCATTTGCTCATGATGCTTTGACAGTTGGCTGGTTAGCCGGGAGTCCATACTCGTAAGTCAGGACGAGGTATGACTTTTGTGCGTCTGAGAGGCTGTTCCAGTCGATGCCACCTGATTGAATTTCGTCAATTGCAGTTGCTGCGCCTACCGGATCTGCACTTACAATGTCATAGAATGACTTGTAGGTTATCTTGGAGCCAGTTGCGCCCAGTGGAACTCCGGAGAGGTTTGTGCTTGGGATGTCAGATATGGATGCTGTATTGGTCGATGCCGGCTGGCCGTACTGCAGCACCTCATACATGTAGAGCTTTTGTCCTTCAGAGAGGCTGTTCCAGTCGATGCCACCCACTTGGACGGCTGTCATTACGTTTGCAACTCCAATTGGATCGTCATTTACCAGCTCGTATAGTGAGCCAGTTGCGCTTGGGATGTTATTGGCTGAGAGTGGCTCAGGTTTTGATCCGCTTGCCACATTCACAACTTCTGCATTTTTCATTGCCATCATTTTTGCTACGATTCTGTTTAGCTCGACGTTGGATCTTGTCTGAAGTTGTGGGCCTGGGTTGCTTCCCTGTTGCTGATCAGGACATGCAGGACCATTTTCCTTGGTAGGCGATGCCTGCTGGCTTGGGTCTCTCATTACTGCAGTAAGCGTGGTTGACTGTGTTGCGCATACCAAGTGGAATGCGTTTGTCCCGCCATCTTCCTTCCAGTGGTCAAATACCAGGGTGTAACTCTGTACGTTTACAGCTTCGCCGGAGCTAGTTACGTTAAAAGTCTTTGGCGTAAAGCCATCGGCAATTTTTTCACCCGACGTTGAATTGACTAGCTGGACATAGTACCCCGGATCCAAGACATTTCCGTTAGTGTCTACTGCTGTGACTGTCACTGTAACTTGCTGTGCAAATGCATTTTTTGTCAGCGGTGCAACGGTCAATGCTATGGCAATAAAGGCTACTGCTATGGTCGGCAATACGATTTTTTGGACGATTTTGCTTCCTTGATGTTTCCGCATATTTTTCCAAAACCATCCTACCTTTTTATTGCGGCACGAGGAATATTACGCCGAATTCTCATAATCGAATGGATAATAGCTATCTTCTGTACTTTGACCGTAGCTAAAGAAATTACTGTTAGATTGTTTGTTGCAGTAAATCAGCAATAACAGTACCAGTCAACAGGAGAGCAATTGCTTCTCATGCGTGGCGAACTTTACACTGCAAGCCAAAATGACTGCCAGTTCAGCTTTTCTTATAGCCATTTTTTATAATAATTTCGGCCGAATTTCTTAATTGCGAAGTACAAAATCTATAATTGATGCCATCCAAATATTCTACAGTTGCAATAATTTCCTCTATAATATTTGCCTCAGTCGCAGCTTTTAGCGTCTCTAGTTTTAACCACACGATCGCATTGGCACAGACCTCTGCTAGCAATGCAGGAAACCAAACTTCCGGTCTTCACCGCATTACCACCACATACATGGCATCAAATTCAACAACCATCCAGCCAACGACCAATGGGACAGCAGTAGCTTTCTGTCAAGCAGGAGATGCCGTTCTTTCTGGTGGCTATGCGTCAAGCTTTGCCCCCGTCAAGATCAGCCAGCCAATTATTACATTGGTCTCAGATACACCGGTCCTTGTTCAGGAGGGCAATTCCAAGCAGCAAGGGTGGAAGGTTGAAATGGTCAATCAAGGCGGCTCGCCGATCAAACTTACATCTAATGCGTTGTGTGTAGGAGTTAGAGAGGTCAAATAAAAGTCCTCAAGCCAGCCAGATACCAGTTGACGCAAGCTTGATTCTCAAAAAATAGCGTTACTGTCATCAAATTTTCAATTACCTGATTGTTACCTTCTCTCTCTTATTTTATCTTCCAAATCTTTGAAGGCGCTTGGGTTTTGCTTAAGATAAGCTAATACAAAATCTACGCCCAATTTATCGAGGTACAATACTGCCAGACTCTTTCCATCATCAGAAAGTAGTTTGCGCTTGACAAGGTATCTGGCAACATTGTCAAAGCTATCTTTAATATTGTATGCAGACGCTATCTGTTGCCATCTTGTTTTGCTCCTGACCTTATGAATGCTAGTGTAGCCTCTTTTGCCAATAATGCCTTCGTTGTACATCTGGAGCAGAAGGGCAATTTCGTAAGGTTTCAGCTCGGGCATTTATAAGGCTCTCTGCACAATAATACAACAACTATTATATAAATACGCAGCATAACTATATTGTGGTCAAAAAAGTGGTTCAGGGCAGAGCAAGAACAGACTTTGCAACTGCAGTGCAGCGCATATTTAGTGTACTTGAAAGTGGAGAACCTTATACGCTCAATAAATTATCTCGGGAAAGCAAATTGAACTTTAGAACAGTTAAAAAGGTAATAGAGTTTATCCAGAAAACTCAAAGAACATTTCTGGAGAAGGCAGTAGAGGTGTCTTCGACATCTGACAATATGACAATTATAAGGATAAGGGACAGAAGCGGTCTTGCGTTCTATCCAGACAACATCCAAAAGTTGATCATCAAGACATCCTACTATCCAACAGCTTCCAGAGAAGAAGAGATACTGGTTTATCTCTTGATGGTCAATGCAATAGATATCAATAAGGCTGTAAGCATTCCAGGAGATACAAAACTAAGGGAGCTTATAGAAGCAGAACACGTAGCGGAAACTGCTGGTGGAAGATACTATCTGACTTCTGATGGTCAAATGATAGCAAGAGGCGCAGTTGAACTATATCCAGAATTGAAAAGTATCACAAGTACAAAAGAGCCTTGGTAATATGGCGCAGTTGACATAGAATTTAAACTCGGCTAATCGTAGCCAGCCGTATCTAGTCAGTCTTTCCGGGCTTGCCACACTCATTTAAGGAGAAAGAAACAACGATGTTAGGATTCAGAAGCCTTGCCCATTTCAAAACCCAGTAACTTTGCAGCAGCCGGCACAAATAATTCATCTTTTTGGCCGCTGCCAGGTTCTGCCTTGCAAGTTCTATTTCGTTCCTGATCTGCTCAGGATCAGGTTTGTATTTTTCAATCTGTCCCGTTTTCAATAGATCGCTTAAATTCACTCTCTTCTCCAATTATCATTATCACCGGCGTTTCCGATATCTCCCTTAAGAGGGCTATTCTCTCTTTGCTTTTATCTCGAAACTCATCTTCGGTCCATAGAATGTAGTTAATTTCACGGCTTATCTCTTTCTGTGCCTTCATTATGCCATTCAAGAGATGATCATCACTGATTTGGCCAATTACAAGCAGATCAATATCACTGCTTTCTCTTTCAGTTCCCTTTGCAAATGATCCGTATATCAAAGCGTACTTTATTTCAGAAGCAGGAAGGTCCTTTGCAATTATATTATCAACCAAAACATATTTCATGAATATACGTTTTAGATCCTCGTGTATGATATTTTTGGTGTTGGCTCTATAAAGTGCCAGATTGCCCTGCTCTCTACGAATAACCAAACCTATCCTCTGTAAGATGCCAAGTTCTGAAACAACATAGGAAGGAGAAAGGTCGGTTCTACGTGCAATTTCATTAATATGAAATTCTGCATCAGGATTCAGAAAGAACAGCCGCATGATCAGTATTACCCCTTTTGTTCGGAATAAAAGTTCCAAGGCTTTTTGCTCCTGGCGACAAAACTCTTTTCCTATCAGGCTTTAGTCCGAGAAGATTCCATTTGATTGAAGGAAGTGGCTCGCTTTGTGCTGGCTTTACTAACTCTTTTACAACATCATCAAAAGTCATCAATCCAATCCCCAAGTTCTTGCAAGTATCAATTAGCCTCTCATCTACCCTTTCATCTGGTATAGCCAAATATGAAAAGTTGGCAGCCTTTTTTAGATGCAATGCCTGTTCTATGCTACTCTGTATATCTCCAGAAGCTTTGACTTCTACTGTGCATATCTTGCCATCTTTTATTGCGACAAGGTCTGAGATTCTTCCTCTCAGTTTTACGTTTGTCTTAACTTGCCATCCGCTATATGCTAGGTGATGCACTATTCTTGGTATAGCAATACTCGCTGCAATCATATAGTCGTATTTTCACTTACAGAATAATCATTCGTTAAATGAAAATGTAACATTTACTATTCAACACACCTCATTCTGACTTTTCACACCTTTAATTGTCAACATAGTTCTCCACATCTAATAGGTTTGGTCAGTTCGTATCAAAAGCAATTCTTGCAGGTTGAGTCACTTTTAGGATTGGCCAGCCCTAACTATATCTGCAGCTAGGCCACCTGCATTAGCCATATGCTCGATTGTCGTCAACTATTGGCATATCCCCTTTTCTTATTATCACAGACCAACATCATCCATTCTATACAATCAGCTTGAACTGACAATCATGATACTGGTCGTTAACGCAGCCAGCAACAGGTGCGATATTTGTTACTATCGTATTTTACCTTAGCTTAAGAAGTACTTCTTATCTTCTTAAAGAAGACTAGTTTTCTAGTGGCATACAAATATTCTGCCGTTGCAATCATTACCCTGGCCGCAACTATGGCCGCCTTTGGCGTCTACTATGTTCTTATTCAATCTCCTGTGGCTCTTGCAGCTAGCAGTAACAATAGCAATAGCACGGCTCAAACCTCTGTCCACAGGGTTTCAGTAAGTTATGCCGTCCCTCAGATGGTGGAAGTACCACCGGGTACCAATGGGACAGCGGTTGCATTCTGCCAAAAAGATGACGCGCTGATATCTGGTGGCTATTCCATGGCTTTTGGCCCTGTCAATGTAAGCCCGCCCAATATAGTAATTGCAGCAAATACGCCAACATTAGTGCAGAGCGGGTCTGCAAAATACCAAGGCTGGCAGGTAGAACTTGTAAACTTGGGGAACTCTGACGTAAAAATCACTTCAAATGCCCTGTGCGTTGGCTTCAGGACAGTGAAGTAAAGCTGCAATAAAGTCGGAGGCAAGCTACTTTACGATAGAGAATCAAAAGTTGCAAAGGCAAGAGAATTTCTAAAAGCATTTGTCCCATTAACATCCGATCATGACTCCGCCAGATTGTGGGGACAGCTGGCAGCAGATCTAAAATCAAACACGATTGGAGACCTTGACCTCTTGATTGCCAGCATTGCTCTTTCAAACAGACAAGCTCTGCTGACAAGAAACAAAAAACATTTTGAGCGCGTGCCGGGGCTGGAGTTGGAAGTATGGTAAGTTATGCAGCTGCCGGCTCTTGAAAAGTCTGCGAAGCCTGTTCATGGTACTGCAGGTTTGACTGTTCTACCTTTACTGCCTGTGTAGGACAAACGGTGACGCATGCCATGCACCAGATGCAGTTATGCTCCCTTATCGGGTCAGACTTGTCAGTATAATCCAGCCTTCCCTCTTTAGCATCGCTACCATTGCCATAGCTTGTTGCATTGGCCATATCTGCAGCAGGAACATCATTTTCTGTCCTGTACCACTGGAACACCTGAACTGGGCAGGCGCTAATGCAAGAGCCATCAGCAATGCAGGAATCCCAGTCAACTGCAATCATTGTCCCATGAACCCCGAGCGGGACAAGCTCTTCGTTTCTTGCGGCATACGCTGCCTTGACCTCAGGGTTTTCTGCAGCATCAGCAACTTTGCCCGGGCCCCAAACAAAGTGGTAGTGCTCGCCATCGGCATTTTTGTGCTTGCCTATCACATGGTGGTTTGCCGGAAAGTTTGAGTCTATTGGCATTGTTTTCGCTATACTATGGACTCTATGATTATTAGCACTTTTACAATCTGCGGCCTATTGAGTAATAAACTCAAGACGGCAAATCATCCATTATAAATTTCTTGGAATAGGGATTCTGGCAACTTGGCTGACACAAGCACTAGTTTCCGAAGAGATTTTGATGTAATGTCCCCAAGTTACCAATGCCCTTTACTTCTGTAAGGATACCATTGTATTTTTGAATCATCTTCAAAAATTTAAATACAATCCGAGCCACTCAATCTTGGGTTGTCATTTTCTTCTCCTCGAGACGGCCAAACGCCTACTCCGGACAAGATTCTGCAGATTGCAACAGGCTTTATGGCAGCTAAGCACCTTTTAGTCGCAAGTGAATTGGGCCTCTTTGAGAAATTGGCACAGGGACCAAGTAATATTCAACAACTTTCAGAAAGAATGGGTATTTCCAAAATTAGCACAAGAATTATCGCTGATGCAATGGTAGCACTTGGCTTGTTGGAGAAGCAAAATAATTCTCTCTACAGAAACGGCCCAGAGGTAGCTGCTTTTCTAAGTGGTACATCACCAAGAGACCTTCGTCCTGCTCTTCGGCTTATGAACAATATTGCTTATCTGAACTGGGCCAACCTAGAGAAAGCAATACGTTCAAGACAACCATCGCATTTTGGGCATCTCGACAAGGAACAGCAGAAAATATTCTCAGAGGGAGTTGAGGCCTTTACAGCTGGCGCTGCCAATCATCTTGCAGACTCTTATGATTTTAGGAAACATAAACGGGTGTTGGATATTGGTGGCGGTACTGGCTCTTTTTTGCTGCCATTGCTGCGGCAATACAACAACCTTGAAGAATGCGCTCTTTTTGAGCTATCTGATACCGCTCAAGTTGCAAAGATACGTTTAGGAAAAGAGAAACTGGGAGAAAAGGTCAGAGTTATTGAAGGCGATTTTATGAAATCACCTATCCCTTCTGGTTATGACCTTCATATTCTTGCAAATGTAATTCATATACTGTCGCCAGAGCATGTAAAAGAGCTTCTCAGTAATATTCGCAGGTCAGTAGAACCAGGCACAAGATTATTGTTGGTTGATTTTTGGACTGACCCTACACATACCAACCCCGTGATGGCAGCGATGTATGCTGGTGAATTTCTTGTCATGAGTGGTGAAGGTGATGTCTACAGTGTAGAGGACGTACGGGAATGGCTGCAAGATACGGGCTGGAAGTTTGTAGATCATAAACCTCTTACCGGCCCACAAAGTCTGGTTGTAGCAGAGGCTATCGATTAATAGATTTTTTGATGCAATGGATTAGCAATTAGCAAAAAAAAGCCCTATTATCATGCTAATTGGTCTGACACTGTTAACTTCAGCTGATTGCTAGTGATATTACGAAGGAAAATAGGCGAAATCAGGAGCCAGCTTAACAGAGCGCGGAATAGGAATCCAAAAAAAGCATGATGTGAACGGAATCTTTTAACTTCAGAAATTAGACGCCATGTTATGGCAAAGGAAGTGGTGGTTACAAGTCGAGGTCAGACTACCATACCAATAGAGATCAGGCGGAAACTTGGGATTCATGAAGGCTCGAGACTAAGGGTTGACACCAAGGGCGAAAAGATCATATTTACAAAAGTTCCGTCTCTCTTTGACTTGATTGGAACCAGCAAACTTACCAGGGCTGAGGCTTTTGAACTGATTGACAAGATGAGAGAAGAAGGCTAGTATTGAAACGCTCTGATACTCGCTCCGTTTGGACTCCATTCAATCCGCCAACTCAGGATGCCAGAAGTCGCCTAAAAGATCTTTGGTAGATCCAGGCATGCTATGTTTCATCAATTACTATCTATGAAGTGTTTAAACTGACGCTTCCTACAGAGGGTAAAACTCTTGCAAAGCTGCGAGTAAATACAATCGAAAAAGAATTTAACATTATTGAAGTCGATTCAGAGATAGCAGGAGGAGGAGATGAAATTAGTCATAGGCTGAAGATTCCAATGGCTGATGCCTTGATAATGGCTACTGCCAAGAGACTTCAACTTCCATGCGTAACTGACGATCCTCATTTTACTGAAGTAAAGAGAATTGGGTTTAAGTCAAAAATACTTTCTGGAACGCTGGTTTTCCAAATGGTATTGGCATATTCTATCTCTAGCTTGCCTATTCCGCTCTGCTAGCAATGCAATATTACAAAGAATGAAAATCGGCCGGTGTTCAGATCCATATTCTACTGATGCCTTCCTCTTTTGCCAGACGATCAAATCCTGAATCTTCTGATACTATTACATTTATGCCCTCAAGTTCCATGCTGGCTAGGTGCAAAGAATCCGCAGGCTTTATTCCATATTTCTGCATGTATTTTTCGGATGCACTAAATACTTCTAGACCAATAGGAACAAGCAAGACAAATGGCAGAATAGCGCGCTTTAGAAAAGCTATCGAATCTGTGTATGCAACTTGGTATTTTGCCTTGGCGATGTAAATAGTTTCATCAAGTGTGAGCACGTTAGAAAATAGGCTATACTCCTTCAAAATTCTAGTATACAGATTATCTATACTATCTCTGCTTTCTTCAGGCCCGTCTCCCTTAGCTTGCAGTGTATCAAGATAAATCATAAAGCTAGCATCAAGAAACGCCTTCTTTGTCATTCCTCGAATTCCATTTCAAGATATGCAGATCCAAGCTCACCTAATTTTGGGCTCTTTGTATTCTTTTCATACAGCTTTCTAGCATGCTCCTTCAAAAATGCTGATAGCTCGACAATAGAAGGCCTTCCCCTCGCTAATATACCATCGTCTGTAAGCTCCAAAGTGATAAAATCGCCCTCATGTATTCCATATCTATCCCGCAGAACCTTGGGAATTATTATCTGGCCCTTCGGTCCTACCTTAGTCTTAAGTTCTACCATGGTAATAATTAGTTAGACACAGGTATTACTTAAATATATCTTATAAGCAAGGTCTGTCAGCAACTGGCAAGAGACTGAGTGCGGTTCTAGACTATTCTTATTGCTCTTTGTTAGTTTTGCTTCATTAATTACTGCTTATAATATGCCCCATGCTTCCAAGGCTATTGCTGGCCCTATTACTGTCAGGGCTGATTATATCGTCAACTTTTCTTGTAAATGCCGTAGCTAAGAGCGCTGACAAAAAGAGGATCTTTATCCTTTTTGATACTGGTAACTGGCAGGTTCAGCAACAGATAATCTCTTCTATAGGAGGCAAAGTCTACAAGGATTTCAGGCCCTTTATGCAGGGCATCTCTGTCGATATAGATTCCTCAATGCTCCCATCATTGCAGGTTCTCAAGCAAGAGTTTAGTGGTATAAGAGACATTCAAGAAGACCTGCAGGTCCACGCCGAAGACATGCCTCCAGCAGGAAGCGAATATTTTAACGACGGTGCATGGAGCGTTGCTCACATTAACGCATATCCTGCAGACGCAGCAGGCATAAAAGGGGATGGTGTCAAGGTCGCAGTCCTTGATACAGGCATCGACTATAACCATCCAGATCTGGCCTCCAACTATGCAGGCGGATACAATTTTGTAAACATGACTTCTGACCCCTTTGACGACAACGGGCACGGCACATTTGTAAGCGGCATTATCGCTGCAAACCAGGACGGCAAGGGGATAATCGGTGTGGCCCCGGATGCCAAGATCTACGCCCTTAAGGTTCTGGATAGCAACGGCATTGGCTATGTCAGCGATATAGTTGCAGCCCTTCAGTGGTGCATAGACAACAAGATAGATGTTGTCTCGATGAGCTTTGGGCTTCCATCCTCCACCCAAGCTCTGGCAGACGAGGTCACTGCTGCATACAATGCAGGTATCGTAATGGTAGCGGCAGCTGGCAACGAAGGGACGAACCAGATTGACTACCCGGCGGCATATCCCCAGGTAATAGCAGTAGGCGCCACTGACTCCAATAACGTCCGTGCAAGCTTTTCCTCCACCGGCTCCAAGCTTGAGCTGGTGGCTCCCGGTGTTAACGTAGTCTCGACCGTGCCTGTAAGCATGGGCTCATATAGCAGCGAAAACGGCACATCTGCGGCAGCGCCTCATGTTGCAGGAGTTGTGGCCCTTATCAAAAGCAGTAACGAAAAGCTCTGGTACCCGACCACAAATGGCGATGGTATCTGGACAAATGACGAGATCCGGGCTGTTATGGACGCTTCAGCTGACGACCTTGGTGTTGCCGGAAGGGATACACTGTACGGTTACGGGGAAGTGGACGCTGGCAAGGCAGTAAAGGTTGCTCACATAGGAGTTGATACCCAGTTCAATGGAAGCCCACTTGCAGGATTTTATGCCACCCTGTCGCAAAACGGCGCAGTTATTTCAAGTGGATTCTCGCCGGCGAGATTTTACGATACTACAGGAAGCCAGTATGTCGTTTCCGTGTCAGACTATGGTCAGTATACATTTGACCACTGGCAAGACACAGGAAGCACGATAAGGAACAGGGTTCTGAATTTGACTGGCGATACTGACCTGATGGCAGTTTACGCAACCGCAGGCTCGCCCAGCGATCCTCCGCCAAGCCAGCCCAGCATTACAGTGAAAAGTGTTGACTCGAACAACAATACCCTGTACGGCTACTATGCCACCGAATCTCAAGGTGGTGCTATTGTAGACACAGGCTTTACTCCAACGACATTCACTGCAAGCAGCGGCCAGACCTATACTGTCTCAGTCAGCGACTATGGCGGCTATTACTTCAACCACTGGTCTGATGGTACTACTACAAGGGACCATGCAGCAACTGTGGGAAGCACGGGCATTACCCTAACAGCAGTCTACTCTACCACGCCAGCTGCAAGCCCGGACTTTGCAATCTCTGCTTCTCCAAGCTCGATCACAGTACAACCTGGTAGCTCAGGCAAAGCCGGAATATCTATATCAACAACCACCGGCTTTGCGGGCAGCATAACGTTGAGCGCACCGTCTCTACCGGCAGGAGTAACTGCAACATTCAATCCAGCTTCAGTATATGCATGCAACAATCCAAGCTCGTCAGCACAGTGCATGCCGCCTCAGTCTAACCTTACACTTGCAGTATCGTCAGGCGCAGCTTCAGGGACGTACACTATAACTGTTACAGGAACAAGTGGCTCGGTTCAACATTCTGCCGCTATAACATTAGCTGTCTCTGGCCCCACATCGACTGCCAACCTTCTGATAAACTCCCAAGATTCCTCAGGCAACCCACTGACAGGCTACTGGACTGTCGTATCTCAATCAGGTACAACAGTCAAGACTGGATTCACACCACTGTCAGCTACATTAGCAGCTGGTACATATGATGTAAC